>DATMHM010000042.1:0-38476 GCA_035554935.1 Nocardioides sp. | reverse complement strand
AATCGCCGGCATGTCCCAACTGTCCCGCGACGAGGTGGCCCACCTGGCCGATCTCGCCCGGATCGACCTCGACGACGCCGAGCTGGACCACCTGGCGCCCCAGCTCAACGTGATCCTCGAGGCGGTCGCGTCCATCAGCGGTGTGGCCGGCGACGACGTGCCGCCGACCTCGCACCCGATCCCGCTCACCAACGTCTTCCGCGAGGACGTGGTGGTGCCGGGCCTGACCGCCGAGCAGGCGCTCTCCGGAGCGCCCGAGGCCGAGGAGCAGCGCTTCCGGGTGCCGCGGATCCTGGGGGACGAGCAGTGAGCAACGAGCTGATCACGAAGACCGCGGCCGAGCTGGCCGACGCGCTGGCCGCGGGCGAGACGACGTCCGTCGAGCTGACGCGGGTCCACCTCGACCGGATCGCCGCCGTGGACGGCGACGCGGAGTCGGGCGTGCACGCGTTCCTCCACGTCGACGCCGAGGGCGCGCTGGCGCAGGCCGCCGAGTCCGACGCCCGCCGCGCCGCGGGGGAGACCCGCCACCTCCTCGACGGCGTGCCGATCGCCGTCAAGGACGTGCTGGCCACGCAGGGGCTGCCGACGACGTGCGGCTCGCGGATCCTCGAGGGCTGGGTGCCGCCGTACGACGCCACCGTTGTCCGCAAGGTCAAGGCCGCCGGCCTGCCGATCCTCGGCAAGACCAACATGGACGAGTTCGCCATGGGGTCCTCGACCGAGCACTCGGCCTATGGCCCGACCCGCAACCCGTGGGACCAGACCCGGATCCCCGGTGGCTCCGGTGGTGGCTCGGCTGCGGCCGTGGCGGCCTTCGAGGCCCCGCTGGCGCTCGGCACCGACACCGGCGGCTCGATCCGCCAGCCCGGCGCCGTCACCGGCACCGTCGGCGTGAAGCCGACCTACGGCGGCGTCTCGCGCTACGGCCTCGTCGCCCTCGCCAACAGCCTCGACCAGGTCGGTCCGGTCACCCGCACCGTCCTCGACTCGGCGCTGCTGCACGAGCTGATCGGCGGCCACGACCCGCTCGACTCGACGTCGGTCGACACCCCCGTGGGCTCGTTCGTCGAGGCCGCGAAGCAGGGCGCGACCGGCGACCTCACGGGCCTCAGGGTCGGCGTCATCAAGGAGCTCGCCGGCGACGGCTGGCAGCCCGGCGTGATGGACCGGTTCGCCGAGACCGTCGCGCTGCTGAAGGACCTGGGCGCCGAGGTCACCGAGGTGTCCTGCCCGACGTTCGTGCACGCGATGGCGACCTACTACCTGATCCTCCCGGCGGAGTGCTCGTCCAACCTCGCGAAGTTCGACGCCATGCGCTATGGCCTGCGTGTCGTCCCCGACGCTGCCAAGAATGGGGCACAGCCGAGCGCCGAGGCGGTCATGAAGGCCACCCGCGACGCCGGCTTCGGCGACGAGGTCAAGCGCCGCATCATGATCGGCACCTACGCCCTGTCGAGCGGCTACTACGACGCCTACTACGGCCAGGCGCAGAAGGTCCGCACGCTCATCTCGCGCGACTTCGCGGCCGCGTTCGAGGACGTCGACGTACTCGTGTCGCCGACCTCGCCGACCACGGCGTTCCCGCTGGGGGAGAAGCTCGACGACCCGCTGGCGATGTACCTGCAGGACCTCGCCACGATCCCCGCCAACCTCGCGGGCGTCCCCGGCATCTCGGTGCCGGCCGGACTCGCCGCCGAGGACGGGCTGCCGGTCGGGTTCCAGGTGCTCGCCCCGGCGCTCGCCGACGACCGGCTCTACCGGGTCGGCGCGGCCGTCGAGGCCGCGCTGACCTCCCGCTGGGGTGGTCCGATCCTTGCTCAGGCTCCGACGCTGGAGGGTCCCCGATGACCGAGGTGCTCGTTCCCTTCGACGAGGTCGTCGCGAAGTACGACCCCGCCCTCGGCCTCGAGGTGCACGTCGAGCTCAACACGAACACGAAGATGTTCTGCGGCTGCCCCACGGAGTTCGGCGCCGAGCCGAACACCCAGGTCTGCCCGACCTGCCTGGGCCTGCCGGGCGCGATGCCCGTCGTCAACGGCAAGGCCGTCGAGTCGGCGATCCGGATCGGCCTCGCGCTGAACTGCTCGATCGCCGAGTGGTGCCGGTTCGCGCGGAAGAACTACTTCTACCCGGACATGCCGAAGAACTTCCAGACGTCGCAGTACGACGAGCCGATCGCCTTCGACGGCTGGCTCGACGTGGACGTGGAGGGTGAGACCTTCCGGGTCGAGATCGAGCGCGCCCACATGGAGGAGGACACCGGCAAGTCCACCCACGTCGGTGGCGCGACCGGCCGGATCCACGGCGCGGACTTCTCGCTCGTCGACTACAACCGCGCCGGCATCCCCCTCATCGAGATCGTCACCCGCCCGATCCTCGTGCCGGCCGACAAGGCGCCGGCCGTGGCCCGGGCCTATGTCGCCCAGCTGCGCGACCTGATCGTCGCGCTCGGCGTCTCGGACGCGCGGATGGACCAGGGCTCGATCCGCGCGGACGTCAACCTGTCCCTGGCCCCGAAGGGCGTCGCGAAGCTCGGCACGCGCTCGGAGACCAAGAACGTCAACTCGCTGCGCTCGGTCGAGCGGGCGGTGCGCTTCGAGATGTCGCGCCACGCGGGCATCCTCGACGCCGGCGGCGCGGTGCTGCAGGAGACCCGGCACTTCCACGAGGACGACGGCTCGACGTCGTCGGGCCGCGAGAAGTCCGACGCCGAGGACTACCGCTACTTCCCGGAGCCGGACCTGGTGCCGGTCGCGCCGAGCCGCGAGTGGGTGGAGGAGCTGCGGGCCACGCTGCCCGAGAACCCGACGCAGAAGCGGGCGCGGCTGCAGGCCGAGTGGGGCTTCTCCGACCTCGAGATGCGCGACACCGTCGGCGCCGGCGCGCTCGACCTGGTGGAGCAGACCGTGGCCGCGGGAGCCGCGCCGCAGGCCGCCCGGAAGTGGTGGCTGACCGAGCTCGCGCGGCGCGCCAACGACGCCGGCGTCGAGCTCGCCGAGCTCGCGGTCACCCCGGCCCAGGTCGCGGAGGTCCAGGCGCTGGTCGAGGCGAAGACCATCAACGACAAGCTGGCCCGCCAGGTCTTCGACGGCCTGCTCGCCGGGGAGGGCACGCCCGCCGAGATCATCGAGACGCGCGGCCTCGCCGTGGTCTCCGACGACGGTGCGCTCTCGGCCGCGGTCGACAAGGCGATCGCCGACAACCCCGACGTGGCCGACAAGATCCGCGACGGCAAGGTCGCGGCCGCCGGTGCGCTGATCGGCTCGGTCATGAAGGAGATGCGGGGTCAGGCCGACGCGGCCCGGGTCCGCGAGCTGATCCTCGAGAAGCTGGGCTGACGCAGAGCCACGAGCATGAGTCCCCGGACGTCCGGGGACTCATGCACCCGGCTCCGAGCCCCCGTCAGGGCTCGACGAGCAGGATCCGGTCGTCGTCGGGGGCGGGTGCGCCGCGGCCGTCCTCGTTGCTGGTGGTCAGCCACAGCCGTCCGTCTGGTGCGCGTACGACGGTCCGCAGCCGGCCGTACTCGCCGGCGTCCGCACCCTCGAAGTAGGCCGTCGGGTCGCTGACCTGGCCGGCGGCGACCTTGATCCGCCACAGCCGCTCGCCCTGGAGGCTCGCCATCCACAGGTAGCCGCCGGCGTAGGCGAGCCCGGACGGCGACGCCTCGGACGTGCGCCACGTCATCGACGGCTGCGTGAAGCGCTGGGGTCCGCCGGTGCCCTCGACGACCGGCCAGCCGTAGTCCTCGCCCGGCAGGATCCGGTTGAGCTCGTCGGCCTTGCGCTCGCCGAACTCCGTCGCCCACAGCGAGCCGTCGGGGTCGAACGCCAGACCCTGCACGTTGCGGTGGCCCCACGACCACACGACGGTGCCGAACGGGTTGTTCGGCGCCGGCTTGCCGTCGGTGGTGATCCGCAGGATCTTGCCCGCGAAGCCCTTCCGGTTGCGGGCGAGCCGCGGCTCGCCGGTCTCACCGGTGGAGACGTAGAGGTGGCCGTCGGGGCCGAACGCGAGCCGGCCGCCGTCGTGGATGGTGCCGCCGGGGATCCCGGTCAGGATCGGCTCGGGCTCCCCGAGCCGGTCCCCGTCGAGCCGGGCGCGGACCACGCGGTTGTCCTCGGCGGTGCAGACGTAGAAGTAGACCAGGCCGTCGGTGGCGAAGGTGGGGGAGACCGCGACGCCCAGCAGGCCGGCCTCGCCGCGCGGGTCGGCCTCGGGGATCCGGCCGACCTCGACGACCGTGCCCTCCTCGTCGGTGCCGTTCTTGCCGACCTCGGGGGCGGTCACGAGCAGCACGCGGGCGCTGTCGCGCTCGGTGACGACGGCGCGGCCGTCGGGCAGGAAGTCGAGCCCCCACGGCGTGGCGAGCCCCGAGGCGATGGTCGCGACGACGTCGGGGACGCCGTCGACGGCGAAGGTGATCTCGCCGTCCTGCACGGTCCCGGTCGGCGCGGCGGTGGCGGTGCCGGAGACGTCGATGTCGGTCTCGTTCCCGCCCTGTCCGCAGCCCGCGGCGACCAGTGCCAGGGCCGCCAGCGACGCCCCGAGCGGCCGGCGCATCAGGAGATCCCCTCGAGGAAGTCGAGGAGCAGCTCGTGCACCTGCTCAGGCCGCTCCAGCTGGACGAAGTGGGAGCCCCGGATGTCGACGTGGTCGGTCGGGACGCCCCGGTCGGCGAGGCGCTTCGAGGCGCTCGCCATGTCGCGGGCGCCCGCCAGGACGTCGTACGTCGCCGAGACGAACCGCGTGGGCACGTTGATCTGGCTCAGCCGCACCCGCGGGTGCCGCGAGGTGCCGATGGCGAGCCGGGCGTACCAGTCGACCGGGGTGGTGAGGAACTCCTGCAGGCCGACCGCCGCCGCGTCCGGGTCGGCGACCGGGAACATGAAGCCGGTGCGGCCGAGGAGCCGGACGGTGCGCGGCCCCATCGGGATCCGGCGCACCAAGGGGTTGGCGACGAAGCCGGAGTACTGGGCGACGCGGCACGCGTTGACGGTGATCGCGCGGGCCACGAAGCGCGGCAGGTGCAGGGGCGCCAGCATGGTGGCGAAGGTGTCGCCGGGGACCCCGCAGACCGCGAAGATGCCGCGGACCCGCTCGGGGTGGCGGTAGGTGAGCTCGAACGCCGTGTTGACGCCCATCGACCAGCCCATCAGCACGGCGTTGTCGATGCCGAAGTGGTCCATCACGGACAGGCCGTCCTGGACGAAGTGCTCGATCTCCACGTGCCGGCGGTCCCGCGGGCGATCCGAACCGCTGACGCCGCGGTGGTTCCACGACACGACCCGCACGCCGCAGTCCAGGTCGAGCAGCCACGGCCACAGGTAGGGGTTGGTGCCGAGCCCGTTGCACAGCACGACGGTGGGCCCGTCGATCAGGCCGTCGGGGTCGTTGGTCCAGGCCCGGACGTGGGTGCCGTCGTCGCTGAGGATGTCCCGGAACGCCAGCGAGGTGGGCCGGACCCGCTCCTCGGGGCGCGGGGCCTCGGGCCGGGGAGCAGAGGTCGCCATGCGCCGATTGTGCCCGACCACGGCCCGGCGGCCCGGATTGATCAGGCCCGGAGCGAGACGGACGTGTCGCCCGCCACGTCGTCGGTACGGCGGCCGGCGGCCCGCTCGGCGAGGAATCGCTCGACCTCCTCGCGCTCGGCGCGGCGCTGGGTGCACGCGGTCAGCCCGACCATGGCGTTGCGCCGCGCTTGGAGGTGGGCGTCCACGGACCAGGCGCGCACGGCACGCGAGACGCGCTGGTGGAGGAGCTGGACGGACGGGGGGAAGGGGGACATGCAGTCGCCTCCGGGGGCGGGAAGACGGGGGAGGGCCCCAGCCTACGGCCAGGAGCGTGTGCAGCCGGTCACGGCGAGGTGACATCTGGGTGAATCGGCTGCCGGGTCGCGCGCGTCGCGCCGACGCTGGCGACCACGACGCAGAGGATGGCGCCCCACTGCACCGGCGCGAGCTGCTCGTCGACGACGACCAGGCCGGCGAGCGCGGCCGCGGCCGGCTCGAGGCTCATCAGCACGCCGAAGGTGGCCGCCGGGAGGGTGCGGAGGGCCACCAGCTCCGCGCTGTAGGGCACCACCGAGCTCAGCAGGCCGACCGCCGCGCCGATCAGCAGCACCCGCTGGTCGGACAGCGCCGCGCCGTCGACGCCGACCAGCAGCGGCGAGACCAGGAGCACTGCGATGCCGGCCGCCACGGCGAGCCCGTCGATGCCGGGCCACTGCCGGCCGGTCGCGGCGCTGGAGAGGATGTAGCCCGCCCACGCCGCGCCGGCGAGCAGCGCGAAGCCGATTCCCACCGGGTCGAGGTGGCCGCGCTCGAACCCGAGCAGCACGACCCCGAGCGCGGCGAGCGCCACCCAGGCCAGGTCCCGCGGCCGGCGGAAGCCGGCGGCGGCGAGCACGAGGGGGCCGATGAACTCGATCGTCACCGCGACGCCGATGGGGATGCGGGAGAAGGACTGGTAGATCGCCCAGTTCATCAGGCCGAGGCAGGCGCCGTACCGCGCCGCGACGAGCCAGGCATCCTTGCTCCGGCCGCGCAGCCTCGGGCGGGCCCAGGCCAGCAGGACCAGGGCGCTGGTCGCGAGGCGCAGCCACACCACGCCGTCCGGCTCGACGTCGCTGAACAGCAGCTTGGCGAAGCCCGCGCCGAGTTGGACCGAAGCGATGCCGACGAGCACCAGGCCGACCGCGACACCGAGCGACGGCCGGTGGTGGTCGTGGGTGGTGGTCGGCACAGGCACACCGTAGGGCCCGGGGCCGGACGGGACGCGACCGCCGGCCCGCCCAGCCGGACCGGTCACCGGCGCCGATGACTTTTGTCGGTGCTCGGGGTCAGAGTGTGCGCAGGGCACGTCTGCGCCTGGGCGGACGCGCACACACCGACAGGCACGGGAGGCACGGATGACGACGATCATCATGGTGGGCACGCGCAAGGGACTGTGGGTCGGTCGCTCGGAGGACCGGGCCGACTGGACCTTCACCGGCCCGCACCACGACATGGAAGAGGTCTACTCCTGCCTCGTCGACACCCGGGGCAGCACGCCGCGGCTGTTCGCCGGCGCGTCGTCGAGCTGGCTCGGGCCGCAGCTGCGGTGGTCCGACGACCTCGGCGAGACCTGGCAGGAGACGCCCAACGGCGCGATCCGGTTCCCGGACGGCGCGGGCGCCAGCGTCGAGCGGATCTGGCAGCTCGTGCCCGGGTCCGGCGAGGGCGTGCTGCACGCCGGCACCGAGCCCGGCGCCGTGTTCACCTCCACCGACGGCGGCGCGAGCTTCGCCCTGCAGGAAGGGCTGTGGAACCACCCGCACCGCGCCGAGTGGGGCGCCGGGTTCGGCGGCCAGGCGTTCCACACCGTGCTGCCCCACCCGACCGACCCCGACTCACTGACGGTGGCGCTGTCCACCGGCGGCGTCTACCGCACCACCGACGGCGGGGCGTCGTGGGCGCCCCGCAACAAGGGCATCCGGGCCGACTTCCTGCCGGAGGAGCAGCGCTTCCCCGAGTTCGGCCAGTGCGTGCACAAGGTCACCCGGCACCCGAGCCGACCGGAGCGGCTCTTCGCCCAGAACCACGGTGGCGTCTACCGATCCGACGACGAGGGCGGCACCTGGACCTCGATCGGCGACGACCTCCCGAGCGACTTCGGGTTCCCGATCGTCGTGCACCCCCACCGCCCCGACACCATCTGGGTGTTCCCGCTGGGCGGCGGCGAGCGCCGCTATCCGCCGGACGCGGACGCGCGCGTGTGGCGCTCCGACGACGCGGGGGACTCCTGGACGTCGTACGGCGAGGGCCTGCCCGACGCGTTCTACGTCGGCGTGATGCGCGACGCCATGTGCGTCGACTCACACGACCCCGCCGGTCTCTACCTCGGCGCCCGCAACGGCTCGGTCTGGGCGTCGGCCGACGACGGCGAGACCTGGCGGCAGATCGCCGCCGACCTGCCGGACGTGATGGCGGTGAAGGTGGGCGTGGTCTGAGCTCCGACCGGGATTCCGCCGGTCGGCCGCTGGAGCTCCGGTCTGGATCGCAGGCGTAGCCTTGCCCCCATGCCCACCCTCCGCTCAGCGACGTCCACCTCGGGCCGCAACATGGCCGGCGCGCGTGCCCTGTGGCGCGCCACCGGCATGACCGACTCGGACTTCGGCAAGCCGATCATCGCCATCGCGAACTCGTTCACCGAGTTCGTCCCCGGCCACGTCCACCTGCGTGACCTCGGCAAGATCGTCGCGGAGTCGGTCGTCGCCAGCGGCGGCGTCGCGAAGGAGTTCAACACGATCGCCGTCGACGACGGCATCGCGATGGGCCACGGCGGCATGCTCTACTCGCTGCCGAGCCGCGAGCTGATCGCCGACGCGGTGGAGTACATGGTCAACGCGCACTGTGCGGACGCGATCGTGTGCATCTCCAACTGCGACAAGATCACCCCCGGCATGCTGCTGGCGAGCCTGCGGCTCAACATCCCGGTGGTGTTCGTGTCCGGCGGCCCGATGGAGGCTGGCAAGACGGTCGCGATCGAGGGCATCGTCCACAGCAAGCTCGACCTCGTCGACGCGATGGTGGCCTCCGCCAACGAGGCGGTCACCGACGAGCAACTCGACGTGATCGAGCGCTCGGCCTGCCCGACCTGCGGCTCGTGCTCCGGCATGTTCACCGCGAACTCCATGAACTGCCTGACCGAGGCGATCGGCCTGTCGCTGCCGGGCAACGGCTCGACGCTGGCCACGCACGCGAAGCGCCGGGCGCTGTTCGAGGAGGCCGGCCGGGTCGTCATGGACCTGTGCCGCCGCTACTACGAGCAGGACGATGAGTCGGTCCTGCCGCGCAACATCGCGAACCGGTCGGCGTTCGAGAACGCCGTCGCGCTCGACGTCGCGATGGGCGGCTCGACCAACACGGTGCTGCACCTGCTCGCCGCGGCCCGCGAGGCCGAGCTCGACTTCGACGTCCACGACATCGACAACATCTCGCGCCGGGTGCCGTGCCTGAGCAAGGTCGCGCCGAACTCGCCCAAGTTCCACATGGAGGACGTGCACCGCGCCGGCGGCATCCCGGCCCTGCTCGGCGAGCTGCGCCGGGGCGGCGCCCTCAAGGAGGACGTCCACTCGGTCCACTCGGCGAACCTCGACGAGTGGCTCGGCGCGTGGGACATCCGGGGCGAGAACCCGTCGGCCGAGGCGCTCGAGCTGTTCCAGGCCGCCCCCGGCGGGGTGCGGACGACGGAGCCGTTCTCCACCGAGAACCGGTGGGGCACCCTCGACACGGACGCCGCCGAGGGCTGCATCCGCGACGTCGAGCACGCCTACTCCGCCGACGGCGGCCTCGCGATCCTGACCGGCAACATCGCGGTCGACGGCTGCGTCGTGAAGACGGCGGGCGTCCCGGACGACTGCCTGGTCTTCCACGGCACCGCCATCGTCTTCGAGTCGCAGGACGCGGCCGTCGAGGGGATCCTCGGCAAGAAGGTGGAGGAGGGCCACGTCGTGGTCATCCGCTACGAGGGCCCCAAGGGCGGCCCCGGCATGCAGGAGATGCTCTACCCGACCGCGTTCCTCAAGGGCCGCGGACTGGGCCAGAAGTGCGCGCTGATCACCGACGGCCGGTTCTCCGGCGGCACCAGCGGCCTGTCCATCGGGCACATCTCCCCGGAGGCGGCGGGCGGCGGCCTGATCGCGCTGATCGAGGACGGCGACTCGATTTCGATCGACATCCCCAACCGGACGATCCACCTCGACGTCGACGACCACACGCTGTTCGAGCGCAAGATCCTGCAGGAGAAGCGGGACAAGCCCTACACCCCGCGCGACCGGCAGCGCCCGGTCTCCGCCGCCCTGCGTGCCTACGCCTCGATGGCGACGGCCGCGTCCGACGGCGCCTACCGCCGCGTCCCCGAGTGACCGGCTGACGATGGGAAGGATCCACGACCGGGTCGACGGCCGACTCCGGGAGTTCGTCGACGCCCAGCGGGTGTTCTTCGTGGCGACCGCACCGCTCGCCGGCGACGGCCGCGTCAACGTCTCGCCGCGCGGGATGGCGGGCACCTTCGGCATGCTCGACGAGCGCACCTTCGCGTGGCTCGACGGCACCGGCAGCGGCACGGAGACGATCGCCCACCTGCGCGAGAACGGCCGGATCACCGTGATGTTCTGCGCCTTCGACGGCCCGCCCAACATCGTGCGCCTGCACGGCCGGGGCCGGGTCGTCACCCGCTACGACGAGGGGTACGGCGACCTGGCGTCCCGGTTCGTCGACCTCCCCGGTGCGCGGGCAGTGGTCGTGGTGGACGTCGAGCGGATCTCGGACTCCTGCGGCTGGGGCGTCCCGCTGATGGACTACGCCGGGGAGCGCGACCTGCTGCAGCCCTACTTCGAGCGCCGCGGCGTCGACGGGTCCGCGGACTACCGACGGCGCAAGAACCGCGCCAGCATCGACGGCCTGCCCGCCTTCGACTTCGACCCCCTCGAGGAGTGGTCGACGCTGGCCGGTCTGGCCCGGATCCGGGAGCGGCTGGCCGCCCAGATCGACGGCTGGGTGCACCCTGTCTCCTGGGCGCTCGCCGTCGACGGCCAGATCGGCCACGTCAACGCGCCGGGCGGGACGCACGGGCTGCCGGCCGTCGTACTGGCGACCGTGCTGAAGCACGACGGGTCCACCGCGACCCTCGAGGTCACCCGGCAGCAGCTCGACGAGGCGATCACCGCCCTCGCCCCGGCGACCGCCTGCACGGAGGTGGACCACCCGAACCTCGCCGCGTGGCGCGCCGTGCGCGACCGCCTGGACGAGACCGGAGGGGGCGCCGTCACGGCGGTCTTCGTGCGCTCCGCCGACGACCCGGTCAGCTCCGACACCGACGCGCTGCTGCGCTCGCGGTGGTGAGCCGGCGGCGCGGGCTCGCGCTCGCCGCTGCCGCCCTCGTCCTGCTGCTGGCGGCACTCGGCGGGCCCGGAGGCGGTGGACCCCGACCCGACGAGCCGAACCAGCCGACCGCGCAGCCGGGGGCGGTCGAGGTGGCCTCCGGCGAGGCCGTCGACGACGGCGTGGTGCCGGTCGACACCGCGCCCCCGCGGTGGCGCACCGAGCGGGTGCTGCCCGAGGGCGGCATGCTCGTCGCCTACTACGGCACCGCCGGGTCGGGCGCGCTCGGCGTGCTGGGGGAGACGAGTCCCGAGCGCGCTCACGTCCGGCTGCAGCGGGCGGCGCGCCCGTTCGCCCGGCCCGGCCGCCCGGTCCGCCTGGTACACGAGCTGATCGTGTCGATCGCCGACGCCCACCCTGGCCGGGACGGGGACTTCAGCCACGACATCGGCCGGGCTGCGGTACGCCGCTACGTCGACGCGGCGCGGGCGAACGGCGCCCTGCTCGTGCTCGACATCCAGACCGGCCGCTCGGACTTCCTGCGGATCGCGAAGCGGTGGGCCTGGGCGCTGGTCGAGCCGCACGTCGGGCTCGCCCTCGACCCGGAGTGGCGGATGGCCCGCCACCAGGTGCCGGGCCGGGTGATCGGCAGCGTCCGGGCCGCCGAGGTCAACCGGGTCAGCGGCTGGCTCTCGCGGCTGGTGGTCGAGCGCGACCTGCCGGAGAAGCTGCTCGTCCTGCACCAGTTCCGCAGCTCGATGCTGCCGGACGCCCGACGGATCGTGCGTCGCCCCGGACTGCAGCTCGTGCAGCACGTCGACGGCTTCGGCACGCCCCAGCAGAAGCGCGCCACCTTCGCCGCCGTGGCCCGGCCGCGCCGGTTCGCGATGGGCTTCAAGCTCTTCTACGACGAGGACGTGCGGCTGATGGACGCCGCGGCGGTGCACCGGATCCGGCCCGCCGTACGGTTCGTGTCCTACCAGTAGGACCAGTCGGAGGGGAGGAGCCGCGATGACCGACACCAACGAGCACGGCCGGCCGGTGGGCGAGGTCGTCCCCGGCTGGGAGCCGCGTCCCGCACCCGAGGCCGTGACCCTGACGGGCCGGTACGTCGAGGTGCGGCCGCTGACCTCGGCGCAGTACGCCGACCTCTTCGCCGCGACCTGCGGGCCGGACGACGGCGACCTGTGGACCTACCGGGAGGTCGCGCGTCCGACCTCGCTGCCGTCGCTGTGGATGCACCTCGCGGCGCTGGTGGACTCGCCGGCACTGGTGCCGTTCGCCCTGGTCCCGCTCGAGGGCGGCGGCGCCGGACGCGCGGCCGGCATCGCGTCGTACGCCCGGACCGACGTCGCCCATGGCCGGGTCGAGGTCGCCGGCGTGCTGCTCGGCCGGACCCTGCAGCGGACCCGGGCGGCCACGGAGGCGATCCACCTGCTGGTGCGGCACGCCCTCGACGACCTCGGGTACCGCCGCCTCGAGTGGAAGTGCGACAGCCTCAACGAGCCCTCCCGGCAGGCCGCGCTGCGGCTGGGTCTCGTCGCGGAGGGCCGTTTCCGCCACCACATGGTCGTCCAGGGCCGCAGTCGCGACACCGACTGGTTCTCGGTCACCGCCGCCGAGTGGCCCGCCGTCCGCACCGCCCACGAGCAGTGGCTGGACCCCGCGAACTTCGACGAGGGCGGGCAGCAGCGGACGTCGCTGAGCGAGCTGACGGGCAGCCTCTCGCGCTGACCTCGCCGGAGGCTGTCCTCCCACCGCGGGGTCGTGGCAGGGTCGGCTGCATGGACCAGCGGATCAGCTTCGTGACCCTCGCCGTGGCCGACCTCGACGCGACGCGGCGGTTCTACGTCGACGGCCTCGGCTGGACGCCCGAGCTGGACGTCCCCGGGGAGGTCCTCATGTTCCGCGCGGGGCCGCAGCTGATGCTCTCGCTCTGGGACCGCGCCCACTTCGAGGACGAGGTCGGCCCTGCGATGACCGGTCCGGGCGTCGCGCCGATCACGCTCGCGCACAACCTCCGGACACCGGAGGAGGTGGACGCCGTCCTCGCCACCGCCCGGGCCGCCGGCGCGCCGCACGTCCAGGACGCCGTACGACGCGACTGGGGCGGCTACACCGGCTACTTCGCCGACCCCGACGGCTTCCGCTGGGAGGTCGCCCACAACCCGGACCCGAGGATCAGCGCCCTCGTCCTGCCCGACTGACCCGCGACCGCGTTGGTCGAGGAGGTCGCCCGCCGCCTCGTTGGTCGAGGAGGTCGCCCGCCGCCTCGTTGGTCGAGGAGGTCGCCCGCGACCGTCTCGAGACCCCCGCAGCCCGCGCGCACGACTGTGCCGCTCAGGTCCCAGCACCGTGGCCCGGGGTCTCGAGACGGCCGTGGCCGGCCTCCTCGACCAACGGGGTGGCCGGCCTCCTCGACCAACGGGGTGGCCGGCCTCCTCGACCAACGACGTGGTGTGCGGTGGGAGGATGGGGCCGTGACGCGCGGACCTGCGGGGGAGCTGCTGACCACGGCCATCGCCGATCTCGCCGACGGCATCGCCGTACGTCGCGCCGCGGCGCTGGCGGACGAGCCGGACGCCGTGCACCAGCTCCGCACGACCGTACGACGCCTGCGGAACCTGCTGGCCGCCTTCCGCCGCTGCTTCGACCCCTTGCGGGCGGACGAGCTGGGTGCGGTGCTCGCGTCCTACGGCGAGCTGCTGGGGCGCTGCCGCGACCTGGAGGTGCGGGCGGCCGACGCGGCCGCGGCGCTCGCGTCCCTGGACCTCGGGGAGCTGGACCAGGCGCTGGCCGGACCCCTGCGGGCCCGTCACCGCGCGGCCCACGCCACGCTGGTCGAGTGGCACGCGACCAGGGCTTGCGACGAGCTCGACGCCCACCTCGCCCGCTGGGCCGCGCACCCGCCGCTGTCCGGCCGAGCGGCCCGGCGGGCCGACGCGGTCGCCGCCAAGGCGGTGGGGCGCCAGGCCCGGCGCGTGCTGCGTCGCGCGGACGCCGCCGCGGCCGGCGACGAGGAGGCCCGGCACGCCCTGCGCAAGGCGGCCCGGCGGCTGCGGCACACCGCCGAGGCGGTCGCCCCCGTCGACGGTGCCCCCGTCGACAAGGACCGGGCCAGGGCGCTTGGCGTGCTCGGCCACGAGGTCCAGTCCGCGCTGGGCGACCACCGGGACGCGTTGCTCCTCGCGGCGCACGCGCGGCTCGCGGCAGGCACCGCCGGCGCGGCCGACGCGACGTCGTACGAGCTCGTCGCGGAGCACGCCGAGGAGCGGGCGAAGGCGGCGCTGGAGCGCCTCGACGCCCCGCTCGCCGACCTCCGCGGGCGTGTCGATACCTGAGACGGCCGTCTCGCCATCTGGGATGCCCGGGTACCGTGTTCCCCGGCACGACAGGGACGGCGTACGGTGGGCACATGCTTCACCAGATTCTCGTACGCACCGGACGCGCCGGCTGACCTGACCACGTCAGATCGACCAGCGCGTCCCGCCCCTCGTTGCCTCAGCAACTGAGGGGTTTTTGCTTGTACGGCGAACCACACCCCCGCTGGAACGGGACCCACGAGGACCCGGCTCCAGCACCGCACAGACAGGAATGAACCGGATGACTGAGCAGCAGGGCTCGGGCGAGACGATCACCGGGGCGCAGAGCCTGGTCCGTTCGCTGGAGGCGGCCGGCGTCACCGACATCTTCGGGATCCCGGGAGGCGCGATCCTTCCGGCCTACGACCCGCTGATGGACAGCAGCATCCGGCACATCCTCGTGCGCCACGAGCAGGGCGCCGGGCACGCGGCGCAGGGCTACGCGTCGGCGTCGGGCCGCGTGGGCGTGTGCATGGCGACCTCCGGCCCGGGCGCGACCAACCTGGTCACCCCGCTCGCCGACGCGCACATGGACTCGGTGCCGATGGTCGCGATCACCGGCCAGGTCGGCGCGTCGATGATCGGGACGGACGCCTTCCAGGAGGCCGACATCCGCGGCATCACGATGCCGATCACCAAGCACAACTTCCTGGTCACCGACCCGGCCGAGATCCCGACGAAGATCGCCGAGGCGTTCCACATCGCCTCGACCGGTCGTCCGGGCCCGGTCCTCGTGGACGTGACCAAGTCGGCGCTGCAGGCCACCACGAGCTATGAGTGGCCGACCGAGATCACGCTGCCCGGCTACCGCCCGGTGACCCGCCCGCACGCCAAGCAGATCCGCGAGGCGACCCGGCTCATCCTCGACGCCCGCAAGCCCGTCCTGTACGTCGGCGGCGGCACCATCCGCTCCGGCGCCTCGAAGGAGCTGCTGGCCCTCGCCGAGCTGACCGGCATCCCGGTCGTCACCACCCTGATGGCGCGCGGCGCGTTCCCCGACAGCCATCCGCAGCACCTCGGCATGCCCGGCATGCACGGCACGGTCGCCGCCGTGGCCGCGCTGCAGAAGAGCGACCTGCTGATCAGCCTGGGCGCCCGGTTCGACGACCGCGTCACCGGCAACCTGGACTCCTTCGCGCCCGACGCCAAGGTCATCCACGCCGACATCGACCCGGCCGAGATCGGCAAGAACCGCTTCGCCGACGTCCCGATCGTGGGCGACGTCCGCGAGGTCCTCGTCGACCTGATCACCTCGCTGCGCACTGAGCAGGAGTCCGGCAACACCGGCGACTACGAGGGCTGGGTGGCGTTCTGCGCCGGCGTGAAGAAGAAGTACCCGCTCGGCTACGACACGCCCGCCGACGGTGGCCTCGCGCCGCAGTACGTCCTCGAGCGCCTCAGCGCGATCTCCGGCCCGGACACGATCTATGCCGCGGGCGTGGGCCAGCACCAGATGTGGGCGGCGCACTTCGTCAGCTACGAGCGCCCGAACACCTGGATCAACTCCGGCGGCCTCGGCACCATGGGCTTCGCTGTCCCCGGCGCGATGGGCGCCCAGGTCGCGATGCCCGACCAGACGGTGTGGGCGGTCGACGGCGACGGCTGCTTCCAGATGACCAACCAGGAGCTCGCAACCTGCGCGATCAACAACATCCCGATCAAGGTCGCGGTCATCAACAACGAGTCGCTCGGCATGGTGCGCCAGTGGCAGACGCTGTTCTACAACAGCCGCTACTCCAACACCGACCTGCACTCCAAGCGGATCCCCGACTTCGTGAAGCTCGCCGAGGCCTACGGCTGCGTCGGCCTGGCCTGCGAGTCGCCCGACGACGTCGACGCCACGATCGCGAAGGCGATGGAGATCAACGACGTCCCCGTCGTCGTCGACTTCCGGGTGCACCGCGATGCCATGGTGTGGCCGATGGTCGCCGCCGGCACCAGCAACGACGACATCAAGTACGCACGCGACCTCGCGCCGCAGTTCGACGAAGACGACCTCTGAGGGGTATCGACATGGCCAAGCACACCCTGTCCGTCCTCGTCGAGGACAAGCCCGGCGTCCTGGCGCGGATCTCCGCGCTGTTCAGCCGCCGCGGCTTCAACATCGAGTCCCTCGCCGTCGGCCCGACCGAGCACGAGGAGATCTCCCGGATGACGATCGTCGTCAACGTCGAGTCCTCGCCGCTCGAGCAGGTCACCAAGCAGCTCAACAAGCTGGTCGAGGTCATCAAGATCGTCGAGCTCGACCCCGGCGCCTCGGTCACCCGCGAGCTGGTCCTGGTCAAGGTCGGCGCGACCGCCGAGAACCGCAGCCAGGTGCTCGACGTCGTGCAGCTGTTCCGTGCGAAGGTGATCGACGTGTCGTCCGAGGCGATCACCATGCAGGTGGTCGGCAACGCCGACAAGATCGCCGACCTGCTGCGCATGCTCGAGCCCTTCGGGGTCCGCGAGCTCGTCCAGTCCGGCATGGTCGCGATCGGCCGCGGCGCCCGGTCCATCTCCGAGCGGGGCAAGCCGGTCGCCGTACCGGTCCCGCCGGCAGCGAACGCCTGATTCCCCAACCCCAACCCAGCAAGGAGAAGCCCGACGTGGCTGAGATTTTCTACGACGACGACGCCGACCTGTCCCTGATCCAGGGCAAGAACGTCGCGGTCATCGGTTACGGCAGCCAGGGCCACGCCCACGCGCTCAACCTGCGTGACTCCGGCGTCGACGTGCGCGTCGGCCTCAAGGAGGGCTCGAAGAGCCGCCCGAAGGCCGAGGAGGAGGGCCTGCGCGTCCTCACCCCGCGCGAGGCGGCGGAGGAGGCCGACGTCATCGTCATCCTCGCCCCCGACCAGCACCAGCGGAAGCTGTACGCCGACGACATCGCCCCGGCGCTGACCGAGGGCGACACCCTCGTCTTCGGCCACGGCTTCAACATCCGGTTCGGCTACATCAAGGCGCCCGAGGGCGTCGACGTGATCATGGTCGCCCCGAAGGCCCCGGGCCACACGGTGCGTCGCGAGTACGTCGCCGGCCGCGGCATCCCGGACATCATCGCCGTCGAGCAGGACGCCTCCGGCACCGCCTGGGACCTCGCGAAGTCCTACGCGAAGGCGATCGGCGGCACCCGCGCCGGCGTCATCAAGACCACCTTCACCGAGGAGACCGAGACCGACCTGTTCGGCGAGCAGGCCGTCCTCTGCGGTGGTGTCTCGCACCTGGTCCAGACCGGCTTCGAGGTGCTCACCGAGGCGGGCTACCAGCCGGAGATCGCCTACTTCGAGGTGCTCCACGAGCTCAAGCTGATCGTCGACCTCATGTGGGAGGGCGGCATCGCCAAGCAGCGCTGGTCGGTCTCCGACACCGCGGAGTACGGCGACTACGTCTCCGGTCCGCGCGTGGTGACCCCCGAGGTCAAGGCGTCGATGCAGGCGATCCTCGACGACATCCGGTCCGGCGCCTTCGCCGAGCGGTTCATCGGCGACCAGGACAACGGCGGCACCGAGTTCCTCAAGCTCCGCGAGGAGGAGGCCGGCCACCCGATCGAGGCGACCGGCAAGGCGCTGCGCTCGCACTTCTCATGGAAGCAGACCGACGACGACTACACCGAGGGCTCGGCCGCGCGCTGACCGCTGCCCCCTCCGTCGTACGACGAACGGCTCCCGGAACCCTCCGGGAGCCGTTCGGCATCTCCCGCCCTGGTCGGAGCGGTGTCAGCCGCTGACGACGAGCAGCACCGCACCGGCGCCGACGAGCGCCACCCCCGACCACTGCAGCAGGGACAGCCGCTCGCCGAGGAGGGTCACGCCGAACACGGCGACCAGGACCACGCTGAGCTTGTCGACCGGCGCAACGAGGGAGGCGTCGCCGACCTTCAGGGCGCGGAAGTAGCAGATCCACGATGCGCCGGTGGCGAGGCCGGAGAGCACCAGGAACACCCAGGTGCGTGCGGTCACCTCGCCGGGGGCGTGGAGCTTGCCGAGGGCCAGCAGGATCAGGCCGAGGGTGGCCAGGATGACGATGGTGCGGATGAAGGTCGCGACGTCGGAGTCGATCTCCTGGACGCCGACCTTCGCGAAGATCGCGGTCAGGGCGGCGAACACCGCGGACAGCAGGGCCCAGAACCACCACGCCGAGGTCAGCTCCACGGGCGCTCGCTCCCTCCGGGGGACGTCATGCGTCCCGAGGGCGACCGCCCACGGGACGTCTGACGGTAGCGCCTCCGGCGCTACTTCACCTCGGAGCGGTGCAGGAAGAACACGCCGACGACCAGCGGGACCACGATCCAGGTGGCCGTGGTGGTCCCGAGCATCGCCCACTCCCGCGCCGTGTCGGTGGCGCCCTCGAAGAGGGTGACCTGGCTGGAGTTCCAGTCGACCCACGGCTGCAGGTCCGCGAACCAGTCGCGCACCTCCGCCAGCAGCACGAGGATGCCCGGCAGCACCAGCGACACCACGAAGTAGCCGACGATCGCCGCCGCGGAGCTGCGGAGCACGACCCCGAGGGTGAAGCCGATCGCCATCCCGACGAGGTTGCCGAGCACGATCTGCGGCACGGTCGCCAGGGAGACGTTCCAGACCGTGTCGACACCGACCACGGTGGAGCCGGCGAGGTTGCCGAGGGCGCCGACGGCGAACGCGACCGCCACCGACACGACGCCGGCCAGGAAGGTCGCGGTGGCCTTGGCCGCGACGACCCGTCCCCGGCCCGGGACCAGGGTGAACGTCGTGAGGCCGGTGCGCTGGCTCCACTCGCTCGTGACCGAGAGGATCGCGATCATCGGCAGGATGACCGACAGGGGCAGCCCGATCGCGGTCGCGAAGCTCTCGTAGGTGATCTGGTCGTCAGGGGCGAACAGGATCACGGCGGCGGTCGCGAGGACCGAGAGGACCGCGACGCTCACCATCAGCCAGAACCCCGAGCGGGTGTCGAACATCTTGCGCAGCTCCACGTTCAGGACGCGGCGGAACGGGGTCGCTGCCGGGACGGTCCGGGCAGGAGCGGCAGTGGTGGCTGTGGTGGCGGTGGTGGTGGCGGTGGCGGCGATGGTGGTCATGGCTCACTTCACCTCGGAGCGCAGCACCAGCCGCAGGCCGACCAGCAGCGGCACCACGATCCACAGCGCCGAGGTCACGCCCAGTTGCGCCCACTCCTGGCCCGTCAGGTTCGAGTCGAAGAGCAGGAAGCGGGTCTGGTTCAGGTCGAACCACGCACCGTTGTCGGCCCACCACTCCTGGGTGGAGGCGAGCGCGCTGGTCAGCCCGGGCAGCACCAGGGCGGTCACGAAGTAGCCGACGATCGCGGCGGGGGAGTTGCGGAACAGCAGCCCGAGCACGAACCCGAGCAGCATGCCGAGCTCGTTCGCCAGCACGATCTGCGCGAACGTGTCCGGGGCGATGTCCCACTGCGGGTCGACGCCGGTGATCGCCGAGCTGACCAGGTTCCCGGCCGCACCGACGCCGAGCGCGACGAACATGCCGACCGCGCCGATGACGAGGGTGTTGATGAGCTTCGCTGCCAGGACGCGGGGCCGGCCCGGCACCAGGGTGAACGTCGTCAGCGCGGTGCGCTGGCTCCACTCGCTGGTGACGGCGAGGACGCCGATCACCGGCAGCACCACCGACATCGGGCTGCCGACGGCCGCGGCGAACGAGTCGAAGGTGAGCGTGTCACGGTCGCCGAGCAGCACGGTGAGGGTGGTCGCGATGACCGAGGCGATGACGATGCTGGCCAGCAGCCAGAAGCCGGAGCGGGTGTCGAACATCTTGCGCAGCTCGACGCGGAGCACGCGGCGGAACGGGGTGGGTGACGGGGCGGGGCGCGTCCGTGTCGGTACGACGGCGCCGGCCGAGTCGGCGGTGGCGGTAGAGGTGGCGGTGGCGGTGCTCATGCCGCTGCTCCTTGTCCGGTGGGGCTGGTGTGGTGGGCGGTGTGGTGGGCGGTGTCGCGCTGGCTCTCCGCGGTCAGGGCGAGGAACATCTCCTCCAGCCCGGCTCCGTCCGCGGCACGCAGCTCGGTCACGGCGATGCCGGCCGCGAAGGCGGTCCGGCCGACCCGGGTCAGGTCGGCCTCGGCGAGCACCGCGCCGCCGGAGGTGGGCCGCGCCGTGATGCCGGCGGCCTGGAGCGCCGCGGCGAGCGCCGTACCGTCGGCCGCGCGGACGAGGGTGCCGGCACCGGCCAGCAGCTCCTCCTTGGTGCCCTGCGCGACGATCCGGCCGTTGCCGATCACGACGATGTCGTCGGCGATGACCTCGATCTCGTGCAGCAGGTGCGAGGACAGCAGCACGGTTCCGCCCTGGTCGGCGAAGCCTCGCAGCAGGTCGCGCATCCAGCGGATGCCCGCCGGGTCGAGGCCGTTGGCCGGCTCGTCGAGGACCAGCACCTCGGGGTCGCCCATCAGCGCGGTGCCGATGCCGAGCCGCTGGCGCATCCCGAGGGAGTAGTTGCGGACCCGGCGGCTGGCCTCGTCGGGGGTGAGGCTGACCCGTTCCAGCATCTCGTCGACGCGGGCGCGAGGCAGGCCCATGGTGAGGGCGGCGATGGTCAGGATCTCGCGACCGGTGCGGCCGGCGTGCTGCGCGGAGGCGTCCAGGAGCACGCCGACCTCGCGACCCGGGTCGGGCAGGTCGCGGAAGCGCCGGCCCAGCACGCGGACCTCGCCGCTGCCCGGGGTGGTGAGGCCGACCATGACGCGCATGGTGGTGGACTTGCCGGCACCGTTCGGGCCCAGGAAGCCGGTGACCCGGCCGGGCGCTGCGGTGAACGACACGTCGTCGACGGCGGTGAAGCTGCCATAGGTCTTGGAGAGCGACTCGACTGTGATCATGGCGGTCAGCCTGTCGCCGTACGGGTGTCTCGCGCTTCCGGCAGATCCCCGGAGCCGCCCCTGAGCTGCCCCTGGTGTCCCTAGGGGAAGCAATCAGGGGTACGACGCGTTGGGGTCCTCGTGCGAATCGAGATCTGGGCCGACGTCGTGTGTCCGTGGTGCTACATCGGGAAGCGCCGCCTGGAGAAGGCGCTCGAGGGCTTCGAGCACCGTGACCAGGTCGAGGTGGTCTACCGCTCCTACGAGCTGGACCCGTTCGCGCCCGAGGTCGGGACCGAGTCGACGGTCACGGTGCTGGGTCGCAAGTTCGGCGCCGACGAGGCGGGGACGCGCGCCATGATGGCTCGCGCCGACGAGGTCGCGGCCGAGGAGGGACTCACCTTCGCGCACGCCGACGCCCTCCACGCGCGCACCCTGACCGCCCACCGGCTGATCCACCTCGCGAAGGCCGAGGGGCTGCAGCACGAGCTCATGGAGCAGGTGCTGGCGGCGTACTTCACCCGGGGCGAGTCGCTCGGCGACCACGACGTGCTGCGCCGGGCGGCGGCGGAGGCCGGGCTCGACGCGGGTCGCGTCGAGGACGTGCTGGCCAGCGACGAGTACCGCGACGAGGTCATGGCCGACGTGGCGCAGGCCCGCGCCTACGGCTCCAGCGGGGTGCCGTTCTTCGTCCTCGACGGTCGCTTCGGCATCTCCGGCGCGCAGCCGACCGAGCTGTTCGAGCAGGCGCTCGAGCAGGCCTGGGAGTCGCGGGACGCCTGAGCGCTCGTTCGTCGAGGAGGCCGGCCCGCTCGTTCGTCGAGGAGGCCGGCCACGGCCGTCTCGAGACGTCTGGCCGTGGTGCCGGGACCTGGCCCTCAGGTGCGGTGCAGCACCCCACCCGGTCTCGAGACGCCGTACGGCCTCGCTTGCTTCGCGGCGCGAGTCCCTACGGCTCCTCGAGCTTCGGCCTTCACCCGCGCCTTCGCAAGCTCAGGCGCGGCGGCCTCACGGCAGCAGCAGGACGACGGTCTCGGCGACGCAGGCGGGCTTGTCCTCGCCCTCGATCTCGATCGTGTGCTGCACGGTGAGCTGCTTGCCGCTGGGGATGTCGATGACCTCGCCCATCTTCACGTGCAGGCGGATCCGCTTGCCGACGAGCAGCGGGTTGGGGAAGCGGACCTTGTTGACGCCGTAGTTGAGCTTCGCGCCGGGGGTGCGCAGGGTGAACACCTGGCTGCCGAGCCACGGCACGAGCGAGAGGGTCAGGTAGCCGTGCGCGATGGTGCCGCCGAACGGCCCGTCCTTCGCCCGCTCCATGTCGACGTGGATCCACTGGTGGTCGCCGGTGGCGTCGGCGAACTGGTTCACCCGGCGCTGGTCGATGGTGACCCAGTCACTGCTCCCGAGCTCGGTGCCTGCTGCCTCGGCAACCTCTTCGAACGTCGTGAACACCCGCATGCCTGACTCCTTCGTCGACGTGGATCTGGGACGGTCCGACCCTAGGGCAACGGCGCTGGCGACCGGCCGGAGGCTCACTGCCTGGTCGTGGCCACGGCCAGCGCGGCGACGGCGGCGAGGGCGAGGGCAAGCACGAGCGCGGGTACGTCGACCCGGCCGGTCGTCGTGGCCGCGCCGAGCCCGACGGCGAGCGTGCCGAGGCCGACGGCTGCGGTCCGCCCGAGCGCCGCGAGGACGACCCGGCCGGCGACGTCGCGACCGGCCGGCCCGGTCGCGGCGTGGGTGGTGGCGACGTGGAACACGAGGAGTGCGAGCGCCACGACCGTCGCCGGTCCTGCGGCCGGCGACGGCACGGCCACCAGCCACCAGCCCGCGGCGAAGCCGATGGTGGCGAGCGGCACCCCGCCGTCGGGGAGGTTCGCGGACGCCACGGCCAGCAGCACGAGGAGCAGCGCCGGCCACCGCGGCCCGGCCCGATCGACGGCGAGGACCTGCGCGGCGACCATCGCACAGGAGCCGACGATGGTGAGCCAGCGCGCCACCCGGCCCGCGGACAGCGTCCCGATCCGGTGGCCCTCCCTGTCCCGGACCAGTAGGGCGCTCATCGCCGCGCCATCCTCGGGGTCGCGGCGCGGCGGGTGAGGTCGCGCAGCACGCGGTCGATCGTGTGCGGGCCGGCCCACGGCACGACCGGGATGCCCAGCGACGACATCCGGTCGCTCTCGAGCCGTCGCTGCAGCATGCGCAGCCGCCAGGCCAGGAGCTGGTTCGCCGACCCGTCGGTGTCGCCCGCGGCGACCAGCTCGGCCGGCAGGGTGTCGACCACGACGACGTCGATCCCCGCGCTGGTCAGCATCGCCACCTGCTGGGTGGAGGCGGGCTCGATCAGCGGCGAGAGCAGCAGGGCGAGCGTCCCGGCGCCCAGCCCCTGCCGGGCCGCGAGGGCGTCCTCGCCGCGGGCGGTGCCCGGCTCGACGAGCGCGAGCGTGTCGAGGATCCGGCGCAGCTGGAGCCGACCGGACGCCGACGGCACGAAGCTCACCCGCCAGTCGCCGAAGACCCGCATGCCGACCCGGTCGCCGCGCCGCAGGAAGTGCTCGGCGAGCACGGCGGCCGCACGCACGGTCACGTCCATGCTGCTGCGGGCGCCGGTGAGCCCGCCGCTGCTGCCGACGTCGTTGACGACGTCCACGAGCAGCACGACGTGCGCGTCCTCGTCGGCATGGGTGGCCGTGACGTGCAGGCTCCCGGTACGCGCCGAGGTCGGCCAGTGGATCCGGCGCAGCCGGTCCCCGGGGACGAACGGCCGCACCTCCGCGAACTCGGTGCCCTCGCCGGGACGGCCGGCCCGCTCCATCCCGACCAGCCCCTGCGGGTGGGGCGCGGGAGCGCCCGCGTCGAACTTCTCCGTGGTCGGCAGGACCGTCAGCCCGATCCGCGGCGGCCGGTCCGCCACCCAGCGCCAGGCGCCCCAGGCGTCGTACGAGACGACCGCGGGAGCGCCGAGGGTACGGCGACCCCAGCGGGTCGCGCACAGGCCGATGTCGACGGTCGCGGTGCCGTCGCGGGCGGCGACGACCAGGCCGGCCTCGGGGGTGACCTCGAGCCACCGCTGGGCGGGGTGCAGCGCCGCCACCACGGCGCCGGGCGGCAGGTCGTCGACCGTGGCGCGCCAGGCGAACTCCTCGCCCTCGTGGACGGCGAGGCTGCCCGCCGGCGCCACCAGTCGCGGCGGGCGCGCCGGGCGGGAGACGCGCCCGGCGAGCGCCATCAGGACGAACGGCGTCGCGAGCACCACGAGGTCGACCCGCCCGACCACCACGCCGAGGAGCAGCAGACCGAAGCCGGCCGCGACCGCGCGCAGGTGCGCCTGCGTGGCGTGCCAGCCGGTCATCGCCGACCCCGCGCGGTCGGCGCCGGGACGTGGCCGAGCACCGACTCGACGACGGTGCGGCCGGAGACGTCGCTCATCCAGAGCTCGGGGCGGATGGTGATCCGGTGGGCGAGCGCGGGCACCGCGACGGCCTTCACGTCCTCCGGCGTGACGTAGTCGCGACCGGCGATCACCGCGAACGCCCGGGAGACCAGCAGCAGGGCGAGGCCGCCGCGCGGCGAGGAGCCGACGAGGGTGTGGTGGTGGCTGCGGGTCGCCGCGGCGAGCGCGACGCAGTAGCGGCCGACGTCGGGGTCGACGCTCACCGTCTCGACCGACCGCTGCATCGCGAGCAGGCCCGCGGCGTCGACGACCTGCCCGACGACCTGGTCCTCCTGCCGGCGCGCCATGCGTCGGCGCAGCACCTCCCACTCCTGCTCGGCGTCCGGGTAGCCGAGGCCGACCCGCAGCAGGAAGCGGTCGAGCTGCGCCTCGGGCAGGGGATAGGTGCCCTCGTACTCCACCGGGTTGGCGGTGGCCAGGACGTGGAACGGCGCGGCCAGCGCGAAGGTCTCGCCCTCGACGGTCACCTGCCGCTCCTGCATCGCCTCGAGCAGCGCGGCCTGGGTCTTCGGGGGCGTCCGGTTCACCTCGTCCGCGAGCAGCAGGCCGGTGAAGAGCGGCCCCGGGCGGAACGAGAACGCGCCCTCCCGCTGGTCGTAGATGAACGATCCCGTCAGGTCGGCGGGCAGGAGGTCGGGGGTGAACTGCGCGCGCTTGAAGTCGAGGCCGAGCGCCTGCGCGAACGACCGGGCTGCCAGCGTCTTGCCCAGCCCCGGGAAGTCCTCGAGTAGGACGTGCCCGCCGGCGACGACCGCGCTGAGGACCAGGGTCAGTGCGTCGCGCTTGCCGACCACGGCCGTCTCGACCTCGTCCAGCACCCGCTGGGCGAGCCGGGACACCTCGGCGAGCTCGGTCGCGACCGTGGTGTGGCTCGTGGTGTCGCTCGTGGTGTCGCTCGTCGTCTCGAGGGTCACAGCGCCTCCAGCAGGTCGAGGACCGCAGCGAGATCGCGGCGGTACCGGTCCGGTGAGCCCAGCGGCGGCTGGTCCAGGAACCGTCGTACGGCGTCGGGCAGGGCCGAGCGCGGGTCGATCCCCGCCGGCCCGGCGAGCACCGCCGTCGTCGCCAGGAGCCGGTCGACCACGGAGACGACCTCGCGGTGCAGGGCGGTCGGGTCGGCGGCGCCCACGAGCCGGGCGAGGTGGGTCAGCTCGAGGTCGTGCGCCCGGTTGTCGCGCAGGTGCAGCGGCTCCTCGTCGGGCCACGCCAGTGCCTGCACTTCGGCGGCCAGCGACAGCGCCGCGGCGGTCACTGCGATCGCGGCGGCGACGGCGACGGCGACGACGAGCGCCACGACCAGTCCCGTCGTCACCGCGAGCCTCTGCGGTGCGGGGCGCGCAACCCCTCGAGCAGCCCCTCGAGCAGCGTGGTGAGGCAGGCGAGTGCCCGGTCGCGCTGCCGCTCGCTGATCGGGTGCTCGGAGAAGCGGGCCTCGCGGTAGAGCCCGGCGAGCTCGCCGATCGCGTCCGCGTCGAGGTCGTACGACGCCAGCACGCGCGTCACGAACTCGCTCGGCGTGTCCGCGGGGTCCCGGCGGAACCGTTCCGACTCGGCGGCCGACTCCAGGCGCAGCCACGCCGCGACGATGCTGTTGCGCGGTCGGCCGGACGCCAGGTCGGCCAGGCCCTCCTCGAGGGCGGTCGCGATGTCCTCGACGTCGTCGGCCCCGGAGTCCGTCGGCGCGGGCAGGTCGACCGGGGCGCGCGGTGGCGGGGTGGGCCGCCGCCGGCGCAGGGAGACCCGCAGCTGCGCGAGCACCGAGCCGACCAGCAGCAGGCTCGCGACGAGCAGGGCCAACGCCACGAGCCGGCCCGGGAAGAGCCAGGGCGACGGCTCCACGACGTCGGCACGATCGTCGCGGTCGCCCCGCTCCGGCTCGCCGTCGGCGGCTCCGCGCTCGGGCCCTTCGGCGGACTGCTCGTGCCTGTCCGGCCGCTCGAGGTCGGCCCCGGGCCAGCGGACCCCGGAGCCGGACGCGGTCACGACGACGCAGAGGGCGAGCACGACCAGCCCGGCCGCCAGCAGGGCTGGGGATCCGGGAGCAGCGAGGTCGCGCGACCTCTTCCCCATGGACGGAGGCTAGGCCATGTCGGCCGGGCTGGGAACGCGCGCCGCGACGGCTCGCGGACGGGCCGCGCGGAACGGGTTCTCGCATCCCGTGCACGAGTTCGGATCCGCTCCCGATGCCGGTACTGTTGCTGACGCACAGCGCCGTGCCCCCCGTCTCGCCCGCACCATCCTGCGAAGGACACGCTGTGACTGACCGCCCCGTCGTTCTCATCGCCGAAGAGCTCAGCCCCGCCACCGTCGAGGCGCTGGGGCCGGACTTCGAGATCCGCCACTGCAACGGCGCCGACCGTGCCGAGCTGCTGCCGGCGATCGCCGACGTCGACGCGATCCTGGTCCGCTCGGCCACCAAGGTCGACGCGGAGGCGCTCTCCGTGGCCCGCCGGCTCAAGGTCGTCGCCCGCGCCGGTGTCGGCCTGGACAACGTGGACGTGAAGGCCGCGACCCAGTCCGGCGTGATGGTCGTGAACGCCCCGACCTCCAACATCGTCTCCGCCGCCGAGCTCGCCGTCGCGCTGATGCTGTCCGCCGCGCGCCACGTCTCCCCGGCGCACGCCGCGCTCCGCAACGGCGAGTGGAAGCGCTCGAAGTACACCGGCATCGAGCTGTTCGAGAAGACCGTCGGCGTCGTCGGCCTCGGCCGGATCGGTGTGCTGGTCGCGCAGCGGCTGGCCGCGTTCGGCATGGACGTCATCGCCTACGACCCCTACGTCCAGCCCGGCCGCGCCGCCCAGATGGGCGTGCGCCTCGTCGACCTCGACACGCTGATGGCCGAGTCCGACTTCATGTCGGTCCACCTGCCGAAGACGCCCGAGACGGTCGGCCTGATCGGCGCCGACCAGCTCGCGAAGGCCAAGCCGTCGCTCGTCCTCGTCAACGCCGCGCGTGGCGGCATCGTCGACGAGGCCGCCCTCTACGACGCCCTCAAGACCGGCCGCATCGGTGGCGCCGGCCTCGACGTGTTCGCGAAGGAGCCGTGCACCGACAGCCCGCTCTTCGAGCTGGAGAACGTCGTCGCCACCCCGCACCTCGGCGCCTCCACAGACGAGGCCCAGGAGAAGGCCGGCATCGCCGTGGCGAAGTCGGTGCGGCTCGCCCTGTCCGGTGAGCTCGTGCCGGACGCGGTCAACGTCCAGGGCGGTGTGATCGCCGAGGACGTCCGGCCCGGCATCCCGCTGACGGAGAAGCTCGGCCAGGTCTTCACCGGCGTCGCCGGCGAGGTCGCGCAGAGCCTCGACGTAGAGGTTCGCGGCGAGATCGCCGAGCACGACGTCAAGGTGCTCGAGCTCGCCGCGCTCAAGGGCGTGTTCAGCAGCGTCGTCGAGGACCAGGTCTCCTACGTGAACGCGCCGCTGCTCGCGGCCGAGCGCGGCGTCGCTGTACGCCTCGTCAACGAGAGCGACAGCCCCGACCACCGCAACCTGATCACGCTGCGCGGCACCCTCGGCGACGGCACCCAGGTGTCGGTGAGCGGCACCCTCGTCGGCATCCACCAGCGCGAGCGCCTGGTCGAGGTCAACGGCTTCGACATCGACATCGAGCTGACCGACCACCTCGCGTTCTTCACCTACGTCGACCGTCCCGGCATGGTCGGCACCGTCGGCCAGATCCTCGGCCAGGCCCAGGTCAACATCGCCGGCATGCAGGTCTCCCGCGAGACCAAGGGCGGCGAGGCGCTGGTCGCCCTGTCCGTCGACTCCGCCATCCCGGCCGAGACCCTCGCGGAGATCGAGACCGCCATCGAGGCCACCTCGATCCGCGCGGTCGACCTCGTCTGACGTCGACTTGGGGTTTGCAACCGTCGAGTTGGGGTTTGCGACCGTCGAGTTGTGAGTTGGCGCTGGTACGTCGACCGCAACTCACAACTCAATCGTCGCAAACCCCAACTCGACGGTCGGGGTGTCAGGCGACGAGGACCGGCTCGGCGCCGGACGGCGGGGTGGGGGAGCCGCCCCGGCCGGAGATGACGACGGCCCAGGCGTCGGCGATCCGGTCGACGGCCGTCACCAGTTGGTCGGCAGCGATCGCGTAGGGCAGCCGGACGTAGCGGTCCAGCCCGCCCTCGGGGGCGAAGGAAGGGCCGGGCGCGAGCAGGACGCCGTGGCGCTCGGCCTCGGTCGAGAGCGCGGTCGCGCCCGCTGACGGCAGCCGGCACCACAGCGCCATCCCGCCCTCGGGATGGCGGAAGGTCCAGTCGGGCAGGCGCTCGCGGAGCGCGCCGGCGAGGGCGTCGCGCTGGCCGCGGAGCCGGTCGCGCTGGCCCGCGACCAGGCCGTCCATCTCGCCGGTGAGCAGTCGGGTGAGGACGAGCTGCTCGAGCACCGGGGCGCCGAGGTCGAGCCCGACCCGGGCGCGGGTGAGGCGGTCGACGAGGGCGTGCGGCGCGCGGATCCACCCCAGCCGCAGGCCGCCCCACACGCTCTTGCTGGCGCTGCCGACGCAGATCGCGTCCGTGCCGTACGACGCGAAGGGGCGCCGGGCGTCGGCGACCGGGTCGCCGTCGAGCCGCAGCAGGTGGTGCGCCTCGTCGACGACCGGGACCGCGCCGTGCTGGGCGAGCAGCCGGGCGTACGCCGCCCGGTCCCGGTCGGACATCACGAGCCCGGTCGGGTTGTGGAAGTCGGGCATGACGTGCACCAGCCGCGGCCGCTGCCGCGCCGCCACCGTGCGGATCGCGTCGAGGTCCCAGCCGGCCGGGTCGAGCGGGATGCTGACGAGCCGTCCGCCGCCGCTGCGCAGGGCCTGCACGGCGTTGGGATAGGTCGGCGACTCCATCAGCACCTTGTCGCGCGGGCCGGCGAGGGCGGCGCCGACCACCGCGGTCGCCGCGAGCGCGCCGGCGGTGACGATGACCTGCTCGGGGGCCGTCGGCAGCCCGCGGGCGTCGTACGTCGCCGCGATGGCGGCCTGCAGCGCGGGCATCCCGGCGGGGAAGTAGCCGTGCCCGCCGAGGTGCGCGGGCAGCTCGGCGGCGGCCTCGGCGTAGAGGCCGGCGATCCCGGGCGGGGCGGTCGCCGCAGCGCAGACGAGGTCGATGACGCCGTTGCCGACGTCGCTGGGCCACAGCGCGCGGTCGAGCGCGCGGGTGCGGCCCCCGGGCAGGCGGGTGAACGTGCCGGAGCCCTGCCGCGCCTCGGCGTAGGCGGTGTCGCGGAGTTGCGCGTAGGCGCGGGTGACGGTGGTCCGGGAGACGCCGAGGGCCTCGGTGAGGTCACGCTCGCTCGGGAGCCGCGTGCCGTAGCCGATCCGGCCGTCGCCGATCAGCTCGCGCAGCGCGGCCGCCAGGCCGGCGTACGCGGGGGAGCGGTCGAAGCCCTCGACGAGCGTGGCGAGGCGGGTCGCTGACAGCGCCGGGGAAGTGGACTGCACCATGCAGGCCAGTCAATCACGATTGGCTATTTGAGAACAGTCCAATCGTGGTCACCATGGACGCATGTCCACCAGCCCGACGACGGCTCCACGCACCGCGCGTCCCGCCCTTCCGCTCGCCGACCTCGGCCCCGTCGCCCAGCTCCGGGCGGGCCGGCTGCCGCGAAGGCTGGTCCAGCTCCACGTCGGACTGTGGCTGTACGGCGTCAGCCTCGCGCTGATGGTGCTCGGCGACGTCGGCCTCGCGCCGTGGGACGTGCTGCACTCCGGGTTCATCCGGCACGTGCCGATCACGCTCGGCCAGGCCGTGGTGCTGTTCAGCTTCGTGGTGCTCGTGCTGTGGATCCCGCTGCGCGAGAAGCCGGGCCTCGGCACCCTCGCCAACGCCGTCGTGGTCGGGCTCTCTGCCGACGCCACCCTCGCCATGTTCGAGGCGCCCGACGCCCTCGCCGTCCGGCTCGCGCTGACGGTCGGCGGCATCGTGCTGTGCGGCCTCGCGACCGCGCTCTACATCGGCGCCCAGCTCGGCCGGGGGCCGCGCGACGGCCTGATGACCGGGCTGGCCCGTCGTACCGGCCTCTCGATCCGCCTGGTCCGCACCGTCCTCGAAGTCACCGTCGTCGCCATCGGACTCGTCCTCGGCGGCACCCTCGGTCTCGGCACGGTCGCCTACGCCCTGACGATCGGGCCGATCGCGCAGCTGATGATGCCCTGGTTCCTGGTGGGCCTCGGAGATTCCCCTGATCCGGACCCTGATTTGCTTCGCTGACCCGGCATGAAGCCGCGACTTGCTGGATAGGCTCGGCGCATGACCACCGACGGTTCTGCCGCTGCCTCGCCCGAGCCCGCTCCGCTCGCACCCCCTGAGCCCGTCATCACGCTCACCGCGCCGGAGGCGCCGGCACCCGTTGTCGAGACCCAGGCGCCGAAGATGGCGCCGCAGGTGGACGCCGCGATGGTGCCCGAGCTCGACGCGAAGGTCGACAACTTCCTCACGTCGCTGACGAGCACGAAGGCGGGAAGCCCGGAGTTCGCCGCGCAGGCGGAGAACGTCCGGACCATGGGCGACGCCGACATCCGCAAGGCGGCCGAGACGTCCAACCGGATGCTCGACAAGCCGGTCAACGCCCTCAGGACCGGCGGCATCGCGCAGGGCTCCAACGTCGGCAAGACCCTGCTCGAGCTGCGTCGCACGGTCGAGGACCTCGACCCCGGCCAGGCGACCGGCGTGAAGAAGTGGTGGGACAAGCTGCCGTTCAACGACAAGCTCGAGGACTACTTCCGCAAGTACCAGTCCTCGCAGAGCCAGCTCAACGGCATCCTGCACTCGCTGCGCAGCGGCCAGGACGAGCTCACCCGCGACAACGTCGCGCTCAACCTGGAGAAGACCAACCTGTGGTCGGTGATGGGCCGCCTCAACCAGTACATCTACGTCGCCGAGAAGCTCGACGCGAGGCTCTCCGCGAAGATCGCCGAGCTCGAGCTCAGCGACCCGGAGACCGCGAAGACGCTGTCCCAGGACGTCCTGTTCTACGTCCGCCAGAAGCACCAGGACCTGCTCACCCAGCTCGCGGTGTCGATCCAGGCCTACCTGGCGATCGACATCATCATCAAGAACAACATCGAGCTCATCAAGGGCGTCGACCGGGCCACGACGACCACGATCTCCGCCCTGCGGACCGCCGTCATCGTCGCGCAGGCGCTGAGCAACCAGAAGCTGGTGCTCGACCAGATCACCGCGCTCAACACGACGACGTCGGCGATGATCCAGCGCACCTCGGAGATGCTCAAGGAGAACTCCGCGGCGATCCAGGAGCAGGCCGCGTCGTCCACGATCGGCATGGAGCAGCTCCAGGCCGCGTTCGCCAACATCTACGCCACGATGGACTCGATCGACGAGTTCAAGCTCAAGGCGCTCGACAACATGTCGACCACGATCGGCGTCCTGGAGAACGAGGTCCAGAAGTCGAAGGCCTACCTCGAGCGGGTCCAGCAGCACGACGCGCGCAACGCGGCGGGGACGCTGGACATCGGCTGAGCCCGCACAGCGGGAGGGACGGGCAAGACGGCAGGATTCGGGGTCCAGGTGGGGCTGAAGTCGTGGTGGCGCAGGGCGCGGGGAGGTGCTGCCGAGGAGCCGGCGTACGTCGTACCGCCGGCACCGACAGAGCAGGACATCCGCGGCGCACTCAACCAGGTCAACGCCATGCTCACCGACGGCAACGCGCCGCCGGTGGTCCAGGCGCGCGTGCAGCGGATCGCACGCACCATCAACCAGACCCTGCCGCGGCTGAGCCAGCTCGGGCTGGGCAGCGAGGAGAGCTACTCGGTCGTCGCGACGGCGACCGACTACCTGCCCGAGGCGCTGCAGTCCTACCTGCGGCTGCCGCGGGACTGGGCGGACAGCCGGCCCATCGACGGCCACAAGACCGCACTGATGGTGCTGATCGAGGCGCTGGAGCTGCTCGGCGCGACCATGGACCAGATCCTCGACGCCGCCAACCGTGCCGACGCGCAGGCGCTGATCGCGCACAGCCGGTTCCTCGACGCCAAGTTCGGCCACTCGTCCTCGGGCGGCCCCGACCTCACCCTGGGGGCACCGTGACCACCGCGACCAGCCTGAACGACGCCCTCGACGCGCTGGTGGCTGCGGCCCGCACCGCCGGGCTCGACGAGGCCGCCGCCCGAGCCGAGGGCGAGGCGGTCGCCGCCACCGTCTCCGAGCGCTCCCGCGGGGCCTTCGTCGCCTGGTCGGAGCAGACCGGGCGCGCGGTCTCCGCCGAGGAGCACGCGCTCGCGGCCAAGCGCGGCAACCGGTTCCGGGCCGGGCCGACGCCGCTGATGTCGCAGCTGCTGCTGGAGAAGTCGGCCCGTGCGGCCGACTACGCCGGCGCGCTCGCCGACGTCGCCCTCGCCGGCAGCCGCCTCGGCGAGCCCGGCCCTGACGCGGTCGGTGCCGCGGCGACGGTCACCACGGCCCAGCTGGGCGGCGGCGCGAGCCTGTCGCCGACGACCGCGCCGTCCACGCCGGGTGCCTTCGACCTGCCCGCCCGCCAGCCCGTCCCGGGCCTCGGTGACGAGATGCTCGACCAGGTGCGGCGCGTCGGGGAGCAGGTACGACGCCAGCTCGGCGCGCTGCACGGCCCCGCCGACCTGGACGCTGGTGGAGTGGCCGCCGAGGAACGAGGCGGCGTGTCGGGACCGAGGACGCAGTCGGCGGAGCCGGAGGAGCCCGCCGAGGAGACCGTGAAGCCGGAGGAGCCGACCAAGACCGTCGAGGAGCTGCTGGCCGAGCTCGACGCGCTGATCGGGCTCGCCAACGTCAAGGGCGAGATCCACCGGCAGGCCGCCGTCCTGCGCGTCGAGGGGCTGCGCAAGAAGGCCGGCCTCGACACCCCGACGATCACCCGGCACCTGGTGTTCAACGGCAACCCCGGCACGGGCAAGACCACGGTGGCACGGCTGGTGGCCGGCATCTACCGCGCGCTCGGCCTGCTCTCCAAGGGCCAGCTGGTGGAGGTGGACCGTTCGGAGCTGGTCGCCGGCTACCTCGGCCAGACCGCCGCCAAGACCGCGGAGGTCGTGAAGTCGGCCGAGGGCGGCGTGCTGTTCATCGACGAGGCGTACTCGCTCTCCGGCGACCAGTACGGCAAGGAGGCCATCGACACGCTGGTGAAGGAGATGGAGGACAAGCGCGACGACCTGGTCGTGATCGTCGCCGGCTATCCGCTGCCGATGGCCGTCTTCATCTCCGAGAACCCGGGCCTCGAGAGCCGCTTCCGCACCACGATCGACTTCGCGAACTACACCGACGACGAGCTCGTCGGCATCTTCGAGTCGATGGTGAGGGGCGCCGACTACGACGCCGGCGAGAAGGTGGTCGAGAGGCTGCGCGCGATCCTCGCCGAGGCCCCGCGCGGGCCGTCCTTCGGCAACGCGCGCTTCGTCCGGAACCTGATGGAGGCCGCGATCGGCCACCACGCCTGGCGACTGCGCGACGTCGCCGAGCCGACGCTCGAGCAGCTGCGCACGCTCGAGCCCGAGGACCTCGTCGTCGACCCGAACGGAGAGACGCCCGTCGACCCGTTCGGCGACGACGCCACCGAGGAGGAGGACTCGTGAGCCAGACCGCCATCCCCCAGGCGGCTCCGCCACCCGCCGCCCCCGCGGCCGTGCGCCCGGCAACGGCCGCGCAGGCCACACCCGCGCCGGAGCATGTCGACACCCCCGCGCTGCTCAACCGCTGGCAGCTGATCGGCATGACGGTGGCGATCGTCTTCGGCGTCGTCAGCGCGCTGGTCCAGTTCCTCGCCTGGCAGTCCGACGGCCGCGCCGCCGCCGACACCGAGCAGTTGGTCCGGGTGCAGGAGATCCAGTCCTCGCTGCTGCGCGCCGACGCGCTCGCCACCAACGCCTTCCTCGTCGGTGGGCTGGAGGAGCCCGACCAGCGCGCGGAGTACGACGACGCGATCGACTCCGTGCTGCGCAACATCACCGACGCAGCGGACGCCCAGCCCGCCGACCGCAAGGTGCTCGACGACCTCAACGTCGAGGTGGTCGACTACGCCAGCGCCGTCACCCGGGCGCGCGACAACAATCGGCAGGGCTTCCCCGTGGGCGCGCAGTACCTCAGCGACGCCAGCGCCGAGCTGCGCTCCGACGCGATCCCGATCCTGGAGGCGCTGGCCGATGCCAACACCGAGCGGGCGGAGGGCGCGATGGACGGCCAGCACCCGTTCTGGCTGCTGGTGCTCGGTGTGGCCGCGCTCCTCGTCCTGTTCTGGCTCAACCGGGAGCAGGCACAGCACTTTCGGCGCCGGGTCAACAAGGGCCTGGCCGCCGCCGCGCTGATCGTGCTCGTCGTGACCGTGGTGACCGTCGCCGGCGCGTGGCTGCGCGACGGCAGCAACGACGACCTGCGCGACGGCGATCTCGCGCTCGCGATCAGCCAGGCCGACGCCCGCACCGCAGCCAACGACGCGAAGGCCAACGAGAGCTTGACCCTGATCAAGCGCGGCTCGGGGTCGACCTTCGAGACCGCATGGCAGGAGTCGGCCGACGTCGTCGAGGAGTCGCTGCGGCGTGACACCGGAGAGTCGTGGGCCGCCTACGTCGCCGTGCACGAGCAGATCGTGGAGCTCGACCGGGCCGGCGACTGGGAGGGCGCCCGCGACCTGGCCACCACGTCGGGCGACGACGGCTCCTCGAAGCCCCTCGACGACTTCGACGCGGCCTCGCAGGTGATCGTCACTGGCGCCGGCGACGTGGTGACGGGCGACCTGCGCAGCGGACGGGTCCTCGCGCTCGTCCTCAGCGCGCTGACGCTGCTGCTCGGCTTCGGTGCGGCGTTCGCGGTCTCGCGAGGTATCGGCGAGCGACGGAGGGAGTTCTCGTGAGGCGCACCATCGGTTCCCGGTGCCCGCGGGCCGCACTGGCCCTCATCGCGGCGGGCGCGCTGCTCCTCGGCGCGTGCGGGTACGACGAGACCGCGCTTCCCGAGGTCGAGGCGACCGAGTCGTCGCCCGGCCCGCAGAGCACGCCCGTCGAGTGCGACAACGCCACCCGGTCCTACCAGCCGAGCAACGACCGGGGTGCGGCACTCGCCGACCTGGCCAACCGCGGGCGGCTGGTGGTCGGTGTCTCGGCGGACAGCTACCAGCTGGGCTGGGCGAACCCCTTCGAGGGCAGTGAGATCCAGGGCTTCGACATCGACGTCGCCCAGGCGGTCGCCGACGCCCTCGGTGTCAGGCTCCAGCTGCGTGTGATCTCGGCCGCCGACCGGATCCCGCTGCTGGAGGACCAGGAGATCGACCTCGTCGCCCGCAACATGACGATGAACTGCACCCGCTGGACGCAGATCGGCTTCTCGGCGGTCTACTACAACGCCACCCAGAAGGTGCTGGTCCGCGAGGACGACGTCGCCGCGTTCGAGAAGCAGGGCGTGCGGTCGCTGCAGGGCAAGAACGTCTGCGCGCCGGCAGGCTCGACGAGCATCGACAACATCACCCGGATCCAGCCGGACGCGGTCGCCGTCGCGGCCGCCAACCACACCGGCTGCCTCACCAAGTTCCAGAACGGCGAGGTCGACGCGATCACCGGTGACGACACCGTGCTGGCCGGTCTGGCTGCGCAGGACCCCTACGCCGTCGTCCCCGAGCAGGAGAAGCTCACCGACGAGCCCTACGGCATCGGTGCCAACGAGGACGACGTCGCGCTGATCCGCTTCGTCAACTCGGTGCTCGAGGAGCGACGCCGCAACGGCGACTGGCAGGAGTCCTACGACAAGTGGCTGCGGCCGTACCTCGGCAACGCGACGCCGCCCGCGCCGCAGTACGGCCGGTGATCGTGCAGCAGGCCGCACACGCCACCGCTCCCACCGCCCCCGGCCGGCTCGGGGACGCGCTGGAGCCTGCCGCGATCCAGGCCTACCTCGCCGAGCTCGACACCTGGCTGCGCGTACGACGCTCCGAGCTCGACGAGCTCGACCACGCCGCGATCGGCGCCGGCCGGGGCGCCGAGCTGGCGGGCGACATGTCGCTCGCGCTGGCGCTGTGGAAGGCGACGGCCGACCGCTACCAGCTGGTCTTCGCGACGTGGGACGGCGGCCGGGTCCTCCAGCAGGAGCGGGAGCGGATCTCCGCGCTGATCTGGGGGCGCCTCGACGGCGCCACCGAGCTGCCGGGCGGGCTCGCCGTGTCGCTGCCCGAGGCGGGGCGGCTCTGCGACGCGCTCACCGGCCAGCTGCGCACCCGCCTCGCGCTGGTGCCCGGCGCGGACCGGTCCGCGGCCCGGATCCGCGACCTGCGCGCCCAGCTGGAGCGGATCCGCGACCAGGTCGGCCTCGAGCCGGCCAACAGCCGCGACGCCGCGATCTCCACCCTGGCGGGCCTGATGTCGCGGCTGGAGGCGATCGGCGCCAAGGCGGAGCGCGGCGGTGACGTCGGCGGCATGCTCGGTCCGCTCGAGAGCGAGGCCGCGACCTTCGAGCGCGACCTCATCGTGGGCAACGCGCGACGCCGCGACGCCCGCAGCCAGATCATCTCCGCGCGCGAGCTGCGGGCCGACCTGGAGGCCCGCGAGGCCGCCCTGACGAAGCTCGCCGCGACCTGCGTCGCGACCGTCGAGCCAGCGCCGCGCTACGCCGTGCCGGACGTCGGGCTGCTCGGCCCGGTCCCCGTGACCCCCGACGGCATCGGGCCCTACCTCGAGCGGCTCGACCGCGTCTCGCAGGCGATGGAGATCGCCCAGCACGCCTATGCCGACGCACTGGAGGAGCACACCCGGCTGGTCGGCCTGCTCGACGGCTACGTCGCCAACGCCCGCGCGTCGGGCCTCGCCGAGAACCCCGACCTCGTCGCCAGCGAGCGCTCCGCGCGGGCGCTGCTCGAGCGCCGGCCCTGCCCGATGGCGGTGGCCCGCCAGCTCGTGACGACCTACCAGACCTGGCTCACGAAGGAGACACGTCCATGAGCGCTTCCTGCACCCAGCCGGGCTGCACCGGGACCATCCTCGACGGCTACTGCGACGTGTGCGGCATGGCCGGTGACTCACCGGGCGCGGCGCCCGCCGGCGTCACCGCGACCGGCACCCTCAAGAGCCCCCGCGCCGCCAACGGCGACCCCTGCCCGCAGCCCGACTGCGGCGGCAAGATCCTGGACGGCTACTGCGACGTCTGCGGCTCGCCCGCCCTGCCCGGCGCCCGCGTCGCGGAGCTGTCCGCGCTCGCCGAGACCCAGCCCCTGTCCGGTCGCGAGGGTACGGCGGCCACGGCGGGCAGTCGCGTGCAGTCGGCCGCGATCGGGTCGCGCCGCGCGGGCACCGCCGGCAGCCATGCCACCCGCCGCACCCGCACCGGCTCCCAGCGGATGCGCTCCGCGCGGCTCGGGGCCGGCCTCACCGTCGTACCCCCTGCGCCGCCGGTGGACGCCGCGAAGGCGATCATGGCGAACCCGCAGGTGCCCGAGGAGAAGCGCACCTGCTCCAAGTGCGGCAACGCCGTCGGGCGCAGCATCGACGGGCAGCCCGGCCGCAGCGAGGGCTTCTGCGCCAACTGCGGCCAGCAGTTCTCGTTCACACCCAAGCTGCAGCAGGGCGACCTCGTCGCCGGCCAGTACGAGGTCGCCGGTGCGCTCGCCCACGGCGGCCTCGGCTGGATCTACCTCGCCCGCGACCGCAACGTGTCCAACCGCTGGGTGGTCCTCAAGGGCCTGCTCAACTCCGGCGACCCGGACGCGCTCGCCGCCGCGATCGCCGAGCAGCAGTTCCTCGCGCAGGTCGAGCACCCGCTGATCGTCGAGATCTACAACTTCGTGACGCACGAGGGTGCGGGCTACATCGTCATGGAGTACGTCGGCGGCAAGTCGCTCAAGCAGATCCTCAAGCAGCGGATGGCCGCCAACGGCGGTGCCTACGACCCGCTGCCGGTCGACCAGGCGCTGGCCTACATCCTCGAGCTGCTGCCGGCCTTCCAGTACCTCCACGACCTCGGCCTGGTCTACTGCGACTTCAAGCCCGACAACATGATCCAGGTCGGCGACGCGATGAAGCTGATCGACCTCGGC
>DATMHM010000041.1:0-43312 GCA_035554935.1 Nocardioides sp. | reverse complement strand
CTGGCCGGCGTCGGGGCGCGCGTCCCCGGGCAGCACCGACCAACCGATCCCGCCGATCACGAGCGCGGCCGCGACGGTCGAGGCCGCGCCCGCCGCGGTGCGCCGGCGGCGTACGGCAGCCCGCCCGCTCGCGACGTACGTCGACGTGGGCGGCATCGTCGGCCCGTCGCCGAACGACCGCTCGATCGCCTCCGCCCACCTGGCGTCCGTCACCGGTGTCCCCCTCCGTCGTGTCCCCTCGGACCCCTCGCCGTGAGGACGGAACGAGTGGACGGATCGGTTGTCAGGCCGGCTCGGGCATCAGCAGCGCGAGCGCCGCCCGGCCGCGCGCGGCGTGCCGGTGCACCGTGGTGATGTCGATGTCCAGCGCCGCGGCCACCTCCTCGGCGGGCAGGTCCACCCAGTCGTGGAGGACCAGGACCTTGCGCTGCACGGCGGGCAGCGACTGGAGGCCGTCGAAGATCAGCGACTGGTCCTCGACGGGGAAGTCGTCGGCGCGGTCCTCGCGCCAGCTGCGGGGGCTGGGGGAGTCCTGCACGTCGAGCCGGGCCAGCGCGCGGTGCACGAACGCGTCCGCCTCGGCGGCGTCGGCGAGGTGCGGCCACGCGGACCCGAGGTCGGCGACCGTGCGTCGTACGGCGTCCTCGGCGCGAGCCCAGTCGCAGCAGATCGCGTGGGCGACGCGGCGTACGTGCTGGTGTCGGTCGTCGAGGTAGTCCGCCAGTCCGGCGGCCGGCACGTCGCGGCCCGAGCGCCAGCGCGTCGCGTGCCGACGGATCGCGTCGTGCTCGACGTGCTCGACGTCGTACCCGTCGAACGACGCGTCGATCTCCTGCACCCAGTCGATGGTCGTGGTCATGGCGTTCCCCCTTCGCCGGACTGCTGCCGGTCGTGCTGGCCGGCGTTCCGCCCCCGTGGCGGTGTCCTCACTCAAGACGCACGCGGCGCCCGGTTGGTTGCGCCGGATCGCGCGACGACCTCCGTGAAGGTGCAGGTTATCCGTCTCGGAGCCGCTCGGGGGCCGTTCGCAGACCGACGGGTAGCCACTAGGGTCGGGGGCGTCCCGAGAAGTCCTCCCAAAGGATCCGCCATGCCCATCGCCACTCCTGAGGTCTACGCGCAGATGCTGGACGCCGCGAAGGACAAGTCCTTCGCCTACCCGGCCATCAACGTGTCCTCGTCCCAGACCCTCAACGCAGCGCTGAAGGGCTTCGCCGACGCCGGCTCCGACGGCATCATCCAGATCTCGACCGGCGGTGCGGAGTACCTCTCCGGCCCGTCCGTGAAGGACATGGTCACCGGCTCGGTCGCCTTCGCGGCCTACGCCGTCGAGGTCGCGAAGAACTACCCCGTCAACATCGCGCTGCACACCGACCACTGCCCCAAGGACAAGCTCGACGGCTTCGTCCGGCCGCTGCTCGACATCTCCGCCGAGCGCGTGGCCCGCGGCGAGGCGCCGCTGTTCCAGTCGCACATGTGGGACGGCTCCGCCGTACCGCTCGACGAGAACCTGCAGATCGCCGAGGAGCTGCTGGCGCGGGCCGCCGCGGCCAACATCATCCTCGAGATCGAGGTGGGCGTCGTCGGTGGCGAGGAGGACGGCGTCGACGGCGGCATGGGCGAGCACCTCTACACGACGCCGGAGGACGCGCTCGCGACCGTGCGCGCGCTCGGCGCGGGGGAGAAGGGCCGCTACATGACGGCGCTGACCTTCGGCAACGTCCACGGCGTCTACAAGCCCGGCAACGTGAAGCTCCGCCCGGAGATCCTGCGCGACGCCCAGGCGGCCGTCGTCGCCGAGCTCGGCCTGCCCGAGGGCTCCAAGCCGTTCGACCTGGTCTTCCACGGCGGCTCGGGCTCGACGGCCGAGGAGATCGGCGCGGCCGTCGACTACGGCGTGGTGAAGATGAACGTCGACACCGACACGCAGTACGCCTTCACCCGGCCCGCGGCGGCCCACATGTTCAGCAACTACGACGGCGTGCTGAAGGTCGACGGCGAGGTCGGCAACAAGAAGGCCTACGACCCGCGCGCGTGGGGCAAGGCGGCCGAGGCCGGCATGGCCGCCCGTGTCGTCGAGGCCTGCGAGAACCTCCGCGCGGCCGGCAAGACCGTCGGCTGACCGCCGGTGGTCGACTCCGCCGGGACCCCCACCGCCGCCGACGTCGACCGGGCCGGCGAGCTGCTGGGGTCGGTGATCCCGCCGACCCCGCTGCAGCGCGCCGACCGGCTCTCGGCCCTGACCGGCCTGGACGTCTGGCTCAAGCGCGAGGACCTCACCCCGGTCCGCTCCTACAAGGCCCGCGGCGCCTACACGGTGCTCGCCGGCCTGTCGGACGAGGAGCGGGCCCGGGGCGTCACCTGCGCGAGCGCCGGCAACCACGCCCAGGGCGTCGCGTTCGCGTGCGCCCGCGCCGGCGTGCACGCCACGATCTTCCTGCCGCGCGTCACGCCGCGCCAGAAGCGGGACCGGGTCGCCGCGCTCGGCGGTGACATGGTCGAGGTCGTCATCGCCGGCGAGGCATACGACGACGCCGCGATCGCCGCGGCCGACTTCGCCGCGGCGTCCGGGGCGACCGCCATCCCCGCCTTCGACCACCCCGGCATCATCGCCGGCCAGGGCACGGTCGCGGCCGAGATCCTGGCCCAGTCGGCAGCGCTCGGCTGGCAGCCGGACGCCCTCGTCCTGCCCGTCGGCGGGGCGGGGCTGATCGCCGGCTGCCTCACCGTGGTCGCCGAGCGGCTGCCCGGCATCAAGGTCGTCGCCGCCGAGCCGCTGGGCGCGCCGTCGCTCGCGGCCGCGCTCGAAGCCGGTGGCCCGGTCGAGCTGTCGTCGGTCGACCCGTTCGTCGACGGCGCCTCGGTGCGCCGGGTCGGCGACCTCACCTATGCGGCGGTCGCCGCCGCCCGCTCGTCGGTCGACCTGTCGCTGGTGGCCGTGCCCGAGGGCCTGATCTGCGTGGAGATGCTCGACCTCTACCAGGCCGACGGCATCATCGCCGAGCCCGCGGGCGCGCTCGCCCCCGCGGCCCTCCGCGTCGACGAGGTGGCGGCCGGCCTCGAGCCGGGCAGTCGGGTCGTGGTCGTCGTCTCCGGGGGCAACAACGACGTCTCGCGCTATGCCGACATCGTCGAGCGGGCGCTGGTCTTCGAGGGCCTCAAGCACTACTTCCTGATCGAGTTCCCCCAGGAGCCGGGCGCGCTGCGCCGCTTCCTCGACGACGTGCTCGGCCCCGACGACGACATCACCCTGTTCGAGTACACCAAGCGCAACAACCGGGAGACCGGGCCGGCGCTGGTCGGCATCGAGATGCGGCACCCCGACGACCTCGCCGGGCTGTTGGAGCGGATGGAGTCGTCCCGGCTCACGGTCGAGAAGGTGCCGCCGAACAGCCCGATGTTCGGCCTGCTGCTGTCGTAGCGCGGGCCGGTCTCGCCCCGTCGGCAACAATGGGGCCATGAGCCTCACGCCCGGCGCCGACCTGATGGCCGGCCCCCCGCCCACCCACCTGCCCGTCGACCCCGCCGAGGAGCTGCTCGCCGCCGGCGAGGCGCCTGCTGACGTCGTACGACGACTCCCGGCGTCACCGCTCGCGTGGGCGACCCTGGCCGAGCAGGCCCGTGACGGCGGTGCCGACGACGTCACGACCTATGCCTACGCCCGCGTCGGCTACCACCGCTCGCTCGACCTGCTGCGCCGCAACGGCTGGAAGGGTCACGGCCCGGTGCCGTGGGAGCACGAGCCCAACCGCGGCTTCCTGCGGACGCTCGCACTGCTCGCCACCGCGGCTCGCGCGATCGGCGAGACCGAGGAGTGGGAGCGCTGCTCCACGTTCCTGCGCGACTCCAGCCCGACGGCCCACGACGAGCTGCTCGGCTGACCGCGGGCCGGGCCGCGGCCCGGCCCGCGACCGTGGCCTCAGCGCACGGACAGGTAGGCCGCCAGCACCACCAGGATGATGCCGAGGATCGCCGCGACGGGAACGTCGGTGGAGCGGGTCGCGCGGTGCGCCCGCGTGGGCGCGGGCCGCTCCCCGGCGGGGACCGGGACGGTCGCGCGGTGCTTGTGGTTCAGCTGCTGGGTGGCCATGGATCTCTCCTCGTCCGAGACGTGCTTCAAGGACCCAGACGAAGTCCTCGCGCGTTCATCACGCGATTTCGGAGGAATTCTCCGAACCGCCGCGCGGGAGGTACCCGATGGCCGGAGGCGCAGCCTCAGGCGGTCAGCAGTGCCCGCACCTTCCCCGGGCCCAGCGCCGCGAACAGGGTGGGCAGCCGCGGGCCGCGCTCGGCGGCGACGAGCAGCTCGTAGAGCAGCCGGAAGAACGCCTTCTGGTCGGCCTTCACCTCGTCGGTCGGCGCGTCCTCGAGGCTGAGGCCGCGGGCCAACTTCGGCACGCCGTAGATCAGCGCGGTGAGCTCGTCGGCGTCGCCGAACGACTCCGGCAGCCGGTCGAGCAGCACGCCCAGCCAGCGCTGCTCGGCCTCGTCGAGGCTCGCCAGCCGGGCGGTGTCGGCGTCCTCGCGGACCGTGGTGCGGTCCTCGGGGTCGACGTAGGACTCGATCCACGTCGCCGCCTTCGTCAGCCGCGGCTCGAGGTCGGCCTCGCTCGCGCCGACGGTGCGCGCGGTGATCTCGCGCGACCCGGCGGTGACGTCGGCGACCGAGGACAGCATCCGGAACGGTACGACGACCGCCGGGGTCGCCAGCGTGCCGGCGCTCGACGTGGCGGACGCCCGCTCCCACGCGAGGACCGCCGCGTCGCGCTTCTCCGGGATCGCGGCCTTCTTCGTGAGCGCGTCCCACTCGTCGTACAGGCGCAGCACCTCCTGGCCGAAGTCGACGTTGAACGCCTGCTTCGGCTGGCGGCGGACGTAGAGCCAGCGCAGGATCGGGGCCTCGAGGATCCGCAGCGCCTCGGCCGCGGTGGGGACGCCGCCCTTCGACGACGACATCTTCGGCATGCCGGCGACGCCGACGAAGGAGTAGCCGACGAAGCTCGGGGCGCTGCCTCCGAAGACCGGGCCGACGATCTCCTTGCCGACGGTGTACGACGACCCCGGGGTCGCGTGGTCGACGCCGCCGGGCTCGAAGTGCACGCCCTCGAACGTCCAGCGCATCGGCCAGTCGACCTTCCAGACCAGCTTGCCCTCGTCCTGCGTCGCGACGTTGGTGACGAAGGAGTCGCCGCACACGTCGCACGTGTAGGCCAGGTCGGTCGTCTCGTCGTCGTACGACGTCAGGGTGACCGTGTCGCGCCCGCACCCGCGGCAGTAGGGCTTGTAGGGGAAGCGGGCGAGGTCCTCGCTGGCGCCGTGCCCGGACTCCTCCTCCGCCGTCGACTCCCCGCCCTCGACCGGGTCGGCCTTCTTCTTCGTGCGGAACCGCGCCATCACGGTCTCGATCTCGCCGCGCCGGCGGATCGCGGTGAGGACCTGCTCGCGGTAGGTGCCGCCGCGGTACATCTGCGTCTGGTCGACCTCGACCATGTCGCAGCCCATCTCGGCGAGCGCGGCGCGCAGCGGCGCCTTGTAGCGCTCGGCCCAGCTCGGGAACTCGCCGGTCGGGTCCGGGACGGCCGACAGCGGGCGGCCGATGTGCTCGTTCCACGAGGGGTCGACGCCGGCGGGCACCTTGCGGAACCGGTCGTAGTCGTCCCAACTGTGCAGGTGGCGCACGTTGACGCCGCGCCGGCGGATCTCCTCGGCGACGAAGTGCACGGTGAGGAACTCGCGCAGGTTGCCCAGGTGGATCGGCCCCGACGGGCTGATGCCGGACGCGCAGGTCACCAGGTCGGGCAGCGTGCCGCCGTTGACCTGCTCGGCGTGCCGGAGCGCCAGGTCGGCGGTCCTGGTCACCCAGTCGGTGGGGTCCTGCTGCTGGTCGCCCTGGTTGCGCTGTCCTCGTGCCACGGCGCCCAAGCCTATTGCGCTACTGCGACGGGACCACCATCGAGTACGCCGCCGGCAGCACCCGCCACGCACGCTCCCGGAACGGCCCGTCGATCTCCCCGTCGCTGTTGCAGTCGAACGGGGTGCCGGTGACCCGCACCTCGGCGCCGCGGACGATGCGTACGTCGGCGTGCTCCTCGTGCTTGCCGAAGGGCAGCCGCAGCGCGTAGCCGAGCCGCGACAGCGTGCCGACCGGAGTCGCCACGAGGACGTCCACCCGTCCGTCGTGCGGGTCGGCGTCCGGGGTCAGCTCGGTGCCGCCGCCCACCGACGCGCCGTTGCCGACCGCGACCATCAGCACCTTCTCGTCGACGTCGGCCACGACCTCGCCGTCGACCTCGACCCGCACGCGCAGGGTCGGCGGGTTCAGCGCGGTCTGCATCGCCCCGATCGGGTAGCCGAGCCGCCCGAGGTTGACCTTCCCGACCCCGACCGAGCCGAGCCGCTCCTTCCAGCGCGCGCCGCGGGCGCCGGCGTCGGCCCCTGCGCCCAGGTGCACGCTGTTGACGGTGACCTCGTCCTGGTCGTCGACCACCAGGTCCACCGGGCGCACGTGTCCGGTCGCGGCGACCTCGGCCGCCGCGGCCGCCTCGAGAGGCAGGCCGAGCGTGCGGGCGAAGTCGTTCCCGGTCCCCAGCGGAACCAGGGCGATCGTCGTACCGGAGAGGGCGCGGCGGCGGTGCAGCGCGGCCACCACGGCGTGGATGCTGCCGTCGCCGCCCACCACGACCACTTGGCGCTCGCCGACGTCGGCCAGCGCGTCGTCGAGCTCATCGGGGGAGGAGGTGGACGCGACCGTGACGTCCGCGTGGCCGCGGAGCACGGCCAGCGCCTCGTCGAGCGCCTCCTGGTCCGCCGTACCGGCATCGCTGTTGGTGATCACGAGCATCGAACGGCTGCTGGGCACGGGCACAGCCTAGGTCTCTAGAGTTCGGCGCATGGGGACCTCTCGCCGCTGGACCGCCCGTGAGCTGATCGAGCTCGTGCTCGACGAGGGCTCCTACACGTCGTGGGACGCCGCGATCGACGTCAGCGGCCACGCGGAGGACTACCGGGCCGAGCTCCGGGCCGCCGCGGAGAAGGCCGGCACCGACGAGTCCGTGCTGACGGGCCGGGGCACGGTTCGCGGCCGTCCGGTCGCCTTCGTCGTCAACGAGTTCCGCTTCCTGGCCGGGTCGATCGGGATCGCCGCCGCGAACCGGATCGCGGCCGCCGTACGACGCGCGACGGCCGAGGGCCTCCCCGTCCTCGCCAGTACGGCGTCCGGCGGCACCCGGATGCAGGAGGGCACCCGCGCGTTCGTGCAGATGGTCGAGATCTCGCGTGCGCTGATGGAGCACCGGGCGGCCGGGCTGCCCTATCTCGTGCACCTGCGCCACCCCACGACCGGCGGCGTCTACGCGTCCTGGGGGTCGCTGGGGCACGTCACCGTCGCCGAGCCCGGCGCGCTCGTCGGCTTCCTCGGCCCCAAGGTGTTCGAGGCGCTCAACGGGGAGCCGTTCCCCGACGGCGTCCAGGTCGCCGAGAACCTCGCCGCGAAGGGCGTGATCGACGCCGTCGTCCCCGCCGAGGAGCTGCCCGCCCTGGTCGACCACGCCCTCGGCGTGCTGGTCGACCCGCCGTCCGCAGCCTCCCTCGAGCGGCGCCCGCCGGTCGCGGTGGGGACCGTGCTGGACCACCCGGTGTGGGACGACATCGAGGCCACCCGCGCCGACGGCCGGGTGGGCGTCCGCGACCTGCTGCGGTACGGCGCCAGCAGCACCCTGCGCCTCAAGGGCACCGACGAGGGGGAGCGTGACGACTCGGTCCTGGTCGCGCTCACGCGGCTCGACGGCCAGCCCTGCGTCCTGGTCGGCCAGGACCGCTCCCGCCAGACCCCGGCGACCCCGATGGGCCCCGGTGCCCTGCGCGAGGCCCGCCGCGCGATGGAGCTCGCCGAGGAGCTGCGGCTCCCGCTCGTCACGGTGGTCGACACCCCCGGCGCCGAGCTGTCGCAGGCGGCGGAGGAGGGGGCGATGGCCGGCGAGATCGCCCGCTGCATCGCCGGGCTCGTCACCATGACCGTGCCCACCGTGTCGGTCATCCTCGGCCAGGGCTGCGGCGGCGGCGCGCTCGCGATGATGCCCGCCCGCACCGTGCTCGCCACCGAGCGCGGCTGGCTCTCCCCGCTCCCGCCCGAGGGCGCCAGCGTGATCGTCCACGGCGACACCTCCCGTGCCGCGGAGATGGCCGCGAAGCAGGGGGTGGGTGCCCTCGACCTGCTCGCCAGCGGCGACGTCCACGGCGTCGTCCCCGAGGTCGACGGCGACACCCCCGAGACCCTCGCCCGGGCCGTCGTCGCCGAGATCGCCGCCCGCCTCGCCTGACGTCGTCGTTGGTCGAGGAGGCCGGCCCACCCGTTGGTCGAGGAGGCCGGCCCCACCCGTTGGTCGAGGAGGCCGGCCACGGCCGTCTCGAGACCGCTGGCCCACCCGTTGGTCGAGGAGGCCGGCCACGGCCGTCTCGGGACCGCTGGCCTTGGTGCTGGTACTCGCCCCACCCGTTGGTCGAGGAGGCCGGCCACGGCCGTCTCGAGACCGATGGTGATGGTGCTGGTACTTGCCTGTGGGCTGCGGCCCGTCGGGGGTGACGATTTCAAGCAGCAGCGACGAGAGGCCTGGGTGGATGACCGGGTCCGCCTGTTGGCTGCGGGGGTCTCGAGACGGTCGCGGGCGACCTCCTCGACCAACGCGACGCCCCCGTTGGTCGAGGAGGCCGGCCACGGCCGTCTCGAGACCGCCGGCCACGGTGCTGGAACTCGCCCGCGGACTGCGGTCCGGAAGATGGTGACGATTTCAAACGGCAGTGACGAGAGAGCTGGGTGGGCGACTGGCTCCGCCTGTGGGCTGCGGGGGTCTCGAGACGGTCGCGGGCGACCTCCTCGACCAACGAAGTGGCTGGGTGGGTGGCCCGGTCCGCCTGTCGGCTGCGGGAGTCTCGAGACGGTCGCGGGCGACCTCCTCGACCAACGAGGTGGCTGGGTGGATGACTGGGTCCGCCTGTTGGCTGCGGGGGTCTCGAGAACCTGGCCCACCCGTTGGTCGAGGAGGCCGGTCACGGCCGTCTCGAGACCTCTGGCCATGGTGCCGAAAAGGCTCCCCAACGCCCTCAAGAATCACTGGAGCCGACGCCTGTTCTCCACAAGCGTTGATCGAGAATTCCCTGTCCACAAGCGGGTCCTGAGCCTCGTTCCTGCGCTGGAAACTGTCGGTGGTCGATGGGGGAATTCCTTCATGAACCTCGGACCCCGCACCCCGATCGGCCGCTTCGACGGCCACTCGGTGCCCGAGCTCCTGACCGAGCTGTCCGCCGGGGTCCGGGGACGCAACAGCCTCCTGGTCGAGGAATGGGTCGCCATCACCGCCTGGGCGGACCAGAACACCATCGACTGCACCGAAGGCGCAGCCACGCTGGTGGATGGGGTGATCGACACCGGTGTCCCGATCGCCGGCGACGGTGCGCCGCTGGTGAGCGAGTTCGCGTTGATGGAGCTCATCGCGGTCCTGGAACGCTCACCCGACAGCGGCAGGTCCTATGTGGGCCGGGTGATCGAGTGCGCCTGGCGCCTCCCCTTGCTGTATGCCGCGGTGGTCGCTGGTCGGGTGGCGCCGTGGCGGGCCGAACGGGTCGCGGACCTCACCCGCCCGCTGTCCGCGGAGGCGGCGGCGTTCGTGGACCGGCACCTCAACGCCGCCATCGGCGGGGTCGGGTGGAAGCAGCTCGAACGCCTCGTGGCGGAGGCGGTCATGCGGTTCGATCCCGAACGTGCCGAGGCCGAGCGGCAGCAGGCCGCCGACCAACGGCGCTTCGGACCGGATGAGGTGGATGAGCACGGGCAGGTGCGGTGGGACGGTGTCCTCGACGCTGCGGACAGCCTGGACCTTGACCAGGCGATCGCCCGGGAGGCGGAGATCCGGGGCCGGTTCGGGGACGACTCACCGCTCGACGTACGACGGTCCAAGGCCGCTGGGGCGATCGCACGACGGGATCTCGCGTTGGACCTGCTGATTCATGACGAGGAGACCGGGGAGGTCGTTGCCGAGGCGCCGGGGCGGAAGGTGGTGCTGAACGTGCACATCACCGACACCAGTCTCGGCGAGCTCGCCGACGACGACCTGGGAGGAGAGGCTGCGGGGGTCTCGAGACGGCCGTGGCCGGCCTCCTCGACCAACGAGGTGGGGCGGTGTGAGGAGACCGGGATGCCAGTCACGATCGGGCAGATCAAGGAGTGGCTGCTCGCCCGGCACGCCACCGTCGTCGTCCGGCCCGTCATCGACCTGACCGACTGTGTCCCGGTGGACTCATACGAGATCCCCGACCGCCTCAAGCGCAGGGTCCAACTAAGGGACCACACCTGCCGGTTCCCCGGCTGCCCACGCCGGGCGGTGAAGTGCGACATCGACCACCACACGCCCTACGCCCAGGGCGGGCCGACCTGCCCCTGTCAGCTCGTCGCCCTGTGTCGACGACACCATCGGGCGAAGACCTTCTCCCTGTGGCGGTACGTGATCATCGCGCCTGCCCACTATCTGTGGATCAGTCCGTCCGGACGGCACTTCCACGTCGGACCGCTCGGGACGACGGCGTTGGATCCGCCGCGGTGGCTGGATCCCGACGACTACGACGGGTACTGACCACCACGCCCCGTACCCCGCCCACGAAGTAGCGCCGGGCGGGGACACAGGCATGTCTGCAGGCGGTGGAGACAGTTGCTGCACCGGGGCGAGGGGTCTCGAGACGGCCGTGACCGGCCTCCTCGACCAACGACGTGGCCGGCCTCCTCGACCAACGGGGTGGGCGACTCCTCGACCAGCGGGGTGGCCGACGTCCTCGACCAGCGGGTCTGGTGCGGACTCCGGCACGAATGCCGCGCCGCGTGGCATGATGCGGCCCATTCCGGGCAGACCCTTGCCCGTCCCCCTCCGACTCTCAAGGGAGCCCGCCATGTCCGACCCGAACCAGCCCTCGACCCCTCCCGGGTGGTACCCCGACGGACAGGGCGGCCAGCGCTGGTGGGACGGCACCCAGTGGACCGAGCACACCCAGCCCGGTGACGGCGGCCAGGGCGGCGCGCCGGCGGCGCCGGCAGGGCCCCAGGGCCCCGGCGACCAGGCGACGGTCGTCGCGCCGAACCGCGCGGCCGACTACCCGCAGGGCGGTGGGCAGCAGGGTGGCCAGCAGAACTGGGGCCAGCCCGCGGGCCAGCAGGCCTACGGCCAGCAGGGCTACGCCGGCCAGCCCGCGGCCGGCTACGGCGGCCAGTACGGCCAGCCGGGCTACGGCGCCCCCGCCGGCGGCGGTGGCGGCAAGGGCAAGGGCGGCAAGGGCAAGCTGATCGCGATCATCGGCGGTGGCCTCGCGGCGCTGCTGCTCGTCGTGATCCTGCTCGTGGTCCTGCTCAAGGTCGTGGGCGGCAACAGCCCCGAGAGCGTCGCCAAGGACTACCTCAACGCGAGCAGCTTCTTCGACCCGAACTACAAGGACCAGTGCGAGCTGCTCGCGAAGGACTCGCAGGAGTCCCTGCTCGAGGGCAGCGACGCCGACGACTGCGACGACTACGCGGACAAGCAGCAGAAGGACTTCGACGAGCAGGCCGCGGAGCCGCTCTCGGAGGACGACGCGTGCGACAAGACGTTCGACGACGTCCGCGGCGACTTCGAGTACGAGGTCGACATCAAGAAGGTCGACGAGAGCGGCGACAAGGCGACCGTCGACTACGAGCTGACCTCGCGGTTCACCGGCGACAAGCAGATCATCACCGACTGCGGCGGTGACGCCGAAGAGGACGCGGAGGAGTCCTTCGAGGACTCGCTGAAGCTCGTCAAGGAGGACGGCGACTGGAAGGTCGACGACGGCGGCTCCACGGACGAGTGACGCGCCGGCTGTGCGCTTCACCTCCGCACTGCTGCTGGTCCTGGTCGCCACGGTGGTCGCGCCCTTCGCGATCGCGACCACCTGGCTGACCGCCCGCATCGACGACCGCCAGGCGTACGTCGACACCGTCGCCCCGCTCGCCGACGACCCGGACGTGCGCCGGGTCCTCGCCAACGCCTCGGCCGCGGCGGCGGTCGGGGCGCTGCAGGAGCACGTCCCCGTCGGGCTCCCCGCGGCGGTCGGCGACTGGGCGCGGATGGCCGCCCGGCAGGTCGTCGAGAGCCCGGAGTTCCCGACGTTCTGGCGTCAGGCCAACGAGGACCTGCACCGCGAGGCCCTCGCGATCCTCGAGGACCCGGCGACCTCGCCGCCGGGCTACCTCACGGTGGACGCCGGCCCGCTGGTCGCCCAGGTGCTCCTCGTTCTCGAGGAGCGTGGCATCCCGGTCGGCATGCTCCCTGAGATCCCGCTGATGGTGCCCGTGGTCGAGCGGGCGAAGGTCGCCGAGGCCGGGCCCGCCTACCGCGCCGCCGACCGCGTGGCGCGGTGGATCCCCGTCGCCTGGGCCGGCCTGGTGGTCCTGGCGGTCCTGGTCGCCGCCGGCTGGCGGGGCCGGGTCCGGATCGCGGGCCTCGCGGTGCTCGGGGTGGCGGTGGCGGCCGGGGTCGTGCTCGCCGCCGCGGAGCCGGTCGCGGACCTGGTGGCCGACCGCGCCGACGTCGCCCAGCGGGACCTGGTGCGGATCATGCTCGACGCGGTGCTGGCGTCGCTGTCGCGGTACGCCCGCGGCTTCCTGGTCTCGCTGCCGCTGGGCCTCGTCCTGCTGCTGGCGTCGCTGTGGCCCCGGCGGGACCGGGCCCGGTGGGAGCACGAGGAGGCCTACGAGCACGCTGGATGACGGCTGGTCGACCGCGTTCCGCAGGGGTCGGCGGGTATCGTGGCGGTGAATCTGTGGTCCGCCTCACAGTCACCATCCACGTGGCTGGAGTCGGGCCGCCGACCTACCCCCGACCCGGCGCCGCGGCGACCCCGCTGGCGACGGACACAGGAGATGGCGATGACCGACCCCGTCTTCGGACCCGCCCCGGCGCAGGCCGGCGATCCCGAGCTCGTCCAGCTGCTCACACCGGAGGGGGAGCGGGTCCACCACCCGGTCTTCGACCTCGACTTCAGTGCGGACCAGCTGCGCGACTTCTACCGCGACATGGTCCTCGTCCGGCGGCTCGACGTCGAGGCGACCGCCCTCCAGCGGCACGGCGAGCTCGGGCTGTGGGCGCAGCTGCTCGGTCAGGAGGCGGCCCAGATCGGCGCCGGCCGCGCCCTCGCCCCGCAGGACTTCGTCTTCCCGACCTACCGCGAGCACGGCGTCGCCTGGTGCCGCGGGGTCGACCCGGTCCGGCTGCTGGCGATGTTCCGCGGCGTCGACCAGGGGTCCTGGGACCCGGCGGAGCACAACTTCAACCTCTACACGATCGTCATCGGGGCGCAGACGCTGCACGCGACCGGCTACGCGATGGGCGTCCAGCGCGACGGTGCGGTCGGCACCGGCGACCCGACCCGCGACACCGCCGTCGTCGCCCACTTCGGCGACGGCGCGTCCTCGCAGGGCGACGTCAACGAGGCGTTCATCTTCGCCGCGTCCTACAACGCGCCCGTCGTGTTCTTCTGCCAGAACAACCAGTGGGCGATCTCCGAGCCGTTCGAGCGACAGTCCCGGATCCCGCTCTACCGCCGCTCGCAGGGCTTCGGGTTCCCCGGGGTCCGGGTCGACGGCAACGACGTGCTGGCGAGCTACGCCGTCACGAAGGCGGCCCTCCAGCACGCGCGGGAGGGCCAGGGCCCGATCCTGATCGAGGCCTACACCTACCGGATGGGCGCGCACACGACGACCGACGACCCCACCCGCTACCGCCTCAGCGACGACGTCGAGCACTGGAAGCTCAAGGACCCGATCGCCCGGCTCGAGGCCTACCTGCGGCGCAACGGCCTCGCCGACGACGGCTTCGTCGCCGAGGTCGCGGGGGAGGCCGACCGGCTCGGCGAGCGGATGCGGCGCGAGTGCCACGCGCTGCCCGACCCGGACCCGCACCGGCTCTGGGACCTCGTCCATGCGGAGAAGACGTCGGAGCTGGCGGCCCAGCAGGCCGAGTTCGACGCGCACGTCGCGCAGTTCGAGGAGGTGCACTGACATGGTGACGATGACCATGGCCAAGGCGCTCAACGCCGGGCTGCGCAAGGCGATGGAGCACGACGACAAGGTCCTCGTGATGGGCGAGGACGTCGGCACCCTGGGGGGTGTCTTCCGGATCACCGACGGCCTCCAGAAGGACTTCGGCGAGGACCGGGTCATCGACACCCCGCTCGCCGAGTCCGGCATCGTCGGCACCGCCGTCGGCCTCGCGATGCGCGGCTACCGCCCCGTCGTGGAGATCCAGTTCGACGGCTTCGTCTACCCCGCCTACGACCAGATCGTCTGTCAGGTCGCCAAGCTGCACTTCCGCAGCCAGGGCCGGATCCGCGTCCCGATGGTGATCCGGATCCCGTTCGGCGGCGGCATCGGCGCGGTCGAGCACCACAGCGAGTCGCCCGAGGCGCAGTTCGTGCACACCCCCGGGCTGAAGGTCGTCGCCTGCTCCAACCCGGCCGACGCCCACGCGATGATCCAGCAGGCGATCGCGGCCGACGACCCGGTCGTCTTCCTCGAGCCCAAGCGGCTCTACCACTCCACCAAGGCCGACGTCGACGAGGACGCGGCGCCCGCGCCGCTGTGGCAGTCGCGCGTCGTCCGTCCGGGCAACGACGTGACGCTGGTCGGCTACGGGCCAACGGTGTCGACCTGCCTCGACGCCGCGACCGTCGCCCAGGAGGAGGGCCGCTCGGTCGAGGTGATCGACCTGCGCACGCTGTCGCCCCTCGACCTGGTGCCCGTCGTGGAGTCCGTACGACGGACCGGCCGGCTGGTCGTCGTGCACGAGGCGCACGTGACCCTCGGCATCGGCGCCGAGGTCGCCGCCCGGGTGACCGAGGAGTGCTTCCACTCCCTCGAGGCGCCGGTGCTGCGCGTCGGCGGCTACGACACGCCGTACCCGCCCGCACGGATCGAGGAGGCCTGGCTTCCCGACCTCGACCGGGTGCTCGACGCCGTCGACCGGACCTTCGGGTTCTGAGGAGGACCGCCGTGACCGCGCAGACCACCCACGAGTTCCGGCTCCCCGACGTCGGCGAGGGCCTCACCGAGGCCGAGATCGTCGCCTGGCGGGTCAAGGAGGGCGACGTCGTCGCCGTCAACGACGTCGTCGTCGAGATCGAGACCGCGAAGTCGATCGTCGAGCTCCCCTCGCCCTACGCCGGCCACGTGATCGCCCTGCTGGTCGCCGAGGGTCAGACCGTCGAGGTCGGCACCCCGATCATCCGGATCGGGGAGTCCGGCGCACCGGAGCAGTCCGCACCCCCGGTGGCCCCGAGCGAGACCGCCCAGGCCGCCGTACCCACCCCGCCGCCACCGCCGGGCGAGGTGCCCTCCGTGCCAGCGGCGCCGTCCGGGCCGTCCGGGCCCGAGGTCATCGACACCAACGTCCCGCCGGCCGGCAACGCGACCCTGGTCGGCTACGGCCCCCGGCAGCGTGCGCTGAAGCGGCGGCCGCGGGTCGCGACGGGCGCGCCCACCGAGGCTCGAGACCCGGAGCCCGCGCCCGCCCGCACGGTGCGCGCCCTGGCCAAGCCCCTCGTACGACGTCTCGCCCGCGACCTCGGCGTCGACCTCGCCAGCCTGGTCCCGACCGGCCCGCGGGGGACGGTCAGCAAGGAGGACGTGCTCGCCGCGGCCGGCTCCGGCGTGGCCAACGGCACGCCGGCGTCCCGCCCGGCCGCCGCTCCCGTGGCGGCCGACGCCGCCGGCCGCGAGACCCGCGAGCCGGTCAAGGGCGTGCGCAAGCAGATGGCGGCCGCGATGGTCGCCTCCGCCTACACCGCGCCGCACGTGACGGAGTGGACGACGATCGACGCCACGGCGACCGTCGAGCTGGTCGCCCGGCTGAAGGAGCGCCGCGAGCTCGCGGAGGTGAAGGTCAGCCCGCTGCTGGTGGTGGCGCGCGCGTGCCTGCTCGCCCTGCGTCGTACGCCCCTGGTGAACTCGACCTGGGACGAGGCGGCACAGGAGGTCGTGGTCAAGCACTACGTCAACCTCGGCATCGCAGCGGCCACGCCGCGCGGGCTGGTCGTGCCCAACGTCAAGGACGCGGACGCGATGTCGCTGGTCGAGCTCGCACGGGCGCTGGAGCAGCTCACCGCCACCGCCCGCGAGGGGCGCACGCAGCCCGCCGACCTCGCCGGCGGGTCGTTCACGATCACCAACGTGGGCGTCTTCGGCGTCGACGGCGGTACGCCGATCATCAACCCCGGCGAGTCCGCGATCCTGTGCCTCGGCGCGATCAAGCCGCAGCCCTGGGTCGTCGGGGACCAGGTGGTCCCGCGGCAGGTGATGACGCTGTCGCTGTCCTTCGACCACCGCCACATCGACGGCGCCACCGGCTCGCAGTTCCTCGCCGACGTGGCCGACATCGTCAGCGACCCCGCGACCGCGCTGCTCTACTGACGAGGCGGGACCCGGGCTGGGGAGAACGGTTCGCGTGGCACCGTGACGTGGGGTAGGAACGACGCGTGTCCCCTGCACCCCACGACGGCGCGCCCCACGACGCACCCGCGCCCGGCGACCGGGTCGGGCCCTACCGCGTCGTGCGGCAGCTCGGCGAGGGCGGGATGGGGACGGTCCACGAGGCGGTCGACACCGCGCTGCACCGCCACGTCGCGCTCAAGGTGATCGCCCCCGCGCTCGCCGGCGACCCCGGGTTCCGGACCCGGTTCGTCCGAGAGGCGCAGGCGCAGGCGTCGCTGGACTCGCCGCACGTGGTCCAGGTGTTCGCGCACGGCGAGGCGGACGGGCGGCTCTACATCGCCAGCCAGCTGGTCCCCGACGGCGACCTCGGCGCGCTGCTGCGGAGGCACGGCCCGCCGCCCGCGGAGCAGGCCGTCGACCTGATCGCGCAGGTGGCCGACGGCCTCGCCGAGGCGCACCGGGTCGGCCTGGTGCACCGCGACATCAAGCCCGCCAACGTGCTGCTGCGCAACCGCGGCACCGACACGGTCGCCTACCTGGCCGACTTCGGGATCGCCAGCCAGGTCGGCGCCGCGAGCACGGGGTCCGGGGGCGCCGGCACGCCGGGCTACATGGCCCCCGAGCTGCACCGGGGCGGCACCGCCGGGCCTGCGACCGACGTCTACTCGCTGGGGTGCCTGCTGTGGGCGACGCTCGCCGGCCGGCCGCCGTACCCCGGCACGAGCGCGCAGGTCGTCGAGGGCCACGTCAGCGGCCCCGTCCCGCAGCTGCCGGGTCGCACGGCCCACGAGCGCGAGCTCAACCGGGTGCTGCGCACCGCGCTCGCGAAGGGCCCGGCCGAGCGGTACCCCTCCGCCGCCGCCTTCCGCGACGAGCTCCGCTCGCTCGCCCGTACGACGCCCGCCGCACCCCGCCGCCGTACCGCCCTCGTCGCGGCCCTCGTCGCAGCGGCCGCCGCCGGCGCGCTCGCCCTCGCCGTGCCGGCCGGGCTCGTGCCGGCCGGGCTCGTGCCGGCCGGGCTCGTGCAGGCCCCCGGCGGCTCCGGCCCGGACGAGGACCGGGCGATCGCCACCATCGCCCGCACCCTCGAGCAGGAGAGCGACCTCGACGCCCCGGGGGCGCGGTGCACGGCCGAGCAGCTGGTCGCCGAGCACGGCGTCGCCGGCCTGCAGGAGCAGGGTCTCCTCGACGAGAACCTGATGCTCGCCCAGGACGCGAACGGCGACGTCGACTCGCAGGTCCTCGCCGACATCTTCGCCACGACCTTCTCGTGCGTGTGGAGCTCCGCCGCCGACTGAGGCTGGGGCCCGCGGGTGCTCAGCCGTCCGCGAGCCGGATCAGGCCGGCCACGGTGGCGACGTACAGCGTCCCGTCGGGGCCGAGGTAGATCGCGGCGTAGTGGTTGTTCCACTGGATGCCGGTCCCGGTGAGCCGGCTCCAGGCGGTGCGGCCGGTGCGGATGTCGATGGCGGTGACGTACCAGGCATCGATCAGGTCGGCCCGCGGCGGCTTGGAGTAGACGTAGACCAGCCCGTTGCCGAGCGAGGCCTTCGGCACCGACGTCGGGGCCACGGTCGGGTTGGTCCACGCGACGTGGCAGCCGACCGGGTCGATCATCACCCGCGAGACCCCGGGCGTCGTGGACGCGCCGAGCAGCGTGGACTGGACGCCGTCGTACCCGAAGTTGTTCTCGATGATCAGCGAGTTGCCCGCTGCGACGAGGCTGTTCTCGGTCGTGCTGGCGCCGGGCTGCAGGACCGGCACCCGGCAGTGCTCGCGGTGGGCGACGCCCTTGCGGCGGTCGTAGACGATGACGTGGCTCTGCGGCTCCGCGTTGTCGGCGATGGCGATCCAGCGCTTGCCGATCAGCGTGGGCGAGGTGCCGGAGCCCTGCGACAGCATGCCGGGCTTCTTCGTGGTGCCGCGGTCGTAGGGGATCGCCCACGTGATCGCCGGCGTGCCGTCGGCGTCGGCATCGGCGCGATAGGTCTGGTGGGTGGAGACGAAGTAGACGCCGCCGGTCTCGTCGCTGGAGATCGAGTTGAAGATGCCCTCGCCGTCGGGCAGCTCGAGGGAGCGTACGGCGCCCGTGGCCCGGTCGAGCGTGCCGACCGTCCCCTGCTGGCTGAACCACCAGACCCGGCCGGACCAGTCGACGCCGGTCGCGACGAGGCAGTCGCCCTCGGCGAGGTGCGCGGCGAGCGGCCAGGTGCGTCCGCGGGTCAGCGCGCCGTCGTCCTCGACCGTCACCTCGGCGATCGAGCTGTCGGTCGTGGTGGCGTAGGCGCGGTCGTCGCCGTCGAGGAAGAAGTAGGTCCCGCCGCAGATGTCGGTGAACGGGTTGCTCGCCTTGGCCAGGTCGCGCTGGGACAGCTGCAGCTGCGAGACCGGCTGCAGCGTGACGGGGTCGATCACCATCATCGTGAAGCCCTCGAGCCCGCCGCACAGGCCGACCAGCCGGTCGTGGGAGTCGAAGGCGACGGTGGCGCACTCGCGGATGCCGTACGACGCCGTCCGCATCGTCAGCGCGCGGCCGGTCGGGCCGGAGACCGCATAGGAGTCGGAGCTGTAGGCGTCGTTGTGCATGCTGCTGCGGCCGTTCGGCGCGAGCCAGGGGTTCTGCGGCAGCGGCGGGGCGTCGAGCGGCTGCGGCGTGACCGCGCTGCCGGTGAACCGGGGGACGAGCAGGTCGGTGGGCAGCGCCGGGATGGGTAGACCGGTCACGGTCGGCAGCGCGGGCAGACCCGGCAGCGCGAAGCCGTCGTCGGGCGCGTCCTCGGCACGGGCCGGCGCGGAAGGAGAGGCGAGGGACAGGGCGAGGATGCCGGTGGTTGCGGCAGCAGCCAGGGAGCGGAGGCGCATGGCCGGAGACTAGAACGTGTTCCAGTCGGAGGGAAGGGGTGCGCGGCGGTCAGTCCCGCGGCGGGGTCTCCGCGCCGAGCAGCCAGTCGTAGAAGAACGTGGTCAGCTCCTCGCCGGTCGTCTCCTCGATCCAGGCGAGGTACTCCGCCCGGTCGGCGGTGCCGTTCTCCTGCGCCGCCGGCCACTCGCGCAGCACCTCGAAGAACGCGTCGTCGCCGAGCCGCTCCCGCAGCTCGTGCCACATCAGCGCCGGCCCGTAGTAGATGTTGCCGTCGCCGAACCGCTCCGGGTCGTAGTCGCCCGGCGGGCCGGCGTCCGCCCGCAGGTCGGGCTCGAACGCGGCCCACTGGTCCATCTTCTCGGCGACCGGGATCCCCTCCTGCTCGGCCTCCCACATCCCCTGGAGGTACATCGCCATGCCCTCGTTCATCCACACGTCCGCCCAGTCGGCGGGGGTCACCGAGTCGCCGTACCAGTGGTGCGCGGCCTCGTGCACGACCACCGCGGGGGAGAGGCTGTAGGCCGTGTCGCCCAGGGTGACCATCGTCTGGGTCTCCATGCCGCTCTCGTTGTCGACGACGACGATGCCGAACGAGTCGAACGGGTAGGGCCCGAGGATCCGCTCCAGCCAGTCGATCGCGTCGGGCGCGTAGTCGGTGCCGCCCGGCAGCGGGGCCTCGTCCGCGTCAGTCCAGACCTGGACCGGCACCCCGCTGGCCGACTCGAGGTCGGTGTGCTGGAAGTCGCCGAAGGCGACCGTGACGAGGTATGACGACGCCGGCTCCGCGAGGTGCCAGGTGTGCGTCGTCGCGTCGCCCTCCGCGGTGGCCCTCGTGGTCGCCTTCGTGAGCTGCCCGTTCGCCACGCCCGACAGCGGCGCCGGCGCGGTGAGGGTGAAGTCGTAGAACGCCTTGTCGGCCGGCTGGTCGTTGACGGCGTACCAGGTGTGTGCGCCGTAGGGCTCCTGCAGCGTCCACGTCTCGTGCTCGGCCGTGATCGTCCAGCCCAGCCCCTGCCTGAAGTCGCTGCGCGCACTGGGCGCGGGCGTGGGCTCGGGCGTGCCGGCGTAGGACAGCGCGAGGACGTACTCCCGGTCGGCCCGGACCGGGTGCCGGATCGTCAGGCGGGAGCCGTCGACGTCGTACGACGCCTTCGAGCGGTCGACCGTGAGGTCACTGATCGCCAGCTGCTCGTTGAAGTCGAGCGGGATGGTCGCGCTGTCGGCGGTGGCGCGGAAGGTGAGCACCTGCCGGGCCGTGAGCCGGTCGCGGGCGGGGTCCCAGGCGAGGTCGAGGTCGTAGTGCAGCGCATCGACGAGCGGGTCGCCGAGGCCGGGGTAGACCGAGTCCTCGCGGGTCTCGTTCCGGGCGAGGGCGTACGTCCCGTCGCCGGCGGGCGGGCTCGGCGTGCTGGTCACCGACGGCGCCGGCGTCGCGTCGGGCGACGGGGCCGGCGGCGCTCCCCACTCGCCGCCCGCGAGGCCACAGGAGGCGAGGGACGCGAGCGCGACGGTGCCGCAGAGGACCCCGAGGACGCGGGCGGCGCGCGCGGTGCTGGTCATGGTCGGGTCCTTCCCCCGGAGGTGCCGCCATCATGCCCGCCGCGCCCACGCGCTGGGACAAACATGAACAAGAGTCATATTTCGGTGTTACTGTCGCCCGGTTCGATCGTTGGCCGGTGCACCGGGATGACCCGGGTCGGCTCGCAGCAGGAGGTCCGCATGGATCGTCGGGAACCCGGGATGTCGCGCCAGGTGCGCCTGGCCGCCCTCGTCGCGCTCAGCCTGATCGGCATCGCCGGGGCCATGCCCGGCGGTGGCGCCGGTGGCGCCGGTGGCGGCGGGGTCACCGGCCTCGTCGCGGCCGCCGAGCAGGAGAAGTCCGAGCGCGGCGTGCCGCACGACGACGCCCTGGCCGAGCCGCACGACCACGACGACCCGGCGACGAAGAACAACGTCTCGCGGGGCCTGGCCGTGGGCGAGCAGGTCGTCGACCCGACCTCCGCCGAGGACCGCGCCGCGGCCGAGGAGTACGTCGCCTCGCAGCGCGAGCTCGCGGACCCGACCCTGGTGCCGGTCGCCGCCTACCCCGAGCGCACCGAGGTGCCCGGCGACCGCTACGCGATGGCCGGCGGCTGCTACACGCTGCAGCTGGACGACGGCCGCTACGTCACCCGCTCCGGCACTGCGCTCGCGCTCGGCGACGTCGGCGCGGACGACGCGGCCCGGGTGTACTTCAAGGCCACCCGGCTCGGCGGCTACCTGCTGCACACCGACGCCGGCGAGGTCGCGCTCCAGGGCGACGGCAGCATCGCCGTCTCCGCGAAGCCCGGCCCACAGGCGGACTGGACCGCCACGGAGGTCCCGGGCACGACCGGCGGACTGCGCTTCGACGTGGGCGCCGGCAAGGCGATCACGGCTGCGGGCGACCGGCTCGCCGGTGGCGCCGGTAGCACGTTCCTGCTGCGCGTCGCGGGCGACTGCCCGGCGTACCCGGAGGCGGACATCAACGTCACCGGCGACCCGTTCGGCGGCACCACGACCTTCCAGGAGGTGCGCGGCTTCGTCGACGCGCACACCCACGGGATGGCGTTCGAGTTCCTCGGCGGCAAGGTGCACTGCGGCCGCCCGTGGCACGAGTACGGCGCGCCGTACGCGCTCCAGGACTGCGACGACCACACCCTCACCCAGGGCCGGGGCGCGGTGCTCGAGTCGCTGCTGTCGGGCGAGCCGTCGCACGACCCGGTCGGCTGGCCGACCTTCAAGGACTGGCCGGCGCCGGAGTCGCTGACCCACGAGGGCACCTATTACCGGTGGCTCGAGCGCGCCTGGCGCGGCGGTCAGCGGCTCTTCGTCAACCTGCTCGTCGAGAACAACAAGCTGTGCGAGCTCTACCCGCTGAAGAAGAACTCCTGCGACGACATGGACTCCGTCCGGCTGCAGGCGTCCGACATGGTGAGGATGCAGGACTACATCGACGCCCAGTTCGGCGGCCCCGGCAAGGGCTTCTACCGGATCGTGACGGATCCCTACCAGGCGCGGCGGGTCATCAACAGCGGCAAGATGGCCGTGGTGATGGGGATCGAGACCTCGATCCCGTTCGGCTGCACCTACAAGAAGGTGCTCGGCCAGGACCTGCCGGCCTGCACGACCGCCGAGATCGACGCCAACCTCGACGAGATGCACGCGCTCGGCGTGCGCCAGATGGAGCTGGTCAACAAGTTCGACAACGCGCTGGCCGGCGTCGCCGGCGACGCGGGCGAGGTCGGCCTGGCGGTCAACAGCGCCAACTTCCTCGAGACCGGATCGTTCTGGGCGATGGAGCACTGCGAGCCCGCCGACGGGGAGTCGGCCGACAACCCGCAGCTCACCGTCCCGGACCTCACCGCCGGCCAGCAGGACGCGCTCTTCGGCGCGATCGGCCAGCTGTTCGGGGTCCTGCCGCAGCTGCCGGTCTACCCGCAGCCCGCGCACTGCAACAAGCGCGGCCTCACCGACCTCGGCGTGCACACCATCGAGGGCCTCGCGAAGCGGAAGATGGTCTTCGACCCCGACCACCTCTCGGTGAAGGCCCGCGCCGCGTCGATGGACGTCATCGAGGACCTGCGCCACCCCGGCGTCATCTCCAGCCACTCCTGGTCCACGCCCGACACCTATCCGCGGATCTATGCCGCGGGCGGGTTCATCACGCCCTACGCCGGCGACTCGACCGGCTTCGTCGAGAAGTGGCGCCGCCACCTCGGCTGGGCCGACCCGCGCTACTACTTCGGCTTCGGGTTCGGCGCCGACATCAACGGCCTCGGCGCGCAGGGCAGCCCGCGCGGCGCCGACGTCGCCAACCCGGTGAGCTATCCCTTCACCGGTCTCGGCGGGGTCACCATCGACCGGCAGCAGGCCGGCCAGCGCACGTGGGACATCAACGTCGACGGCGTCGCCCAGTACGGCCTCTACCCCGACTGGGTCGAGGACCTGCGCCAGGTCGCCGAGGCCCAGCACGCCGGCGACGGTCAGGCGATCGTCGACGACATGGCCCGCGGCGCGGAGGCCTACCTGCAGATGTGGGAGCGTACGACGGGCGTCGCGCCCGACTCGTGCCGCAACCCCGCCCTGCGCAAGCCGGTCCCCACCGTGCGCGAGCTGGTCCGGGTCGGCATGACCACCCGCGGAGTGCTGGAGGCGGTCGGCCAGCCGTACGAGCGGCTCGGGTCGACGTACTCCTTCTGCGCGCGGAGCGCGTCGCGGGCGCGGATCCCGGTCAAGGTGACCTTCTCGGAGTCCGGCAGGGTGACCGGCGTCAGCGTCTCGTGAGGCTCCGGTGAGGCTCCCGTGAGGCGATCGTCACGTCCCGGCGGAAGTTACCTGCCGGTAGTATCCGACTGACCGGACCTGCGCGGCGTGGTCGGTAAGGCTTGCCTTCGGTGGGCCGGGAACCGCGTTGGCAATAGGCTCGGCCCGCGCATCCCCTGTGTGTGCGCACGCTGATCCCCTGCAGACGAGTGGAGTCGGAAGATGCAGACCGTAGCGATCGTGGTTTCGCTGACCATCTCGGTCATCGCCATCGCACTGACCGCCCGGGCGGTCATGACGATGCTGGGCGTGATCCGGAAGGGCCAGCCGGCGCCGGGGCGGACCGGGAACCCGGTCGGCCGCACGGTCACCATGTTCAAGGAGACCTTCCTCCACACGCGCATGCTGCAGTGGACCTGGGTCGGCATCCTGCACTGGTTCGCGTTCGCGGCGTTCATCGCGCTGTCGACCGCCGTCGCCGCCGCGTTCCCGCAGCTGTTCGACCCGGAGTGGACCATCCCGGTCCTCGGCAAGTGGTGGGTCTACGAGTGGGTCGCCGAGCTGCTCGGCCTGCTCGGCACGCTCGCGATCATCCCGCTCATCATCTACCGCGTCACCCACCGCCCCGAGAGCCTCGGGCGCCGCAGCCGGTTCTTCGGCTCCACGATGTGGCAGGCCTACTTCGTCGAGGCGATGGTGCTCCTCGAGAGCTCCGCGATCCTCTTCATCCGCGGTGCCGAGTACAACCTCGCCAAGGCCCACGGCGGCGAGGCCGCCGAGCACGCCGACGCCTTCCACTTCCCCGTCTCGCAGTTCTTCGGCAACCTCTTCCCGACCGGCGAGGACTCGATCGGGTCGCTCGAGAACGCCATCTTCTTCATCGCGATGGTCAAGATCACCTCCGCGATGATCTGGCTGATCGTGATCTCGACCAACCTGACCATGGGTGTCGCCTGGCACCGGTTCACCGCCTGGTTCAACATCTGGTTCAAGCGCGAGGACAGCGGTCGTACGGCGCTCGGCGCGGCCAAGCCGCTGACCTCCGGCGGCAAGCCGATCACCCTCGACGACATCGACGACCTCGACGAGGACGCCACCCTCGGCGCCGGCACCATCTGGGACTTCTCCTGGAAGGACATCCTCGACTTCACGACCTGCACCGAGTGCGGTCGCTGCCAGTCGCAGTGCCCCGCCTGGAACACCGAGAAGCCGCTCTCGCCCAAGCTGATGATGATGGCGATGCGCGAGGAGGCGTACGCCGCAGCGGGCGGCGCCGAGCCGCGGGCGCTCGTCGGCAAGGCCGAACAGGACCAGGCCGAGGGCGTCGACGACTGGTTCTACATGCCCGAGGGCGGCGACTTCGTCGTCGACGAGGACGCCCTGTGGGCCTGCACCAACTGTGGTGCCTGCGTCCAGCAGTGCCCCGTCGACATCGAGCACGTCGACCACTTCATCGACATGCGCCGCTACCAGGTGCTCGTCGAGTCGAACTTCCCCTCCGAGCTCAACGGCCTCTTCAAGGGCCTCGAGAACAAGGGCAACCCGTGGAACATGTCCGCCACCGCGCGGCTGGACTGGGCCAAGGACCTGCCGTTCGAGGTCAAGGTCGTCGGCGACCAGATCGAGGACCTCGAGTCCGTCGACTGGCTGTTCTGGGTCGGCTGCGCCGGTGCCTACGAGGACCGCGCCAAGAAGACCACCCGCGCCGTCGCCGAGCTGCTCGACCTCGCCGGCGTCTCCTTCGGCGTCCTCGGCAACGGCGAGACCTGCACCGGTGACTCCGCCCGCCGCGCCGGCAACGAGTTCGTCTACCAGGGCCTGGCCCAGCAGAACATCGAGACGCTGAGCGACGCCAAGGCGAAGAAGGTCGTCTCGACCTGCCCGCACTGCATGAACACCCTCAAGAACGAGTACCGCCAGCTCGGTCTCGAGCTCGAGGTCATCCACCACACCCAGCTGCTGAACCGGCTGGTGCGCGAGGGCAAGCTGACCCCGGTCGCCGAGGGCGCCGGCGCGCACAACCGCAAGATCACCTACCACGACCCCTGCTTCCTGGGTCGGCACAACCAGGTCTACACGCCGCCGCGCGACCTGCTGCAGATCCTTCCCGGCGCCGAGTTCGCCGAGATGGAGCGCAACTCCGAGCGGTCCTTCTGCTGCGGCGCCGGTGGTGCCCGCATGTGGATGGAGGAGACCATCGGCGAGCGGATCAACCTGAACCGCACCGCCGAGGCGGTTGGCACCGGCGCCGACCAGGTCGCCGTGGGCTGCCCGTTCTGCCGCGTGATGATCTCCGACGGCCTCACCAAGATGCAGGCCGACGGCGACGCCCGCGAGGAGGTCGAGGTCCTCGACGTCGCGCAGATGCTGCTCGCGTCCGTCAAGGGCGAGCAGGCCACCAAGCTGAAGCCCGGTGAGGGCGCGCCGCTGCCGGCGAAGGTCGCTGCTGGTGCCGGTGCTGCTGCCGGTGCTGCTGCGGCGCCGGCCGAGGCCAAGCAGTCGGTGGCGACCAAGGCCGAGCCGGAGGCCGGCGACGTCACCGTCACCGAGAACACCGTCGTCGACACCGAGGACGTGGGCCCCGCGGCCAAGGCGTCCGGTGGCTCGTCGATGTTCGACGACCCGGGCTCGATGTTCGACACCCCGGCTGCCCCGGCTGCCCCGGCGGAGGAGAAGCCGGCCGCGTCCGGCGGCTCGCTCTTCGACGACTCGAGCTCGCTGTTCGACTCGGCCCCTGCTGCTCCCGAGGCGAAGGCGGCTCCCGAGGCGAAGCCGGCTCCCGAGGCGAAGCCGGCCGAGGGTGGCTCGCTGTTCGACGAGGGCGGCTCGCTCTTCGACGCCGCTCCGGCTGCGCCCGCCGAGCCCGCCGCTCCGGCGGCCGAGGCCAAGCCCGCTCCCGACCTGGGCGCCGGCGGATCCCTCTTCGACCTCGCCCCGGCCGAGGAGGCCCCGAAGGCGGAGGCTCCGAAGACTGAGACGCCGAAGACTGAGGCTCCGAAGACTGAGGCTCCGAAGACTGAGGCGTCGGCTGCCGAGATGGAGTCCGCGCCGAAGCCGACCGAGGAGCAGGTCGTCGAGGCCGAGGTGGCGGGCGGCGTCACCGCTGCCCCGCCGGCCCCGGCAGTCGACCTGAACGCCGGCTCCCTGTTCGACATCCCGGCCCAGGAGACGGCTCCCGCCGCCGAGACCCCGGCCCCGGCGCCCGCGCCGACGCCCGAGGTGGAGCCCGTCGAGGCAGACGCCCGCGCCGAGGAGGCCGCGACGGTCGCCGAGCCTGCCCCGGCCGAGCCTGCCCCGGCCGAGGCCGCGCCCGCGCCGGCCGCGTCGAGCGCCGCCGCGAGCACGCCGAAGACGGACGTCGACATCAACGCGATGGGCTCCCTGTTCGACGTCGCCGCCCCTGAGGCGGCCGCTGTCGAGCGTCCCGCTGCCGCTGCCGCTCCGGCTCCCGCGGCCGAGGCTGCGCCTGCTGCGGAGCCGGCTGCTGCGGAGCCCGAGTCGGAGCCGGCCGCCGCCACGGAGCCCGCCGCCGAGGAGCCCGCCGCCGAGGAGCCCGCCGCCGAGGAGGAGCCCAGCCCGGCCCCTGCCGCGGCAGCCCCCCCGGCCCAGCAGGCCGCGCCGGCGTCGTACTCCGGCGACGCGCACCAGCCGCGCACCGACGCCGACATCCACGGCGCGGGGTCGCTGTTCGACCTCTGACCGGGAGCTGACTGGCCGATTCCCTCGCTTCCTGCCCGTTGCAACGGGCAGGAAGCGAGGGAATCGCCGCTTCAGCGGTGATTCCTGCACCCCCGACCCCCTCCTTCGGCCCGCACCCTCCTTCGGGGGGTGTGACCGCGCTCACCCGCGATGCACCATGGAGGCATGACCGAGCTGTCGTACGCCGCCGGCGAGACCACCACGCCCCTCCTCGACGAGACCATCGGCGCCAACCTCGAGCGCACCGTGGCGCAGTGGCCTGACCGGGAGGCGCTGGTCGAGGTCGCGAGCGGACGCCGCTGGACGTGGCGCGAGTTCGACCACGCCGTCGACGAGGTCGCCCGGGGCCTGATCGCCTACGGCATCGGCGCGGGCGACCGGGTCGGTATGTGGGCGCCGAACTGCGCGGAGTGGACGATCGTCCAGTTCGCGGCGGCGAAGGCCGGCGCGGTGCTGGTGAACGTCAACCCGTCGTACCGGACCCACGAGCTCGCCTATGCCGTCAACCAGTCCGGCCTGCGCCTGCTGCTCGCGGCCACCAGCTTCAAGACCAGCGACTACCGCGGCATGGTCGAGCAGGTCACCGCGGCCGGCGAGGTGCCGGGGCTCGAGCGCACGGTCTACGTCGACTCCAGCGACTGGAAGGACCTGGTGGCCGCCGGCGAGCACCTGCCCGCGGACGCGCTGACCGAGCGGCAGCGGGGCCTGGCGCCGACCGACCCGATCAACATCCAGTACACCTCGGGCACGACCGGCTTCCCCAAGGGCGCGACCCTCAGCCACCGCAACATCCTCAACAACGGCTACTTCGTGACCGAGCTGCTGGGCTTCACCGAGCAGGACCGCCTGTGCATCCCGGTGCCCTTCTACCACTGCTTCGGCATGGTCATGGCCAACCTCGGGTGCGTCACCCACGGCGCCACGATGGTGATCCCGGCGCCGGGCTTCGACCCGTCGGTCACCCTGCGCGCCGTGCAGGACGAGCGGTGCACCGCGGTCTACGGCGTGCCGACGATGTTCATCGCGATGCAGAACGCCCCCGACTTCGCCGACCACGACCTCTCCACCCTGCGCACCGGGATCATGGCCGGCTCGATCTGCCCGGTCGAGGTGATGAAGCGCAGCGTCAACGACATGCACATGGCCGAGGTGTCGATCGCCTACGGCATGACCGAGACCAGCCCCGTGAGCTGCCAGACCCGCGTGGACGACGACCTCGACCGTCGTACGGCGACGATCGGCCGCGCCGCCCCCAACGTGGAGATCAAGATCGTCGACCCCGCGACCGGCGAGACGGTGCCGCGCGGGCAGGCGGGCGAGTTCTGCACCCGCGGCTACTCGGTGATGCTCGGCTACTGGAACGACCCGGAGAAGACCGCCGAGGCGATCGACGACGACGGCTGGATGCACACCGGCGACCTCGCCGTGATGCGCGAGGACGGCTACTGCAACATCGTCGGCCGGATCAAGGACATGGTGATCCGCGGCGGGGAGAACATCTACCCCCGCGAGATCGAGGAGTTCCTCTACGCCCACCCTGACGTCGAGGACGTACAGGTCGTCGGCGTCCCCGACGAGAAGTACGGCGAGGAGCTGTGTGCCTGGGTGCGGATGCGCGCCGGCGCGGAGCCGCTCGACGCCGCGGCGGTCAAGGCGTTCGCGACCGGAAAGCTCGCGCACTACAAGATCCCGCGCTACGTGCTCGTCGTCGACGACTTCCCGATGACCGTCACCGGCAAGATCCGGAAGGTCGAGATGCGGGAGAAGTCGGCCGAGATCCTCGGCCTGGGCGGCTGACCCCGCAGCCCAACCGGAGTGGGGAGTCCTGCGTGAACTGACGTCATCGCGCATTCCCCACTTTCCGTTCGGCAGCCCCGGATCGCCACGCAAGGTCCGGCGGACAGTCGGGGCAGGCGTGCCCGGCGCCGCGCCAGCCCTTGCGCCGCAGCAGCTGGTCGAGCCGGTACGCCGTCCGGCACCCGCGCGCGAACACCTGACCGAAGCCGAGGCGCACCGTGTCCTCGAGCTCGACGGCCGCGTCGAGGTCGCGGTCGAGGTCCCGGTCGCGATCGGCGACCGAGGTGTGGTCCAACCTTCCGTCGAGCTCGACGTTCTGCCGCCACCGCGGCCGCTCGCCGCCGTACTGGACGTCGCGGAACAGCCGCCGCCCGCCGCCGTCCCGGCCCGCCACCTGGCGGAGACCGTGCGGGAGGCCGTGCGGCCGCTCGACCCGGGCGAGGTAACCGTGCTCCAGCACCGAGCACGTCCCCAGCGCCACGTCCTGCAGGACCTCGGTGAGCCACGCGCGGCGGTGCACCCAGGCCGTCGCCGACAACGCGCCGAGCAGTCGCTGCGCCGTCGTACGACGACCGCCGCACGCGTCAGCGAGGACGGCGATCGCGGCCAGGTCGGACGCGGCGGTGTCGGCGATGGAGAGGATCGCGTCGTCGTACCGCATGCGCGGCGGCGCGAGGTTCCACTGCACGACCTGCTCGAAGCGGCGCATCCGCAGGACGTCCACCCCGTCCGGCTCCTTGATCCTGCGGGCGTGGTCGATCACCACCTGGATCGGCCCGGTGTCCGTGCCCTGCCGCCCGGGGCCCTCGTGGGCCCGACGGGCCGAGGCGCCGGCCAGCGCGGCCGGCCAGCAGGCGAGGACGGCCGCCCACGCCCGCTGGCGCCAGGTCAGCGGGCCAGTGTGGTCGACGTACACGCCTTCGTGGACCCGAGTCCACTCCCGCCGCCGGACCAACCGGGCGACGTCGGTGCCGGTGAGCCCGGCCTCGAGCGCCTGCCGCCGGCTGATCACACCGTCCTGGTCGGCGAGGATCCTTTCGATCGCGCGCATGCCTTCGACCTGCCCGCCGCGGCCCGGCGTCACACCGGCCGATCCGGGCCTGTGGATGACGTGCCGCCCGCGCCGGGTGGAACCGGTTCTCGACCGCGCGTGACCGAGTCGCGGCCTCGGTCGTTGCCCCTCCGGACCCGTCGGGTCCGCCAGGAGAGGGAGATCCGATGAACGTCCGCCTGTCGCGCCCTGCCGCCGCGCTCGCCGGAGCGGTGCTCGCCGCCGCCGTCCTCGTGCCGGCCGCGCCCGCGCCCGCCGCCCCGACCGTTGCGCCGACCGTTGCCCCGACCGTTGCGCCCGCCGCGACCCCGTGGACACCGCGCCCCGCGCAGTACGCCAGCACCGTGACGACCACGGACCTCGCCATCCGGATGGACGACGGTGTCGTCCTGCGCGGCGACCTGGTCCGCCCGGCCACGGCCGACGGTAGGCCGGTCGCCACCCGGCTGCCGGTGATCGTCACGATCACCGCCTACAACAAGACCGTCATCGCGAACGGCGCGGGCGGCACCCTGGCCGGCGCCGACCCGGCGTACCTCGTCAAGCGCGGCTACGCGCAGCTCACCGTCGACGCCCGCGGCACCGGTACGTCGGAGGGCCAGTGGGCCGCGTTCAGCGCCCGCGAGGGCAAGGACGCCGGCGCCATCGTCGAGTGGGCCGCCACCCGCCCGTGGAGCAACGGCAAGGTCGGCATGACCGGGGCGTCCTACATGGGCATCTCGCAGCTCTTCGCCGCCGCGCGCCAGCCGCGTGGGCTCAAGGCGATCTTCCCGCAGGTGCCGGCCGCCGACGTCTACCGCGACGTGGTCGCCTCCGGCGGCCAGATCGACGTCGGCTTCATCCCGCTGTGGCTCGGCCTGGTCACCGCGACCGGCGTGCTGCCGCCGGCGTACGGCGCCCAGGAGCCCGAGGCCGGCTTCAAGATGGCGACCGACCACCTGATGGGCGGGCTCGGGTTCACGCTGCCGCTCGCCGTCCAGGCGGTGCTCGGCGGCGAGCCGGCCTACGACGGGCCGTTCTACCGCGAGCGCTCGCCGATCTCGGTGATCGACAAGGTGCGGGTGCCGACCTTCCTCGTCGGCGGCGAGTTCGACCTGTTCCAGCGCGGGACGCCGCTCGACTTCGAGCGCCTGCAGCGCAACGGCGTCCCGGTGAAGCTCGTCTTCGGCCCGTGGGACCACCTGCAGGGCTCGTCGGGCGCCGAGATCGGCGACGCCGGCTACGGCAGCCTCGCCGAGCTGCAGCTGCGCTGGTTCGACCACTACATCAAGGGCCGCGACGGCCGCCTCGGCCAGATCGCGCCGCTCACCTACTACGAGCAGGGCTCGGGCCGGTGGGTGAAGCGGGCGAAGTGGATCGACAGGGACCTGTCCGCCCGCGTCTACAAGCTGTCGGGGACCGCTGCCGTCGGCGGCGTCAACGGCCGCCTGGTCAGCGGTACGCCGACCGCCGGCTCCTCGATCGTGCCGCCGCTCCCCGTCACGGGCGTGTGCACCCGCTCGGCCAACCAGTGGACCGCCGGCGTGCCGGCCGCCGTGCTCGCCGACCTGCCCTGCTTCCGGGACAACGCGCTCAACGACCTCGGCGGCCTGGTCTTCGAGACCGCGCCGTTGACGCGGTCGGTGCGCTTCCAGGGCCCCGTCAACGCGCGGCTGCACGTCTCCACGCCGACCGGCGACGGCCTGCTGTCGGTCGCGATCGAGGACGTCGCGCCCGACGGCACGGTCAGCCGGATCACCGGCGGCTGGCAGGTCATCTCGCACCGCGCGCTCGACACTGCGAGGTCGCGCTACCTCGACGGGCGTCTGCTGCAGCCGTACCACCCGTTCACGAAGGCGGCGCAGCGGAACCTCGCCCCCGGCCAGGTCGCGCCGGTCGATGTCGAGGTCTTCCCGACGGGCGCCGTCGTGCAGCCGGGGCACCGGCTGCGGGTCGCCGTGCAGGCGTTCGACGTCCCGCACCTGCTGTCGCCGCTGACGGCCCTGCTCGGTCAGCTGGTGCCGGTCACGGTGCACACCGGGCCGTCGTACCCCTCCGCGATCACGCTGGCCGTGCGCCCCTGACCCGTCAGGACCGCATCGAGACGCCCTCGCGCCAGTAGCCCATGAAGGCGACCTGGCCGCGGTCGAGCCCGAGCTCGTTGACCAACTTGCGGCGCAGGCCGGTCACGACCTTGGACTCGCCGGCGATCCACGCATAGAGCCCGGCGTACGGCGTCCCGGCGGTGGGGACCGCGGTCGACGTACCGACCTCCTCTCCCGAGGACGAGTGCACCGGGGTCTCCCACAGCTGCGGGTCGATGTCGTCGTCGGGCAGCGCGACCGAGTCGACCGCCTCGGCCGGCGCGGAGCCAGTCAGGTGCGCGAGCACCGCCGCGTGCAGGTCGGTCCCGCGGGGCCGGCCGTTGCGGGGCAGCCAGGTCACCTCGACGCCGGCGGGCGCGACCACGTCGTCGAGGACGTCCCCGCTCACCGGGACCTCGAGGAAGGCGGCGCCGGTCGCGTCGGCGGGCAGGTCGCGAAGCACGCCGCGGATCGCGGGGACGGCGGTCTCGTCGCCGACGAGCAGCAGGCGCGACGCATCGCCGGGGGACCACTCGATCCCGCCGAACTCGTGGCCGCGGCGGGGCGCGAGCACCACCAGGCGCTGGCCGACCCGGGCCTGCAGCGCCCAGCGGTTGCCCGCCCCGTCGAGGGAGCCGGTCTGCGCGTCCGGGGAGGCGTGGTCTGCGTGGTCGTCATCCTCGTGCACGACGATGTCCACGACCAGCCGGGTGTCGGGGCCGTCGCCGACGACGTCGCGCACCGTGTAGGTCCGCATCGAGCCGCGTTCGGTCTCCGGGATCTCCGTCCAGGTCGTCCACCAGCTCTCGTCCATCGCGGCGAACGACGGCAGCGTCCCGGCGGCGTTGGGGAAGATCAGCTTGATCCGCTGGTCGAACACCGGACCCGGGGTGCCGAACTCGGCGAGCGCGGCGCCGGCCAGCTCGATCCGCACGAACGAGGGGGAGACCCGGTCGACGCGCGCCACCTCGAGCTCGGTGAGGAGCATGGGCAGGCTGGCGACGTACTCGTTCTCGACGACGGTCATGCAGGTCAGGCTAACCTAAGTTGACAAGCCTTCGACGGGCGGACCGGATGCCGTCCTCAGATCGAGGTGCGGTGGAAGCTCTGGAACGAGCGCGACGGCGTCGGGCCGCGCTGGCCCTGGTAGCGCGAGCCGTACTTCGCCGAGCCGTAGGGGTGCTCGCTCGGCGACGACAGCCGGAAGAAGCAGAACTGGCCGATCTTCATCCCCGGGTAGAGCTTGATCGGCAGCGTCGCGACGTTCGCGAGCTCGAGCGTCACGTGCCCCGAGAAGCCCGGGTCCACGAAGCCCGCGGTCGCGTGCGTCAGCAGGCCCAGCCGGCCCAGTGACGACTTGCCCTCGACCCGCGCGGCGATGTCGTCCGGCAGCGTCACGACCTCGTACGTCGATCCCAGCACGAACTCGCCCGGGTGCAGGATGAACGGCTCGTCGCCCTCCGGCTCGACCACCCGGGTCAGGTCCGACTGGTCCGCGGCCGGGTCGATCGACGGGTACTTGTGGTTGTCGAACACCCGGAAGAACCGGTCGAGCCGCACGTCGATCGACGACGGCTGCATCATCGCCGGGTCGTAGGGATCGAGGGCAACCCGCCCGGCGTCGATCTCGGCGGTGATGTCGCGGTCGCTGAGCAGCACGCCCCGCACCCTACCGTCCGGTCCCGGTCGTCCGTGGCGCCGATCACGGGCGCAGAATGCGGGGGTGACCCTCAGCAAGTACGTCGCCCTCGGCGACTCGTTCACCGAAGGCGTCGGCGACCCCGACCCGGCCCGCCCCAACGGCCTGCGCGGCTGGGCCGACCGCACCGCCGAGGTGCTCGCCGCCGACGCCGCAGCGGCCGGGCACGACTTCGGCTACGCCAACCTCGCGATCCGCGGCCGCAAGCTGCCCGCCATCATCGACGAGCAGGTCGACGCCGCCGTCGCCCTCGGCCCCGACCTCGTCAGCATCCACGGCGGCGGGAACGACGTGCTGCGACCCCGGGTCGACATCGACGCCCTCGCGGCGACGTACGACGACGCGGTCGGCCGGCTCGCCGCCAGCGGCGCCCACGTCGTGCTGTTCACCATCGCCGACCCCGGCCTCAACGGCGTCATCAAGGTGATCCGCGGCCGGACCGCCATCTTCAACGAGTGGGTCCGCGAGATCGCCGAGAAGCACGGCGCCACCGTGGTCGACATGTGGCGGATGCGGGGCTGGACCGTCGCCGAGGTGATGGACGAGGACCGGCTCCACCTCAATGCCGTCGGCCACCAGGCGATCGCCATCGCCGTCCTCGACGCCCTCGGCATCGGCCACGACCTGCAGCCGATCGCCCCCGCCGCCGTCCCCGTGCTCAGCCCGCGCCAGCAGCGCGCCGCCGACATGGCCTGGGCCCGCGCCCACCTCGTCCCCTGGGTGCACCGCCGCGTCACCGGACGCTCCTCCGGCGACGGAGTGGAGCCGAAGCGTCCGGCCCTGACCCCCATCGGGTAGCATCCTCCACGCTCCGGGAAACCGGGGCAGGCGGATGTAGCTCAGTTGGTAGAGCGTCAGCTTCCCAAGCTGAATGTCGCGAGTTCGAGCCTCGTCATCCGCTCGTTTGATTGCGCGAGCGAGTCGTCCGGTCGACGACTGCGGACGGACCCTTCGGGCCCGCCCTTGCTGCCGACGCGGCTTCGCCGCCGGGGCGCCGCGCTGCCGCGCCGCGGTTGTCCTTCGTAGGTCCTGCCTTGGCCTGGCGGCAAGCCGACAGTCCTCGGTACATGGCCCGAGCGTGTCGTCCGGTCGGCGCCGTACCCTCTCGGCGTGGAGTTCACCGGTTTCCCTGTCGCTGCGCTCGACTTCTACGACGACCTCGAGGTCGACAACACGAAGTCGTTCTGGGAGGCCCACAAGGGCGTCTACGCCGAGCAGGTCAAGGCGCCGATGGTGGCGCTCACCGACGCGCTGGCGCAGGAGTTCGGCACGGCGAAGGTGTTCCGGCCCTACCGCGATGTCCGCTTCGCGAAGGACAAGACGCCCTACAAGACGCACCAGGGCGCATTCGTGGGGGTCGCGCCGGCGACGGGGTGGTACGTCGAGGTGGCCGCCCCGGGCGTGCGCGTGGGCGGCGGCATCTACGAGGCGGGCGGCGAACGGCTCGCGGCGCTGCGCGAGGCGATGGCCGACGACAAGTCCGGCAAGGCGCTGCAGCGGATCCTGCGGGACCTGGAGAAGGGAGGATTCGAGGTCGCGGGGGAGCGGCTCAAGACCGCGCCGCGCGGCTACGACAAGGACCACCCTCGTATCGACCTGCTCCGGATGAAGACCGTCCTCGGCATGCGCTCCTACGGGTTCGAGCCGTTCGTGCACACCGCCGAGTTGCTCGACCGGGTGCGCGAGGACTGGCGCCGGCTGCGCCCGCTGGTGAACTGGATCGAGGCCGCGACCGGCTGAGCCGGCCCCGGACCCGTCCGGCTCACGCCACTTGCGGCTGGTCGGCGTCGACGGCGTCGCGCTTGCAGTCCGAGGTCGCGACCTCGCACACGACGAGCTCGGTGCCCTCGAACCAGTAGATCGACGTGTCGTCGGGCGTCCACGCCCATTCGGTCCAGCCGCCCTCGCCGAGCACGATCGGGAACCGGGTGAGCCTCCCGCTCGCGAGGTCGAGAACCCCGATCTCTTCGTTCTTGGTGGTCGAGTCGCCGTCCTCGCCGAAGATGCCGACCGCGTAGGTGCCCAACGGGCTGAACGCCCAGTCCCAGCCGCGGCGGATCATCCTGCGGGTCCGGAGGTCGACGATGCCGGGCTTCGCGACGCCCGCCTCCACGAAGTTCTCGTTGCCGCCCTCGACCGTGGCGTGGTGCCCCCGGACGTCGCGGACGAAGGAGGCGGGCGCCTTCGTCACCTTGCCGCGGCGCCAGTCGACCCGCAGCGTGGTGGCGGACCCGCCGCTGTGGAGCCAGGCGGTGTCGCCGTCGAGCGAGATCTCCAGGTCATGCTCGAGGTCGGTGCGGATGGCCGCCTGCTCCGTGCCGGTCGTCGCGTCCAGCACGTGCAGCACGCCGTCGAACGGCTCGTACGTCATCCAGGCGACCATCGGCTGACCGGGGTCGGTCGCGACCCGTACGGCGTCCGGGAGCCCGAGGTCGGTGACGGCGCCGTCGGGGGTCACGTGGACCGTGCCCGCGTCCCAGTCGCTGGAGACGACGCCGTGGCTGGTCCGGGAGAGCGCCATCGGCTCGTCCTGCCCGGAGTCGACGACCTCGCCTCCCGGGAAGTGGATCTCCGACCCGTCCGCCCAGACGACGCCGTTGCCCAGGGGGCCGGAGGCTGCCGCGGCGGGGTCGCTGTCCCCGCACGCGGCGAGCGGGAGCAGGAGCAGTGCGCCGGGGACGGCGCGGAGGCAGGTACGTCGCATGCGTGCATCCTGTCCCGCCGAGGCCCCGTCAACCCTGTCGGCCCCGATCAACCCCGTCGGACCCCGTCGAGCCAGGGCTCAGCCGGCGCTGGTGAAGCTCGCCATCGTCCGGTCCGGCTCCCAGAACGCCTTCATCGACGTCACCCGGCCGTCCTCGTCGACCACGTAGACCATGATCAGGTCGGTCGTCGTGTACGAGCCGTCGGCGAAGGACGTCCTGATCCGGCCGATGTTGGCGCAGGTGTTGCTGCCGGGGTTGGCGAACGAGTCGTCGATCTGGAACTCGAAGGTCGCGATCGGCGCGATCGCCTTCTCCCAGAACGCCGCGATGCCGGCGTGGCCGCGGTGGCCGTTGCCCTCGGGGTCGAACATCGACGGCCCGACCGGGTCCTCGAGGACCGCGTCCTCGGCGTACACCGTCAGCCACTCGGCGAGGTCGCCCTTCGCGACGGCGGAGTACGAGCGCTGGGACGCGGCGCGCGCCGGGTGGGGGTCGTTCGGCGCGTTCCACACGATGGCGTCGGAGGTGATCATGCCGCCAGCCTAGGGTGAATCTAGAACATGTTCTAGGTCGTACGGGCAACTGTCACCGACCCGACCGCCGGCCGGTCGCCGCGGGTTCACCGGCCGCTCACCCACGACTACCACGGTCGCCCCATGGCGAAGAAGCCCAAGGCGTGGATCCACGTCGGCGTGCCGGGTGCCGGTGACGTCATCGAGCCCGCCCTCGCACACCACCACACCGCCCTCGTCGAGCTCGGTGTCGCGTCCCTGGCGCAGACGCCCGCGGAGAGCTTCCGGGCGGCGGTGGAGATGACCCGCTCGCACAAGGAGTGGGGCCTCAGGCGCGGCGACGTCGAGGGGCAGTGGACCCGCCTGGTGCGCCGGGCGCAGAAGGCGCGGGTCGACCTCGTGTTCAGCCAGCCGCTGCTCGCCGGCGCCGCGCCCGAGCAGGTCGCGCTGCTCGTCGACGCCCTCGCCGGCCACCAGGTGCACGTCGTGGTCACCACCGCCATCGACGACGAGGCCGCCACCCTCGCCCGCTGGTCGGCCGCGGTCCGCAAGCCGGAGCGGCTGCACGTCATCGAGACCGACGGGATGGAGCCGAAGGACGTCTGGCAGGCCTTCGGCCGCCTCGTCGGGTTCGGTACGGCGTCCCTGCGGCTCGACCGGGTCGCCCGGCCGGCCCCGGTGGTCCAGTCGCTGCCCGAGGCCCTGCGCGAGCTCGACCGGCTCGCGCGCCGCAACGCCTCGCTCGAGGTGCGCCTCGAGGAGCTGGACCGCAAGCGCCGCAAGCTCAAGCGACGGCTCCGCCAGGTCGCCTGACACCTGACTCCCGCAGGGCAGGGGCCTACGAGACGGCCACCACGAGCGGCGCGGACGACGCGTCGGCGTACCCCGGCGTGGCGGAGAGGACGACCGTCCACGTGCCGCTCGCCTTCGGGTAGACCCGCGCGGTGAACGTCCCGCTCGTGGTCGTGGTGGCGTAGCCGACCACGGTGCTCGTGCTGCTGCCGGTCGCCCGGAACACCAGCCGCAGCCGCAGCCCGGCCGCGGGTGAGGTGGCGCCCCGGTAGGTCCGGGACACGCTTCCGGTCAGCGTCACCGAGCCGCCCGGGGCCACGCCCGCCGCCGAGCTGCTGGCCGTGACCGCGCTCGACCAGGTCCCGGCGACGACCGGGCCGACGTCCGCGCGGGCGGCCGGCTGTCCCGTCGTACCGGCGTAGGAGACCGACAGCGTGCCGCTCACCTTCAGCACGACCGACGCCGTGAACGTGCCGCTCGTGGTGGTCGTCGCGGAGCCGACCCGGACCGGGACGCCGCCGGGCGGCGTGACGAGGACGCCGACGGACCGCCCGGCCAGCGCCGTGATCGTGCCGCCGGCGTCGCGCTGCAGCAGGCCGGTGACCGTCACCCGCTGGCCGTACCCGACGTCCGCCGGAGCCACCGCGCCGCTGATCCTCGTCGCCGGGACGGTCACCGTGATGGTCCCGGCCGACGCGGTCGCGGCCGTGTAGGCCGTGGAGGCGGGCAGGCTGACGGAGAGGGTGCCGCTGGCCGTCGGCTTCACGACCACCGCGTAGCCGCCGTCCGCCGCCGTCCTCGCCGAGCCGAGCGTCAGCACCGTGCCGGCCGGCGTCGTGAGGCGGACCGACAGGGTGACCCCCGAGGGCACGACGGCCGTGCCGCCGGCCGTGGCGGTCAGCGTGCCGGACACCGTCACCGGGTCGCCGTGATAGAGGGCGGCCGTGCTGGCGCTCGCTGTCAGCGACGTCGTGCAGCGGCCCGGTGCGGCCGCCAGCGTCGCCGGACCGCCGGCGGCATAGACCGTTCCGGCCGTCGTCCTGGCGAGGTACGTCGTCCCGACGGTGGCGGTCTGGCTCTGGGTGGCCACGCCGGTCACCGCGGTCGTCGGCGTGCCGGCGCCCGCCGGGGCGGTCATCGTGGCGGTCTGCTTCGTGAGCGCGACCGGCAGCCCCTTCACCGGCTGCCCGGTCGCGGTGTCGGTCACCCGCGCGGTCAACGGGAACGCCGCGCCGGTGCACACCGCGGCCGTGCCGCCGTCCGTGGGCTGCTGACCGGCCGCGCCGAGGCGCACCGTGACCGGACGCGCGGTGCCGGTGGCGAAGGTGAGCGGGCTGCTCACGGTCCTCGTCGCGCCGGTGGAGTCGGTGATCGTGGCGGTGACCGTCGTCGGCGCGGCGGCGGAGGCGTTGCAGGTGACGTCGGTCTGCAGCCCGGCCGGGCTGCCGAAGACGCAGTCGGTGCGCGCGGACCGCCACTGCACGGCGGTGATCGTGCGCCCGTCCGGCAAGGACGGCGTGACCGACGCCTGGGTCGCGAGGCCGGGAACGGCCGGGTTGTTGACCGCGATGGTCGCGCCGAGCACGGTCGGGCTGCCCGGCGTACCGCCGCCGGCACCGTCCCCGCCGCCGATCAGGAACCGCGAGTCCGCGGCGTTCCAGTGCCCGTCGAGCCACCCGCCCGGGTCGGGGTAGGTGGAGAAGTAGTCGTCGTTGTTGCAGTCGAGGAGGTACTCGCGCTGCACCGGGCAGACCTGCTGCATCGCGAACCCGCCGCCATCGGCGTAGCACATGGTGTCCGACTCGTCCCAGCAGTGGCCGGCGCGGGTGCCGTGCGGCGCCGTGCTCATCACGCCGCCGAGCGTGTGCAGCAGCTCGTGCGTCTCGACCGAGTGCTGGGACGCGCCGTCGCCGAACCCCCAGCAGCCGGCGTCGATCCGCGCGTACTGGGCGTAGCCGCCGTTGTTGGGGTTGCCCTGTCCGTCGCTGTCGTTGGGGTACATCGAGGCCACGCCGCACAGCACGGTCGCGTCGGTCCACATCAGGTACTTGCGGTCGGGCGCGGTGTGCCCGAGCGCCTGGACGGCCGAGATGGTGGCGTTGAACGACGTCATCGAGCCGGCCGGCACGGTCACGTTGAGCACCCGCGCGACGCAGGTGCTGCCGTCGCTGCCCTCGTTGTCCGTCACGAAGCGCACCCGACGGACCCCGCCGGTCAGCGCGGCTGATCGGTTGACGACGTCGTCGACGCCGGCCGCCCAGAGCTGGAGGCTCGGCTGCAGCGCGGCGAACCGGTTCGTCCGGCCGGCCTCGACGACGTACATCGCCTGGGTGCGGTAGCCGCTGCTGCCGTCGCCCTCGCACGCCACGGCGGGACTGACCGCCGCGGCCTGCGCGGGCGCAGGTACGCCGAGGTCCTCGGCCGCCGCCCACGCGCCGGCCGTACCGCCCTCACGCCCGCGCAGCTCCGCGGTCGCGACGGGGGGCGGTCGGGTCGACCCCCGGCGGGGCCTGGTCGGCGTGCACGCAGGCGCCCGGCAGGGACCAGCCGAGGTCGTCGCCCTCGGGGCAGCGCGGCTCCTGGACGGGCGCGTCGGAGAAGTGCGTCATCGCCGACGGGACCACGAAGGCGATCCCGAGCGCGAGGGCGAGCAGCAGGCGACGCATGCCTGCCGGATCGGTGCCGGCCGGTCGCGGCTGAGCGTTCCTGCCCGAAGTCAGGAGGGGGTCCCAAGGGCCCGCGGGTCGGTCAGTGCGGGGCCCAGGCGTCGTCGTCGGCGGTGCGGGAGGTCACGGCCTCGGGGAGCTCGCCGTCGGCGAGCTGCTGGATGGAGACGTCCTCGAAGACCTCGCGCAGGGCGCGCCGGGCGGCGATCCAGACGTGCTGGAGCACGTCCGCGGCCTCGTTGTAGTTGACCGCCTCGGGGCGCAGGCCGTAGACGGAGACGAGCGGACCGTCGACCGCGCGGATCACGTCCGCGACGCTGACCGTGCCCGCGTCGCGGGCCATCCGCCAACCGCCGGACTGGCCGCGCTGCGACATCACGATGCCGGCGCGGCGCAGGTCGGCGAGGATCGCCTGGAGGAAGCCGTGCGGGATGTCCTGCAGGCGCCCGAGCTCCTCGGCGCTGACGGCCCGGGCGTCGGCGCGGCCCGCCATGGCGATGAGGGCGCGCAGGGCGTAGTCGGACTTCGCGGAGACGCGCATGGGGCCAGTGTCCCAGATTGCTTGATCGATTCACTCGACCTAGGCGTGTTGGCCAGGCCGTCCGGGTGCGTTCGCGGTCCGGACCCGGCCGGAGCCCGCCGGGGAGCCGTGTGAGCCATTCGTCGGGGGAACTGCTTGCCGCTTGTTAGCACCCACCGTATGATGGAAGTTACTGGCGAGTAGCAGCCATGACACCGCACCTCTGCGAATCCTTAGAAACGGTGGGAACAGTGAGCCACTACAAGAGCAACCTGCGTGACATCGAGTTCAACCTCTTCGAGCTCTTCAACGTGCAGGACTACCTCGGCACCGGCCTCTACGAGGAGATGGACGCCGGCACCGCCCGCGAGATCCTCTCCGAGGTGGAGCGCATCGCCCGCGAGGACCTCGCGGCCTCCTTCGTCGACTCCGACCGGAACCCCCCGGTCTTCGACCCCACGACCAACACCGCGCCCGTCCCGGCGTCGTTCAAGAAGTCCTACGACACCTGGATGGAGTCCGGCTTCTGGGGCCTCGGCCTGCCGGAGGAGATCGGCGGCACCACCGCCCCGCCGTCCCTGGTCTGGGCCAGCGGCGAGATGGTGCTGGGTGCGCAGGCGCCGATCTGGATGTACTGCACCGGCCCGTCGATGGGCTCGGTCGTCTTCAAGAACGCCAACGGCGTCGCCCGCGACGTCCGCATCGCCGAGATCATGGTCGAGCGCCTCTGGGGCGCCACCATGGTGCTGACCGAGCCCGACGCGGGCTCGGACGTGGGTGCCGGCAAGACCTTCGCCACGCCCAACGAGGACGGCTCCTGGAACATCTCCGGCGTCAAGCGCTTCATCACCAGCGCCGAGTCGGACCTGCAGGAGAACATCATGCACCTCGTCCTCGCCCGCCCGAAGGGCGTCGAGGGCATCGGTGGCCCGGGCACGAAGGGCCTCTCGCTCTTCCTCGTCCCGAAGTACCACTTCGACCACGAGACCGGTGAGCTGACCGGCGAGCGCAACGGCGTCTACGTCACCAACGTCGAGCACAAGATGGGCATCAAGGTGTCCAACACCTGCGAGCTCACCTTCGGCGACCCGCAGGTCGGCGGCGGCGAGCCCGCCCAGGGCTGGCTGCTCGGCGAGGTCCACGACGGCATCCGCCAGATGTTCGACGTCATCGAGAACGCCCGGATGATGGTCGGCACCAAGGCCATCGCGACCCTGTCGACCGGCTACCTGAACGCGCTGGAGTACGCCAAGACCCGCGTCCAGGGCGCCGACCTGACCAAGGCCGCCAAGACCGACCCGCGCGTCACGATCACCCACCACCCCGACGTGCGTCGCTCGCTGCTCGTGCAGAAGTCGTTCGCCGAGGGCATGCGCGCGCTGGTCTACTACACGACCTCGTGGCAGGAGAAGGTCGTCCTCACCGAGGACGGCTCCGACGAGAACAAGCTGGCTGCCGCGGTCAACGACCTGCTGCTGCCGATCGTCAAGGGCTACGGCTCCGAGCGCGCCTGGGTGCTGCTCGGCACCGAGTCGCTGCAGACCTTCGGTGGGTCGGGCTTCCTGCAGGAGTACCCGATCGAGCAGTACGTCCGCGACGCCAAGATCGACTCGATCTACGAGGGCACCACCGCGATCCAGGGCCAGGACTTCTTCTTCCGCAAGATCGTGAAGAACCAGGGCGCCGCGCTCGGCCAGATCGCTGGCGAGATCCAGGCCTTCCTCGACAACGAGGGCTCCGCTGAGCTCAAGGAGTCGCGCGCCCTGCTCGCGACCGCGCTCGAGGACGTCAACGCGATCGTCGGCCACATGTTCAACGACCTGATGGCCTCCCAGGAGGAGATCACCAACATCTACAAGGTCGCCCAGAACACCTCGCGCCTGCTGCTCGCCGTCGGCGACGTCGTGGTCGCGTGGCTGCTGCTGCGCCAGGCCGAGATCGCCCTCGCGGCGCTGGCCGGCGACCCCGGCAAGGACAAGGACTTCTACACCGGCAAGGTCGCCGCCGCGAAGTTCTTCGCCTCCTACAACCTGCCGAAGCTGACCGCTGAGCGGGCCATCGCCGAGGCGATCGACAACTCGATCATGGACCTGCCGGAGTCGGCCTTCTGAGGCTTCCCAGGTTCTGACCTGCAGTACGCAGCGGCCCGCCCGGTTCTCCGGGCGGGCCGCTTCGTCGTCT
>DATMHM010000040.1:0-43613 GCA_035554935.1 Nocardioides sp. | reverse complement strand
ACGCCAACGACGAGGCCCAGCTCTCCGAGCTGCGCACCCTCGCCGAGCTGACCACCCGGGCGTGGGAGCACGACGTGCAGGTGATGGTCGAGGGCCCAGGCCACGTGCCGCTCGACCTCGTCGAGGAGAACGTGCGGCTGCAGCAGGAGTGGTGCCACGGCGCGCCCTTCTACACGCTCGGCCCGCTCGCCACCGACATCGCGCCCGGCTACGACCACATCACCTCCGCCATCGGTGCCGCCACGATCGCGATGCACGGCACCGCGATGCTGTGCTACGTCACGCCGAAGGAGCACCTCGGCCTCCCGAACCGCGACGACGTGAAGACCGGCGTGATCACCTACAAGCTCGCCGCCCACGCCGCCGATGTCGCCAAGGGCCACCCCGGCGCCCGGGACTGGGACGACGCGCTGTCGAAGGCCCGCTTCGAGTTCCGGTGGCGCGACCAGTTCGCGCTCTCGCTCGACCCGGTCACCGCCGAGGAGTTCCACGACGAGACGCTGCCGGCCGAGAGCGCCAAGACCGCGCACTTCTGCTCGATGTGCGGCCCGAAGTTCTGCTCGATGCGGATCAGCCAGGACGTCCGCGAGCGGTTCGGCTCGGACCTGACGCCCGAGGACGCGGCACTCGGGATGAAGGAGAAGTCCGCCGAGTTCGTCGAGCTGGGCGGGACGGTGTACGTCGAGCCCGAGGCTTCCTGAGGGTCCGTCGCTGGTCGAGGAGGCCGGCCGCCCCGTTGGTCGAGGAGGCCGGCCACGGCCGTCTCGAGACCCATCGCCACGGTGCAGCAACTGTCTCCACCGCCTGCAGACATGCCTGTATCCCCGCCCGGCTGTTCTTGGTGGGCGGGGTACGGGGCGTGGTGGTCAGTAGCCGTCGTAGTCGTCGGGATCGAGCCGCCGCGGCGGGTCGAGCGCGGTGGTGCCGAGTGGTCCGACGTGGAAGTGCCGTCCGGACGGACTGATCCACAGATAGTGCGCGGGGGCGATGATCACGTATCGCCACAGGCTGAACGTCTTGGCCCGATGGTGTCGCCTGCACAGCGCAACCAGCTGACACGGACAGGTCGCCCCGCCCTGGGCGTAGGGCGTGTGGTGGTCGATGTCGCACTTCACCGCCCGACGGGGACAGCCGGGGAACCGGCACGTGTGGTCCCTCAGCTGAACCCTGCGCTTGAGCCGGTCCGGGATCTCCCAGGAGTCCATCGGGACACAGTCGGCGAGGTCGATCACCGGCCGGATGGTGACGGTCGTGTGGCGGGCGAGCAGCCATTCCTTGATCTGCCCGATCGTGACCGGCATCCCGGTCTCCTCACACCGCCCCACCGAGTTGGTCGAGGAGACCCCGTGGTCCTCGTTGGTCGAGGAGGCCGCCTCGTCCTCGTTGGTCGAGGAGGCCGGCCACGGCCGTCTCGAGACCCCCGCAGCCTCTCCTCCCAGGTCCCCGTCGTCCTCGTTGGTCGAGGAGGCCGGCCACGGCCGTCTCGAGACCCCCGCAGCCCCTCCTCCCAGGTCCCCGTCGACGAGGTCGCCGAGGCTGGTGTCGGTGATGTGCACGTTCAGCACCACCTTCCGCCCCGGCGCCTCCGCAACCACCTCCCCGGTCACCTCGTCATGAATGAGCAGGTCCAACGCGAGATCGCGTCGCGCGATCGCACCCGCTGCCTTCGAGCGTCGTACGTCGAGCGGGGAGTCGTCCCCGAACCTGCCCCGGATCTCCGCTTCCCGTGAGATCGCTTGGTCGAGGTCCAGGCTGTCCGCGGCGTCGAGGACACCGTCCCAGCGCACCTGCCCGTGCTCGTCCACCTCATCGGGCCCGAAGTGCCGCTGGTCGGCGGCCTGCTGCCGTTCGGCCTCGGCACGTTCGGGATCGAACCTGATGACCGCCTCCGCTACGAGGCGTTCGAGCTGCTTCCACCCGACCCCGCCGATGGCGGCGTTGAGGTGACGGTCCACGAACGCCGCCGCCTGCGCCGAGAGTGGGCGGGTGAGGTCCGCGACCCGTTCGGCCCGCCACGGCGCCACCTTCCCCGCAACGACCGCGGCATACAGCAAGGGAAGGCGCCAGGCGCACTCGATCACCCGGCCCACATAGGACCTGCCGCTGTCGGGTGAGCGTTCCAGGACCGCGATGAGCTCCATCAACGCGAACTCCGACACCAGCGGTGCACCGTCGCCGGCGATCGGGACACCGGTGTCGATCACCCCATCCACCAACGTCGCTGCACCTTCGGTGCAGTCGATGGTGTTCTGGTCGGCCCAGGCGGTGATCGCGACCCATTCCTCGACGAGGAGGCTGTTGCGCCCCCGGACCCCGGCGGAGAGCTCGGTGAGGAGCTCGGGCACCGAGTGGCCGTCGAAGCGGCCGATCGGGGTGCTGGGTCCGAGGTTCATAGAGGAATTCTCGCATCGACCACCGACAGTTCCCAGCACAGAAACGAGGCTCAGGAACCGCTTGTGGACAGGGAATTCTCGATCCTGTCTTGTGGAGAACTGGCGTCGGTTCCAGTGATTTGTGAGGGCGTTGGGGAGCCTTCCAGCACCATGGCCAGAGGTCTCGAGACGGCCGTGGCCGGCCTCCTCGACCAACGGGTGGGGCAAGTTCCAGCACCATGGCCGGGGGTCTCGAGACGGCCGTGGCCGGCCTCCTCGACCAACGGGGGCGTCGCGTTGGTCGAGGAGGTCGCCCGCAACCGTCTCGAGACCCCCGCAGCCAACAGGCGGAGGCAGCCGTCCACCCAGCTTTCTCGTCGCTGCCGTTTGAAATCGTCATCAGCGACGAACCGCAGCCCGCAGGGCGAGTTCCAGCACCATGGCCGGCGGTCTCGAGACGGCCGTGACCGGCCTCCTCGACCAACGGGCGGGGCGAGTGCCTGCACCAAGGCCAGCGGTCTCGAGTCGGCCGTGACCGGCCTCCTCGACCAACGGGGCGTCGCGTTGGTCGAGGAGGTCGCCCGCGACCGTCTCGAGACCCCCGCAGCCCCCAGGCGGACCCGGTCATCCACCCAGCCACGTCGTTGGTCGAGGAGGTCGCCCGCGACCGTCTCGAGACCCCCGCAGCCGGCAGGCGGAGGCAGCCGTCCACCCAGCTTTCTCGTCGCTGCCGTTTGCAATCGTCATCAGCGACGAACCGCAGCCCGCAGGGCGAGTGCCTGCACCATGGCCAGCGGTCTCGAGACGGCCGTGACCGGCCTCCTCGACCAACGGGCGGGGCGAGTGCCTGCACCATGGCCAGCGGTCTCGAGACGGCCGTGGCCGGCCTCCTCGACCAACGACGTGGCTGGCCTCCTCGACCAACGGGGTTCAGGCTTCGCGCGCTGCTGCAGCCGCTCTCTCAGTCCACTTCGGGACGTCCCCGTAGCGCTGCGAGGGGATCAGCTCGCCGGCAGCGGAGCACTCGACCAGCTGTGCCATCCGGCGGTCCCGGGTCGCCTCCTGCTTCGCGGAGAGCACCCAGTTGGTGCAGATCCGGCGATAGGTCCGCGTCGCGGCCTGCCAGTACGCGGTCGCGGCGGGGCTCGCCGCCAGCAGCCCGGCGTACGGCGGCGGCAGCACCAGCTCGCCGTCGACCTCGTGCGTGTAGGGCGCGGGTTCGGGGCGGCGCTGCTCCCAGATGGCGAGGCCGCTGGGCTGCATCCGGCCGGCGGCGCGCAACTGCTCGACGAGGTCGAGGTTGACCTTGCTCCAGTTGCTCGTCCGCTTGCGGGGCGTCCAGCGCTGGCGCCTGGTGTCGTCGTCGATGCGCTGGGCGACTGAGTCGATCCACCCCCAGCACAGCGCTTCGGGCACGGCCTGCTCCCAGGTCAGGCCGCGGTCCGGGACGTGCTTCTTGTTCAGGCCCATCCAGAGCTCGGTCTCGGTGTCGTGGTGGGCCGCGAGCCACGCGCCGAACTCGGCGGCGTCGGCGAAGAAGCGGGCGGGCCGGTCCGGCGTACCGCCCATCCGGCCGGGCATCGTGTCCTCCGACATGGCACCAGCCTGTCACCCGCCACCGACATCGCGACCCGATCCGACAAGATGGCGCCATGACGAGCCCCACGGTGGCGATCGGCGCGCTCGGCGGCACGATCGCGTCCACGTCCAGCGCGGCGGACGGCAGCGAGGTGGTCCCGACGCTCACGGCGGACCTGCTGGTCGCCGCCGTACCCGGGCTCGACGAGGTCGCGACGCTCCGGGCCGAGACCCTCGCCCGGCTGCCCAGCCCGTCGCTCGACGAGCCGACGATCATGCGCACCCTGCACTGGGCGCAGGACGCCGTCGCCGCGGGCGCGCAGGGCGTCGTGGTCACCCAGGGCACCGACACGCTCGAGGAGTCGGCCTACCTGCTCGACCTGTTCTGGGACCGGCCGGAGCCCCTTGTCGTGACTGGTGCGATGCGGTCCGCGGAGGCCGCGGGTGCCGACGGCCCCGCCAACCTGCTCGCCGCGGTACGTACCGCGGTCGCGCCTGCGTCCCGGGACCGCGGCGTCCTGGTCGCCTTCGATGACGAGGTGCACCAGGCCAGGTGGGTCGCGAAGACCGACTCGATGTCCACGAGCGCCTTCCGCTCGCCGGTGTTCGGCCCGATCGGGCGGTGCGTCGAGGCCGAGGTCGTGTACGGCGTCCCGGCCGGCCGGGTGCCGCCGCTGCGGCTCGCGCAGGGGGAGGAGACGGGCGACCCGCGGGTGCCGCTGCTCGCGACCTACCTCGGCGACGACGGCTATGTCGTGGACGCGATCCGTGCCGGGGACGTCGACGGCGTGGTCGTCGCGGGGTTCGGCGCCGGGCACGTGTCCGCCTCGATGGCGGAGGCGATCGGCCGGCTGGCCCGCGACGTACCGGTCGTCTTCGCGTCCCGGACCGGCTCGGGCCCCACGGGACGGGCGATGTACGGCTACCCCGGGTCCGAGATCGACCTCGTCGCCCGCGGCGCGGTCGGTGCCGGCTGGCTCTCGCCAGTGAAGGCGCGGCTGCTCCTGTGGGCGCTGGCGCTGCGCGGGCCGGTCTCGCGGGACGACGCGGTCGCGGCCTTCGAGGTCCGCGGGACGCCATGACCCTGTCCGATCGGACGGTTTCACGGCGGTAGTCGCCTGCAACCGGATGCAACGGTTCCGGCGCCCCCTCGGCGCCGATGTGCTGTCGGTCACGCTTCGACAAGGTGGTCCCGACATGCAGCACAACGACTCGCGCCCCATGGCGTGGTGGGCCTTCGGGCTCGCGAACCTGGCGGTCGTCCTCGTCGCCAGCCTCCTCGGCTGGTGGCTCCTGGCCGATCCCGAGACCAGCCCGCTGGGCGTCTACCCGCTCCCGTTCAACGCGGCGCTCTTCTGGGCGCTGATGTTCGTGGTCTGGACGGGCTTCAACCTCGAGCTCGCCGGGTTCGACCGGCTGCCCCAGCCGTTGCGGGGCGTGGTGTTCACGGCAGCGACCGCCGCCTTCGCGGTGGGCGTGACCTGGCTGCTCGGCCACGGGCTCGGCGCGCTCGACCCGAGCTTCGCCGCGGGACGCGACGGAGGGCTCGGCTACTTCACGGGGGCGCTCTTCGTCCTCTTCGGCTTCTCCACCTACGTGATGGCCGTGGTGAACTGGAACCACTGGCCGTGGACGGATCGTGGGCTGCGCCAGCCGCTGGTCGGGTTGTGCGAGATCGCGTTCCTGCTCGGTCCCACGCTGGTGCTGTACGTCGTCCTCGGCATCCCGGCCGTCGCCGACCGGCTGCCCGCCAGCGGTCCGGTGCTGGAGCTCAACGCCCTGCTCGGCTGGTACTACAGCATCGTCATCGCGATCGTGCTGACCGGCCTGTGCTGGGAGAACTGGCCGTGGCGGCTGGCCGGCAGCCGCGGCACCGTGGCCGCCGCGTCGCTCGTCGGCAACGTCGTGCTCGGCACCGTGTTGTTCTTCGTGCTCCGCGCGGTCGTGGAGGCGGTCGTCGGCGGCGCCGCGGCCGCCCAGTTGGGCGTCGCTCTCGACCAGTTCCCCGCGCAGATCGGCGTGTGCTGGGTGGCGTGGATGATCTTCTGGGGCAACGCGTTCGGGAACCGGCCGACGGCGTACGGCACCGCGGTCAACCTCGTGTGCCGGGCCGCGATCACCTTCGGCCTCGCGCTCGCGACGTTCGTCGCCTACTACTACGTGCTCGCCGAGCACGTCCTGCACGAGCCGTCCGTGGTCGGCGCCCTGCACGGCAACGCACTGGGCTTCCTGGACTGGTTCGCGCTCGTGACCCTGCTGTACGTCGTCGGGTTCGGCTCCTACCCGCTGCGCGCCCCCGAGGCGAGCGACGTGGCGGACGTGGCCGAGGCGGCCGACAGGGGCGCGCCCGCCGTCACCGACACCCCGCCGGCCGTCCCGGCCGGCTGACCACGCACCGAACCGCACCGAACCGCACCGAACCGCACCGAACCGCAGCGAACCGCAGCGAACCGACGAGAGGAAGCACCATGAAGGCAGCCCGATTCCACGGCCGGGGCGACATCCGCATCGAGGACGTCCCCGAGCCCGCCGTCCGTCCCGGCACCGTCAAGGTCGAGGTCGAGTGGTGCGGCATCTGCGGCACCGACCTGCACGAATACCTGGAGGGCCCGATCTTCGCGCCGCCCGCGGACGCCCCGCACCCGCTGACCGGCGAGACCGTCCCGATCACCCTCGGCCACGAGTTCGCCGGAGTCGTCGCGGAGCTCGGCGAGGGCGTCACCGACCTGCGCGTCGGCGACCGCGTCGTCGTCGAGCCCTACATCGTCTGCGGCCGGTGCGACGCGTGCACCAACGGGCGCTACAACGTGTGCCAGTCGCTCGGCTTCGTCGGGCTCTCCGGGATGGGCGGCGGCTTCTCGCAGTACGTCGTCGCGGAGCGCCGCTGGATCCATCCGCTCGGCGACCTCGGCACCGACGTGGGCGCGCTGGTCGAGCCGCTGGCCGTGGCCTACCACGCCGTCCGGCTCGCCGGCACCCGTCCCGACCACACCGCCGTGGTGTTCGGCTCGGGGCCGATCGGGCTGGTGACCACCGCCGCGCTGCGCGCGGTCGGCGTCGAGGAGGTGATCGTCGTGGAGCCCGCCGCGGTCCGCAAGGAGAAGGCAGCCGTCGCGGGCGCCGCGCACGTGCTCGACCCGACCTCGACCGACGTCGTCGCCGAGGTGATGGAGCTGACCAAGGGACGGGGCGCGGACGTCACCTTCGAGTGCGCCGGCGTCGACGCCGTCCTCAAGACCGCGATCCAGTCCACCCGGGCGGGCGGGACGTGCGTCAACGTGGCGATCTGGGGCCACGAGGCGTCGGTCGCCATGAACGACCTCGTCTTCCGCGAGGTCAACGTCCTCGGCAGCCTCGCCTACGCCGACGACCACCGGCCGACCATCGACCTGATCGCCCGCGGCCTGGTCGACCCGCACCAGTTCATCACCGGGCGGATCGGGCTCGACGACCTGGTCGTCGGCGGCTTCGAGGAGCTGATCCGCAACAAGGAGGAGAACGTCAAGATCCTCGTGCAGCCGACGTGACCGGCGCGTCCGGGGGCCGGTGCGGCAGTACGTGCGCGACGTAGTCGCGCGCCGCGTCGAAGATGTCGACCTCGTGGCCGGCCTCCTCGGACAGCACCCAGCGGTGCTCCATCACCTCGTGGAAGTACTCCGGGGCCGAGATGGAGCCGGCCTGGGCGGCCGGCAGCAGCGCGACGATCGGCCCGTAGACCTCGCCGAGCCACCGGCGCGCCACGACCGCGCGCTCCTGGTCGTCATACCCGAAGTGCGCGGTGAAGGCGGCGAGGTCGTTGAGCAGCTTGCGGGCCTGGCTGTCCTCGGCGACGAGGCCGGTCAGTTCCCGCAGCTCGCGGCGGTGGTGGCCGGCCTCGACCACCTTCGGCTGGATCCGCACGCGGTCGGACTCGGTGTGCACCTCGAGCTCGTCGACGTCGAAGCCGAGGTCGTTGAGCCGGGCGATGCGCTGCTCCACGCGGTGCCACTCGTCGGTGCCGAACTCCTCCGCCGCGGTGAGCTCGTCCCACAGCGCGTGGTAGCGCTCCGCGAGCTGGGCGACCACCTCGTGCGCGTCGACGTCGATGTCGGTGTCGCCGCTGGCGCGCAGGTCGAGCAGCTCGGCGAAGATGTTCTCGACCCCGACGGTCACGTCCTGCTCCCGCATCGCGTCGGACAACCGGGGCCGGGCCTCGCCGGTCTCCGCGTCGACGAGGAACGCCGCGAATCCCCCGGCACTACGGCGGAACAGCGCGTTGGACAGGGACACGTCCCCCCAGAAGAAGCCGGCGAGGTGCAGCCGGACGAGCAGCACGACGAGGGCGTCGACGAGCGCCGGCACCTGCTCCTCGCGCAGGCCGTGCTGGAAGACCGTGCGATAGGGCAGCGAGTAGTGCAGGTGCTCGGTGAGCAGCGCCGCGGGCAGCGGCGTCCCGTCCTCGGCGACGCGCCCGGTGACCACGCCGCGCGGGGCGACGGCGGGCTGGTCGAGGCGCTGGAGGTCGCGCAGGAGGTGGTACTCGCGCAGCGCGAACGCCTCCTCGGTCTCCTTCACGGCGAGGAACTGCCGGTTCACCTGGACCACCCGCACGACGTGTCGGGACAGCCCGAGCGGCAGCGGTACGACGTACCAGTCGTCCCACGCGGCCAGCGGACGCGACCACGGCAGCCGGAACAGGGCCGGGTCGGTGCGGGCGGCGACGACGTGGAGCGCCATGGCCCCGAACCTACGTCGTCGCCGCAGGTCTGGAAATCGGGGCGCCGGGCACCGAGGACACGCGCGGGTCGCGCATGGACATGGACAAAGCCGCAGCGGTGGGGTAGCACTGAGGTGACGCACGTCACGCTCGGGAGGGGTGATCTGGTCGATGACGCCGACACTTGGCGATCAACCCAGACGACGGGGAGCAGTCGCCGCCGCACTGGCCGGGGTCGTCGCTGCCGGGACGCTGGCGGCGTGCAGCAGCTCCGGGGGAGACGAGCTGGTCTGGTACATCAACCCGGACGCGGGCGGGCAGGCGGCCGTGGCCGAGGCGTGCAGCAAGCAGCTCGGGATCGAGATCACGACCCAGGTCCTGCCGCAGGCCGCCGGGGAGCAGCGGATCCAACTCGCCCGGCGACTCGCGGCCGAGGACTCCGCGATCGACCTGATGAGCATCGATCCGCCCTACACCGCGGAATTCGCCAACGCGGGCTACCTCGCCGAGATCCCCGAGGACATGCAGCAGCGGCTGCGGGAGCAGGCCTTCGAGGGCGCGGCCGAGGCGGCGACGTGGGAGGACTCGCTCGTGGTCGCGCCCTTCTGGTCCAACACCCAGGTGCTCTGGTACCGCAAGTCCGTGGTCCAGGAGGCCGGCCTCGACATGAGCCAGCCCGTCACGTGGGACCAGATCATCCAGGCGGCCGTGGACACGGACACGAAGGTCGCCGTGCAGGCCAACAAGTACGAGGGCTATTCCGTCTGGATCAACGCGCTCGTCGCCGGCGCCGGCGGCGAGCTGGCGACCGACACCGAGAAGGGCGCCGACGCGACGATCACGGTCGACAGCGAGGCCGGCCGGGCCGCGGCCGGCGTGATCGAGGAGCTGGCCGGATCGACCGCCGCACCCGCCGACATCTCGGTGGCCCAGGAGGGGCAGGCCGGCGCCACGTTCGGCGGGCCCGCCGGCGGGTTCATGGTCAACTGGACCTACATCTGGACCAACTACGACGCCACCCAGCCGGAGGTCAAGGAGGACCTCGGGTTCGCCCGCTACCCGCAGACGGTCGAGGGACAGGAGTCGCGGCCGCCGTACGGCGGCATCGGCATCGGGGTGAGCGCGTTCTCCGACCACGAGGCCGAGGCGATCGAGGCGCTCGAGTGCCTGACCAGCCCGGAGAACCAGGGCCTCAACGCCGAGCTCACCGGCAACATGCCGTCCAGTGCCGCGGGCTACGACTACCCGGCGCTCAAGGAGACCTATCCGCAGGAGCTGCTGGACCTCTTCCAGGAGAGCCTGGAGGCGGCGGCTCCCCGCACGGTGTCGCCGTACTGGAGTGACATCTCGGGCGCACTGCAGGCCCGCTTCCACCCGCCGTCCTCGGTCGACGGCGACACGCCGGGTGAGGCCCAGACGTTCATCGAGGACGTCCTCAAGCAGGAGGACCTGCTGTGACTGCGACAGCGCCACCACAGGAGACGAGGGCGCCGGTCCGGGCGAGCGACCGCGCCGCGGGGGAGAACCGCCTCGGCCTGAAGCTCGTCGCACCGGCTGTCGTCGTGATGCTGATCGTGACGGCCTGGCCGATGATCCAGGCGCTCTACCTGTCGCTGTTCAAGTACCGCCTCACCGACCCGCAGGACAAGGAGTTCGTCGGGCTCGCCAACTACGGGTCCGTCCTCAGCGACGGCCTGTTCTGGCAGGACACCTTCAACACCGTGCTGATCATGGTGGTCACCGTCGCGGTCGAGCTCGTGATCGGCTTCGTGTTCGCGCTGGTGATGCACCGCGTGATCTTCGCCCGGGGCGTGGTCCGGACCGCGATCCTGATCCCCTACGGGATCATCACGGTGGTCTCCGCCTTCGCCTGGCAGTTCACGTTCAGCCTCAGCAACGGCTGGGTCAACAGCTGGTTCGACTGGCTGCCCTGGATCTCCCCGGACACCAACTGGTTCGGCGACCACTGGCCGGCGATGTTCGCGATCATGGTCTCGGAGATCTGGAAGACCACGCCCTTCATGTCGCTGCTGCTCCTGGCCGGCCTGTCCCAGGTCTCCGAGGACATGATCGAGGCCGCGAAGGTGGACGGCGCGACCTGGTGGCAGCGGCTGTGGAAGGTGATCCTCCCGAACATGCGGGCGGCGATCATGGTCGCCGTCCTCTTCCGGGCCCTCGACGCCTTCCGGATCTTCGACAACATCTTCGTGATGACGCGCGGCGCCCAGGACACCGAGTCGTCGTCCTTCCTCACCTACCGGCAGGTCATCGAGCAGTTCCAGCTCGGACTCGGGTCGGCGCTGTCGGTGCTGCTGTTCCTCAGCGTCCTCCTGCTGGCGTTCCTGATCGTGAAGCTGTTCCGGGTCGACCTGGCGCAGGCGAGGGGAGAGGGCTGATGGACGCGAAGACGAGGTTCGGCACCTGGGTCGGCTTCCTCATGATCCTGGTCTGGTGCCTGCTGCCGGTGGCCTGGATCCTGTCCCTGTCGTTCAAGGGGGCCGCCGAGACCGCGGCCGGGAGCCCGCAGTTCCTGCCCAAGGACCCGACGCTCGACAACTACAAGACCCTCCTCGGCGTCGGCACCCTGAGCAGCGGCGAGCCGCCCGACCCCGCCGTCTCCGACGACTTCCTGCGGGCGCTGCTGAACTCGTTCGGCATCGCGCTGATCGCGACCCTGCTCTCGGTGGTGTTCGCGACCCTGGCCGCCTACGCCATCGCGCGCCTGGAGTTCCGCGGGAAGCGGATCGTGCTCTCGATCGCGCTGGCGATCGCGATGTTCCCGGTGGTCTCGCTGGTCGGCCCGCTGTTCGACATGTGGCGGACGTTCGCGCTGTTCAACACCTGGCCGGGCCTGATCATCCCCTACATGACGTTCACCCTGCCGCTGGCGATCTGGACGCTCACCGCCTTCTTCCGCGAGATCCCGTGGGAGATGGAGCAGGCCGCGCAGGTCGACGGCGCCACCTCGTGGCAGGCGTTCCGCAAGGTGATCGTGCCGCTCGCGGCGCCGGGTGTCTTCACGGCGGCGATCCTGACGTTCTTCTTCGCGTGGAACGAGTTCGTGCTCGCCATCTCGCTGACGTCGACGACCGACTCGCGCACGGTTCCCGCGCAGCTGTCGTTCTTCGTCGGGCCGGACCCGTTCAACCCGCCGTACGGACAGCTCGCCACGGCCTCGGTCGTGGTGACCGTCCCGATCATCGTCATCGTCCTGCTGTTCCAGCGCAAGATCGTTGCCGGCCTCACCTCCGGCGCAGTGAAGGGGTGAAGCTTCCATGGCTGCCATCACGATGAAGAACATCGTCAAGAAGTACGGCGACGGGTTCCCGGCCGTGAACGACGTCTCCATCGACGTCGCCGACGGCGAGTTCATGATCCTCGTCGGGCCGTCCGGGTGCGGGAAGTCCACGCTGCTGCGGATGATCGTCGGCCTGGAGGACATCACCTCCGGCGACATGCTCATCGGCGACAAGCGGGTCAACGACCTCGCCCCGCGCGAGCGCAACCTGGCGATGGTGTTCCAGAACTACGCGCTCTACCCGCACCTGACCGTCTACGAGAACATCGCCTTCCCGCTGCGGCTGGCGAAGATGCCGGACGCCGAGGTCGACAGGCTGGTCCGCGACGCGGCCGGCACGCTCGAGCTCGACGAGCACCTCGAGCGCAAGCCGGGCAACCTGTCCGGTGGCCAGCGCCAGCGTGTCGCGATGGGCCGCGCGATCGTCCGCCAGGCCGACGCCTTCCTCTTCGACGAGCCGCTGTCCAACCTCGACGCCAAGCTGCGCGGCCAGATGCGCACCGAGATCGCCCGACTGCAGAAGCGGCTCGGCATCACCACCGTCTACGTCACCCACGACCAGACCGAGGCGATGACGCTGGGCGACCGGGTCGCCGTCCTCAAGCGCGGCGTGCTGCAGCAGCTCGCCACCCCGCGCGAGCTCTACGAGAACCCGGGCAACCTGTTCGTCGCCGGCTTCATCGGCTCGCCGCCGATGAACTTCCTGCCCGCGACGGTCGAGGGCTCCTCCGTGAAGCTGCCGTTCGGCAGCGTCGAGGTCCCCGCCGACAAGGCCGAACGCGCCGCCGGACGTGGCCTGCTCATCGCGGGCATCCGCCCCGAGCACTTCGAGGACGCCTCGCTCGCCTCGGCCGACGGACGCAGCGGGTCGACCTTCTCCGCCACCGTCGACGCGGTGGAGTGGCTGGGCAACGAGACCTACGCCTACATCCCCTTCGAGGCGCCCGATGAGGTCAAGGAGCAGTTGCAGCAGCTCGAGCGCGACCTCGACGGCGAGGCGATGCGCACCCAGCTGGTCGTCTCCCTCGACGGCGCCAGCCGGATCACGGAGGGCGAGTCGGCCGAGATCTGGGTCGACGGCAGCAAGATCCACCTCTTCGACCCGGCGACCGGCGAGAACCTCACCGTCGACCACTCCCGCGCCGGACGGATCCCGGGCGCGGAGGTGGTCGCCGGCTGACGCCGGCCCGGTCGGCGCCGGTCGCCGTCAGGACGCGCGGTCCGCGTTGCCCCGGATCGCGCGCACGAAGGTCGGGAACAGGGCGGCGGGCAGGTCGTGGCCCCAACCCTGGATGAACACCACCCGGGCGCCGGGGATCGCGGCCGCCGTTGCGCGGCCGCCGGAGATGTTGACCATCTTGTCGGCGAGACCGTGCACGACGACGGTCGGGACCGCCAGCGTCCCGAGGGCGCGGGTGCGGTCGGGCTGGGTGAGCACCGCCATCATCTGGCGCAGCACGCCGGCGCGGGAGACCCCGCGGTCCCAGGTGTCCCCGGCGCGGGTGCGCTGCTTCTCCTCCGGCTGGGGGAAGCGCGGCGAACCGATCAGGCTCCACACCGCGAGGCTCCCGTGGATGTAGTCGTCCCGGCCCGGCCCGCGGGTCGCGATCAGCGCGGGCAGCAGGCTCAGGTGCTGGCGCCCGACGCTGCGCCGCCCCGTCGTCGACATGATGCTGGCGAGGCTGCGCACCCGGTCCGGCGACGCCAGGGCCATCGTCTGCGCGATCATGCCGCCCATCGAGACCCCGGCGACGTGCGCGGAGTGGATGCCGAGGTGGTCGAGCAGGCCGAACGCGTCCTCGGCCAGGTCGCCGATCGAGTACGGCGCCCGGGTGGGCGCCCCGGAGAACGCGCGGACCAGCTGCGCCCGTCGTACCCGGCCCTGCGCCCGCGTCGACCGGCCGATGTCGCGGTTGTCGTAGCGGACGACGTAGAAGCCCTCGGCGGCCAGCTGGGAGCACAGGTCCGCGTCCCACCAGGTCATCGGCCCACCGAGCCCCATCACCAGCAGCAGCGGCTCGTCGTCGGGGTCGCCGAAGGTCTGGTAGCACAGCTCGATGCCCGAGGGCAGCGGGGCGAGCAGCTCGTCGGAGATGTCCACATCCGGCAATTCGGGGCGCGCTGGGCGAGTCGACATGCCCACCAGTGTGCCCAATCGCGTGTAGTTGCCGTTTCAACTGGGTACCGTCTGTGACGTGAGCAACACGTTGGCACCCTGGCTCCTGCCTGACGGCTACGGCCGTCCGGCACTGGCCGCGCTGCTGCGCGAGGGCAGCCTGGTGACCGAGGCAGGTCGCCTGGCCGTGCATCGCGGGACCGGCCGGCGCACCCGCCGCCAGACGCCGTACGCCGCCCGCGCGGCCGCCCGCGCCGCCGAGCCCGTGCTGCTCATCCCCGGCTTCCTCGCCGGCGACTGGACGCTGGCCGCGATGGCCGCCGACCTCCGCGCCCGCGGCTTCCGGACCTACCGCTCCCAGATCCACGCCAACGTCGGCTGCACCCTGAACTCCGCCCTCGGCCTCGAGGCCCGGGTCGAGCAGCTCGCCACCCGCCGGGACGCCCGCGTCCAGATCGTCGGCCACAGCCTCGGCGGCATGATCGCCCGCGGCCTGGCCGCCCGGCGCCCCGACCTGATCGCCGGCATCGTGACCATGGGCAGCCCGATGCGCGCGCCCGCCGCCCACCACGCCCTGCTCACCCGAGGCGTCCGGCTGCTCAACCGGCTCTCCGACGCCGGCTTCTCCACGCTGATGTCGGCGGACTGCGTCGGTGGCGAGTGCGCCCACCTCAGCTTCACCGAGTCCCAGGAGCCGCTGCGCCACGACGTCTCGATGACCAACATCTACTCCCGCCGCGACGGGATCGTCGACTGGAGGGCGTGCATGGACCCGCAGGGCCACGCCGTCGAGGTCCGTGCCTCCCACGTCGGCATGGCCGTCGACCCTCGCGTGATGGAGCTGGTCGCCTCGTCGCTGCTGCAGCAGAGCCCCTCGGTCTCCGCCCAGCTCAGCGTGGTCGAGACCGCCTGACGGACGTGGAGCCGCGCCCACCGTGGGTGCAGCACCTCACCGCGGCTCGTTCCTCGGCCGCGGCGGGCTCAGTCGAAGTCGATGCTGGAGAAGCCGCGGAGCTTGGAGAGCTGGTGCTCGGAGGTGATCGTGCGGATCGTGCCGCTGCGCGAGCGCATCACCAGCGACTGGGTCACCGCGCCGCCGGCGCGGTAGCGCACGCCGCGGACCAGCTCGCCGTCGGTGATGCCGGTCGCGACGAAGAAGCAGTCGTCGCCGGTCACCAGGGTGTCGGTGGTGAGGATGTGGTCGGGGTCGAGGTTGTGGCCGGCGTCGAGCGCGCGCTGGCGCTCCTCGTCGTCGGTGGGCCACAGGCGGCCCTGGATGGTGCCGCCCAGGGCCTTCATCGCGCAGGCGGCGATGATGCCCTCGGGGGTGCCGCCGATGCCGAGCAGCAGGTCGATGCCGGTGTCGGCGCGCGCGGCCATGATGGCGCCGGCGACGTCGCCGTCGGTGATGAACTTGATGCGGGCGCCGGTGGCGCGGATGTCCTCGACGAGCTGGTTGTGGCGGGGGCGGTCGAGCAGCACGACGGTGACGTCGGAGGCGTTGGAGCCCTTCGCCTTGGCGACCTGGGCGATGTTCTCGGCGACGGGGTAGCGGATGTCGACGACGTCGGCGGCGTCCGGGCCGGTGACGAGCTTCTCCATGTAGAAGACGGCCGAGGGGTCGTACATCGTCCCGCGCGGGGCCACGGCCAGGACGGCGACGGCGTTCGCCATGCCCTTGGCGGTCAGCGTGGTGCCGTCGATCGGGTCGACCGCGACGTCGCACTCGGGCCCGGTGCCGTCGCCGACGGCCTCGCCGTTGTAGAGCATCGGGGCGTTGTCCTTCTCGCCCTCGCCGATGACGACCGTGCCGTTCATGCCGATGGTCGAGATCATCACGCGCATCGCCTGCACGGCCACGCCGTCGGCGCCGTTCTTGTCGCCCCGGCCGACCCAGCGGCCGGCCGCCATGGCCGCGGCCTCCGTGACGCGCACCAGCTCGAGGGCGAGGTTGCGGTCGGGGGCGGGCGGCTCCACGGCGAGGGCGTCGTTCATGGGCGAATCCTATCGGCCCGAGCTGGCCGGAAGTGACAACGCTGACGACGTCCCGGACCGTGGGAGTGTCACGAGCGCTGTCACCATGCCCGTCATCGTGCCCGTCAGGGCTCCCGTCATCGGGCGTGGACGCCGACCTCGGTCGCCTTCACGACGAAGGTCACCTCGACGCCGGGGGCGAGACCGAGCTCGGCCACCGAGGCGACCGTGACGTCGGCGGCCAGGTCGCCGGCGCGGACGCGGACCAGGTCGCCGAGCGGCTCGAGCTCGGTGAGCACGACGGGGAAGGCGTTGCGGGGGCTGCCGCCGGGCGGGTGGCGGTGCACGGCGACCGCGGACGGGCGGAAGACGGCGACGGCGGGCTCGCCGGCGACGGGGTGCGGGTCGCCCGGGGTGCCGTGCACGAGGGTGCCGTCGGGGCGTCGTACGCCGTCGACGGTGGCGGTGCCCGCGACCAGGTTGAGGCCGGCGAACCGGGCGGCGAACGCGCTCCGCGGCCGGGAGAGTACGACGCCCGCCGCGCCCTCCTCGGCGACGCGGCCGTCCTCGAGGACCACGACCCGGTCGGCCAGGAGCAGCGCATCGAGCACGTGGTGCGTGACGATCACGGTGGTCCGGTCGGCGAGGACATGGCGCAGCAGCTGGCGCAGCGCGGGGGCGACGGCGATGTCGAGCGCGGCCATCGGCTCGTCGAGCAGCAGCAGGCGCGGGTCGGCGGCGAGGGCGCGCGCGATCGCGACCCGCTGGGCCTGGCCGCCGGAGAGCTGGGCGGGCCGGCGGTCGGCGAGCCCGGTGGCGTCGACCTCGGCGAGCCAGTGCCCGGCGCTGGCGCGGGCCTCGCGCCGCCCGGCGCCGCGGCTGCGGGGGCCGAAGGCGACGTTCTCGAGGACGGTGAGGTGCGGGAAGAGCAGCGCGTCCTGGGAGAGCAGTGCGGTGCGCCGCGCGTGGGGTGCCACCCAGCGGCCGTCGCCGGTGAGCACCTCGCCGTCGAGGACGACGCGGCCGGCGTCGGGACGCAGCAGGCCGGCGAGGAGGTCGAGGGTGGTGGACTTCCCGGCGCCGTTGGGGCCGAGCAGGGCGACGGTCTCGCCCTCGGCGACGTCAAGGGCGACCTCCACGCCGCGGTCGCGGACGGTGGCGTCGAGGACCAGGCTCACAGCGACCCCCTCGGGCGGACCAGGCCGATGACCAGGACCGCCACGGCGACGAGGAGCAGCGACATGGCCACGGCCGCGTCGGCGTCGGTCACGCGCAGGTTGTAGATCAGCAGCGGTAGGGTGCGGGTCGTTCCCTCGAGGCTGCCGGCGAAGGTCACGGTCGCGCCGAACTCGCCGAGGGAGCGGGCGAACGCGAGCACCGACCCCGACGCGAGGCCGGGCAGCACGAGTGGCAGGGTGACCCGCCGCAGCACCGTCGTGGGGGTCGCGCCGAGCGAGGCGGCGACGACGTCGTACCGCTCGCCGGCGGTGCGCAGCGCCCCCTCCAGGCTGACGACGAGGAACGGCAGGGACACGAAGGTCTGCGCCAGCACCACCGCGACGGTGGAGAACGCGACCTGCACGCCCCACGCCTCGAGGTGCTCGCCGAGCAGGCCGCGCCGGCCGAACGCGGCGAGCAGCGCGATGCCGCCGACGACGGGCGGCAGGACGAGGGGGAGCAGGACGAGGGAGCGCACCACGCCGAGCCCGCGGGCCTCGCTGCGGGCGAGCACGATCGCGAGCGGGATGCCCAGGAGCAGGCACAGCAGCGTGCTCGCGGCGGAGGTGCGCAGGCTGAGGCCGAGGGCGGTCAGCGCGGCGTCGGAGGTGACCAGCCCCGGGAAGTCGGCCCAGTTGATCCGGGTGGCGAGCGAGGCCACCGGCAGCACGACGAGCACGCCGGCGAGGGCGGCCGGAACGAGGACCCAGCGCGGCAGGCCGACATGACGCGTCCGGCTCATCGCGCGGGAGGCCCGAACCCGGCCTCGGCGAGCACCTGCTGGCCGGCCGGGCTGCGGACGAGGTCGACGAACTCGCTCGCGAGGGCGAACTGGTCGGTGTCGTCGACCACGACGACGGGGTAGTGGTTCACCACGCGGTCGAGGCCGGGGAGCACCAGGCCCTCGACGTCGTCGCCAGCAGCCCGGACGTCGGAGGTGTAGACGAGACCGACGTCGGCCTCGCCCGCGCGCACCTTGGCGAGCACGTCGGTCACCGACTGCTCCTCGCTGACGGGCGTGAGCGCCACGCCCTGCCCGTCCGCTGCCGTCCGCGCCGCACGGCCGCACGGGACCTCGGGCGCGCACACGACGAGGTCGACGTCGGTCCGGGCGAGGTCGGCCATGGTGCTGATCCGCAGCGTGTTGCCGGCCGCGACCACGGCCACGAGGGTGTTGGTCGCGAACTCGACGGGGTCGGGCCCGTTCGCGTGGGAGGAGATCAGGCGGTCCATCGTCGGCTGGTCGGCGGAGGCGAACACGTCCGCGGCGGCCCCCTCCTCGATCTGGGCGACCAGGTCCGAGGAGCCGCCGAAGGAGAGCCGGACGTCGACGTCGGGGTGGGACTCCTCGAAGGACTGCTCGAAGACCTCGAAGGTGCGGGTGAGCGACGCCGCCGCGAAGACGGTCAGCTCCGTGCGGTCGCTCCCGCCGCCGCAGCCGACGAGCGGCAGCACGATCGCGGTGACGATGCCCAGCACCGCCGGCCGCCTCACTGCGCCTTCCTCCGGACCGGCCGCTCGACGACGACATTCGTGGACTTCACCGACGCGATGGCACGTACGCCGGGCCCGAGCCCCAGCTCGGCGGCCGCCTCGGCGCTCATCAGGGACACCACCCGGTGCGGTCCGCACACCATCTCGACCTGCGCCATCACCGTGTCGGCGACGACGCGGGTCACGATGCCGGTCATCCGGTTGCGCGCGCTGACCTCCCCGGCGCGGGTGCGCTCCCGGTCGGCCTCGTCGACGAGGGAGCTGGCGAGCACCGCGAGGTCGGCACCGGCGATGAGGGTGCGCCCGTCCCCGGTGGTGGCCGGCACCCGGCCTGCCTCGATCCAGCGCCGCACGGTGTCGGCACTGACGCCGAGCAGGTCGGCGGCCTCGGACACGCGGTAGTCGGACACGCCGCCACTCTGTCGCAAGTGCGGTGAAAAGTCACGAGATCAGCCGCAGATGCGTCTCCTGTGAGCCTGATTGCGGCGCGCGCCGCCGTGGCTGGGAGACTGGTCCCGTCATGAGCACGCAGCAGGCAGAGCCCACCGGCCGGTCCGGCCGCTACCAGCGGTCCGCGGCCGGACTCGTCGTCTCGCTCCTCGTCACGGTCGTCGCGATCGGCGGCCTGCTCTACTTCATGGGCGCCTTCCGGCACGACTTCGAGGCCAAGCCGCAGGCCGTCGACCACCTCGAGGTCGTCGAGTCGGCCCAGCAGTCGGGCCTGACGCCGGTCTACCCGGAAGCGCTGCCCGAGGGCTGGATCGCGACGGGCGTCGACGTCGTCCCCGGCGACGACCCCGTGTTCATGGTGCGCATGCTCACCGACGACAACCGGTTCGTCGGCGTCCGCCAGGAGGACTCCTCGCCCGGCGCGCTGCTCGCGGCCTGGGTCGACGAGGAGACCGAGACCGCGGAGGGCTACACCGTCCCGGACGCCGTACGACGTCCGGTGGCCCGCGCGTGGGAGGGCTGGACCGACGACGGCGGCGACACGGCCTACGTCGCCGAGTTCGGGGACGAGACCCTGATCGTCTTCGGGTCGGCTCCGGCCGAGGACCTGCAGGCCGTCATCGACTCGCTGGTCACCGCGCCGGTCGACTGATCGTCGTCCCGACGGATCAGGCCTCGCCGATGTCGTCCTTCGCGACGACCGCCTCGAGCCGGGTGCGGGCGCCGTCGATCCAGTCCTGGCACACCGTCGCCAGGTGCTCGCCGCGCTCCCACAGCGCGAGCGACTCCTCCAGCGTGGTGCCGCCGGCCTCGAGGCTGCGGACCACCTCGACCAGCTCGGCCCGTGCCTCCTCGTAGGACGGGGTGGTGCTCTCCTCAGTCATCGCTCTCCTCGGTGGCGCTGGGCCCTGCCTCGATCGGGGCCTCGATGGTCTCGGTGCCGGTGGTGGCGACGTGGACCCGACCGTCGGCGACCCGCACCGACAGCGCGGCGCCCGCGGTGACGGCGCCGACGGAGGTGACGACGTGGCCGTCGGCGTCCTGGAGCACGGCGTAGCCGCGCTGCAGGGTGGCCAGTGGGGACAGTGCCTGCACCCGCGCCCGGCGGTGCTCCACGTCGTCGGCGGCGCGGTCCAGCTGCCAGGCGAGCTGGCGGCGGATCCGGCCGCGCCACTCGTCGAGCTCGTCGGCGCGGGCGTCGAGCAGGGAGGTCGGGTCGGCCAGTGCCGGCCGGGAGCGCAGCGCGTCGAGCTGGGCCTGTTCGCGGTCGAGCACCGCCGTGATCGCGCGGCGCAACAGCTGGCGGCCGCGCACGATCACCGCCCGCTCCTCGGCCATGTCGGGCACCACGATCTTCGCGGCGTCGGTGGGCGTCGAGGCCCGCCGGTCCGCGACCAGGTCCAGCAGCGGCGAGTCCGGCTCGTGGCCGATCGCGGACACCACCGGCGTGCGCACCGCCGCGACCGCGCGGATCAGTCCCTCGTCGGAGAACGGCAGCAGGTCCTCGACCGAGCCGCCGCCACGGGCGATCACGATCACCTCGACCTCGGGCCGGGCGTCGAGCCGTCGTACGGCCTCGATCACCTCGGCCGCCGAGCGGTGGCCCTGCATCGCGGCGTGGGCGACCTCGAACCGGACGGCGGGCCAGCGGCGGGTGGCGTTCTCCACGACGTCGCGCTCGGCCGCCGAGTTCGGGGCGGTCACCAGGCCGACCCGGGCAGGCAGGCGCGGCAGCGGGCGCTTGAGCTCCTGGGCGAAGAGACCCTCGGCGGCGAGCAGCTGGCGGCGCTGCTCGATCCGCGCGAGCAGCTCGCCCAGCCCGACGGCGCGGATGTCGCGGGCCTGCAGGGAGAACGAGCCGCGGTTGGCGTAGTAGGACGGCTTCGCGTGGATGACCACGCTGGCGCCGTCCTGCAGCGGCGCGGCGAGGCCGTCGTAGAGGACCCGTGAGCAGGTCACCGGGACCGAGATGTCGGCCACGGAGTCGCGCAGCGTCAGGAAGACGGTGTTGAGGCCGGGGCGCCGGCTGATCTGGGTGACCTGGCCCTCGACCCACACCGCGCCGAGCCGGTCGATCCAGCCGGAGATCGCGTTCGCGATCGCCCGGACCGGAGCCGGCTTCTCCAGCGATGTCTCGAGAGCCACGGCCGCGAGCCTATTTCATGGGGCCGACACCGACGCCGACGACGCCCTGGAGAAGCACGCGCGGCTCGCCCGGGAAGACAGCGAGTACCACCCGTGCGACCGACCGTCGTGGGAGAGTGACGAGGTGACCTCCTCGGCGCTGGTGATCGGCGAAGCCGTCCTCGACGTGGTCCACCTGCCGGGTGCGGCCGCGCCCTACGAGCGTCCCGGCGGCTCGGCCGTCAACGTCGCCGTCGCCCTGGCGCGGCTCGGGCGACCGGTCCGGCTCGCGACCGGGTACGCCGACGACGCGGCCGGCGCCCTGGTCGCCGCTCACCTGCGGGCGGCCGGCGTCGGGCTCGCCGGCGATCCGCACGTGCTGGCGGCCACCCCGCGCGCGGACGCCGTGGTCGACGCGACCGGCGCGGCGTCGTACACCTTCGACGTGACATGGCGGCTGCCCGCGGTGCCGGAGGATCCGGACGGCCCGCCGCACGCCGTCCACGTGACCTCGCTGGCGCCGCTGCTCGCGCCCGGCGCCGACGACGTGCTGGCGCTGGTCGACCGGCTCGCGCCCACCACCTGCGTGACGTACGACGTGAACCTCCGCCCCGCGATCACCGGGGCCGGGCCCGGCGTGGTCAAGCAGGTGCTGCGGATGGCGTCGTCCGCGACGCTCGTGAAGGCCTCCGACGAGGATCTGGCGGCGTTGTGGCCGGACCGGTCGGTGGGGGAGTCGGCGTCGGCGCTGCTGGCCCTCGGCGGGCGGGGCCCGGTCGCGGTGGTCGTCACCCATGGCGGGGCGGGCGCCTCGTGGCACGCCTGCGCGGGCGCGGACTGGTCCACCGGCGGCGTGCACGCCGAGCCCGTCGCCGTGGTCGACACGATCGGTGCCGGTGACACCTTCGCCGCCGCCCTCGTCGACCACCTGTGGCCGCTGCTGGGCCCCGGTGGCCGCGACCGGCTCGCCGCGCTCGGACCCGATGACTGGTCGGCCGCCCTGGCCTGGGCTGCCCGCGCCGCCGCGGTCACCGTCGGCCGGGTCGGGGCGGACCCGCCCACCCGTGCCGACCTCGTGGCGGCGCACTAGCGGATCGGCGCCGGCTCGCGCCCGTCCCGCGAGCACTGGTCCCGACCGGCCTGCGACAATCGTCCGGTGCGGCTGCGGATCGACCTCGCCTACGACGGCGGCGACTTCCGGGGCTGGGCGACCCAGCCGGGACTGCGCACGGTCCAGGCCGAGCTGACCGCGGCGCTCACCACGGTGCTGCGCCTGCCCGAGGGCTCGCTGCACGTCACCTGCGCCGGCCGCACCGACTCCGGCGTGCACGCGCGGGGCCAGGTCGCCCACGTCGACGTACCCGACGACCCGGCGACCGGGTCGGAGACCGCCGCCCGTCAGCTGACGCGGCTCGACGTGCTCGCCCGGCGGGTCAACGGCGTCCTGGACCGGGACGTGCGGGTGCGCCGGATCGCCGTCGCGGCCGAGGGGTTCGACGCCCGGTTCGCTGCGCTGTGGCGGCGCTACGCCTACCGCATCGTCGACGACCCGACCCGGGTCGACCCGCTCACCCGCAACCACGTGCTGGCCTGGCCGCGGCGACTCGACGTGGCCGCGATGGACGAGGCGGCGTCCTCGCTCGTCGGGCTGCACGACTTCGCCGCGTTCTGCAAGCACCGCGAGGGCGCCACGACCATCCGCACGCTGGAGGAGTTCGGCTGGCGCCGCGACGACGACGGGCTGGTCGTCGGCCACGTGCGGGCCGACGCCTTCTGCCACTCGATGGTCCGTGCCCTCGTCGGCTGCATGATCGCCGTGGGCGAGGGGCGCAAGGACCCCGCGTGGGCGCAGGAGATCCTCACCGGCCGCCGCCGCGATCCCGGTGTCGTGGTGGTGCCGGCGCACGGGCTGACGCTCGAGGAGGTCGCCTACCCGGACGACGCCGACCTCGTCGCCCGCGTGGCGCAGACCTCCGCCCGCCGTACGCCACTCGACGACGGACTCGACGACGGACTCGACGACGGGGGAACCGACGGATGAGCGACGAGCACTACTTCTCCGCCGACCCCTCCGTCCCGTTCCAGCGCAGCGAGGTGAGGGCCGAGGTCTGGGGCCACGAGCTGCGCCTGGTCAGCGGGTCCGGGGTCTTCGCCCAGGGCCGGCTCGACATCGGGACGTCGGTCCTCTTCCGGGAGACGGAGCCGCCGGCGGGCGGGCGGATCCTCGACCTCGGCTGCGGGTACGGCGTGATCGGGCTCGCCTGCGCGGTCGCCGCGCCCGACGCGGTCGTCACCGCCGTGGACGTCAACCAGCGCGCGGTGCTCCTCGCCGACGAGAACGCCGCCGCCCTCGGCGTCGACGGCCGGTTCACGGCATCGACCCCGGAACAGGTGGACCCCGCGGCGACGTACGACGAGATCTGGTCCAACCCGCCGATCCGGATCGGCAAGCAGGCCCTCCACGACCTGCTGCTCACCTGGCTGCCCCGGCTCGCGCCCGGCGGCCGCGCGGTCATGGTGGTCGGCAAGAACCTCGGCGCCGACTCGCTGCAGCGCTGGCTGGGGGAGCAGGGCTTCCCGACGGAGCGGATCGCGAGCGCCAAGGGCTTCCGGGTCCTCGAGACGCGCCGCGCCTGACCGACGAGTCCTAGGGTGGGCCCATGCCCACCGAGTTCACCGTCCGCGGCACCTATCGCGCGTTCCAGCAGCCCGAGCGTGGCACCGCCCAGGTGACGCTCGGGCTCGAGGGGCCGGAGATGCAGCCCCTCTACGACCGCGTGGTCCGCGACCTCGACGTCGTGACGCGATCCGTGAAGGAGATCCACGACCCCGAGCGCGGCCCGGTCACGTGGTGGTCCACCCGGCACGTCCGCACGTGGGCGCGGCGGCCGTGGAACCAGGACGGCAAGCAGCTCCCGCTCGTGCACCACGCGAGCGTCGGGATGGAGGTGAAGTTCCGCGACTTCGCCCAGCTCGCCCGCTGGGTCTCGCACCACGTCACGAGCACCGCCGGCTTCCGGCTCGACGGTGTCACGTGGGCGCTGACAGAGGGTCACCGGCAGGAGCTCGAGCGCACCGTCCGTACCCGTGCGGTCCAGGACGCCGCCCGGCGCGCGCAGGAGTACGCCGACGCGCTCGGTCTCGGACCGGTGCGGCCCGTCGCAGTGGCGGATGCCGGGATGCTCGGCGACGGCCTCGCCCCGATGAGCGGCGGCTCCGCCGCCTACATGCGGGCTGCTGCCGCCACCGACTCCGGCGGCGCCGAGCTCGAGCTGTCGCCCGAGGACATCGAGGTGTCCGCGCAGGTCGACGCACGCTTCGTGGCGGACGGTCCCTGACCGGTCGGTCGCACCGCCCCGACGACGTGGGTCAGGGCGTGACCTGCGCCTGTGCGAGGACGTCGGCCGCGGCGCTCCCGGTCGCCGGCACTCGGCCCCACAGCACCAGCAGCAGGTCGGTCGCGGGCGCGGCGAGCTCGACCTCGTCCCCGGGCGCATCGGGCTCCAGCACCAGCGGGTGGTCGCTGAGGTCGGTCGCGACGAGGCGGACGGAAGCGGACAGAGGCTCGCTGCGCCCCAGCCGCACCTGCCGCGGGTAGAACACCGCCGCCACCTCGTCGACGCCGTCCCACGCGAGCTCCGGGGTGATCGCCCACTCGGCGGTGCGGCCCTGCGAGGCGAGGGCGTCGTAGAGGTGCAGCGTGACCTCGTGGACCTGGCGACGACGCCAGAACGCGCTCACCCGCTCGGGCCCGAAGGTCCAGGCCGGGGCATCCGGCGCGGTGCCCCGCAGGACCTCGACGAGGGACGCCGCCGCGTCCCGGTAGCCCGCCACCAACGCCTCCCGCCCCGCGCCCGGCGACGGCGTGTCGCCGTCCCGCGTGCCCACGGCGACCGCGTGCGCGGCCCAGGCATGCACCCACCGGGTGTGCTCGCCGAGGTCGGCCAGGCTCCACCCGGGGCAGGTCGGCACGGGGGCCTCGAGGTCGCCCGCCTCCAGCACCGCGGCGAACCGCGCCGTCGTGTCCTCCAGCAGGTCGATCCACTCCATGGGCCGATCCTGCACCAGACCCGCAACGGCCTGCGCAGGTACGGCGCCGGCCACGCCCGCGTTGGTCGAGGAGGCCGCCCACAATCGTTGGTCGAGGAGGCCGGCCACGTCGTTGGTCGAGGAGGCCGGTCACGGCCGTCTCGAGACCCCTCGCCACGGTGCTGGAACTGTCTCCACCGCCTGCAGACATGCCTGTATCCCCGCCCGGTGCTGCATGGTGGGCGGGGTACGGGGCGTGGTGGTCAGTACCCGTCGTAGCCGTCGTAGTCGTCGGGATCGAGCCGCCGCGGCGGATCCAACGCTGTCGTGCCGAGTGGTCCGACGTGGAAGTGCCGTCCGGACGGACTGATCCACAGGTAGTGGGCGGGCGCGATGATCACGTACCGCCACAGTGAGAAGGTCTTGGCCCGATGGTGCCGTCGACACAGGGCGACCAGCTGGCACGGGCAGGTCGGACCGCCCTGTGCGTAGGGCGTGTGGTGGTCGATGTCGCACTTCACCGCCCGGCGGGGGCAGCCGGGGAACCGGCAGGTGTGGTCCCTTTGCTGGACCCTGCGCTTGAGGCGGTCCGGGATCTCGTATGAGTCCACGGGCACGCAGTCGGCGAGGTCGATGACCGGTCGGATCGTGACGGTCGTGTGGCGGGCGAGCAGCCATTCCTTGATCTGCCCGATCGTGACCGGCATCCCGGTCTCCTCACACCGCCCCACCGGGTTGCCGTCCTCGTTGGTCGATGAGGCCCCGTGGTCCTCGTTGGTCGAGGAGGCCGGCCACGGCCGTCTCGAGACCCCCGCAGCCTCTCCTCCCAGGTCGTCGTCGATGAGGTCGTCGAGGCTGGTGTCGGTGATGTGCACGTTCAGCACGACCTTCCGCCCCGGCGCTTCGGCAACCACCTCGCCGGTCTCCTCGTCATGAATGAGCAGGTCCAGCGCCAGGTCGCGTCGTGCAATCGCACCCGCTGCCTTGGACCGTCGTACGTCGAGCGGTGAGTCGTCGCCGAACCTTCCGCGGATGTCGGCCTCTCGTGCGATGGCCTGGTCGAGGTCGAGGCTGTCCGCAGCGTCGAGGACACCGTCCCAGCGCACCTGCCCGTGCTCATCCACCTCATCGGGACTGAACCTGCGCTGGTCGGCGGCCTTCTGCCGCTCGGCCTCGGCACGTTCGGGATCGAACCTGATGACGGCCTCCGCTACGAGGCGTTCGAGCTGCTTCCACCCCACGCCGCCGATGGCGGCGTTGAGGTGCCGGTCCACGAACGCCGCCGCCTCCGCCGAGAGTGGGCGGGTGAGGTCCGCGACCCGTTCGGCCCGCCACGGCGCCACCTTCCCCGCGACCACGGCGGCGTAGAGCAGCGGGAGGCGCCAGGCGCACTCGATCACCCTGCCCACATAGCCACGGCCACTGTCGGGTGAGCGTTCGAGGACCGCGATGAGCTCCATCAACGCGAACTCCGACACGAGCGGTGCACCGTCGCCGGCGATCGGGACACCGGTGTCGATCACCCCGTCCACGAGGGTGGCTGCGCCTTCGGTGCAGTCGGTGGTGTTCTGGTCGGCCCAGGCGGTGATGAGCACCCATTCGCGGATCTGGGAGACCTGCCGGCCCCGGACCTCGGCCGATGCCTCGGTGAGCAGCTCGGCGACCGAACGGCCGTCGTAGTGCCCGGCCGAGAGGCCGCTGGTCCCGAGGTTCATAGAGGAATTCTCGCATCGACCACCGACAGTTTCCAGCGCAGGAACCAACGTCAGAACCCGCCTGTGGACAGGGAATTCTCGATCAACGCTTGTGGAGAACAGGCGCTGTTTTCAGTGACTTGTGAGGCGGTAGGGGGAGCCTTCCAGCGCCATGGCCAGAGGTCTCGAGACGGCCGTGGCCGGCCTCCTCGACCAACGGGGCTGTCGTGTTGGTCGAGGAGGTCGCCCGCGACCGTCTCGAGACCCCCGCAGCCGGCAGGCGGACCCGGCCACCCACCCATGTTTCTCGTTGGTCGAGGAGGTCGCCCGCGACCGTCTCGAGACCCCCGTAGCCGACAGGCGGACCGGGCCATCCACCCAGCTCTCTCGTCGCTGCCGGTTGAGATCGTCACCACCGACGGGCCGCAGCCCGCAGACAAGTACCAGCACCATGGCCCGGGGTCTCGAGACGGCCGTGGCCGGCCTCCTCGACCAACGGGTGGGCGAGTACCAGCACCATGGCCCGGGGTCTCGAGACGGCCGTGGCCGGCCTCCTCGACCAACGGGTGGGGCAAGTACCAGCACCAAGGCCAGAGGTCTCGAGACGGCCGTGGCCGGCCTCCTCGACCAACGGGGTGGCCGGCCTCCTCGACCAACGGGGTGGGCGGCCTCCTCGACCAACGACGGGTGGGTGGCGTCGACGTACGGACGTCAGTCGGGCAGGTTCATCTCCACCTGCGCGAGCAGGGGGTCGCGGAGGCCGGCGGAGTCGTGCTCCCACCACACGTCGCGGTAGACGATCCGGCCGGTCATCCAGGGCTTGTGGCCGGCGAGGGTGACGACCTGGCAGGCGGGGCGGGGGACGCGCAATGACGGTGGTTCGATGCCGTACGACGAGGCGGGGTGCCAGCCGTGGCGGCTGTAGTAGCCGGGGTCGCCCTCGAGGGCGACGAGCGGTGCGCCGAGGCTCGCGGCCTCCTTCACGGCGGCCGCGAGCAGGGCCTTGCCGGCGCCGCGTCCCTGGTGGGTGGGGGCGACGCCCAACGGGCTGAGCACGAGGATGTCGACGAGCTCGGGGCGGGTGTCCAGCCAGGCGTGGCTGAGGCCGACGTGGCCGACGACCTGCTCGTCGTCCAGCGCCACCAGCTCGGCGCGGACGTGGCCGCGGGAGAGCACGTCCGCCCAGAGGTCGACGACCGCCGTACCGCCGTCGCCGAAGGCTGCGGCGATGACGCCGGCGGCGGCCTCGCGGTCGCTCTCGGCCAGTGGCCGTACCGGCACCGTCACCTTGCTGGGGGCTGCGCTCATGGTCACAGCATGCCGGTCACCGCGTCGAGGTCGTAGGACCCGGCGTCCGTGCCGAGGCCCCCGGCCACGTGGGCGGCGGTCGCGCAGCCGAGGCGGGCGGCGTCGACGGGGGTGCGGCCGAGGGAGAGGCCGCGCAGGTAGCCGGCGGAGAACGCGTCGCCGCAGCCGGTGGTGTCGACGACGTCGACCTTGAGGGCGGGCACCTCGCTCACCCCGGACGCGTCGGCGACGAGCGCGCCCTTCGCGCCCTGGGTGACGGCGACGCAGCCGACGCCGTGGCCGAGCAGGGCGGTGGCGCCCTCGGCAAGGGTCGCGGCGCCGGTGAAGCCGAGGACCTGCTCGTCGTTGGGCAGCAGGTGGTCGGTGTGGGGGAGCACGGCGGCGATCCACGCGAGCAGGTCCGGGTCGCCGGGCGCGAGTACGTCGACCGACGTGGTGACCCCAGCTGCGCGGGCCCGCGCGAGCAGCTCGGCGGCCGCGTCGCCGCCGAGGAACTCCGGTCCGCCGAGGTGCAGGTGGGTGATGCCGTCGAGCAGGTCGTCGGGGAGGTCGGCGAGGGTGAACGCGCCGTTCGCGCCGATGCAGTGCCACGCGGGCCGGTCGCCGTTGGGCCGCACGGGCAGCACGGACGCCGACGTCTGGGCATCGTCCTTGCGGACCAGCCCGCTGGTGTCCACGCCCTCGCGGGCGAGCAGCCCGAGCAGGGTGTCGCCGACGGGGTCGGTGCCCACGGCGCCGTACGACCGGACCTGCGCGCCGAGCCGGGCCAGCACCACCGCCGTACCGCCCGCCGTGCCGGCGGGGGACATCCGGATCGTCTCGACCAGCTGGCCGTCGGAGCGGTCGGGGATCGACTCGACGCCGATGACGTGGGTGTCGAGGACGTGCACGCCGACGGCGGCGACGGTCATGGGTGCGGTCACGGGTTCTCCTTGGTGGTGCCGTAGTCGCGCTCGATGGCGACCCGGATGACGTCGGCCTGCTGGTCGGCGGTCAGCGCCCGCGGCGTGCCGAGCGCGGACGCGCGGTGGTGGAGCTGGCACAGCCACTCGAGCAGCAGGGCGTTGTCGACGGCCTTCTCGAGAGTCGCGCCGACCGCGACCGAGCCGTGGTTGGCCATCAGCGCGGCGCTGCGGCCGGCGAGCGCCGTGCGGACCGAGGCGGCGAGCTCGTCCGTCCCGAAGGTGGCGTACGACGCCACGCGCACCTCGCCGCCGAGGGCGAGCTGCTGGTAGTGCAGCACCGGCAGCTCGTCGAGCACGCACGCGACCGCCGTCGCGAAGGGGGCGTGGGTGTGCACGACCGCGCCCACGTGGCCGGTGGCGGCGTCGTCGTACACGCCGAGGTGGAGGGCGAGCTCGGAGGTCGGGGCGAGCCGGCCGGCGACCACGCGGCCGCTGCGGTCGACCACGGTGACGTCGTCGGCGGTGCAGCCGGCGAGCACGACGCCGGTGCCGGTCACCGCGACCACGTCATCGTCGCCGTCACCGCGGGCGCTGACGTTGCGGGCGCTGACGTTGCCGGCCGTGCCGACGAGCAGGCCCGCGTCGGCGAGGCGGCGCGAGGCGGCGGCGACGTCCTCGCGGAGCGCCTGCAGGGCGTCGGTCACGGTGCGGTCAGGCCTTGCCCGTGGGGGCCGTGATCCGGGCGAGGTAGCCGGTCACCAGCTCGATCGCCTGGTCGACGAGGAAGTCGTCGCCGCGCTGGTCGTCCTCGAAGGCGAGCTGGAAGGCGCGGTCGCCGAGCTCGACGGCGAGCTCGGCGATGGCGACGACCTCGGCGTCGGTGTAGTCGCCCCGGTCCACGAGCCCCGCGTCGGTCGCGAAGGCGAGGAGGTTCTCGGCGATCCGCTTGTTGTGGTGGCGGCCGTAGTCGTAGATCGCGGCGTTGGTGCGCCCGCGCATCCAGATCTGCATGAAGGCGGGACGGCGGTGGTAGACCTTCACGAACGCCCGCATCGACGTCTCGACGAGGCTCGCGACGCTGAGCTGCTCACGTTCGGTGACGGTGGCGAGATCGGTGGCGACCTGGTCGTCCATCTCGGCCATGTCCCGCTCGCAGAGGGCGAGGAGGACGGCCTCCTTGTCGGCGAAGTACTGGTAGAGCGAGGCGACCGGGAGCCCGGCGGACTCGGCGATCGACCGGGTGCTGAGGCCGTCGACGCCCTCGGCGACCACGAGGGCCGCGGCCGCGTCGAGGATCCGCTCGACCCGCTCGCGGGAGCGGGCCTGGGTCGGCAGCCGGCGCCGGCTCGGCCCGACGCCTGCCTCTGCTGACGAGTCGACGCTGGCGGAAGTCATGGGCGCAGTGTAGCCTCCGAACTCGAAACTGACACAGATTCACTTTCCCTCACGAGTGAAAGGCGTTCGAGATGACCGAACCGCTGAGCCTCGGGCGGCGCGGGCTGCTGGCCGGTGGCGCCGCGGCCCTGGGCCTGCTGGCGACCGACGCGCTCGCGGCGCGGGTGAACGCCGCGACCCTGCAGGGCCCGTTGCCGCCCCGGGTCGACGTGGTCGTCGTCGGCGGCGGCATCGCCGGCCTCGTCGCCGCGCGACAGGTCGCCGCCAGCGGCCGCTCGGTCCTCGTCGTGGAGGCCCGCGATCGCGTCGGCGGCCGGGTCCTCAACCACGAGCTCGCCACCGGCGGCACGATCGAGGCCGGCGGCGCGTTCATCGGCCCCACCCAGACGCACATCAAGGCGCTCGCGGACGAGCTCGGCATCGCCACCTTCAAGGAGTACGTCGACGGCAACAACGTCTACGTCTCGTCGAACCCGCTGATCGGCCGCCAGGAGTACCAGGGCACCGTCCCGCCCGACCCGACCATCCTGCTCGACGCCGCGGTGGCGCTGCAGCAGCTCAACTCGTTCGCCGCCGAGATGCCGGTCGACGCGCCGTGGGAGCACCCCCGCGCCGCGGAGTGGGACCGGATCACCCTCGCCGACTGGATCCGCGCCAACACCGTCAACAGCGCGGGCATCGAGAACCTGATCAGGGCCTGGACGCAGCCCGGCTTCGGCGCCGACCCCGACCAGCTGTCGCTGCTCTACGTCATCCACTACATCGCGTGCTCCGGCGACGAGACCCACGTCGGCACCTTCGAGCGCAACTCCGACGTCGTCGGCGGCGCCCAGGAGAGCCGCTTCGTGGGCGGCTCGCAGCGGGTGCCGCTCGCCCTCGCCGACCAGCTCGGCAGCCGGGTCGCGCTCGACGCGCCGGTCTCCCGGATCGAGCACCTCGACGGCCGGGTCCGGGTGCACACCGCCCGCGGCCGGGTCTCGGCCCAGCGCGTGATCGTCACCGCCACGCCGGAGCAGGTGCTGGGGATCGACTTCGCGCCCGGGATCCCGGCGGGTCGTCGTACCCTCCTGTCGGGGATGCAGATGGGCCGGCTGATGAAGTGCGACGCCGTCTACGAGACGCCGTTCTGGCGCACCGACGGGCTCACCGGCTTCGGCATCGCCGACAGCGGCGCGGTCCGGGTCGCCTTCGACAACGGCGTCCAGGACACCGACCACGGCATCCTGCTCGCGTTCGTCGGCGGGGCGACCTGGCGCCAGTACGGCACCCTGTCGCTGGTCGAGCGGCGTGCTGCCGTGCTGCAGGGCTTCGCGCGGATGTTCGGCGACCAGGCGCTGCGCCCGATCGAGTACACCGAGCACGACTGGACCCACGAGCGCTGGACCCGCGGCGGCCCGGTGGCGATCTGCCCGCCGAACGTGATGGCGTCGTACGGCCAGCACGTCCGCGAGCCGTTCGGCCGGGTGCACTGGGCCGGCACCGAGACGTCGACCTACTGGACCGGCTACATGGACGGCGCGGTCCGCTCCGGCGAGCGCGCCGCCGTCGAGGTGCTGGAGAACCTGTGAACGTCTTCGCCATCGTGCAGCGGCCCGGCTTCCCGGCGTACGTCCACGTCCACCCGAACGGCCGCGTCTACACCGCCACCTACACGAACCCGAAGGGCGACGCGATGCGCTCGCGGGTCTTCGAGTACACCGCCGACGGCACGCTGCTGCGGTCGTGGACGCCGCCCGACCAGGACCTGACGAAGCCGCGCGGGGTGCAGGTCGCGACCTCCGACGCGCGTGGGCGGCTGGTGCTGCTGGAGAAGTCGCGGGCGCAGGTGCTGACGCTCGACGTGCGCACCGGCGAGTTCCTGGTGCAGGCGACGATCCCGGACCTCCCCGGCGGGGGCGCCCCGATCCCGAACTACGCGACCTGGGGCCCGGACGCCGCGCTCTACGTCAGCGACTACGGGCAGCCGGTGATCTGGCGGATCCCCGCCGCCGGCGGCACGCCCCAGGCGTGGTTCCGCTCGCCGCGGCTGGACAGTCCCGCCGGCTTCGGCACGACCGGTCTGGTCTGGGACGCGCCGCGCGGCTCGTTCCTGATCAGCCAGCAGAGCACCGGCGACCTGCTCGACGCCGGCCGCGGCCACCTCTACCGCCTGCCGGTGCGCGCCGACGGCAGCCCGGGCGCGCTGGAGACGGTGTGGTCCTCGGCCCCGCTCGACCTGCCCGACGGCTTCGGTGTCGCGCAGTCCGGCAACGTCGTGCTCGCGCTGCTCGGCACCAACCAGCTGGTGAAGCTCAGTCCGTCGGGCCAGGTGCTGGAGCGGTACGACGGCCGCGGCTCCGCGGTGCCGTTCGACGGCCCGTCCAACGCGACCTACCTGGGGAGCCGGGTGCTGGTCGCGAACCAGTCACCGGTGCTCGGCGACGCCAGCCACCACGTCGTGCTCGACGTGGAGACCGGCGAGCCGGGAGCGCCGGTCGTCGTACCGGCGGCGTCGGTGCTGCGCTGACCTGACGAGGGCCCCAGCAGACCCCGAGGGCGGTGGCCCGCCCGCCCCATGACGGGCGGGCCACCCGCGCCGCACCGACCCCCCACTGGCCGGGGACGCGAGGAGGTGCTCACCGCGCCGCGCGCGCCTGCAGCAGGGTGAGCACCGCGAGCACGCGACGGTCCAGGTGCGGTGACGGCACCAGGTCGAGCGTCGCGAAGATCCGCGCGCACAGCCCCTCCACCCGCGCCAGCGGGAGGTGCAGCTGCGCGGCGATGCCGGCGTCCGAGAGGCCGAGGGCGACCAGGCGCAGCACCTCGTGCTCGCGACGGCTCAGCCGGGCGAGCCCGGTCGTCGCGGCGTGGTACGTCGCCTCGAGGCTGCCCGCGGACCGCCGCTCCAGCACGGTCATGCCGGCAGCACCGGCCCGCCGCGGAGTTGGAACCGGCGGGACCGCGGGGGAGCAGTCGAGGGCCGCGGCCCCGCCAGGGTCAGGACGTCGGCGATGCTGGCGCCGTCGGCACACTCCAGGATCGCGAGGACCGCGGCCTGGGTGCGGCGCAGCCGCCGGTAGTTGTCGTCGAGCTGGTCCTCGTTGTCGTGCAGGTCGAGCTGGGCCTCGCACATGTGGTGCCAGCGGGCACGCAGGGCGGCGACGAGGGCGGCGGGCCCGTCGAACCAGGGCCGCCACTCCTCGCGCCAGGGGACGGCGCCGCTCATGTCGGCGGCGGCGGCCGCCTCGACCTCGCGGATGATGCGGGTCCGTTCGTGGGTCTCGTTCCAGGTCATGACGTGGTTCCTTCCGGGTGTGCGGCGGGAGCTGCCGCTTCGTGGGCTGCGATCCCCGGCCCGGGAGTGTGGTGCCCGGGGGTCACGGAAGGAGGAGGGCCGGCCGGGGCGTCCTGATACGGCGAATCCACGGAAGTCCGGCAGGAATCTCGACGTATCACCGCCACTGGTCCGCGGATCCGAAGTGCGGGACGATGCACCCGGCAGAGTCATCAGGGTCACTCGGGGGCCACTCGGGACGAAAGGGGTCGGGTGTGGACATGACCTATCCGCTGTCGACGCTCGTCCCCGCGGCGCGGGAAGGAGACCAGCATGCATGGGACGCGATCGTCGACCGGTTCCTCCCCCTCGTGGGGGCGGTCGTCCGCGCCCACCGGCTGTCCGAGGCCGATGGTGACGACGTCAGCCAGACGGTGTGGCTGCGCCTCGTCGAGCACCTCGGCGACCTCCGCGAGCCGAACGCCCTCCCCGGCTGGATCCGTACGACGACCCGCAACGAGTGCCTGCGCCTGCTGGCCGCGCGTGGCCGGGTCCGCCCGGTCGACCCCCAGGAGGACCCCGGCGCCGCCGGCGGCCTGGACGCCGTCGCGGCGGACGTCTCCGACGAGGAGCTGCTCGCCGCCGAGCGCCGCCAGCTGCTGCGCGAGGCGCTCTCCGAGCTCCCGGCGGGTCGCCGCGACCTGCTCATGCTGCTGCTCGAGGACCCGCCCGTCGGCTACGAGGAGATCAGCCGCCGCCTCGCCATCCCCATCGGGAGCATCGGGCCGACCCGCGCCCGGGCCCTCGAACAGCTGCGCCGTACCCGCGCCCTGCGCGGGCTCGGCCCCGATCTCGTGGGAGGTGAGCGGGCATGAGTGAGCAGGACTGGGAGTCGCTCGGCGACGACGAGCTGATGGCGCTGCTCGGCGACGCGGTCGCCGAGGACGCCGCCGTGTCGGACCGCCGCCGCGAGGCCGCCCGCGCTGCCTTCACCTGGCGCTCGGTCGACGACGAGCTCGCCGAGCTGCTGCACGACTCCGCGCTCGACGCCGGCGCCGCCATCCGCTCGACTGCCGGCCCCGCGCCGCGGTCGCTGGCCTTCGGGCGCACCGGGCTGACCCTCGAGATCGAGGTCGACGGCGGACAGCTGCTGGGCGAGGTGGTCGCCGAGGGACAGGCCGCCGAGGGCCAGGCGCTGGCGCGCGTCACCCTGCAGCGTCCGGGTGCCCCCGACCAGAGCGCCACCGCCGACACCGCAGGCTTCTTCCGGTTCGCCGACGTCGGCGCCGGAGCGGTGCGGTTCGTCGTCGAGCGGGGCGGGTGGTCGCTGACCACCCCGTGGGTGACGCTGTAGCCCGGACGTCGAGGGTCAGGTCAGCGGACCGACGATCCGGACGTCGTGGCCGATCCGGCCGTCGTGCACCGTCGTGGCGGTGCTCGCGACGGCGTCCCAGGCCGCCCGCGCCGACAGCCCGTTGTCGCGCATCTCCGCGGCGATGAGTCCCGCCACGAGCGGCGTCGAGAAGGACGTCCCGCTCCACTGGGCGAGTCCGTCGAACTTGCGGACCTGGCCCTTGTGCGGCGGCTCGGTGCACGTGTAGGTGCCCTTGGGGAAGGCGTTCACGTGGTCCCGGCCGCGGGCGTAGACGCTGACCCAGTCCTTGCCGTAGTTGGAGAAGTCGGAGACCTTCTGATCCGGGTCGACGGAGCCGACGGAGACGACCCATCGGTGGCTCCGGGCGAAGGCGGCCGGCCAGAAGGGCTCGTCGTTGCCGTCGTTGCCGGCGGCGGCGACGATCAGGACGTCGTCGCGCTCGTCGAACCTGTTGTTCTGGGCGAGCAGGACGAAGGACAGCATCGGGTGACCGCCACGCGTGTGGCTGCCCGCGGAGATGCTGACGATGTGGGGGTTGTTCTCGGAGAGCGCGTCCTCGATCTGCTCGCAGATGTCGCCCTCGTAGACCGCCCCCCCGTGGGGGAGGGCGCCCTCCACGTCGATGTGGGTCTCGGGGGCGACGCAGCTGATGATCCCGGCGACGAAGGTGCCGTGCCCGGCGTACTCGTGGATCGCGGACGGCACGACCTGCTCGAGGTCCTCGCTGTCCGCGAAGACGTCGTCGCCCTCGAGCCACGGCGACTCCGCGCTGTCGATCGCGGGCTTCCACAGACCCGTGTCGACCACGGCTACCCGGACCTTCTCGTCGTCGGGGATCTCCCTGTCGAAGCAGGCCTGCGGCGGCCATGGCTTGCGGGTCCTGGGCACCTCGGGCTCGGTGGCCGGGCAGTAGCGACCGCTGGACACCGTCACGTAGACCACGTGCTCCGGCGTCAGCGCGTCCGGCGGCAGGATGCCGTCACGCTCCACGTCCGCCAGTGTCGCCAGCACCGGGTCCGCCCCGTCGGCGCGATGTGGCAGCTGTACCCGGACGAGCCCACGGACCTTGGTCTCGCTGCGGTCGTTCTCCCGGTCGAACCCGCTCCGGAAGACGTCCTTCCGCTCCTCCAGCCAGCGGGCGAGCCGGTCGAAGTCCTCGCCGTCGCGGACGAGCGCACTGCCGGGCCGGAACAGGTAGTGCGCGTCGGCGTCGTCCCGGGGCGGGCGGGTGCCCTCGACCGGTCCAGCGGTGACGCCGCCCTCCTTGAGGGCTCGCCGGATGACGGCGACCTGGACACGGCGGCGCTCCGCGTCGTCGTCGCGGGCCGGCTCCTGGCCGTCCTCCTGGCCGTCCTCCTGGCCGTCCTCCTGGCCGTCAGGGCGGACGATGCCGCCGGGCCACGGGATCCGCAGCTTGCGGAGGGCCTCGCGGAGGAAGCTGATCGAGAAGGTGGGCCGGACGGGTTCGCTCATGACCGCTCCTGGGGGGATGAGCAGGCGGTGACGCCTGCGGCGCTAACGTAGTGCTGCTCCGCGACGGGCGTAAAGGAGCCAATGCGACGGTTCGGAGTTGCCGATGCGGACCCAGGCGGAACTGGCAGGCCTGCTCGACCTCGCCATGGAACACCCCGACCGGGCCGAGGCCGAGGCGCGCGACGTCCTGGGCTCGACCCCGGAGCCGCTGGCCGAGACCTATGCGCGGCACGGCCTCGGCATCGTGCTGCGCGACCGTGGTGACCTCCGGGCGGCTGCGGAGCAGCTCCGCCTCGCCATCCGCGCGGCCTCGCACGCGGGGCTCGGTGACCGGGAGCGCGACATCCGGGCCACACTCGGCGTGACCCTCGTCCTCGACGGTCGACCGCGAGCAGGGCTGAGGGAGCTCGATCGCGCCGTGGGCCCGGCGACCGCCGAACCCGATGAGCTGACCTCGAAGATCCTCATGCGCAAGGCGGCGATCGTCGCCGAGCTCGGTCGTCCGGAGGATGCGGCGGGCCTCATCCGCGCGGCACTGGCCGGGCTGGTGGCTTCCGGCAGTCTGCTGTGGGAGGCCCGGACCCGGGTGTGGCTGGCCGTGGTGGAGGAGCGGCTCGGCAGGCTGGCGGTGGCGGAGCGGGAAGCCGGTCGGGCACGTGAGCTCTTCGCGCGCCTGGGCTCACCCGAGGTGCTCTCAGCGGTCGAGCAGCTCGCGCTGATCGCCGTGGCGCGCGGCGACCTCCCGACCGGCCTCGCGCTCCACGGCGAGGTCCGCGCCGGTCACGAGCGGCTGGGCGAGGTGCCGCAGTTCAGCTCGCTCGCCTTCCACGCCGAGGCCTGCCTCGCCGCCAGCATGCCGCAGGACGCGATGGACCTCCTGTCGGACCCGAGGGTCGTGGACTCGCTACCTGCGCACGAGCGGGCGGACCTCCACCTCCTCCTCGCCGACACCGCGCTGGCCGGCGTCCGTCACTCCGACGCGCTGGAGCAGGCCGGCCGGGCGGCTCGGCTCTACCGGGCGCAGGGCCGTACGGCGCTCGAGACGCGCGCGCGTCTGGTGGCCGCCAGGGCGCGGGCCGCCGCTGGACGGAACCGGGGGTTGGCCGCGTCGGTCAAGGCCGTCGCAACGGCGATGGACGATGCGCGCGACCGGGAGGCGCCGTTGGCGCTCACCCTGGCCGGGCAGCTGTCCCGTGGCGACGAGCGCGTCACGTTCTGGAGCCGGGCGGCGTCGTACCGCAGACATCCCAACGCCCTCGTCCGCGCCGCGGCCTGGCACGCCCAGTCGCTTGCCCGGCAGGAGCAGGACGACCGCGGCGGCGTCCTCCGGGCGGCGGCCGCCGGCCTCGACGCCGTCGACGAGCACCGCAGGTTGATCGGCTCCTCCGAGCTGCGCGCCCTCGCCACCACCCACGGTCGCGAGCTCACCGCGATCGCGCTCCGGCACGCGGCCACCGACCCGCGCACCCTGCTGCGCTGGAGCGAGCGCACCCGGGCCACCGCCCTCGCCCAGCCGCCGGCGACCTCGGACGCCGCGACCATCCCCGCCTCGCTCGCCGCCCTCCGCGACAACGGACGGCGGCTCGCGGAGGCGCGGCAGGAGGGGGAGCCGACCGACGCGCTCGAGCGGGAGCGGCTGCGCCTGGAGCGCGCGGTGCGCGCCGAGAGCCACACCCTGTCCGCCACCACCGCCGACCAGCAGCGGCCGCCGAGCGTCGAGGAGGTCGTGGCCGCGGTCGGCGACGGCTGCCTGGCCGAGCTGGTCGACGTGGACGGGACGCTGCACGTGCTGGTCGTCCACGCCGGCACGGTACGGCGGAGGGTGGCCGGGTCGACCGAGGAGGTCGCCGAGCTGCTCGGCCCCACACAGATGCTGCTGCGCCGGGCGTCCCGCGGCCGGCCGGCCGACATGACCGCCCTGGGGAGGCAGCTGCAGGACGCCATCCTCGGCGACGCCGCGCGGCTGGTCCCCGACGGCCCGCTCGTCCTGGTGCCGACCGCGCGACTGCACGGCCTGCCGTGGGCGCTGCTCCCGACGCTCGCCGACCGGCCGTTCAGCGTGGTGCCGTCGGCGGGCCAGTGGCTGCGGGCCACGGCGACCCCGCGGCCGGTGAGGCGGAACCGGCGCACGCTGCTCGTCTGCGGGCCCGGCCTCGCCACTGGCGGTGCGGAGGTGCCGCTGCTCGCGGCCAGCCACCCGGACGCGACGCTGCTCGCCGGCCGCGAGGCGACGCTGGACCGGGTCACCCGGCAGCTCGATGGCGCCGACCTCGTCCACCTCGCCGCCCACGGGCACTTCCGCGCGGACAGCCCGCTGTTCTCGGCGCTCGACCTGGCGGACGGGCCGCTCACGGTGCACGACCTGGAGCGGGTGCGGCGGGCGCCGTACCGCGTCGTGCTGTCGGCCTGCGAGTCCGGCGTTCTCGCCCCCGTCGGCGCCGAGGAGCTGCTGGGCCTCGCCGCCGCGCTGTTCTCGCTCGGCACCGCCGGGCTGGTCAGCAGCGTCGCGGAGGTCAACGACACCGCCACCGCCGACCTGATGGTCGACCTGCACGCGGCGCTGGCCGACGGCGCCGACCCCGCCACCGCCCTCCACCGGGTCCGGTGCACCTTCTCCGGCGACCCGGTTGCCGCCGGTACCGCCGCCGCGTTCCTCGCCCTCGGGGTCTGACCAGCCGCGAGTTGCGGTAGTCCCGGGTCAAAAGCACCGAATTCGGGCCGAATCCGGTGCTTTTGACCCGGGAGTATCGCCGCAGGGCGAAACTCCCTCGGGTCACCCCCGCCGCCCCGCATAGGCTTTCCCCATGCCTGATGAGTCCAGCACCAGCCTCACTGCCCGGGAAGCCATCGCGGCCGTCCAGGGGCACGAGGCCTGGGCGATCATCCGGCGCTCCACGCGCGCGGGCGACCGCGACACCGTCGGGGTCCTCGGCGGCACCCGCAGCGTGGTCGGGTCGATCATGGACATCCCGTTGGAGACGGGCGTCCCGGAGCCGGGGCACATCTGCGACCGGCTGGTCGCCGTACCGTTCCACCAGATCAGCGAGCGCGGGTTCGAGGCGCACGACGACGGCACCCCGCTCGTCGTCGTCGACGTCACCGAGGAGCACGAGTTCTCCGTCGCCGACGTCGTGGACGCGATCGACCCGGTGCCGGTCGAGTTCACCGACCGCGGCGGCTTCGAGACCGACGACGAGGACTACGGCAAGCTGGTCGCGCAGATCATCGGCGAGGAGATCGGCCAGGGCGAGGGCGCGAACCTCGTCATCGGCCGCAACTACCGCGCTGTCGTCGCCGACTTCGGCGCCGATGTCGCGCTGACCGTCTACCGCCGCCTCCTCGAGCGCGAGCGCGGCGCCTACTGGACCTTCGTCTTCTTCACCGGCGACCGCTTCCTGGTCGGCGCGAGCCCGGAGCGGCACGTGTCGGTGCACGGCGGCGACGTCCGGATGAACCCGATCTCCGGCACCTTCCGGGTGCGCCCGCCCGAGGGTGACACGCGGAGCACCGAGGCGCGGATGCGGGAGTTCCTCAAGGACGAGAAGGAGATCTACGAGCTCTTCATGGTCGTCGACGAGGAGCTCAAGATGATGTGCGACATCTGCACCGAGGGCGGCCAGGTGCTCGGGCCGTTCCTCAAGCCGATGACCCACCTCGTCCATACCGAGTACCTCCTCGCCGGCCGCACGTCGCGGGACGTGCGCGAGGTCCTGCGGGACACGATGTACGCCGCCACGGTCACCGGGTCGCCGGTGGAGAACGCCTGCCGGCTGATCAAGGAGTACGAGGCCGAGGGCCGCGGCTACTACGCCTCCGCGCTGGCCCTCTTCGGCCGCGACGAGGCCGGCGAGCCGGTGCTCGACAGCCCGATCGTGCTGCGCACCGCGGACGTCGACCTCGACGGCAACCTCAAGGTCACGGCCGGCGCGACGCTGGTGCGCGACTCCGACCCGGCGTACGAGGTCGCCGAGACGCACGCCAAGGCGGGCGGCATCCTCTCCGCCTTCGGCCTGGTCCCGCCGGCGCCGGTGCCGACCACCGACATCGCGACCCTCGTCGCCGACGAGGAGGTGCTGATCGCGCTCAACAGCCGCAACAACCGGCTCTCCGGCTTCTGGCTCGCCGACCAGGCGGGCACCCCCGTCGACCCGCGGCTGGCCGGCCGCACCGCGGTCATCCTCGACGGCGAGGACGACTTCGTGAACATGCTGCGCCACATGCTCGCCCGGATGGGCATGACGAGCACGGTGGTGCGCCACGAGGAGTACGCCGACGGCGTGCTCGACGGGTACGACCTGGTCATCGTCGGCCCCGGTCCCGGTGACCCGCGCGACGACGCCGACCCCAAGATGGCCAAGCTGCGCGCCGCCGTCGCCTGGCTGCTGGCCCACGAGAAGCCGTTCCTCGCCATCTGCCTCGGGCACCAGGCGCTGTGCCACACCCTCGGCATCCCGCTGGCCTACAAGGACATCGTCTTCCAGGGCACCCAGGCCACCGTGCTGCTCGACGGGCGGCCGCAGCGGGTCGGCTTCTACAACACCTTCGTCGGCCGGGTGCCGACGCCCGTGGTCGAGCCCGTTGCGACCCTGCCCGAGGGGGTGCGCGTCGACGCGGACCCCGACACCGGCGACATCAACGCGCTGGCGGGGCCGCACTACCGCGGCGTGCAGTTCCACGCCGAGTCGATCCTCACCGAGCGCGGCTTCGACATCGTCCACGACCTGGTGTGCGACGTCCTGCTGTGACCCCCGACGTGGTCGTCGTGGACCACCACGACTCCTACACGTGGAACCTCGTCCACCTGGTCGCGGGCGTGACCGGCGTGCTGCCGAAGGTCGTCCAGCACGACGAGGTGTCGGTGGACGAGGTGCTCGCCCACGACCACGTCGTGCTGTCGCCCGGGCCCGGTAACCCTGCCGTGGAGCGGGACTTCGCCGTCGGTCGCGAGGTCGTGCTCGCCGGCACCCGCCCCGTGCTCGGCGTCTGCCTCGGCATGCAGGGCCTCGTGACGTCGTACGGCGGCCGGGTGGACCGCGTGGCGCCGGGGCACGGCGTGATGGCGACCGTCGCCCACGACGGCACCGGCCTGTTCGCGGGGCTGCCGAACCCGTTCGAGGCGGTGCGCTACCACTCGCTCGCGGCGCTCGAGCTCCCCGACGAGCTGGTCGCGACGGCCCACGACGAGCGGACCGGCCTGGTGATGGGCGTGCGCCACCGGGAGCTGGCGCAGGTGGGCGTGCAGTTCCACCCCGAGTCGGTGCTCACCGAGCACGGCGCCCGGCTGGTCGCGAACTTCCTGTCCGTGGCACGCTGACCGGATGGCGGCCCGATGGTGACCCGGTGGTGACCCGATGGTGACGCGGGGCGACCCCGTCGAGGCGTTCGCCCGGCTCCAGTCGCGGCACGCCCGGTGCGTGTGGCTCGACGGCGGCGGGGCGCGGGACTGGTCGCGCCGCCGGTCGATCCTCGGGTGGCTCGACGACGACGACGTCTCGCTGAGCTATGACGCCGGACGGCGGGAGGTGACCCGCCACGCGGGCGGCCGGGCGACCGTCGTCGGGGACGACCCGTTCGTCGTGCTGGAGCAGGAGCTCGCTGCCGGACGTCGTACGGACCAGTGGTTCGGCTACTTCGGGTACGCCGCCCGGCCGGACCTGCCCGCGGAGCCGGACCCCGACCTCCCCGACGCGGTGTGGCTGCGGCCCTCGCACCTGCGGGAGTACGACCACCCCGTCGCTGCCCCCGCCCCGACCGGTGCGAGTACGGCCGATGACGGTGCGGCGATGCCGCCGGACTACGCGGCCGCGTTCGCGAACGTGCAGGAGCACCTGCACGCCGGCAACTCCTACGAGGTGAACCTGACCTACCGCACCCGCACCGCCAGCACGCTGACGCCGGCGGCGGCGTACCTCCGGCTGCGGTCGTCGAACCCCGCCCCCTATGCGGGGTTCCTCCAGCACGACGTACCGGGTGCAGAGGCCTGGCTGCTCAGCTCCTCGCCCGAGCGCTACGCCCTGGTCACCGAGGACCGCGTCCTCGAGACAAAGCCGATCAAGGGCACCACCCCGCGCGGCGTCACCCCCGCCGAGGACGACGCGGCCCGCGACCGGCTCGCCGCCGACCCGAAGTTCCGCTCCGAGAACCTGATGATCGTCGACCTGCTCCGCAACGACCTCGCCATGGTCTGCGAGGTCGGCAGCGTCGAGGTGCCGGTGCTGATGGACGTGGAGTCCTACGCCTCCGTGCACCAGCTGGTCTCGACCGTCCGCGGCCGGCTGCGCGACGACGTCTCGACCGTCGGCGCGCTGCGCGCGCTCTTCCCCGCCGGCTCGATGACCGGCGCCCCCAAACTGCGCACGATGGAGATCATCGAGGAGGTCGAAGCCACCCCGCGCGGGGCCTACAGCGGCGCCTTCGGCTGGGTCTCCGGCGACGGCCGCGCCGACCTCGGCGTCGTGATCCGCAGCCTGGTCACCGCCGGGCCCGACTACGTCCTCGGCACCGGCGGCGGCATCACCGTCGCCAGCGACGTCGACGAGGAGTGGGCCGAGACCGGCTGGAAGGCCGCCCGGCTCCTGCAGGCCGTCAGCCCGTAGGTCGGTGGACGTCGGTCGCGTCGTTGGTCGAGGAGGCCGGCCGCGTCGTTGGTCGAGGAGGCCGGCCACGTCGTTGGTCGAGGAGGCCGGCCACGGCCGTCTCGAGACCTCTGGCCATGGTGCTGGTACTTGCCTGTGGGCTGTGGTTCGTCGGTGGTGACGATTTCAAGCGGCAGCGACGAGAAGGCTGGGTGGATGGCCCGGTCCGCCTTTCAGCTGCGGGGGTCTCGAGACGGTCGCGGGCGACCTCCTCGACCAACGCGAC
>DATMHM010000039.1:0-32464 GCA_035554935.1 Nocardioides sp. | reverse complement strand
CCCGCGCCTCCACCGCGGCCAGCTCGACCAGTGCCGTCTGCTTCGCGGCCGTGGTCATGAACACCGGCTGCACATCCGCGACCTCACCCACCGCCGAGGCGATCCGGTCCACACACTCCAGGACCGGATGCGCCACCGACGAGGAGACAACCCCAACAGCCACGACACCCACCCCCTTCGGCACAGGACACGACAACGACACGACCAACGAGTTGTCGCCCTGCAGGAGGCACCCGACCGGCGCAGCGACTCCGCACCCGCACGGTGCGTGTCATGTCCTGGAGAACTCGACCTCCGGAGCCCGGGACCACTCGGAGCATCCCGCCTTCGGCCGTCCAACCACCCTACCACACATCCGAACACATGTTCGACAAGGACACGAGAAGTCACACCCCCCGTTCGTCGAGGAGGTCGGCCACCGACCGTCTCGAGACGCCCGCAGCCCTCCTCGACAACCCGCCCACCACCGTTCGTCGAGGAGGTCGGCCACGACCGTCTCGAGGCGCCCGCAGCCTCCCTTGACAACCCACCCCGCAGATCCCATAGTGAACCATATGGTTCACCATCAGTTCGCCGCCCTCGGCGACCCGACCCGGCTGGCCATGGTCGAACGGCTCGCCCGGGGACCGTCGTCCGTCGGCGACCTCGCCGCCCCGACGACGATGTCCCTGCCCGCCGTACTCAAGCACCTCCGCGTCCTCGAGGACGCCGGCCTCGTGTCCACGGTCAAGCGCGGCCGGGTGCGCGAGTGCCGGATGCGCGACGACGCCCTCGTCGCCGTGGCGGAGTGGACCGCACAGCAACAGACGCTCTGGTCGACCCGACTCGACGCGCTCGGCACCCTTCTGGAGGACTCATGACCACCGCTCCCCTGCTCTCGTTCAGCATCGACCGCACGTACGCCGCCCCGCCGGAGCGGGTGTGGGCCGCCTGGACCCGCGCCGACCTGCTCGAGCGCTGGGTCCTGCCCGACCCCGAGTGGCGGCTGAGCCACTGCGAGGTCGACGCGCGTCAGGGCGGCGGCTACGAGCTGCGGTTCGGGCCGCGTCCCGACGGCGACACCTGGAGCGAGACGGCGACCTTCGAGGTCTTCGAGCCCGTCGAACGGCTCGTGCTCGACGTCCTCACCTCGAGCGAGGACATCGCCGAGCGGTCGCACTGCACCGTGCTGCTCGTGCCCGTCGACGGCGGGACGCGGATCGACCTCACCGTCGAGGGACTGTCGGGCAACCAGCCGCTCGACGAGCTGAAGGTCGGCTGGCGGCTGTGCCTCAACGGCATCGCAGCCGTGGTCGATGCCCCCGCTTGAGACCCGTCCAGGTCAGAAGCCGATCAGCTCGAGGTAGTAGTCCCCGAGGTGGCCGGCCCCGAGGATCGCGGTCCACGCCCCGAGGATCATGAACGGTCCGAACGGCACGGCGCTCTTGCGCCCGGCCTTGCCGCCGGCCATCAGCAGCACCCCGGCGACCGCACCGAGCAGGAAGCCCATGAACGCGCCGACCAGGAAGGTCCCCCACGTCAGGTACGCGGTCATCCCGCCCACCAGCCCCGCCAGCTTCACGTCGCCGAACCCCATCCCGCCCGGCGCGACGAACCAGACGATGAAGAAGAACCCACCCAGGATCGCCGCACCGATCAGCGCCCGCAGCAGCGCGTCCCCGTCGCCGCCGATGAGGAGCAGCGCCGCCAGCACCGGGTACGACGGCAGCACGATCACGTCCGGCAGCCGCCGTACGTCCAGGTCGATGAGCGCGAGGGCGATCCCGACCGCCGCGAAGGTGAGGTACGCCGGCAGCAGCCGCAGCCCCTCGTCCGCCCCCAGCCGGATCGCGACGAGCGCGAACGCGACGCCGGTGCCGGCCTCGACGAGCGGGTACCGCGCGCTGATCGGCTCCCCGCAGTCGAAGCACTTCCCGCGCAGCAGCAGCCACCCCAGCACCGGGACGTTGTGCCGCGCCCGGATCCCGTGCCCGCACCTCGGGCACGCCGACGGCGGGCTGACGACCGACTGCCCCGCCGGCACCCGATGGGCGACGACGTTGAGGAAGGAGCCGATGTTCAGCCCGAGGAGGAAGGCGAAGACCGGGACGAGGACGTCGAGGGCCTGCTGCTCGGTCAGTTCTGCTCCGCCCAACTCAGGACCTGCATCTTCCGCTGCCCGGGTTCCGGGATGCCGTCGTAGGTCCCGGACGTGTTGTACGGCGGGTCGGTGATCATGACCCGCGCGGTCAACGCATGTCTACCACCCGAGGAGCACGTCGCCTGCTCGACGCAGACGAAGATCTTGAGGTCGACCACCACGGTGCGACTGCCGAGGCCGGTCCCCGCATCGGGGATGGAGACCAGCGGATAGCCGAACACCTGCGACGGCTGCGCCTTGAAGTCGACGCCCAGCGCCACGAGTCCCCACCGGAACGCGACCAGCGCCTGGTCGTCCGATCCCGGCACCAGCCGGACGTAGCCGGTCGGCGCGTAGGTGGCGCCCTGGATCACGAACTCGCCCTGGAAGTTGCCCGCCGGGGCGTTGATGAACATGACGTCCGTCGTCGCACGAAGGGTCGGCGGCACGTAGGTCAGCGACAGTTGGACGGCGTCGATGGACAGCGTGTCGGTGGGCGACGCGTTCATCATGCGCAGCTCGAGGACGGGCCGGGTGGCCGACAGGGCGCCGTCCTGGAGGGCGTCCCGCAGCTGCGACGCGATGTCGGCGGTCCCCCAGCCGGTGCCGTCGGGAGCACCGACCACCACGTTGGCGGGCGTCTCGTCCTTCACCGTGACCGTGAGCCTGTCAGCGGGGTCCACGGTCGTCTTCGTGTACTTCACGCGCAATTGTGCCGAGGTGATGTCCGCCCCGGCCGGGATGGTCGACAGGTTCGCGAAGTCCTGCAGGTCGAGGCCGACGTCGTCGTTGTTGTTGACGATCGTGTAGACGAGGCCTGACGCATCCGCAGCCGCCACGGCCGCCTGGGGCGTCGCGCCGAGCGGGGTCCGGACGCTGGTGGTCCACTTGTCACCGCCGGCGTTGCCCGACTTCTCGGTGACCGACGCAGCCGCCAGGTCGTTCAGCGACACCGGGGTGGCCGTCGAGCCGGACTGCTGCTGGTAGAGCGTCATCGGCGCCTCGCCGCCGTTGGAGGGGCCGCAGAGCTCGACATGCGCCCGGTCCGTCACCTCGATCCGGCTGGTGTTGCCGAACACGAACTGGACCCCTGCGATCGGGTCGTTGGTGATCGGGCTCGCGCACCGGCCGGGGATGATGCTCGACGAGCCGGGCTGGCCGCCGATCACCGTCGTGTCGATCTCCCAGACGTTGTCGCCGCCGTGCTCCTCGTCGACGAAGTCGAAGTAGTACTTGCCGCTGCTGAAGCGCGCGATGCCGCAACCGTTGACGGCGGCGCTGAGCGCGGCCGCGTTGTTGTAGAAGCCCGGCGGGAAGGTGCAGCTGCCGGCGTAGTCGGTCGGGTCGCGGAAGTCCGCGGGCACGGCCGTCAGGGGTGAGGCCGGCACGCTCGGCAGCGGGACCGATCCGGGCGCGTTGCAGAACTGCTGCTCGACGTTGTTCTCGTCGACGCCCGCGACGATGTCGCCGGCGCCGTTGCACGCGCCGTTCGCCTTGACGTAGCCGTCGGTCACCAGGGCCCCGGAGTCGACGGTGATGAAGGAACGGGAAGCGACCCCACCGCGCATCGGCATGGGGGCATCGCCTCCGGTGCCGAGCGGGTTCGCGGTGATGCCGTGGCCGGCGACGCCCACGATGCCGAGCGTGTCGGAGGTTCCCGTCGTGGTGAGGGCCCGCGCGAAGGCATCCGTCGGGTCGGGGTCGTCGATGCCGACGCCGCTGCCGCCACCGAAGATGCCCGTGCCCGGCACCGGCGTGCACTCGACCCGGGCCGAGTTCGCCGCGCTCTGGTTGCCGGCGGCGGGATAGACGTCGTTCAGCACGAGGTCGTCGCGCGGATCGTCATTGGCCGTGTCGCCGTCCGGACCGTCGGTGAGCCCGAAGCAGCCCGCCCCGTCCGCGTTGTTCGTGTAGACCCAGTAGTCCCACAGGCCGGGGATCGACGGGGTCTGCCAGCCGGGCGCCGTCACTCCGAGGCGGAGGTTGTTGATCGCGACCTTGCCTGCTGCGTCAGCGGCGTACGACGTCCCGGCAACCGCGCGCAGGTTGGTCGAGGCGCGGAAGTTGGTCCAGGCGTGCGTGAGGATCGCTGTCGTCACCAGCGCGACCGTGGTGACGATGGCCATCGCGATCACCAGCATCGCGCCACTGTCGTCGCGCATCCGCTTCAGCCGCTCGTTCATGGGGACTGCCTCCGATCAGCCGAGACGGTCGTGGTGTAGCCGACGCTGTCCGACTCCGAGTCGTCCCTGACCGTGAACTGCATCGACACCCGGTTCGGCACCGCAGCAGCAGTGCACGACGTGTCGCAGGTGATGGTCGGGCTGCCTGTCAGCCGGCGCGCAACAGTGAGTGGTGCGCCCTCCGTGCCGTTGTCGCACCTGACGCGCTTCAACGTGAACGGGGCGGATCCACCCACGCGAACGTAGGCGACCTCCTGCGGCGAGACCGAGGTCCATGCATCGGCGGGCGTCGTCCCGACGTACTCCTGCCAGGCAAAGGCCACGACCACGGTGCCGATACTGGCACCACATCCGCCCGGACCGGCGGTGCCGACGAAGACGGACTGCGTCGTTGGCACTGGGTTGGCATCCGCCGGGTTGAACGAGCGGCGGCCGAGGCTGCTCACGTCGTTCTGCCAGTAGGTCGAGATGAACTGCTGGTCCGTCGACTCGGTCAGGCGAGCCCGGGTGATCCCGCTCGTCTTCAGGTAGGAGATCACCACGCCGGTGAGCGCGGCAGCGATGATCCCGAGGATGGCGACCGCGACCATCACCTCCATCAGGGTGAAACCGTCGTCGCGGTTGCCGTGCAACCGCTTGAGGATCAGGCGCATGGGTCGCTCGCTGCTGTCGTCGCTGGCCCGTTGCAAGGCCGCCGGAGGATGACCGTCAGCGTCTCTGCTACACGGTGCGTCGCATCGCCGTCGCTGGTGACAGTGAGCTCCACCCGCTGGATTCCGCTCGCGGTGCAGGCTCCCCAGCCGCTACCCGCCCACGACTGCGGCGAGGCCACCGACTTCGTGTAGCCGGGGGGCAGGTCAGGCACGGACACGCCCTGGTAGGTCGCGACCGCGGAGCCGCATGCGGCGTAACCGGTCGCGTCGATGTGGTTCTGGATCGCCTCCGCGAAGCTGCGGACATAGGCGCCACCCGTGGCCTCGTTGCGGTTCTGGGTCGACGCCTTGACGCTCATCCACAGACCGCTGAGCATGGCGACGGCCGCAATCCCGAGGATCACGACCGCGACCATGATCTCGACGAGCGACTCTCCTCGCTCGTCGCGCAGCGCTCTCCAGAGCCGTTGCATCAGATCTCCACCTGCTGGAAAATGCCGTACATCGCTGCCACCAGGGCCACGGCGACGAACCCGACGATGCCGCCCATGACGAGAATGACGATCGGCTCGAAGAGCGCAGTCAGCTTGTTGATCTTGTACTGCAGCTCGTCCTCGTAGTACTCAGCCGTCACCTCCAGTTGGGTGTCCATCGACCCGGTCTCCTCGCCGACGCGCAGCATCGACGTGGCGGTGCCCGGGAAGAGCTCGGTCCGGGCCAGTGGGGCGGCGAGTCCCTGGCCCTCGAGCATCTGCTCAGTGACGCCGTTCAGACGCTTGATGAAGTAGCGGTTGCGCAGCGAGTCGGTCGCGACCCGGATGGCCTCGGGCAGATTGACGCCGGCGCTCACCATCGACGCCATCACCCGGCAGAACCGCTCCACGAGGGCGAACTGGATGGTCTCGCCGAGCACCGGCACCTTGAGCAGGAACGAGTGCCAGACGTACTTGCCCCGCTCGAAGCGCTGCGAGATCACGAAGACGAGGATCAGGAAGACCAACCCGCCGGTGAGCGCCCACCACCAGTCACCGAGGAAGTCCGTCGTGGCGAGCAGCATGCGGGTCGGCAACGGCAACGTTGCGTCGAACTCGGCGAAGAACTCCTCGAACTTCGGGAGGACATAGATCGCCAGCACCAGGACCGTGGCGACCGACATGATGGCGACCGCGGTCGGATAGATCAGGGCGGACTTGATCTTGCGCCGGGCCTCGAGGTCGCGTTCGAGGTACAGCGCAAGGCGCGAGAGCACGACGTCGAGCTCACCGGTGAGCTCGGCGGAGCGGACGATGCCGCGATAGAACTCGGGGAACACCTTGGGATAGCGCTCCAAGGTGTCCGAGAACCGTTCGCCGGTGCGCAGCCCGTCCTCGATGTCGTGCATCATCCGCCGCACCGACGAGTTCTCGTTGTCCTGACCGATCGAGTGCACGGCGTCGAGGATCGGGAGGCCAGCCTTCAGGAACGCTGCGATCTGACGCGACAGGTGCATGACATGGTCGAGCTTGATCCGCGGCCCGGAGATCTCGTACTGGAGAAGGCTCCTCTTCTCGGTGACCCGGAGGTCGCGCAGCTCCTGCTGGAAGAGGGCCACCTCCGCATCGCCGCGACTAGGGGCCTTGTGGGTCCCCTTGACCTTCTGGCCCTCGACGTCGACTCCGACGTAGGCGAACTTCGGCATCTCAGACTCCTGCCACATAGATGGAGCGCATGACCTCGGCCGCGGTGGTGGTGCCGTTGGTCACGAGCGCGGCTGCCTGCTCCTGGAGGGTGCGCATCCCCTGGCTGCGGGCGAGCTTGCGCATCTGGTCGTGCGGTGCCCGGTCCACGATCAGCTCGCGCACCTCGTCGGTGATCACGAGCATCTCGTAGACGCCGATCCGCTCGAGGTAGCCGGTGTGCGCACAGAAGTGGCACCCGGTCCCGTGCTGGAAGCCGCCGACCGGTTCCTCACCGCCGAACTGGCGGAGGAACGCCAGCTCGTCAGGCGACGGCTCGTAGGGCGCCAGGCACGACGTGCAGGTGCGACGCACGAGGCGCTGGGCGACGACCGCTGTGACCGAGGAGGCGATGAGGAAGGCCTCGATGCCCATGTCGAGCAGGCGGTAGAGCGCCGAGACCGACTCGGTCGCATGCAATGACGACAGCACGAAGTGACCGGTGAGCGCCGACTGGACGGCGATCCGGGCCGTGTCGACGTCGCGGATCTCGCCCACGAGGATGATGTCGGGGTCCTGGCGCAGGATGGACTTGAGGCCGCCGGCGAAGGTGATCCCGGCCTGCTCGTTGATCTGGATCTGGTTGATCGAGGCGAAGGTGTATTCCACCGGGTCCTCGATCGTCATCAGGTTCTTCTCGGGGCTGTTCAGCTCACCGAGCGAGGCATAGAGCGTCGTCGTCTTCCCACCACCGGTCGGGCCGGCACAGATCACCATGCCGAAGGGTGAGTGGATGAGCTGGGAGTAGCGTGCGGCCGTGTCGGCAGGCATGCCGAGCTGCTCGAGCTTGAAGAGCGGGCGCGCCTTGTCCAGGACTCTCATGACGACCTTCTCGCCCCCGACGACCGCGGTCGTCGAGACCCGGATGTCGACGTCGCGGCCGTCGATCACCATGGAGATCTGCCCGTCCTGGGGACGGCGTCGCTCCACGATGTTCATGTCGCCGAGGATCTTGACCCGGCTGACGATCGCCGGGCCGATGGAGCCGGGGAGGTCGAGCACCTCGGTGAGCGCACCATCGATGCGGTAGCGCACCCTGACGCGCTCTCCCGTCGGCTCGATGTGGATGTCCGAGGCCCGGTCTCGCAAGGCCTGGGTGATGATCGACTGCACCACCCGGACGACCGGGGCCTCCTCGTTGGCGCTGACGTTGTCGAGGTCGAAGACGTCCTTGCGCAGCGCATCGCGCGCTTCGAAGGCCTCGATCTGGCCACCCACCTCGTGGGTGGCGCGATAGCTGGAGTCGATACCACGGTCGAGGTCGCGCCGCGTGACGACCAGCGGACGCACGGGCTTGCCGATCACATCGGCAACCGCACGCACCCGCTCGGGGGCGGGGTCGAGCAGCGCCACGGTGACGGCTTCGTCGTCGACCGCGACCGGCAGGGCCTCCAGGGTCTGCGCCTGGTCCCGGGTGAGGTGGGCGGCGGCTGCTGCTTCGAGGGACAGCTGCCGGAAGTCCGCGACGCCGACCTGGTGGTGTTCGCCCAGCGCCCGGGCGAGGGCGTCGTCGGTGATCGCACCGCTGGCGATCAGCTTGGTGGCGAGCGGGCCGTCCTGCTCCCGCACGGCGTCGAGCTGGTAGGGCTGGACCCGGCCGGCCGCGACCAGGATGCTCCCCAGCCGATCGTCGTCCTCGTCGGTGCGCGGTGCGACGACCGGCGCCTCGACCTTGCTGTGCTTCCCCTTGAGCCTCATCCCCACGTGGCTCCTGGCTCAGACGCCGGCGGTTGCGGTGAACCGAGGTCGGGTCTCGATGTCCTTCGGATAGAGGCTGCGGGCACGTGCCTCGTCCTCGCTGACGATCCCCTGCTGGATCAGGTGCGAGAGCGACTTCTCGAGCGTGTTCATGCCGTCCTGGGCACCCGTGACCAGCGAGTTCCGCAGCTGGTGCGTCTTGCCCTCCTTGATCAGGTTGCGCACGGCCGGCGTCGCGACGAGCACCTCGTAGGCCGCGGTCATCCCGCCGCCGATCTTGGGGATCAGCCGCTGGTAGACCACGCAGCTCAGCGCGGCTGCGAGCTGCACGCGGATCTGGGCCTGCTGCTCGGCGGGGAACACGTCGATCATGCGGCCCAAGGACTGCGCGGTGTCGTTGGTGTGCAGCGTCGCGAAGACGAGGTGGCCGGTCTCGGCGACGGTCAGTGCGAACTGGATGGACTCCAGGTCGCGCATCTCGCCGACCAGCAGGACGTCGGGGTCCTCACGGAGCACGGAGCGCAGCGCGTTGTGGAACGAGCCGGTGTCGGTGCCTACCTCGCGCTGGTTGACGGCGGACATCTTGTGGTCGTGGACGTACTCGATCGGGTCCTCGACCGTGATGATGTGCGCGCCGCGGTTCGAGTTGATCAGGTCGATGAGTGACGCCAGCGTCGTCGACTTTCCGGAGCCGGTCGGACCGGTCATCAAGATCAGGCCCTGGTGACGCATCGACAACTCGCGCAGCGCCGGCGGCAGGCCGAGCTGGTCGACGGTCGGAATCTGGCGCGGGATCATCCTCAATGCGACAGCCGTGAGATTGCGCTGGGTGAAGGCGTTGCCGCGGATCCGGGCATGGTCGCGCCAGGAGAAGGAGAAGTCGTACTCGTGCTTCTTCTCCCATGCGGCGTGCTGCTCGGGGCTCAGCACCTCGGCCAGCAGGCTGTCGGTCTCGGCCGCGCTGAGCACGGACTGCCCGGGTACGGGGGTGAGGTGGCCGTCGACCCGCAACATCGGTGGGAGGCCGACCGTCAGCAGCAGGTCGGTCCCCTTGACCTCCCACAGTGCGGCGAGCAGCTGGTCGATACGGTCACCGATCCGGTGCAGGTGGTGGTACACAAGGAGCCCCTAGAGTCAGTGGCGGATGGGAGCCGGACAAGGGCCGCCGCCGCAGCGACGGCCCTCGTTCGGCGGACTCAATCAGCCGACGTAGCCGGCGCACGCCGCCTTGCCAACGGTGCCACCGGTGGCCGCGGTGTAAGCGACGTTGGCGCTCGGGTCGGACCGCAGGTAGCCCTCGGCGACCAGCTCGGCCAGATCAGCCGGGTACGCCTTCTCCTTGGCGTAGTGAGCCTCGACGCCGACAGCAGCGGTCTTGACGTCGGAGCGGCACGCGGCGACGTCGCCGCGGTCGGTGATCGCCCGGACCGAGAAGACCACGATCGCGGCGAGGATGCCGAGGATGACGATGACGATCAGGAGCTCGATGAGCGTGAAGCCGCGGTCCTCGCGGCGGGCCGCGCGGAGGCGGTCAAGGGTTCGGTGCATGCCAAGTACCTCTTCGGAGGGAGAGAGATTGATTCGGAAGAAGCTGGCCCGAGCCGCTGTGACAAGGAAACGCCCTCTCGAACGGCGCGTCATGGCAATCGAAATTTCTTTACCTTCGACCTGGGGCGCCTGCCAGAACGTGCTCGTCAACACTGTCGGATCTGCTGGTTTTCCTGCGCAGGTGCGGGGTTCTGCGCATAATCCGCGGTCGCGACGGCGGGGTGGACAGGTGGGTTTCGGGGGTCTCGGGACGGCCGTGGGTGGTCGATGTGAGCTGGTTGGGAGCATTGGTTTCCGGGGTCTCGAGACGGCCGTGGCCGGCCTCCTCGACCAACGGGCGGCGGCCTCCTCGACCAACGTGCGGCGGCCTCCTCGACCAACGGGGTGACCTGGGCCACACTGGGCCCGTGGTCGCTCCAACCAACGCCGCTGCTCCCGCCAGGACACCGAGCAGGCAGTCCGTCGTCAACCTGTGGGACTTCCTCGTCAAGGGCGGCATCGCCGACCTGACGCGCACTCCGTCAGAGGTGATCGACGTCGGGCGGACCCGCGAGCTGCATCGCTACGAGAAGGCGAAAGGCGTGCGCAGCAAGGGGATTCCCGTCCTCCTCGTGCCGCCGCTCGGCTCGCAGGCGAGGTGCTTCGACCTGCGCCAGGGACTGTCCCTCGCGCAGGACTTCGTCGAGCGCGGGCGGCCGACGTACCTCGTCGACTACGGCCCGCTGAAGGGCGAGGACCGGAAGGTCGGGATCGAGCACTTCATCAACGACGTGCTCCCGCCCGCCATCCGCAAGGTCTCCGAGGACGCGGGCGGGCGCGACGTGCACCTGGTCGGGTGGTGCATGGGCGGCCTGCTCTCGATCGGCACCGTCGCGGTCTACCCGGACCTACCGGTGCGCTCGGTCGCCATGGTCGCGAGCCCCTTCGACCTGTCGAAGCAGCCCCTGCTCAAGCCGGTGCAGGCCGTGGCCAGGGTGACCCGCGGCAAGCTGGTCGGCACCGCGCTCAAGGCGGCAGGCTCCGTGCCGGCGCCGGTGGTGAGCGTGGGGTTCAAGGCGACCGCCCTGCCGACGTACCTCAAGAAGCCGCGCACGCTCTGGAACCGGCGCCAGGACAGGGAATTCCTCGGTCAGGTGCAGGCCGTCGACCACATCATGAACAACATGCTGGCCTACCCCGGGCGGGCGACGCTGCAGGTCTACCAGCGGCTCGCGCTGCGCAACGAGCTCGCCACCGGGAAGGTGCAGGGCCCCAACCACCTCGTCGACCTCGCCACCGTGAAGGTGCCGGTGATGAACGTCGCCGGGAAGACCGACGTCCTCGTGCCGCCGGCCGCCGCGCACCACGTCGGCGACCTGGTCCCCTCCTCCCCCGACGTCCGGCTCCCCCTCGCCCCCGGCGGGCACCTGGGTGTGCTCACCGGCACGCAGGCGCCGGAGACGACATGGGCGGAGATCCACGCGTTCCTCGGAGACCACGACCGGAAGCGGAGGTGAGGGATGGCCCGGGGGTCTCGAGACGGTCGTGACCGACCTCCTCGACCACCGGGTGGTGACCGACCTCCTCGACCACCGGGCGGTCAGGGGCGGCGCAGGGCGCGGTCGACCACCCCGGGTAGGTGGCGGATCGCTCGGGCGGCAAGGCGGCTGTCGCGGCCCGGGACGACGAGGAACCCACGGCGGCGCCGCAAGGCGACCATCAACGCGTCGGCCACCTGCTCGGGTGACAGCGTCCGCACGCTCTCCTCGGCGGCGAGCACCTCGGGCGGCTTGTGGCGGTTCTCCTCCTCGAACCCCGGCGTGAGCGTGTTGGGCGGGCAGAGCACGAGCACCCGGACGCCGTACGGGCGCACCTCGCGGCGCAGGGCCTCGGAGAACCCGATCACCCCGAACTTCGTCGCGCTGTAGACCGTGTAGCCGAACAGCCCCGCCAGTCCGGCCATCGACGACGTCGTCACGATCGTCCCGCCGCCGGCAGCACGCAGGTGCGGCAGCACCGCCCTGGCGACGTTGATCGTCCCGAGCAGGTTGGTCGCCACCATCCCCGTCACGTCCTCGGCCGGGAGCTCGTCCAGCCAGCCGGGACGGGCGTAGCCGGCGGTCGTCACCACGAGGTCCGGTACGCCGACCTCCGCAACCAGCGCGTCCGCGACCGCCGCGACCGCGGTCGCGTCGGTGACGTCGACCTGGCGGGCACGGGCGCGTGGGCCGATCCCACCGACGGCTGCGTCGAGCTTGGCCTGCGACCGCGACAGCAGCACCACCTCGGCGCCCTCATCCGCGAGCCGTCGCGCGACCGCGAGCCCGATCCCCTCGGAACCGCCGAACACGAAGGCGCGCTGGTGCATGCGGCCAGCGTCGCAGGCCGGGGGCCTGTGGATGACGAAAACGCGATCCGTTCCGTCGAAGCATGCTCTCGGCATGACCGACCTCGACCTCCGTCGCCCGTTCAGCCGCGCCGACGCCGTGGCGGCAGGCGTCGACCCCGCGCTGTTCCGCGGCCCGCGGTTCCGGCGGCTGTTCCAGCGCGTGTACGTCGACGCGTCCGTCGCGGTCACCCCGCGGTTGCGTGCCGAGGCAGCCCTCGTGCCCTTCGACGCCTCGGCCTTCGCCAGCCATGCGTCCGCCGCGCGGATGCACGAGTTGCCGGTCCCGACACTCGCCGACGAGCACGTGACGGTGGTGGACCCGCGGCACCGCCGCAAGCGCGCCGGGATCTGCTGCCACCTGAGCCCCACGGACGACGGCGTGGTCGTGCAGCGCGGGGTTCGCGCTTCGGGTCCGGTGCGCACGTTCATCGAGCTCGCCGAGCTGCTCGGGCTCGTCGACCTGGTCGTGGTCGGCGACGTGCTCGTGAAGCGGCGCGCGGTGACGCCCGCCCAGCTCGTCGAGGCATGCAGGAGCTCGGACCTGCCGGGCGCCGTACGCGCCCTCGCCGCAGCGAAGCACGTCCGGTCCGGGGTCGACTCCCCCATGGAGACCCGGCTCCGCCTGCTGATCGTGCTGGCGGGGCTGCCCGAGCCGGTCGTCGACTTCAGGGTCCGCGACGAGACCGGCCACGTCGTACGACGCTATGACCTCTACTACGCGAGGTCCGAGACCCTCGTCGAGTACGACGGCCGCCAGCACGCCGAGTCGCGAACCCAGTGGACGACGGACATCGACCGGCGCGAGGAGCTCGACGACCAGGGCCGCCGGCTCGTCGTCGTCACCGGCGACGGGATCTTCGTCGACCCCGAGCGGACGCTCCGGCGGATCCACCGCATCCTGATCGAGCGCGGCGAACCCGGCGTACCCAAGGTCCTCTCGGACGACTGGCGACCGCACTTCCCGGGGCGCAAGCCGCTCGGCCGCTGACCGAACCGCACACATGTGTCGTTCGGACACCGTTAGCGGCCGGATCCGCTGTCCGAACGACACACATGTGCGGTTCGGACAGGCACGGACCTCAGAACGACCCCACGTGCTCCTCGAAGACCAGCACCGTCTGGGTCGCGACCACCTCCGGCAGCGACTGGATCCGCTCCAGCACCAGCTCGCGCAGGTGCTCGGCGTCGCGGGCGCGAACCAGGATCACGCAGTCGAAGTCACCGGTGACGAGGGCGACGTGCGCGGCCTCCTCGAGGGCCCACGCCTTCTTGCGGAAGGACTTCCACGAGTTCTGCTTCGTCCGGACGTGGACGTACGCCGACAGGCCCAGCCCGATCGCCGCGGGGTCGATGTCGACCGTGAACCTGCGGATCACCTTGGCGTCGACCAGCCGCTTGACCCGCGCGTAGGCGTTGGCGCGGCTGATCCCGACCTGCCCGGCGACGTCGCGGATCGACGTCCGCGAATCCGCTCGCAAGACGTCCAGAATCGCGCGGTCGACGGCGTCCATGCGAGACATCGTGACACCGATGAGCCGGATTCGCGAGCCATTCGTCCGACCGGACTGGCAATTGTGTGGACCAGGTCACACACTGCAGCCATGTTCGAGGAAGCGCAGTACTTCGCCCCCGTCACCGCCGACGAGGACGGTTCGCTCAAGGTCCACCTCGGAGCCGACCACCCCGGCTTCGCCGACCCTGAGTACCGCGCCCGGCGCGATGCCCTGGCCACGCTCGCCAGCAACTGGCGCCCCGGGACGCCGGCGCCGCTGGCGTCGTACACCGACGCGGAGCACGACGTGTGGCGCGTCGTCAGCGAGGCCCTGGTCACCAAGCACCGCGCCTACGCCTGCCGCGAGTTCCTCGACGGCAAGGAGTCCTTGGGCCTGCCGATCGACCACATCCCCCAGCTCGCCCAGGTCAGCGAGTGGCTCCGGCCGCTGACCGGCTACCGCTACCAGCCCGCCGCCGGCCTCGTGCCGCTGCGCGACTTCTACGGATCGCTCGCCGACAAGGCGTTCTGGTCCACGCAGTACGTCCGGCACCACTCGGTCCCGCTCTACACCCCCGAGCCCGACGTGCTGCACGAGGTCGTCGGCCACGGCAACACCCTCGCCAACCCGCGCTTCACCGCGCTCTACGAGCTCGCCGGCCAGGCGTCGCGGCGCGTCGAGACCACCGACGCACTGGAGTTCATCAGCAAGGTCTTCTGGTTCACCCTCGAGTTCGGGGTGCTCTGCGAGGGCGGCGACCTGAAGGCGTACGGCGCCGGGATCCTCTCCTCCCCCGGCGAGATCGAGGCGTTCCGCGGGATGACCATCCGCCCGCTCGACATCGGCGAGATGGGCAGCCAGATCTACGACATCACCGACTACCAGGACGTCCTCTACGTCGCGGACTCCTTCACCCAGCTCGAGGACGTCGTCGGCACGTTCTGGGCCGAGTGCACCGACGAGTCGATCGCCCGGATCTCCGCGCGGCACCCGGCGCACACCTGAGGAGCGAGCTCCTCGACGCAGCCGGGGCGTCGCGCTTGACGGTGACGCAGATCACAACCAGTGTGTGGCCCGGACCATCCACCTTCCACACATGAAGCAGAGGTCGAACGTGCGCCACCTACCCACAGCGCTTGCAATCACCGCCCTGACGGCCGGGCTACTCGCCGCCAGTCCGCCAGGGAACACCGCCCCCAGCCGCGACGACCGCGGCGGGGGGCTCGAGGTCTACGTCGTCGAGGCGTCCCCCGGCGAGCTCGACGCCCTCGAGGACGTCGGCGTCGACACGCACCACGTCATCCACGAGGACACCGGTCAGGGCAACGTCCGGCTCGACGCCGTGATCACCGAGGCCCAGGCCGCGCAGCTGCGCAAGGACGGCCTCAAGGTCACCGTCAAGCGGGTCAACGGCCGCAAGGCCTCCGAGGAGGCCCGCCTGCAGAACCTCGCCGGCTACGACGCCTACCGGTCCTACAGCGAGGACGGCGGCATCGAGGACGAGCTGCGCGAGACGGCGGCGGCCAACCCCGACATCACCAAGCTCGTCACCCTCGGGCAGACCGTGAACGGGCAGGACATCCTCGCGCTCAAGGTCACGAAGAACGCCGGCGTCCTCAAGGACGGCAAGCGTCCCTCGGTCCTGTACGGCGGCGCGCAGCACGCGCGCGAGTGGATCACCCCCGAGATGGTGCGCCGGCTGATGCACCACTACGTCGACAACTACGGCTCGGACCCCGAGATCACCGGGCTGGTCGACACCACCGAGCTGTGGTTCCTGCCGGTCTCCAACCCGGACGGCTACGACTTCACCTTCACCGAGAACAACCGCCTGTGGCGCAAGAACCTTCGCGACAACAACGGCGACGGCGTCATCACACCGGGTGACGGCGTCGACCCCAACCGCAACTTCGCGGTCAAGTGGGGCTGGGACAACGAGGGCTCCTCGCCCGAGCCGGCCAGCGAGACCTACCGCGGCACGGGCCCGAACTCCGAGCCGGAGACCAAGGCGCTCGACGCCCTCATGGGCCGGGTCGGGTTCGAGTTCTACATCAACTACCACTCCGCGGCCGAGCTCCTGCTCTACGGCATCGGCTGGCAGGTCAGCACTCCGTCCCCCGACGACGTGATCTACGAGGCGTTGGTCGGCGACGACGCCAACCCGGCGGTCCCCGGCTACGACCCGGACATCTCCGCCGAGCTCTACACCACCAACGGCGACACGGACACCCACGCCCAGGTCGCCCACGGCACGCTGGGCTTCACGCCCGAGATGACCACCTGCGAGACGATCTCCGACGAGATCCCCGGCGACGAGTGGGAGGCCGAGGACTGCCTCTCCGGCTTCAACTTCCCGGACGACGAGGAGCTGATCCAGGCCGAGTTCGAGAAGAACATCCCGTTCGCCCTGTCCGTCGCGAAGTCGGCCCAGGACCCCGATGACCCGGTCTCGGTCGTCAAGGACGACGGCACGCCGCGCACGGCGGCCGACCTGGTCTCCGACCCGTTCGCGGTCTCGCACGGCACCACCCAGCCGGTCGCGGTCACCGCGAAGAAGGCGATCAAGGACCTGCGGCTGAACTACTCCGTGAACGGCGGGCCCGCCACGTCCGTCAAGACGGCGCTGTGGGACGGCGGTGAGCGCTACGGCGACACCCACCACGACTACTACGGCGAGTTCCGCGGCACGGTCACCGGCACCTCGTCGGGCGACTCCGTGAAGGTCTGGTTCACCGGGTTCAAGCCCGGCAAGGGCCCGGTCAGCAGCGAGCCGTTCACCTACACGGTGGCCGACGACATCGGCGGCGACGTCCTGATCCTGGCCGCCGAGGACGTCACCGGCGTCAGCCCCGCCCAGGGCGTTGCCAGCGCGAAGTACGCCGACGACTACGCCGCGGCCCTCACGGCCTCCGGCTACACCTCGGACGTGTACGACGTCGACGTCAACGACCGTCGCGCACCACACCACCTCGGCGTGCTCTCCCACTACGACGCGATCGTCTGGGAGTCGGGCGACGACATCATCACGCGTGCCCCCGGGCAGCCCGGCGGCACCGCGGCCAAGCTGGCCCAGGACCTCGAGCTGACGGTCCGCGACTACCTCAACGAGGGCGGCAAGGCGCTGGTCACCGGGCAGTACAACCAGTTCGCCCAGGGCACCGGTCCCGCCTACTTCTACTCGCCGACGGCCCCGCCGGAGTGCACGGTCCGGGCCAACCCCTGCCTGCCGCTGGAGAACGACTTCCTGCAATACTGGCTGGGCGCCTACAACTACGTCAGCGACGGCGGCACCGACCCCGAGACGGGCAACCCGTACCCGATCGCGGGCGACTCCGGTGCGTTCGAGGGCTTCGCCGGCACCTTCAACGGTGGCGACGGTGCCGACAACCAGTCACACACCGCGTCGCTGCTGACCACCTCGAGCTTCCTGCCCGAGGCCGAGTTCCCGCAGTTCGCGAGCTCGGAGCCGATCGAGTGGGCCCGCCCCGGCGGCGCTCCCTTCGACCCGAACACGGGCGAGTGGTACGTCTTCAGCCAGACGGCGGACCAGGCCTGGAAGCGGCTCAGCCGGACGGTCGACCTGACCGGCGCCACGTCGGGCGCCCTGAAGTTCCAGATGTCGCACGACACCGAGGCGGACTGGGACTACGTGGTCGTCGAGGCACGCGAGGTCGGCACCGAGAACTGGACGACGTTGCCCGACGCCAACGGGCACACCGCCCAGGGCACCGGTGACTCGTGCGCGTCCGGGTGGGACTCGATCCACCCGTTCGTGACCCACTACCAGGGCGCAGGGTGCTCCCCCACCGGGACCACCGGCTCGTGGCACGCCGCGACCGGCAGCAGCGGTGGCTGGCAGGAGTGGAACGTCGACCTGACGGCGTACGCCGGCAAGCAGGTCGAGGTGTCGATCTCCTACATCACCGACTGGGGCACCCAGGGCCTGGGCGTCTTCATCGACGACACCCAGGTCCTCGTCGACGGCGCGGTGACCGCGTCGACGTCGTTCGAGGACGGCCTCGGCGGCTGGACCCCGTCGCCCGCACCGGCCGGGTCGCGCGTCACCAACAACTGGGAGCGCAGCCAGACCGCCTTCCAGGAGGGCGCGGGCACGGTCACCGACGACACCGTGTTCACCGGCTTCGGCATCGAGGGCCTGACCACGGCGGCGATGCGCCGCGACTTCGTCGCCGCGGCGATGTCGCACCTCCTGGACTGACCGGTCCCGGAGCAGCAACCAGCAGGCAACACCCAGCAGGCCCCCGGCACCATGCCGGGGGCCTGTTGGCGTGCTGCGCATGCGCTGGGCCGCGTCGTCAGCGACGCGCGGCCCAGGCGACCAGCTCGCGCGCCGGCCCCTCGGGCGGGTGCGTGCCGCCCTTCCACACCGCGTGCAGGCGGCGGGTCAGGTCGAGGCCGGTCACGGTGACCCGCACGAGCCGGCCGGTGGCCAGGTCGTCGCGGACCGCGTGCGCGCCGACGGCGGCCGGGCCGGCTCCGGCGGCGACGGCGGCCCGTACGGACGCCGTACTGGACAGCTCGAGGACGGGTGCCGCCATCGGCAGGTCGGCCAGCGCGCGCTCGAGGACGGTGCGGGTGCCCGACCCGATCTCGCGTACGACGAGGGGCGTCGCCGCGAGCGTTCCGGCACTCACCCGGCGGCGCGACCGCGCGGCCCACGGGTGCGTCGGTCCGACCACGACGACCAGCTCGTCGGTCCCGACGAGCCGCCGGCGCAGGCCCTTCGGCGCCTCGGGCCCCTCGACGAAGCCGAGCGCCACCTCGCCGGACTCGACCATCTCGGTGACCCGCTCGGTGTTGGTCGCCGTCATCCGGATCTCGGTCGGCTGCTGTCCACGCTGCACCTGCTGGGTGCGCAGGCCGACCATCCAGCCGGGCAGCATGTGCTCGGCGATCGTGAGGCTCGCGGCGATGTCGAGGTGGCCGCGCCGGTCGGCACGCAGCGCCGCGATGCCGGCGTCCAGCTCCTGCGCCGCGTCGAGCACGCGGCCGGCCCACTGCACGAGCAGCTCGCCGGTCGGCGTGAGCTCCGAGCCCCGCTTGCTGCGGGTCGCCAGCGGCTCCCCCACCAGCGACTCCATCGTCCGCACCCGCGACGACGCGGCCTGCTGGCTGATGCCGAGCTCGGCCGCCGCCGCGCCCAGGCTGCCCGTCCGTGCGACCACGACGAGCAGCTCCAGCGCCCGCAGATCGGGGACGTGAGGACCCAGCACGGTCACAAGATTACCTTGTGAGCACCCAACCACAACCTCGTTCTGTGAGGCCGCCCGGATCTCCAGACTGGTGCCATGACCCTTCGTGTAGCAGTCGTGGGCGGCGGACCGGCCGGCATCTACGCCGCCGACATCCTCACCAAGTCGGACGCCGACGTCTCCGTCGACATCATCGAGCGGCTGCCGGCGCCCTTCGGGCTGGTCCGCTACGGCGTCGCGCCGGACCACCCCCGCATCAAGGAGATCATCAAGGCCCTGCAGCGGGTGCTGGCCAAGCCGGAGGTCCGCTTCCTCGGCAACGTCGAGTACGGCGTGGACGTGAAGCTCGAGGACCTGCGCGAGTTCTACGACGCCGTGATCGTCGCCACCGGCGCGATGGCCGACCGCGACCTCGGCATCCCCGGCGAGGAGCACTCGCTCGGCGCCGCCGACTTCGTTTCCTGGTACGACGCCCACCCGGACGTGCCGCAGACCTGGCCGCTCGAGGCCACCAGCGTCGCCGTCCTCGGCGTCGGTAACGTCGCCCTCGACGTGGCCCGCGTGCTCGCCAAGACCGGCGACGAAATGCTCGTCACCGACATCCCGCCGCACGTGCACGCCGGCCTGAAGGCCAAGACGATCACCGACGTCCACGTGTTCGCCCGCCGTGGCCCGGCGTACGCGAAGTTCTCGCCGCTGGAGCTGCGCGAGCTCAACCACTCGCCCAACGTCGAGGTGATCGTGCACCCGGAGGGCTTCGACGTCGACGCGCACGGCATGGAGCACATCGCCCAGCACAAGTCGCAGAAGATGGTGCTCAACACGCTCACCAGCTGGGTCGGCGCCGACCCGGTCGGCAAGCCGCACCGGATCCACCTGCACTTCGCCGAGGCGCCCGCGGAGATCGTGACCGACGCCGACGGCAACGTGACCACGCTGCGCACCGAGCGCACCCACTCGCCCGCCGAGGACGGCCGGGTCGAGGGCACCGGCGAGTTCACCGACTGGGAGGTGCAGCAGGTCTACCGCGCGATCGGCTACCGCAGCAGCGCCCTGCCCGGCCTGCCCTTCGACGACCGCAACGCCGTGATCCCCAACGACGGCGGCCGGGTCCTCGACCTGGACGGCAGCCCCATCCCGGGCACCTACGTCACCGGCTGGATCAAGCGCGGCCCGGTCGGCCTGATCGGCCACACCAAGAGCGACGCCGCCGAGACCGTCGGCCACCTGCTCGCGGAGACGACCGAGACGGCGACCGCCCGCACCCCCGAGGACGTGGACTCCTACTTCGCCGGTCGCGGCGTGGCCGTCGCGACCCACACCTCGTGGGAGCTCCTCGACGCGCACGAGATCGCCCTCGGCGAGGCCGAGGGCCGCACCAGGGTCAAGGTCGCCACCCGTGAGGAGATGCTGCGGGCGGCCGGCGTCAGCACCAGCTGATCGGTAGCTGAAGCCCGTTGGTCGAGGAGGCCGGCCACGCCGTTGGTCGAGGAGGCCGGCCACACCCGTTGGTCGAGGAGGCCGGCCACGGCCGTCTCGAGACCACCCGCCCCGGTGCACCCCACCCGTTGGTCGAGGAGGCCGGCCACGGCCGTCTCGAGACCACCCGCTCCGGCGCACCCACCGGGCCGGTCCCAGCACCATCTCGCGAGGTCTCGAGACGGTCGTGACCGACCTCCTCGACCAACGGGACGCGCGACCTCCTCGACCAACGCGACGCTCAGGACGACGACGTACCTGCCGATCAGGTCCGGGTGCGCCGCCTGACCATCCTCGGAACCGTGCTGGCCGCTGCCCTCACCCTGCTGGGCGGGCCGGCCCTCGCCGACGTCCTCAACCCGACGAACCCGATCGACGGCACCGGGCCGTGGCAGTACTCCGCCATCCGCACCAAGGCCAACCCCGAGCGGCTGAACTACCTCGCGGCCACCGACCCGGCCCGTCGCGCGGCGCTGGCGAAGATCGCGCTCACCCCGCGAGTGCGCTGGTTCGCGAACTGCCGCGCGTGCAACGTCGACCGGGTCCGGCAGTCCGTGGCGGCCCACGTCGCCGACGCGCGCCGCGGCCACCCCGACGCCCTCGTCCAGTTGGCGATCTTCGGGCTCTGGCCGGACGGCGAGGTCGTCAACGGCAAGCGGCCGCGGATGTCCTGGTCGATGACCCGCTACCAGTCGTGGATCCGCCAGATCGCGCTCGGGATCGGCGACGCGCGCGTCGTGATCGTGCTCGAGCCCGACCTCGCGATCTCCGCCAACCACGGCTCCGACGGCCGCACCATGCCCGACCCGACGCCGGGGACCCGGATGCGGATGGCCGCGTGGGCGGCGAAGTACCTCACCACCACGCTGCGCCGCGAGACGATCTACCTCGACGCCGGCTCCGCCGACTGGCTGTACGTCGACGAGGCGCTCCGGCTGCTGCGGGCGAGCGGCATCCAGTACGTCCGCGGCTTCGCGCTGGGCGCCACGCACTACGACTCGGTCGCGAGCAACGTCGCGTTCGCGGCGAGGCTGTCCCGGGCGCTGGCCCGGACCGGGATCCGCGGCAAGCACGCGGTCATCGACACGGCCGACAACGGCACGCCGTTCACGTGGTCGCAGTGGAACGACCGCTGGGGCGCGCGCTTCCGCAGCACCGGCAACCTCTTCTACCAGTTCGACAACACCCCGACCTGCCGCTCGCGCGCCGAGCGTGTGTGCCAGACGATCGGCCACCGCCCCACCTGGAACCCGGTCGGCGCGGAGGCCGCGAAGCTCGGCCTCGGGACCAACCAGCCGACGCTGCGCCGCCAGGCACGCACCTTCGTCGACGCCTACCTCTGGTTCGGCCGCGGCTGGCGGTGGATGCAGCAGGGTGGCAACGACCCGTACACACCCGGTCGCTCGGTGCGGATGGGGACGTACACCCGCTTCCAGCACTGACCGCGCCCACGCGTGGGTCGAGGAGGCCGGCCACCTCCGTTGGTCGAGGAGGCCGGCCACGGCCGTCTCGAGACCACCCGCTCCGGTGCACCCACCTCCGTAGGTCGAGGAGGCCGGCCACGGCCGTCTCGAGACCACCCGCTCCGGTGCACCCACTGGCCAGGTCCCAGCACCGTGTCCCGAGGTCTCGGGACGGTCGTGACCGACCTCCTCGACCAACGGGCCGGCCGCGCCCGTAGGTTGGTCGGGTGAGCCGTCCGACCGTCCTCCGCGTCCCGCCGATGAGCCCCGAGCTGCACGCCGCGGTCGGTGAGCTGTACGACGTCCGCGACCTCCCCGCCGAAGCGTCGGGTGCGGAACGCACCGCGTTCCTCGCCGAGCACGGCGGAGACGTCGTCGCGATCGTGTGCTCGCACGCGGGAACGGTCGACGCCGGGATCATCGACGCGCTCCCCCGGCTCGAGGCGATCACCAACCTGGGCGTCGGCTACGACAACGTCGACGTGCCGGCAGCGCTGGCGAGGGGCGTCGCCGTGAGCCACACGCCGGGCGTGCTCGACGACGCCGTGGCCGAGACCGCACTCGGCCTGCTCATCGCCACCCGGCGCCGGCTCGTCGACGCCGACCGCTTCGTCCGCGCGGGCTCGTGGCCCGACGGCGCCTATCCGCTGACCGGCCAGGTCGCCGGCAGCCGGGTCGGCATCCTCGGCCTGGGCCGGATCGGGGAGCGCATCGCCGGCCTCCTGACCGCGCTCGGCTGCACGGTCAGCTACCACAGCCGACGCGAGGTCCCCGGCTCGCCGTACCTCCATCACCCGAGCGCCGCCGCCCTGGCCGCCGCCGTCGACAACCTCGTCGTCATCGTCCCGGGCGGCCCCGCCACCGCCGGACTCGTCGACCGCGCCGTCCTCGACGCCCTCGGCCCCGACGGCGTCCTCGTCAACGTCGCGCGCGGCTCCGTCGTCGACGAGGACGCCCTCGTCTCCGCGCTCGAGGCCGGAACCCTCGGCGGCGCCGGCCTCGACGTCTTCGCCCGCGAGCCCGAGGTGCCTGCCGCGCTGCTCGGCCGCGACGACGTCGTGCTCCTCCCCCACGTCGGCTCCGCCACCCACGAGACCCGCGCCGCGATGCGCCAGCTCGTGCTCGACAACCTCGCGAGCTGGCTGGACTCCGGCCGGCTGCTCACCCCCGTCCCCGAGATGGGTGCCTGAACCACCCGCCGGTCGGGGAGCCCGGCCACGCCCGTTGGTCGAGGAGGCCGGCACGGCCGTTGGTCGAGGAGGCCGGCCACGGCCGTTGGTCGAGGAGGCCGGCCACGGCCGTCTCGAGACCACCCGCCTCGGTGCACCCACTGGCCCGGTCCCAGCACCGTGTCCCGGGGTCTCGAGACGGTCGTGACCGACCTCCTCGACCAACGAGGTGGCCCGGTCTCGAGACGGTCGTGACCGACCTCCTCGACCAACGGAGCAGCCGATTCACGCTCCTGTCCACAGGCCGCGCGGTGGCGGTTGCCGGGAGCAGGATCCGCCGCAACGGTTGCCGCATGGCCTGGACCTACATCCTCGAGTGCGCCGACGGCTCGTTCTACGTCGGCAGCACCGTCGACCTCGACCGCCGCATCTCGGAGCACAACCTCGGGCTCGGCGCTGCCTACACCCGGCGACGCAGTCGCAGGCCGGTCCGGCTCGCCTGGGCCGCGCACTTCGCCCGGGTCGACCAGGCGTTCGCGTTCGAGAAGCGCGTGCAGGGGTGGGGACGCGCGAAGCGCATCGCCCTCATCGAGGGCAGGTGGGAGGACCTGCCCGAGCTGAGCAGCCGCGGCTTCGCCGGGACCGAGCTGCGGCTGGCCGCGCAGCAGGACGGATCACCGGAGAACTGGACCTCGGAGGGTCCGCGCTACACCTGAGCGCCCGTTGGTCGAGGAGGCCGCCCGCGGCCGTCTCAGCACCCGTTGGTCGAGGAGGCCGCCCGCGGCCGTCTCGAGACCACCCGCTCCGGTGCACCCACTGGCCCGGTCCCAGCACCGTGTCCCGGGGTCTCGAGACGGTCGTGACCGACCTCCTCGACCAACGGCGTGGCCCGGTCCCAGCACCATCTCGCGGGGTCTCGAGACGGTCGTGACCGACCTCCTCGACCAACAGCGTGGCCGGCCTCCTCGACCAACGAGGTGGCCGACCTCCTCGACCAACGGGCGATCAGCCCATGTGCGGGTAGCGGTGGTCGGTCGGCGGGACCAGGGTCTCCTTGATCGAGCGAGGCGAGGTCCAGCGCAGGAGGTTGAGGGCGGAGCCGGCCTTGTCGTTGGTGCCGGAGGCCCGGCCGCCACCGAACGGCTGCTGACCGACGACCGCGCCGGTCGGCTTGTCGTTGACATAGAAGTTGCCGGCAGCGAAGCGCAGCTCGTTGCTCGCCCACTCGATCGCGTGGCGGTCGGCGGCGAGGACCGAGCCGGTGAGCGCGTACGGCGCCGCCGACTCGGCCTGCTTCACGATCGCCTCGAACGCGCCCGGCTGGCGGTCGTCGTACACGTGGACGACGAGGACCGGGCCGAAGTACTCGGTCGAGAACATCTCGTCGGCAGGGTCCTCGGCGACGACGATCGTCGGGCGCACGAACCAGCCGACGCTGTCGTCGCAGCTGCCGCCGGCGACCACCTCCAGGCCCTCGGTGGCGCGGGCGCGCTCGATCGCGGCCTCCTGCTTGGCGAAGGCCCGGGCGTCGATGACGGCGCCGGTGAAGTTCGAGAAGTCGGTGGGGTCGCCGACAGCGAGGTCCTCGGTCCGGGCGACCAGGTCCTCGCCCATCCGCTCCCACAGCGAGCGCGGCACATAGGCGCGGGACGCGGCGGAGCACTTCTGGCCGCTGTACTCGAACGCGCCGCGGATCAACGCCGTGCGCAGCACGTCGGGGTCGGCCGACGGGTGCGCGATGACGAAGTCCTTGCCGCCGGTCTCGCCGACCAGCCGCGGATAGGTGCGGTACGACGGCAGGTTGGTCCCGACCGTCTGCCACAGGTGCTGGAAGGTCCGGGTGGAGCCGGTGAAGTGGATGCCGGCGAGGTCGGGGTGCGCGAGCGCGACCTCGGAGACGGCGAGGCCGTCGCCGGGCAGCATGTTGATCACCCCGGGCGGCAGGCCGGCCTCCTCCAGCAGCTCCATCGTCAGCGACGCAGCGAGCTGCTGGGTGGGGGACGGCTTCCAGATCACCGTGTTGCCCATCAGCGCGGGCGCGGTCGGCAGGTTGCCGGCGATGGCGGTGAAGTTGAACGGGGTGATCGCGTAGACGAAGCCCTCGAGCGGGCGGTGGTCGGTGCGGTTCCAGATGCCCGGCGCGTTGCGGATCGGCTGCTCGGCCAGCACCTCGCGGCCGAAGTGCACGTTGAAGCGCCAGAAGTCGATCAGCTCGCACGCAGCGTCGATCTCCGCCTGGAACGCGGTCTTCGACTGGCCGAGCACCGTCGCGGCATTGAGCCGCTGGCGCCACGGGCCGGCGAGCAGCTCAGCCGCCCGCAGCAGGACCGCCGCCCGGTCGTCGTACGACAGCGCGCGCCAGGCGGGGGCGGCCTCCCGGGCCGCCTCGATCGCGGACTTGGCGTCGTCGGCGGTGCTGTTGCGCAGCACGCCGAGCACCTTCTCGTGCGCGTGCGGCTGGACGACGGCGATCTCCTCGCCGCCGCCGGAAACCCGCTCGCCGCCGATGTGGGCGTCGAGCTGGCGGGTGCTGCCGGACAGGTCGCCGATCGCTGCGGCGAGGGCGTCGCGCTCGGCGCTGCCGGGGGCGTAGGTGAGGTTCGGCTCGTTGACGGGGGCCGGAGGGGTGGTGATGGCGTCCATGTCGGGTCCTCTCGTGGGGGCGAGGTGTCGGCGGGGTCAGCGGTGCGCGAGCGCGCGGAGGAAGAAGGCGACGTTGGCGGGCCGCTCGGCGAGGCGACGCATGAAGTACCCGTACCAGTCGGTGCCGAACGGCAGGTAGACCCGCATCCGCAGGCCCTCATCGACGATCTGCTGCTCAAGGTCGCGCCGCACGCCGTACAGCATCTGCACCTCCCACCGGTCCGTGCCGCGTCCCGCGGCGGCGGCCCGGTCGATTGCCCGGTCGAGCATCGCCGGGTCGTGCGTGGCGATCATCGGGTAGCAGTCGGAGGTCATCAGCGCGTCGATCGCCGCCTCGTAGGCGCGGTCGACGTCGGCCTTGCGCTGCAGCGCCACCGACGCGGGCTCGCGGTAGGCACCCTTCACCAGCCGGATCCGCGCACCCGTGCCGTCGAGGGCGGCGATGTCGCCGGGCGTGCGGCGCAGGTTGGTCTGGAGCACGTTCCCGATCCACGGGTACGACGACCGCAACTGCCCCCCCGCCGCGAGCGTCGCGTCGGTGGTCGTGTGGTCCTCCATGTCCAGCGTGACGGTGCAGCCCAGCGCGGCCGCAGCGTCGCAGACGTCGGCGGCGTGCTCCGTCGCGATCGCCGGCCCGTCGGGCAGCGCCTGGCCGAGCGCGGAGAGCTTGAGCGAGACGTCCGAGCCGGCCGCACAGCCCGCCTCGGCGAGCGCCTGCAACAGGTGCCGGTAGGCGTCGCGGGTGGCGCGGGCGCCGGCGACGTCGCGGACGTCCTCGCCGAGCACGTCGATGGTGACGCTGCGCCCGGTCGCGATCAGCGCGGCACTGGCCTCGACGGCGTCGGCGGTGGTCTCGCCCGGCACGAAGCGGTCGACGACCCGGCGGGTGACCGGGAACGACTCGACCGCGCGGCGGGCGCGGGTGCTGCGGGAGGCCCGACCCAGGGTGTGACCGAGTGTGTGGCCGAGGGTGTCGCTGAGCGTCCGGCTGAGCATGTCTCCACGCTACGAGTGGCGACAACCACAAGGAACCGACATCTGTCACCCGATTGACGGAGGTGCATGCGACATTTGTCCAGTGAGCGCGCTCGACGACCTGACCGAGGAGATGGCCCACCTCACCGACGCCCCGTGCACCCTCGAGGACCCGGAGTTCCGGCTGATCGCCTTCTCCGACCACCGCACCGACGACGTCGTCGACAGCATCCGCCAGCGCTCGATCCTGCAGCGCCACTCCACCGACGACGTGCGCGCCTGGTTCCGCGCGCAGGGCATCGAGGACGCCGACGGACCGCTGCGCACCCCCGGCGACGAGGACCGCGGCATCGTCGCCCGGCTGTGCGTCCCGGTCCGCCACCTGGGCCGGATCCACGGGTACTTCTGGCTGCTCGACCCCGAGCAGCGCATCGACCCGGCGACCTGGCCCGAGGCCGGCCGGATCGCGGAGTCCGCGGCCCGGCTGCTCAACGCCGCCGAACGACGTCAGGCCCACCGCGACGCGCTCTTCCGCGAGCTCGTCGAGGGCGGCCGGGTCGCCGCGCGGGAGTCCGCCGTCGACCTCGCCCAGGCCGCCGGACTCGACCTGCAGGAGCCGCTCGCGTGCGTCCTCGTCGAGCGGCCGGAGCTGGGCGACCAGGTCGCGAGCCGGCCCGCACCGGCCGGTGTGGTGTGGGCCCGGACGGGCGGCGACGCGGTCGCCGCGGTCGTCCGCGCCCGGCTGGTCGCCGAGGCCACCGACCCGGACGCACTGCTGACCGCGCTCGGCGCCGGCCGCCGGCTCGATGCGCTCGACCACGTCACGCGCGCGGCCGTCGGGCCCGTCGTACCGTCCATCGACGAGCTCGCGACCAGCCATCGTGGCGCCCGGGTGGCGTTGCGCGTCGCGCGGACGAGGCCGTTCGGCCACGTGGTGGCCTGGCAGGACCTCGGCCCGCTCGCCCTGCTCGGGGTGGCCCGTGACGACGACCTCGCCGCGGCCGTGGTGGAGCCGACCGTACGGCGCTTCCTCGCGACGGCGGCCGATGACGTCGTCACCACCGTGCGGACCTGGCTGGACGAGGCGGGCAGCGTCGCGCGCACCGCGGAGCGACTGTCCGTCCACCGGCAGACGGTCTATCACCGGCTCGCGCAGGTCGAGCAGGCCACCGGCCACGACCTCTCCCGCGGCCCGGACCGCCTGCGGCTGCACCTGGCCCTGGAGCTCGCCCCCTACCTCTGACGTAGGTCGAGGAGGTCGGCCGACCCGTTGGTCGAGGAGGTCGGTCACGACCGTCTCGAGACCACCCGATCCGGTGCACCCCACTGGCCCGGTCCCAGCACCGTGTTGCCAGGTCTCGAGACGGCCGTGGCCGGCCTCCTCGACCAACGCTCGACCAAACTGCTGGAGGCGCGGCCCCGCGCGGACGTACGCTCACAGTGTCGAAAGGAGCAGCCGCCTGCATTTCACGTGCTCGTGGCCCGGCGGAAACGGCGCCGTACCACGACTCCGCTCAGATGAGGCCTGCTCTGCTGCTGGGCCCTGAGCCGGAGAGGAGGTGTCCGCGATGTCGACGGTGACGTTGCTGAACGCCTCCTACGAGCCGCTCGGGACGGTGACCTTCCAGCACGCGGTGCGGATGCTCTTCCGCGAGGTCGCGACCGTCGAGGAGGCCCACGACGACCGGATGATCGGTCCGCACCCGTGGCCGCGGGTGATCCGGCTGGTCCGCTACGTCGTGGCGAAGTGGATGTACCGCCCGGCCTCCTACTCCCGCTCCGGGGTGCTCAAGCGCGACCGGAACCGGTGCGCCTACTGCGGGCGGCACGCGTCGACCGTCGACCACCTGCTCCCGCAGAGCCGCGGCGGGAGCTGGACGTGGCTCAACACCGTCGCCGCCTGCAGCCCGTGCAACGGACGCAAGGCGAACCGGACGCCGCTCGAGGCGGGGATGCGGCTGCTCGTCGACCCGTTCGTCCCGACGCGGGCGCAGCTCGCGGTGGCCTGAGCACGCCCCGGCCGCCGCTTCCGACCGCTATCGTCCGGTCGTGCGTACGACGACGCGGCGCAAGCTCGCCTACGCCGCCGTCGCGGCGGCCGACACCGCCCTGGCCGGCAGCAGCCGCCGCTGGGCGCACCGGGCCCGGTTCGCCACGAAGCCGCTGCTGATGCCCTTGCTGGGCGCGTCCCTCGCGACCGACCCGCGGGCGGCGACCTCTCCGCTGCGGACCACGACGCTGGTCGGGCAGGCCGCCGGCTGGGGCGGCGACGTGCTGCTCCTCGGCGAGGGCCCACGGGCGTTCGCAGCGGGCGCCGGGTCTTTCGGTCTCGGGCACCTCGCCTACATCAGCGGGTTCGCCCGGCACCGCGACCGCGGCACCCGCCCGCCGCACAACCGGGCCGTCCGGGCGGTCGCCACCGCCTGGGCCACCTCGGCGCCGGTGCTCGCCGCAGCGGCCTTCCGCCAGGAGCGGGCACTCGGCCCGACGGTGCTCGGCTACTCGGCGGTGCTGGCGGCGATGGTCGCCGCGGCCAACCACCTCGGCGACGACGTGCCGCGCGACGCGCGCCTGCTCACCGCCGCCGGCGCCGGGCTGTTCATGGTGTCCGACTCCGTGCTCGGCGCCCGCACGTTCGTCGTACCGGACCCGCCGGCACGGCTGGAGTCCGTGGTCATGGCGACCTACACGGCCGCGCAGCTGCTGATCAGTGAAGGGGCGTGCCGCGCGGGTCGCTGACCGGGCGGCCGAGCGCGAGGCCGAGCGCGAGCATCACCGCACCGAGGGCGAGGTGCAGCCAGTTGTCCGCGCTGTCGAGCGGGACGAAGTTGGCGTCCTCGTGGCGGTCCACCACCCAGCCGTAGACGGTGAGCAGCAGGTAGATCACCCCGCCCCCGATCAGGAAGGCCCGCGCGCCGTTCCAGGTGCGCGCGAGCACGAGGCCGGCGGCGCCGAACGCCAGGTGCACGAGGTTGTGCAGCACCGAGACGTCGAAGAGTCCGAGCAGTTCGGCCCCGGAGTGATGACCGGCGAAGGTCATGTCGTCATAGCTCGTGGTGATCCCGGGGACGAACCCGAGCACCCCGACGAGCAGGAAGACGGCAGCGACGGCGGCCGCCGCACGCTGCACCAGCGATGTGTTCGCGAGCTGTGCCTGTGTCGTGTCCATGCACTGGGCAGTACCCGGGCAGCCCGAGGGGACACCACGCGGACTACCAGCCAGTAGGTAGTGACGAGCGATCGCACAACCGGTAGAACACGTTCTTGTTCTGCTCCCCGTGATGGAGGTCACATGACCCACACCCCCCAGTCCATCCGCTCCCGCGTCTCCCGGCGCCGGTTCCTCGGCGGCGCCGGCGCCGCCGTCGGCCTGGCCTCGGTCGGCGCGCCCGCCCTGGGCCCGGCCGCCCGGGCCAGCGCCGCGATCGGCAACGGCGCGTCGGTGCCCGCGCTGGTCATCGGCACCGGGTACGGCGGCGCGGTCGCCGCGCTCCGGCTGGCCCAGGCCGGCGTTCCCGTCGAGATGGTCGAGATGGGCATGACCTGGGACACCCCGGGCTCCGACGGCCGGATCTTCCCGCGGATGACCGAGCCCGACCACCGGGCCTTCTGGCTGCGCACGAGGACGAAGGCGCCGGTCAGCAACTTCTTCGGCTTCCCGATCGACAAGGAGATCCCGCGGTACACCGGCGTCCTCGACGCCGAGGAGTTCGCCGGCATCACCGTCTACCAGGGCCGCGGCGTCGGCGGCGGGTCGCTCGTCAACGGAGGCATGGCGGTGACCCCGCGGCGCGACCTCTTCGCGGGCATCCTGCCGTCGGTCGACGCCGCCGAGATGTACGACGTCTACTACCCGCGCGCGAACGCGGCCCTCGGCGTCGTCTCCATCGACCCGGCGTGGTTCGAGACGGCCCCCTGCTACCAGTACGCCCGCGTGGGCCGGAAGCACGCGCAGCGCTCCGGGTTCGGGTGGACCTTCGTGCCCGACGTCTACGACTGGAACTACATGAAGGCCGAGCAGGCCGGGACGGTCACCCGCTCCGCCCTCGACTGCCAGGTGATCTACGGCAACGACCACGGCAAGAAGTCGCTGGTGCAGACCTACCTCGCCTCCGCCGTGGCGACCGGCCGCGTCAACGTCTCGGCACTGCACCGCGTCACGTCCGTCACCCCGGCCCCGGGCGGCGGCTACACCGTGACCATCGAGCAGATCGACACCGCGGGCACCGTCGTCGCCACCAAGACGGTCACCGCGGCGAAGGTCTTCTTCGCCGCCGGCAGCGTCGGCACCAGCAAGCTGCTGGTGCGGCTCAAGGCGACCGGCGCGCTGCCGGCGCTGAACGGCGAGATCGGCAAGGGCTGGGGCGACAACGGCAACGTCATGGTCGGCCGGGCCAACCACATGTGGGACGCCACGGGCGAGCTGCAGTCCACGATCCCCTGCTCGGGCATCGACAACTGGGACGCCGGCGGCGCCTTCGCTGAGGTGGCGCCGTTGCCGACCGGCATCGAGACCTATGCCTCGCTCTACCTGGCGATCACGAACACGACCCGCCGGGCGGAGTTCACGTGGAACGCCGCGGCCGGCCGGGTGGACCTGTCGTGGCAGACGGCCTGGAAGCAGGACTCGATCGACATGGCCCGCACGATCTTCGACAAGATCAACAGCACAGAGGGGACGATCTATCGCACCGACCTCTTCGGCGGCTACAAGACCTGGCAGGACGGGCTCACCTACCACCCGCTCGGCGGGGCCGTGCTGAACAAGGCCACCGACAACTACGGCCGCCTGCCGGGCTACCCCGGGCTCTACGTCATCGACGGCGCGCTGGTCCCCGGCAACACCACGGTGAACCCGTTCGTGACCATCACGGCGCTGGCCGAGCGCAACATCGAGCGCATCATCGCGACGGACGTCTGACCGGAGCGCCTGGGTCGGGACGATGGTCCCGGGGGTCGTGACCACGCACCCCGGGACCCTCGGATCCGATTGTTCTGGCGGGCGGCCCCGCGGTCGTACCGTCGTCGCGGGGGAATCCGACGTACGACGAGTGAGGCCCTGGGCCGCCCGCCACATGGGGTGCGAGCGACCCGGCGCACCGATCCGTCGCGACCCCCATCCGCGACGGGTCGGTGCGAAAGTCCGGCAGCGGCGTCAGCCGAGCGCCGCGACGTACCGCTGGAGGTAGAGCGGCCACCCGGCCGGGTCGGCGACGCCGTCGCGCACGCTCTCCCAGCCCTGGTGTCGAGATGCAGCGAATCTTGACAACTCGCTGTCACGGTCAAGATCTACTAATCGTGTCGACATTCGAGTTCGCTCCCGTCGACGTCAGCACAAGTAGGTGGCTGCCTCCGCTTGTAGCCTCGGCGATCGTCGTTCCGGCAAGCGCCCACCCCCCGGCGACCAGCACCGTGGCACCGGCCGCACTCCCGGCCCGTGCAGCCTGGACGCGCCATGTCCAGCGAGACCGCCCAGTTGCGCGCCCCGAGTGTGTCCGGCGCTCATCTGGGGCGGCACGCGATCCACCGAGACGAGCTCCCGACAGGTGGGCGTCGTGTTGTTTACGCTGCCGACGTGTCCATGCAGCTGATCGGTGCCGGTCTTGTCGACGTCGCTCGAAAACGAGGCCGTTCCGACGCTCGAAAACGAGGCCACTGGTTCGTCGGGTTCTAGTCTGCCGGGTCTTGGGTTCTGATGCTGGGCAGGGTGTCGATCCCGCGGTTGCGTAGCCGGTAGCTGGCGCC
>DATMHM010000038.1:0-4007 GCA_035554935.1 Nocardioides sp. | reverse complement strand
CCTCCTCGGCCGCGGCCGTGACGGTCTCGACCCAGGCCTGGATGGCGGCGTCGTACAACGCCTCCTTGGTCGGGAAGTGGCGGTAGAGCGTCCCGACACCGACCTCCGCGGTCTTCGCGACCTCGTCCATCGACACGGCGTCGAAGCCCTTCTCGCGGAAGAGCTGCCGGGCGATGTCCGCGATCCGCTCGCGGTTGCGTACGGCGTCGGCGCGCAACGGGTTCACCTTTTTCCTTGCTAAACGGAGACACTCTCCGTATCGTTGGGGACAACCGGAGTCATCCTCCGCTAAAGCGTACCCCGGCCCTCCCGGTCAGAACAGGACATCACCCTTGTCTTCCTCGACACTCACCACCGCGTCCTCGGCGGACGCATCCCGGGCGACCGCCCGGACCACAACCGCCGCGGGCATCTACATCGTCCTCCTCGCCCAGCTCATGCTGGTCCTGGACTCCGCCGTCATGAACGTCGGCCTCCCCCACATCGCCACCGACCTGGACTTCGGCGCCGCGTCGCTGTCGTGGGTCCTCAACGGCTACGCCCTCGCCTTCGGCGGCCTCCTGCTCCTCGGCGGCCGGCTGGGCGACGTCTTCGGTCGCCTGTCGGTCTTCTGGGCGGGGCTCGCGGTGTTCACCGTCTTCTCCCTCCTCGGCGGCCTCGCCACCGAGCCGTGGATGCTGGTGGCCGCGCGCGCCCTCCAGGGCGTCGGCGCCGCCATCGCCGCCCCGTCGGTGCTCGCGCTCATCACCACGACCGCCCGCGACGAGGCTGCCCGCAACCGGGCCCTCGCGCTCTTCACGGCGGTCTCCTCCGGGGGCGCCGCCCTCGGCCTGCTGCTCGGCGGCGTCCTCACCGACGTGCTGTCGTGGCGCTGGACGCTCTTCATCAACGTCCCGATCGGCCTCGCCGTGCTGCTCACGGTCCGCCGGCAGGTCGCCGACACGCCCCGCCGCCCCGGCCGCTTCGACGTCATCGGTGCCATCAGCGCCACCGGCGCGGCGGTCGCCCTCGTCTGGACGCTGATCAAGGCGCCCGAGCACGGCTGGACGTCGGCCGCCACCATCCTCGGCCTCGTGCTCGCGGCCGCCCTCGTCGTCGTCCTGCTCGTCACCGAGGCGCGGCACAGCCACCCGCTGCTGCGCCTGGGCCTGCTGCGCAGCCGCACGCGGGTCGCCACCCTGGTGACGATGGCCGCGCTGTACGGCGGCATGCTGGCCACCTTCTTCCTGATGGTCCAGTACTTTGAGGAGGACCAGGGCTACGGGCCGCTGCAGACGGGCTTCGCGTTCCTGCCGATCCCGCTCAGCGTGTTCGCCATGTCGCGGATCACCCCGCGGCTGGTGGCCCGGTTCCGCCAGCCGCCGATCATCGTGGCCGGCGCGGCCGGGGTGCTGGGCAGCTTCGTCGTCCTCAACCAGATCGACGCCGGCACGAGCTACTGGACCGGCGTCTTCCCGGCGCTGCTCGTGATGGGACTCAGCATGGGCGGGAGCTTCATGCCGATCACGTCCCTCGCGCTGCAGGACGTGGAGCCGGAGCACGCCGGCGCCGCGTCGGGCCTGCTGCAGACCATGCAGCAGCTCGGTGGCGCGGTCGGGCTCGCCGTCATCGCGTCGGCCTTCGCCTCGCAGAGCGTGCCCGGCGACTTCCTGGCCGGCGCCCACGCGGGCTTCGCTGCCGCCGCCGTGATCGCGGCGATCGGCCTCGCCGGCGCGGCGACGCTCCTCGCGCGGCCACGCGCCGTCGTCGTACCGGCTCCGCAGCCGGCGGCCGTCGAGGCCGCCTGAGCCACGGCACCCCACGCAGATCGGCCCGCCCCGTTCGCCGGGGCGGGCCGATCTGTTCGTGCTGGGCTGGGCTGTGCTGGGCTGTGCTGGGCTGTGCTGAGCTGGGTCGGGCCGAGCGGGTCAGGCGGCCGGGGCCGGGTTGTGACCGGTGACCACGAAGACCACCCGGTTCGCGACCGAGACGGCGTGGTCCGCGATCCGCTCGTAGTACCGGCCGAGGAGCGCGATGTCGACCGCCGCCTCCACGCCGTGGCTCCACTCGTCGCCCAGGAGCTCGGTGAAGCTCCGACGGCGCAGCTGGTCCATCTCCTCGTCGTCACGGCCGAGCGCGATGGCGGCCGCGACGTCGCGTCCGGCGATCACGTCGGTGACCCGGGCGACCATGTCCTCGGCGACGGTCGCCATCCGCTCGACGGTCGGGCGGACCTCAGCCGGGATGGCGACGTCGGGCACGCGCAGGCGGGCGATCTTCGCGACGTGCACGGACAGGTCGCCCATCCGCTCGAGCTCGCCGACCATCCGCAGCGCCGCGACGACCGTGCGCAGGTCGCCGGCGACCGGCTGCTGCAGCGAGAGCAGGCTGAAGGCGTTGTCCTCGACCTGCTCGCGGGCCAGGTCGATCCGGGCGTCCTCGCTGATGACCTTCTCGGCGATCGCGGCGTCGCCGGTCAGGAGGGCCTCGGTGGCGTCCCTGACGGCCGCCCGGACGAGACGGCTGATGCTGGCCAGGTCGTCGAAGATGGCATCGAGCTCGTCGGTGTAGGCATCACGCATGGGTCGCAGACTACGGTCACCAGGTGTCCCGCAGGCGGTGGGCGGTGAACGCAGGATGAACATCGCGAAGCAGGGCATTCGCGATTCCGGGACGGACCGGCGTGTCGCCGTACGATCGAGACGTGGATCCGACGACGCAAGCCTTCCTGGCTGCGCTGCTCGGCGCCGTCGTGGCCGGCGGTGCCATGCTCGCATGGCACCTCAGCGACCGGCAGCAGAACCTCTACAAGGCCCCCGAGGAACCGCTCGTGCCCGACGGCGTCGCCGCCGTGCTCTCCGTGCTGCGCAGCAGCGCGGTGGTCGTCGACGAGTCCGACGTCGTGCTCAAGGCCTCCGCGCCCGCCTTCGCGATGGGCTTCGTGCGCGGCTCGACGCTGCTCTCCGACGAGCTCAGCTCGCTCATCCGGCAGGTGCGCCGCGACGGCCAGATCCGTGAGACCGAGCTGATCGTCCCCCGCGCGTCCGGCAGTCCCCGCCACGTGACCGCACGGGTGGCGCCGCTCGGCTCGCGCCTGGTGCTGGCGCTCGTCGAGGACCGCACCCGCGAGCGCCAGGTCGACGCCGTACGCCGCGACTTCGTGGCCAACGTCAGCCACGAGCTGAAGACACCGGTCGGTGCGATGCGCCTGCTCGCCGAGGCCGTGCAGGACGCCTCCGACGACCCGGACGCCGTCTACCGCTTCGCGTCGCGGATGCTGACCGAGAGCGACCGGCTCTCCCGGCTGATCCAGCAGATCATCGAGCTCTCCCGCCTCCAGGGCGACGAGCCGCTGGAGTCGCCCGTCCCGGTCTCCATCGACGACGTCGTCGCCTCGGCCGTCGACTTCGTGAGCATGACCGCGACCGCCAAGGACATCTCCGTCATCGCCGAGGGCGAGGAGGGGCTCAAGGTCCTCGGCAGCGAGAAGCAGGTCGGCGCAGCCGTCAGCAACCTCGTCGCCAACGCCGTCGCCTACTCGGAGCCGAACGCGCGGGTCGTCGTGACCCGCAAGCGGGTCGGCCACAACATCGAGATCTCCGTGATCGACCAGGGCATCGGGATCCCGGAGCGCGAGGTCGAGCGGATCTTCGAGCGGTTCTACCGGGTCGACCCGGCCCGGCACCGCTCGACGGGCGGCACCGGCCTCGGCCTCTCGATCGTGAAGCACGTGGCCGCCACGCACGGCGGGGACGTGCGCGTCTGGTCCGTCGAGGGCCAGGGCTCCACCTTCACCCTCACGCTGCCCCAGCACCCCCACCAGGACGAGGGGTCGCCCTTCATGCGGCCGCCCGCCCTCGCGACGGCGCCGGACGTCCCGGACCGCCGCCCGCACGACCACCAGGAAGACCAGGAGGAACGCCCGTGACACGGGTACTTGTCGTCGAAGACGAAGAGAGCTACAGCGATGCCCTCGCCTACCTGCTCCGCAAGGAGGGGTTCGAGGTCGCCATCGCGGCCGACGGCAA
>DATMHM010000037.1:0-66815 GCA_035554935.1 Nocardioides sp. | reverse complement strand
ACACCTGTGAAGAGCGCCGTCGAGACCTTGAGCCCGACCCGGGCCAAGCTGACCGTCGAGGTGCCCTTCGAGGAGCTCAAGCCGAGCCTCGACGCGGCGTACCAGAAGATCGCGAAGCAGATCAACGTCCCCGGCTTCCGCCGCGGCAAGGTCCCGCCGCAGGTCATCGACCGGCAGATCGGTCGCGGCCCGGTGCTCGACGAGGCGATCAACGACGTGCTCCCGAAGGCCTACATCGAGGCGCTCCAGGAGAACAACCTCACCCCCCTCGCGCAGCCCGACATCGAGGTGACGAAGCTCGAGGACAACGAGGTGCTCGAGTTCACCGCCGAGGTGGACGTCAAGCCCGAGTTCGAGCTGCCGGCGTACGACGGCCTCTCGGCCAGCGTCGAGGACCTCTCCGTCAGCGACGAGGACGTCGCCGAGCAGGTCGACGCGCTGCGTGAGCGCTTCGGCACCCTGGCCGACGTCGAGCGGGCCGCGCAGGACGGCGACTTCGTGGTGATCGACCTGGTCGCCACCAAGGACGGCGAGGTCGTCGACGGCGCCGAGATCTCCGGCTTCTCCTACAAGGTCGGCAACGGCGGCATGATCGAGGGCCTCGACGAGGCGCTCGCCGGCACTGCCATCGGCGAGGAGAAGACCTTCACGACCCAGCTCGTCAGCGGCGACCTGGTCGGCCAGGACGTCGAGGTCAAGGTGACCATCAGCCAGGTCCAGGAGCAGGAGCTCCCGGAGCTGGACGACGACTTCGCCCAGGAGGCCTCGGAGTTCGACACCCTCGACGAGCTCCGCGAGGACGTCCGCGAGCGGCTCACCCGCGGCAAGCGGCTCGAGCAGGCCGCGGCCGCCCGCGACGCCGTCCTCGAGGCGCTCCTGGAGAAGGTCGAGATCCCGCTGCCCGAGGCCATGGTCACCGACGAGCTCAACGCCCGTCGCCAGAGCCTCGAGCAGCAGCTGGTCTACGCCGGCATGACCCTCGAGCAGTACCTCGAGGACGAGAAGCAGACCCAGGAGGAGTTCGAGGCCGACCTCGAGCGCCGGGTCCGTGACGCCGTCGCCGCGCAGTTCCTGCTCGACGAGATCGCCGACAAGGAGGAGATCGGCGTCGACCAGGGCGAGCTGACCCAGCACATGATCCGTCGTGCGCAGCAGTCCGGCCAGGACCCGCAGGAGTTCGTGAACCACATGTTCGAGCACAACCACGTGCCGGACATGGTCCAGGAGATCCGCCGCGGCAAGGCGCTGCAGATCATCGTCGAGGGCGCCGAGGTCAAGGACGGCTCCGGCAACGTCGTCGAGCTGAAGAACCTCAAGGGCGACGGCAGCATCGGCGAGGACGAGCCCGAGGTCGAGGTGGCCGAGGACGCCGCCGAGGCGCCGGCCGAGTCGACCGAGGAGTCGACCGAGGAGTCGACCGAGGAGTCGACCCAGGCCTGATCCGGCTTCCCCGAGAGCCCCCGGTGAGCGATCGCCGGGGGCTCTCGTGCATTCCGGGCCAACTGAGTGCACACCTGTGCACTGGATCCGGTAGGGTGCCGTCCATGAGGTCCGAACCCACGATCGTCGACGCGCTCGCGCTGGCGACCGCCGTCGCCGACGACCTGGTCGTGGCGACCGCCCGCGACACCCACGCCGCGATCTCGCGTCGCGCCCACGGCGTCGCCCGCCTCGGACTCGGGCCGGCCGGGCTGCCCGCGGAGACCCTGCACCGCGGCGTCGCCGCGCTCGTCTACGGCGCGGTCGGGCTGTCCTTCCGCGGCGCCAGCGCCGGGCTCGCGCGGCTCGCCGAGGCGGGCGTCGGGCCCGGCCTGGAGAGCAGCGCGCGTGGCCGGTTCGTCGCGTCGGCGGTGAACGGGCTGATCGGCGAGGAGCTGCGCCGGGAGCGGCCGCGGCTGGCGATCGAGATGGGTGTGCGCCACGAGGGCCGCGACGTCGTGCTCACCCCGGACGGGGTCGCGGCCGCGTTCCCGGAGGCCACCGGCCGGCTGGTGGTGTTCCTCCACGGCCTCTGCGAGAACGAGGACTACTGGCGCCTGCGCCGCGACACCACCGGGTCGACGTACGGCGAGACGCTGGCCCGCCGCGGGTGGACGCCCGTCTACCTCCGCGCCAACACCGGGCTGCCGCTGCGCGAGAACGGCGTGGTGCTGGCGTCCCTGATGCAGCGCCTGGTCGACGCCTGGCCCGTCGGCGTCACCCGGATCGCGCTGGTCGGCCACTCGCTCGGCGGGCTGGTGATGCGCGCGTCGTCGGCCGTCGTCGCCGAGGGCGACGCCCCCGCCGCGTGGACCGGGCTGGTCAGCGACGTGGTCACGCTCGGCACCCCGCACCTGGGGTCCTGGTTCGCGGTCGGCGCCGACCGGGCCAGCCGCCGGATGGCGCGGCTGCCCGAGGTCGCCGCCTTCGGCCGCGTCATCGACCGGCAGGCGCCCGGCATCCGCGACCTCGTCGAGGGCCTCGCCGAGGACGTGCCGCCGCTGCCGCACGCCCGCTACCGGCTGGTGTCGGCGACGCTGACCCGGTCGCCGCGGCACCCCGTCGCCAGCGCGGTCGGCGACCTCCTCGTGACGCCGCGCTCGGCGGTCGGACAGGACCGACGGGGCGCCGACCTCTTCCCGGGGGCCGAGGTGCTGCACCTGCCGCGGACCGACCACTTCGGCCTCCTCAACCACCCCGACGTGCACGCGGCCCTGGCCCGCTGGCTCGGCGAGGGCTGACGACGAACCGAGGACGGGCTGACGAGGGGTCGTGACGTCGGGGCCGGCTGTTGCCAAGATGTGCGCATGCCGACTCCGAACGCAGCCCGCGAGCTCCGCGCCGAGACCGAGGTCGCGGCGCCCGCCGAGCACGTGTGGGCCCTGCTGACCGACCTCGCCCAAATGTCCAGCTGGAGCCCCGAGACCGTGCGGATGGTCCCGCTCAAGCGGGGCGGGCTCCGGGTCGGGCAGTGGTACCTCGGCATCAACCGGCGCAAGGCGGTCGTCTGGCCGACCCGCTCGGTGGTCGCCGACGTCGTCCCCGGCCGGCGGCTCGCCTGGGACACGCCCTCGAGCGGCGCACAGTGGATCTGGGAGCTCGAGCCGGTCCCCGGCGACGGCGGCCGCACCCGGGTCGTGCACCGCCGGCCGGTGCCGGCGCGACTGAGCCTCGGCAGCCGGATCGTGGCGCCGCTGCTGCTCGGAGGGAACGAGGAGCACGCCGACGAGCTCGAGCAGGGGATGGCGACCACGCTCGCCGGGCTCAAGGCAGCCGCCGAGCGCTGAGGTCGCCGGCCGACCTCGTCGCAGCGACACGGGTCGCCAATCCGCTGTCGGCGAACAGGGCGCTCCAACGCGTGGATCTGCCGGTCCGGGCGGCTAGTGTCGGCGACGTGACTCAGAATCTTCCCGGTGGCGCCGTTCGTGGCCACGAGATGAACGGTGGGGCCGGCCTCAACCTGCTCGACGACAACATCTACGGCCGGCTGCTGCGCGAGCGCATCGTGTTCCTCGGGTCCGAGGTCCGCGACCAGAACGCCAACGCGATCTGCGCCCAGCTGCTGCTGCTGTCGGCGGAGGACCCCGAGGCCGACATCTTCCTGCACATCAACAGCCCCGGTGGCTCGGTCGACGCCGGCATGGCGATCTACGACACCATGAACTACATCCCCAACGACGTCGCCACGGTCGGCATGGGCCTGGCCGCCTCGATGGGCCAGTTCCTGCTCTGCGCCGGCGCGAAGGGCAAGCGCTACGCGCTGCCCCACGCGCGGATCATGATGCACCAGCCGTCGTCCGGCATGGGTGGCTCCGCCTCCGACATCAAGATCCAGGCGCAGCAGTCGCTGCACATCAAGAAGGTGCTGCTGGACCTGATCGCCGAGCACACCGGCCAGACCGTCGAGCAGGTCACCGAGGACGCCGACCGCGACCGCTGGTTCACCGCCCAGGAGGCGCTCGAGTACGGCCTGGTCGACAAGGTCGTCAAGAGCGCCAAGGAAGCCGTCGACGAGGGTCGTCCGGCCCACAAGAAGGACTGAGGTTCCCCATGAACTACTACATCCCGCAGTGGGAAGAGCGGACCTCCTACGGCTTCCGCCGGATCGACCCCTACGCGAAGCTGTTCGAGGACCGGATCATCTACCTCGGCACGCCGATCTCCGACGACGTCGCCAACGCCGTCATCGCGCAGCTGCTGTGCCTGCAGTCGATGAACCCCGACCAGGACATCAGCATCTACATCAACAGCCCCGGTGGCTCGTTCACCGCGCTGACCGCGATCTACGACACGATCCAGTTCATCAAGCCGGACGTGCAGACCGTGTGCATCGGCCAGGCGGCCTCGGCGGCGGCGATCCTGCTCGCGGCCGGCGCGAAGGGCAAGCGCCTGGCGCTGCCCAACAGCCGGATCCTGATCCACCAGCCCTACACCGAGGGCACCTTCGGCCAGACCTCGGACATCGAGATCCAGGCCAACGAGATCCTCCGCATGCGCGAGCTGCTGGAGAAGATGATCAGCGACCACTCGGGCAAGCCGATCGACGAGGTCAGCCGCGACATCGAGCGCGACAAGATCCTCACCGCGCAGGGCGCCATCGAGTACGGCCTGATCGACGCCGTCCTCGAGTCCCTGAAGACCCCGGCCCTCGTCTGAGGCGCCACCCCTACAGCTGGACAACCATGAACTCCCCGATCGCCCGCCGGCCGTCCTCGTGTCCCGCCCCCACGGGGGCGCGACACGGGGTACCGTCGGGGAGTTCACATGTGAGGAGGACCCGTGGCACGCATCGGTGACGGTGGCGACCTGCTGAAGTGCTCGTTCTGCGGAAAGAGCCAGAAGCAGGTCAAGAAGCTCATCGCTGGTCCGGGTGTCTACATCTGCGACGAGTGCATCGACCTCTGCAACGAGATCATCGAGGAGGAGCTCGCCGAGGGCTCCGAGGTCGACCTCGCGGAGCTGCCGAAGCCGAAGGAGATCTTCGAGTTCCTGAACTCCTACGTCATCGGGCAGGAGCAGGCGAAGAAGTCCCTCGCGGTCGCGGTCTACAACCACTACAAGCGCGTCCAGGCCGGCGTGCAGGCCGTCGGTGGCGCCGCGGGCAAGCACAGCAAGGACGAGGTGGTCGAGGTCGCCAAGTCCAACATCCTGGTCATCGGCCCGACCGGGTGCGGCAAGACCTACCTCGCGCAGACCCTCGCGCGGATGCTCAACGTCCCGTTCGCGATCGCCGACGCCACGGCGCTGACCGAGGCCGGCTACGTCGGCGAGGACGTCGAGAACATCCTGCTCAAGCTGATCCAGGCCGCCGACTACGACGTCAAGAAGGCCGAGACCGGGATCATCTACATCGACGAGATCGACAAGGTGGCCCGCAAGGCCGAGAACCCGTCGATCACCCGCGACGTCTCCGGCGAGGGCGTGCAGCAGGCGCTGCTGAAGATCATCGAGGGCACCACGGCCTCCGTGCCGCCGCAGGGTGGCCGCAAGCACCCGCACCAGGAGTTCATCCAGATCGACACGACGAACATCCTGTTCGTCGTCGGCGGCGCGTTCGCCGGGCTGGAGCACATCGTCGAGCAGCGGGTCGGCAAGAAGTCGCTCGGCTTCACCGCCGAGCCGCGCGGCGAGGCCGAGCGGGCCGCGGACGACCTGCTCTCCCAGGTCCGCCCCGAGGACCTCACCAAGTTCGGCCTGATCCCTGAGTTCATCGGCCGGCTTCCGCTCATCGCCAGCGTCAGCCCGCTCGACCAGCACGCGCTCGTCCAGATCCTCACCGAGCCGCGCAACGCCCTGGTCAAGCAGTACAAGAAGCTCTTCGACCTCGACGGCGTCGAGCTCGACTTCACCGACGACGCCATCGCCGCGATCGCCGACAAGGCGCTCGAGCGTGGCACCGGTGCCCGTGGCCTGCGCGCCATCATCGAGGAGGTCCTCCTCCACGTGATGTACGACGTCCCGAGCCGCGGCGACGTGGAGAAGGTCGTGGTGACCAAGGAGGTCGTCGAGGACGACGTCGCACCGACCCTCGTCCTGCGCGAGACCAAGAAGAAGAAGTCGGCCTGATCTCGAAGGCGATCTTGCTCGCCTTCGAGATCAGTCAGGGCCGAGATCGAGACGCGGGTATCGAGATCCACGGAGCCTGAGACGGCGCGGTGCCGGGACGGTGTCGACCACAGTCCCGGCACCATCCACAGGCGTCTCGAGACGGTAGTGGCCGACCTCCTCGACGAACGGTCGTGGCCGACCTCCTCGACGAACGGCCGTGGCCGACCTCCTCGACGAACGGTCGTGGCCGGCCGCTCCGGGACCGGGGCGCTCAGTCCTGCTCGGCGATCTCCGCGGTCACGCCCAGCTCGGTCGCACCGTCGACGACGGTGAAGACCAGGTCGCCGGTGATCTTGCCCGCCGCGACCAGGTCGGAGGCGGCGAGCTCGGCGTTGCGGACGGCCTTCTCCGGTCCGGTGACCTCGACCCGCGACAACGGCGTCTTCATGTTGACCTTGGCCTGCGACTTGGCGCCCCGGATGCCGGCGAGCGCGGCGGCGACCGCGTCGATCGCCGCACCGTCGGAGGCGGCAGGGGTGCCGAGCTCGGCGACGGTCGGCCAGGGGGACCGGTGGACCGAGCCCTCCTGCCACCACGACCAGACCTCCTCGGTCACGTAGGGCAGGAACGGGGCGAGCAGCCGGAGCTGGACCTGCAGCGCGAAGGCGAGGGTCGCGCGGGCCGAGTCGGAGGCGTCGCCGTCCTGGGCGTAGGCGCGCTCCTTGACGAGCTCGAGGTAGTCGTCGCAGAACTCCCAGAAGAACTTCTCGGAGACCTCGAGCGCCGTGGTGTAGTCGTAGGCCTCGAACGCCTCGGTCGCCCTGCGGACGACGCCGGCGAGCCGGCCCAGCAGGGCGGTGTCGACCGGCTGGCTGACCCGGGCGGGGCCGAACTCGGTGGCCCCGACGCTGCCGAGGACGAACTTCGACGCGTTCAGGACCTTCATCGCCAGCCGGCGGCCGACCTTCATCTGGGTCTCGTCGAACGGCGAGTCGAGGCCGGGGCGGGCGATCGCGGCCCGCCAGCGCACGGCGTCGGCGCCGTACTTGTCGAGGATCTCGTCGGGGACGACGACGTTGCCCTTGGACTTCGACATCTTCTTGCGGTCCGGGTCGACGATGAAGCCGGAGATCATCGCGTGCGACCACGGCGCGGCGCCGTTCTCGAAGTGCGCGCGCACGACGCGGCTGAACAGCCAGGTCCGGATGATGTCGTGGGCCTGGGTGGCCAGGTCCATCGGGAAGACCCGCGACCACAGGTCGGGGTCGGACTCCCAGCCGCCGGCGATCTGGGGCGTCAGCGACGACGTCGCCCACGTGTCCATCACGTCGGGGTCACCGACGAACCCGCCGGGCTTGCCGCGCTGGTCCTCGGTGTAGCCGGCCGGGGCCTGGGTCGACGGGTCGACCGGCAGCTGGGCCTCGGTCGGCAGCAGCAGGCGGGAGTAGTCGGGCTCGCCCTCGGCGTCGAGTGGGTACCAGACGGGGAACGGGATGCCGAAGAAGCGCTGGCGCGAGATCAGCCAGTCGCCGTTGAGGCCGCCCACCCAGTTGTCGAACCGGTGCTTCATGTGCGGCGGCAGCCACTGGATCTCGGCGCCGCGCCCCAGCATCTGGTCGCGGACACCGGCATCGCGGCCGCCGTTGCGGATGTACCACTGGCGGGTCGAGACGATCTCGAGCGGCTTGTCGCCCTTCTCGTAGAAGTTCGCCATCCGCTGGGTCGGCTTCGGGTCGCCGTCGAGGTCGCCGGTCTCCTTGAGCTTGGCGACCATGGCCTCACGGGCGGAGTGGACCGTCTTGCCCTTGAGGTCCTCGTACGCCGCCGCGGCGGTCTCCGACGAGAGCCACTCCGGCGTCTCGCGGGTGAACCGGCCGTCGCGCCCGATGACGGTACGGACCGGCAGCTGCAGCTCGCGCCACCACTGCACGTCGGTGAGGTCGCCGAAGGTGCAGCACATCGCGATGCCCGCACCCTTGTCCTTCTCGGCCGCCGGGTGGGCGAGCACGGGGACCTCGACGCCGAAGACGGGCGAGGTGACCGTCGTACCGAACAGGTCCTGGTAGCGCTCGTCGTCGGGGTGCGCGATCAGGGCGACGACCGACGCGATCAGCTCGGGCCGAGTGGTCTCGACGTGGACGGGCGAGCCGTCCGGCTTGTGGTAGGCCACCCGGTGGTAGGCGCCGGCGTAGTCGCGGGCCTCCAGCTCGGCCTGGGCGACCGCGGTCTGGAAGGTGACGTCCCACAGGGTGGGCGCCTCCTGCAGGTAGGCCTCGCCGCGGGCCAGGTTGCGCAGGAACGCGCGCTGGCTGACGGTCTGCGCGTGCTCGCCGATGGTCGTGTAGGTGATCTTCCAGTCGACACTGAGGCCCAGGGTGCGCCAGAGCCGCTCGAAGACCTGCTCGTCCTCCTCGACCAGCTGCTCGCACAGGGCGATGAAGTTGGGGCGGCTGATCGGGACCTGGCGCTTCGGGTCCGGCTTCTCCGGCGGGGTGAAGTCGGGGTCGTAGGGCAGCGACGGGTCGCAGCGCACGCCGAAGTAGTTCTGGACGCGGCGCTCGGTAGGCAGGCCGTTGTCGTCCCAGCCCATCGGGTAGAACACCGACTTGCCCTGCATCCGCTGGAAGCGGGCGATCAGGTCGGTGTGCGTGTAGGAGAAGACGTGCCCGACGTGGAGGCTGCCGGAGACGGTCGGCGGCGGGGTGTCGATGGCGTAGACGTTCTCCCGCGGCTGGGTGCGGTCGAAGCCGTAGGTGTCGTCGGCCTTCCAGCGCTCGGCCCACTTGGACTCGAGGCCCTCCAGTGCCGGCTTGTCCGGTACCGAGACGACAGCGCCGTCAGCGCTGTCGGCCTGCGTCGACCCCGTGCTGGTCGGGTCCGGGGTCTGCTGGCTGTCGAGCTCGGTCATGGACAAGGATCCTAGTTGGGACCGGCCCGCCGGCTTTAACCGCGGGTTATCCTCGAACGATGCACTTTCGCCCCAGGAGGCTCATCGCGCCCCTCGCTGCACTCGCCGCGAGCGTGGCCACCGCCCTCGTGGCGTTGCCGGCGCCACCCGCCGCGCACGCCGCGGGTCCGGCCTCGGTGACCCTCGACGGGAGCGGCTGGGGGCACGGCCGCGGCCTGTCGCAGTACGGCGCCAAGGGGGCGGCCCAGTCGGGGCTGACGGCCGGGGAGATCCTCGACTTCTACTACCCGGGCACGCAGTCGGCGCGGGCGGGCGGCGCGATCACGGCGCTGCTCACCGCCGACACCACCGACAACGTCATCGTCGGGCACCGGACCGGCCTCCAGGCCCGCAGCGTGCGCACCGGGCAGGTCTGGTCGCTCGCCCGCAGCGGAGCGACCCGGTGGATGCTGACCCCGGTCGGCACGTCGACCACCCGGCTCTGGGTGCGCACCGACAAGTGGCGCTTCGTCCGCGACATCGCCGGCCAGGCGGAGTTCCTGGCGGGTGGCCACGAGATGCGGCTCTTCGCCCCGGGCAGCTGGACCGACTACCGGGGCCGGCTGCGGTCCGCCGTACCGTCCTCGGGGACGGGGCGCGACACGGTCAACATCGTCAAGCTCGAGACCTACCTGCGGGGCGTGGTGCCGGTCGAGATGCCGGCCAGCTGGGCGCCGGCGGCCGTGCAGGCGCAGGCCGTGGCGGCGCGCACCTACGCCGTGTTCGAGCGCACCACCACCAACCGTGGCCACTTCGACGTCTGGGACACCACGCGCTCCCAGGTCTATCGCGGCGCGAGCGCGGAGCACCCGGACTCCGACGCGGCGATCGCGGCGACCGCCGCCGTGGTGCGGACCCATGACGGCAAGCCCGCCTTCACGCAGTTCTCCTCCAGCAACGGCGGCTGGACCGCCGCGGGGTCCGTGCCCTACCAGGTGGAGAAGCGCGACCCCTACGAGGCGACGTCGGGCAACCCCTACAACTCGTGGTCGGTCACGCTCACCGACGACGCGATCGAGCGGCGGATCCCGGCGATCGGCGACTTCCAGCGCATCGTCGTGCTCGACACCACCCCCGGCGGGCGGGTCGAGCGGGTGCGCGTGGTCGGTGCGAAGGCCTACCGCACGTTCACGGGCGAGGGGCTGCGGAGCGCGTTCGGTCTGCGCTCGACGCTCTTCCGGGTGGCGGGCTGACCCGGCCGGACCGGAGCAGCGCCCGCAGCAGCAGCCCGGCGACCAGGGCCCAGAACGCGGCGCCGATCCCGAGCAGGGTGACGCCGGACGCGGCGACGACCAGGGTCGCGGCCGCCGCCTCGCGGTCCTGCGGGTCGGCCAGGGCCTCGGCCAGCGACGTGCCCAGGGTCCCGAGCAGGGCCAGGCCCGCCGCGGCCTGCATCAGGCCGTCCTGCGCGGCGGCGACCATCGCGGCGAGCGCCGTGCTCGCGACGGCGAGGACGAGGTAGGTCGCCGAGGCGCTGACCGCCGCGAGCCAGCGGCGCTCCCGGTCGGGGCCTGCGGCCGGCCCGGCGGCCAGCGCGGCGCTGATCGCGGCGAGGTTGATGGCGTGACCGCCGGTCGGGGCGCCGACCACGGTCCCGATCCCGGTCACGGCGAGGGACTCGCGCCACGGGACGCGGTAGCCGAAGCTGCTCGTCACCGCGACGCCTGGGACGTTCTGGGAGGCCATCGTGACGACGTACAGGGGCAGCGCGATGCCGACCAGTGCCGGCAGCGACCAGTGCGGCGTCGTTCACGCGAGGGTGGGCGCGAGGGCGCCGGTGTCGACGTCGGCGGTGACCAGGACGGTCGCGAGGGCGACGGCGAGCGAGGCCGGCACGGCCCACCGCGGCGCCCACCGCAGCAGCACCAGCCAGGTCAGCACGAGCGGCGCCACCACCTGCGGTGCGGCGACCAGTGCGGTCACCGGCGCGACGCACAGCGGCAGCAGCACGCCGGCCAGCATGGCGCGGGCCAGGCTCTGCGGGATCGCCGCGACGAGGTCGCCGAGCCGGGGGACGAGGGCGGTCAGCAGGACCAGCACGCCGGTGGCGACGAAGGCGCCGACGGCGGCCGGCCACCCGCCGGCGGCACCCGTCGCGGAGGCGAGCAGCGCGGCGCCGGGCGTGGACCACGCGAGCACGATCGGCGTCCGGTGGCGTACCGAGAGCCAGAGCATCCCGACCGCCTGGGTGACGAGCAGCGTCAGCAGGCCCGACGCGGCCTGCGCGGGTGAGGCGCCGACCGCCGTGAGCCCCGCGACCACGACCACGAACGAGCTGCTGAAGCCGACGACGGCGGTGACCACGCCGGCCAGCACCGGCCCGTGGGTAGTCTCCTGGGACACGTCGCCTCCTGCCTGACGCCGGTGCGGCGTTCTGTATACGGAACACTCTAGGGGGCGATGGTCGGATGGCGCGAACGGCCGGCGTCGGTCCCCGGATCCGCGCCCTGCGCGAGGCCCGCGGGCTGTCGCTCTCGGCGCTCGCCGCGCAGGCCGGCATCGGCAAGGGCTCGCTCTCGGAGCTGGAGACCGGCCGGCGCAACCCGACGCTCGACACCCTCTATGCGGTCGCCGGGCCGCTCGGCGTACCGCTCGCGGCGCTGCTCGACGACCACGACGGTGCGGTCGCAGCCGGGGAGGGCATCGTCGCGACGCGGGTGCGGGTGCTCCGCGAGCCCGCCCGCACCACCGAGGTCTACCTGCTGCGGCTCGCGGCCGGCGCCGAGCGGCGCTCGCCCGCGCACGTGCCCGGCGTCGAGGAGCAGCTCGTCGTCCTGGCCGGCTCCGGCGAGGTCGCGTACGACGACCGGGTGCTCGGGTTCGGCGAGGGTGACCACGTCCGGTTCCCCGCCGACCGCCCGCACGCCTACCGCGCCGGCGCGGACGGCTTCGAGGCGGTCAACGTCATCGTCACGCCGGCCTGATCGTCGCTGCTCAGCGGTCGCTGTCCTGGCGCAGGGCCCGGACGTTGTCGGCACCGAACTGCGGGTCGAGGTCGGAGAGGTCGACGCCGTGCTCCGCCGCGGCGCCCGAGAGCGCGTGCCAGACGAACTCGCCGAGGTAGCCCGCGGCCGCCGTCCGGGACATGGTGCGGCGCTCGAGCCACCACTGGCCGACGGAGCTCCCGAGACCGACGATCGCGTGGGCCCACGGCTCGGCTGCCCCCGCGTCGCCGCCGAGCAGGCGCAGCGCGTCGCCCAGCATCCGCGAGAGCCTGGCGGCGATCAGGTCCTTGCCCGCGGCCAGCGGGTCGCCCCCGGTGTGCTGCCGGGTCAGGAGCAGGAACGCCTGGGGGTGCTCGGCGATGGTGTCGAGGTAGGCGGTGACCCCGGCGGTGATCCGGTCGCGGGCCGGCGCCGGCACCAGGACCGCGGAGATGACGCGCTCCAGCACCAGCTCGGTGCCCCAGGCGCCGACGGCGGCGTGCAGCTCGGACTTGTCGGCGAAGTAGCGGTAGAGGACGGGCTTGCTGACGCCTGCCTCGGCGGCGATGTCGGCGACGGAGGCGTCGGGGCCGAGCGCGTCGATCGCGCGGACCGCGGCCCGGACGAACTCCGCCCGCCGCTCTGAGCGGTGCTGGTCCCAGCGGGTCGTGCGTCCGTCGCTCTTGACGTTCGAGGCCATGGGCACACCGTACGCCCTAGGTGTTACTCCCGGTAACGCTCAATCTCGCGTGCGGTCCGTGGCGTCGTCGAACGGCGCCCGGGCGGCGATGACCGCGGCGTAGGTCGCTGAGGGGAGCGCGGCCCCCTCCCGTCGTACGTCGACGGCGGGCAGCACCAGCAACCGGTTGACCCGGACCTCGCTCGGCCGGCCGCGCGGGTCCCACGCGCCGGTGCCGACGTCGATCCAGTACCGCCCGGCGGCGGCCTCCTGGGCCTCGTCGCGGTCGTGGTCCTTGCTGGTCATCGGCAGCGCGTGCACCCACCCGCTGCCGTCGGCGCCGGTCTCCGTGCCGATCACCAGCACCGGCCGGTCCTTCCCGCGGGTCGGGTCGTCCTCGTAGGGCACCCAGGCCCAGACCACCTCGCCGGGGTCGGGCCGGCCGTCGGCGACGGGCGCATAGCTGCCGTCGGGCTGGTCCTCGGGTGCCCCGGGCGTCTCCGGTGCCCCGGGAGTCTCCGGTGCCTCGAACGTCTCGGTCATGGGTGCTCCTCCAGGAACTCGTCGAGCAGGCCGGGGGTGGCGGCGAGCGCCAGCGCGAGAGCGGCCGGCTCGGGCACGTCGTCCACCGCGACCCGGCCGCGACCGCCGGCCGTCGTGGCCGCGACGCTGACCAGGCCGACGCGGCGCTGGAACCAGGTGGCGCGCAGGTTCCAGCCGATCACGTGGGGTGCGGCCAGGGCGTCGCGGCGGCGCAGCAGGGAGCCCGACCGGGTGACCACGTGGCCGTCGAGGAGGCCGTGGCCGAGGCTGCGCGCCCGGTCGGTCGCGAGTCCGAGCGCGACGATGACCGCGACCATCGCGACTGCTGCCGACGTCCAGGCCGGTGCGCCGAGCGCCGGGGCCACCGCGCACGCGGCGACGACCGGGCCGGCGCCGAGCAGGGCCCGGGTGAACCGGCGGGTGGTGGCGGCGCGGCCGTGGGGGAGCAGGGGGCCGGTGACCGGGCCGGCCGTGCCGAGCACCGCGGTCGCGGCCCGGGCCGCCGTGGCCGCCGGTGCGGGCGGCAGCAGCACGGCCGAGCCCGCGGCGTCCGAGCCGAGGCCGGTGACGATCGCGCCCACCCGCCGGCCGCGGGCCAGGCGCAGCGCGGCCGGCTCGCCGACCGAGACGCCGGCGAGGCGGGCCTCGTCGATGCTCGTCTCGCGACGCGTGAGCAGCCCCCGTCGTACGTGCCAGGCGGTGGCCGCCCGCGCCAGGGTGAAGCCGCCGTTGGCCACCAGGTAGCCGGCCACCGCCAGCACGACGGCGACGACCAGCGCACCGGCGGCGACGGCCAGCAGGAACGCGCCGTCGACGGCCGCGACGTCGTCCTCGGTGATCCGGATCTCGACGAGCTCGGAGAGCTGGGCGGCCGCGCCGACGACCACGCCGGCGGCGACGAGCGTCGTGCCGCTGAACGGTGCGTACCAGAGCCAGCGGGGGGAGAACCGGACGATCACCTCCTCGCCGGCCGCCGTGGTGTCCGTGCCCCCGCCGCCTTCCGGCACGGCGCGGGACTCGAGCAGGTGGACCCGCAGGGCGGTGGCGTGCTCCCGTGGGAGTGCGTCGAGCAGCAGCCGCTCGTCGGCGTCGCTCGCAACGCTGCCGGTGCCGATCACGACCGTGGCCAGCCCCAGGACCCGGTGGATCGGCGACGCGGTCAGGTCGACGGTGCGGACCCGGTCGATCGGCGTCGAGAGTTTGTGGCGCTGCAGCAGGCCGCGGCGCAGCTCGACCCGGGCGGTCGTCACCCGGTAGGTCGTCGTGAGGTAGCGGACCACGCCGAGTGCCACCGGGAACCCGACGCCCAGCAGTGCCCATGGCCCGGCCCCCGATGCGCCGCCCGCGAGCAGCAGGCCCAGTAGCACCGGCAGGAACTTCACCAGCTCGGTGACCGGGTGGACCAGCAGCATCCGGGCGTCGAGCCGCTGCCACGGCGCCTCGGGGACGGGTGGGGGGACTGGCTCCGGGCTTGGCGGCGGGCCTGGTGGCGGGGAGGGTGGCAGGCCGGGCGAAGGAGGGAAGGGCGTGCTCACGTGGCGTCGCCCTCGACCAGGTCCGCCTTCCGGGTGAGCTCGTCGACCAGCCGCAGCGCCACGTCGCGGTCGAGCCCCTCGATCTGGAGCGGGCCCGCGGCGGAGGCCGTCGTGACCGTGACCGTGGCCAGGCCGAACAGGCGGGCCAGCACGCCCTGGGCGAAGTCGACGGTCTGCACCCGCGACATCGGCGCGATCCGGCGCTCGCGCGCCCACCAGCCGCGCTGGGTGTAGACCGCCGTCGCGGAGACCTCCCAGCGGTGCACCCGGTAGCGCCAGAGCGGTACGACGACCGCCGCCGTCGCGCACGCCAGCACCACGGTCGCGGCTGCCGCCCAGCGCACGCCGTCCGGCAGCCAGACCAGTGCCGCGACCACGCCCGCGACGGAGGCGACGAGCGCCTCGAGGCCGGCCTCGACCTGCCACAGGGTGCGGGCCCGCGGGCTGACCCGGTGGGCGGGATCGCGCAGCTGGTTCACGCCGCCACCCTACGGAGTGGGCCGGCGGCGGTCGCGGCGCGGCCGAGCCGTCCGTTGCCCGCCCGTTGCCCTCCTTTCGGGGGGTTAACAAACGTTAACCACAGGCCGTAGGATGCTGCCATGACGCAGTTCGAGCTGTCCCGCGAGCACGAGGAGTTCCGGCGTACCGTCCGCGACTTCGCCGACGCCACGATCCGCCCGCACGTCGCGGAGTGGGACAAGGCGCACCACTTCCCGACCGACGTCGTCCAGAAGATGGGCGACCTCGGCCTGTTCGGGCTCACCGCGCCGGAGGAGTACGGCGGCGCCGGGCTCGACGCCGCCGACGGCCCGTTCACCTCGCTGTGCCTGGCGATCGAGGAGCTCGGCCGGGTCGACCAGTCGATGGGCATCACGCTCGAGGCCGGTGTCGGCCTCGGCATCAACCCGATCCTCACCTTCGGCACCGAGGAGCAGAAGAAGACCTGGCTGCCCGACCTCGTGGCCGGCCAGCGGCTCGCCGGGTTCGGCCTCACCGAGCCGGGCGCCGGCTCCGACGCCGGCGCGACGAAGACGCGCGCCGAGCTCGAGAACGGCGAGTGGATCATCAACGGGTCCAAGCAGTTCATCACCAACTCCGGCTCCGACATCACCTCGCTGGTCACCGTCACCGCCCGCACCGGCGTCTCCGACAGCGGCCGCCCGGAGATCTCCGCGATCCTGGTCCCCTCCGGCACGCCCGGCTTCGTCGCCGAGCCGCCCTACGACAAGCTCGGCTGGAACATCTCCGACACCCACCCGCTGACCTTCACCGACGTCCGCGTCCCGGAGGAGAACCTCGTCGGCGAGCGCGGCCGCGGCTACGCCCAGTTCCTCGGCGTCCTCGACGACGGCCGGGTCGCCATCGCGGCCCTCGCCGTCGGCCTGATCCAGGCCTGCGTGGACCTCTGCGTCGAGTACTCCCTCGACCGGCAGACCATGGGCGGCCCGATCGGCCGCAAGCAGGGCGTCGCCTTCCAGATCGCCGACCTCGAGGTCATGCTGCACGCCTCGCGACTGCTCACCTACCGTGCCGCGGCGATGAAGGACGCGATGCTCGGCGGCGGTGGCCCGTCGATGAAGGAGTTCAAGCAGGCCGCCTCCGTGGCCAAGCTCTACACGAGCGAGTCCGCGGTCACCGCGACCCGGATCGCGACGCAGGTCTTCGGCGGCTACGGCTTCATGGAGGAGTACCCCGTCGCGCGGTTCTACCGCGACGCCAAGATCCTCGAGATCGGCGAGGGCACCTCGGAGGTGCAGCGGATGCTGATCGCCCGCGGGCTGGGACTGCCGGTCGAGTAGCGCCGGGCGGCATCCGCGCGTCGAACTGGACCGCCGACGACTGGTCCCAGTCGAGTGGTACGGCGAGCACCGCGGTGCGGCCCGGGCGTTCAGCGGTCCCAGAGGTCGGTCCACCGGTGCCCGAGCTCCCTCACCATGCCGCGCAGGAGCGGGAGGCTGACGCCGACCACGTTGTGGTGGTCGCCGTCGATCGCGGTCACGAACGCACCGCCGAGCCCGTCGACCGTGAAGGCGCCCGCGACGTGCAGGGGCTCGCCGGTGGCGACGTACGCGGCGATCTCGTCGTCGTCGAGGTCGGCGAAGTGCACCTGCGTGGACGCGGTCGCCGCCGACTGCTGCCCGGCGGCGACGTCGCGCAGGCAGTGGCCGGTGTGCAGGACCCCGGACCGGCCGCGCATCGCCTGCCAGCGGCGGACCGCCTCCTCCGCGTCGTCCGGCTTGCCCAGTGCCTCGCCGTCGAGCTCGAGCACTGAGTCGCAGCCCAGCACCAGCGCGGCCGCCGGCAGGTCTGCCCGCCCGGCCACCGCCGCGCACTTCAGCTCCGCGAGCCGCAGCGCCAGCTCGGCCGGCGGGACGCCATCGACCTGCGACTCGTCGACGCCGGAGACGATGACCGTCGGCGCCAGACCTGCGCTGCGCAGGGTCGCGAGGCGGGCAGGGGACGCGGACGCGAGGACGAGCTCCGGCACGCCCCCACCCTAGATGTCGCCCGTTGACTTGTGGTTTCCGCCCGTTGAGTTGTGGTTTCCGACCGTCGAGTCGTGGTTTCCGACCGTCGAGTTGTGACTTGCGCCCGCGCACCGGGCGGAAGTCACCACTGAACCGCCGCAAACCCCAAGTCGGCGGTCACAAACCCCAAGTCGACCGGCGCAAACCCCAAGTCGACCGGCGCAAACCCCAAGTCGACGGTCAGGGGAGCTCGAGGACGGCCTGCGCGGCGTTGTGGCCGCCCAGCCCGCTGACCGCGCCGCCGCGACGGGCGCCGGAGCCGCAGACCAGCACGGCGTCGTACGGCGTCTGGACGCCCCACCGCTCGGCGGGGGACTCGAGGCGGGCGTGGTGCGGTGCCCACGGCCACTCGAGGTGGCCGTGGAAGATGTGCCCGCCGGGCATGGCGAGGTCGGCCTCGACGTCCTGCGGGATCTTCGCCTCGATGCACGGCTCGCCGTCGGGGGTCCGCATCACGACGGAGTCGATCGGCTCCTCGAGCACCGCGTCGAGCGATGCGATCGCGCGCCGCAGGGCCTCGGCCCGCGTCGCCTCCGGATCGCGCTCGAACAGCCGGGCGGGGGTGTGCAGCCCGAAGTAGGTGAGGGTGTGGGTGCCGGGCGGAACGTCGCCGAGAATGGACGGGTCGGTCAGGGAGTGGCAGTAGACCTCGCCCGGCAGCGGGTCCGGCAGCTCGCCGCGGGTCGCGGCGGCCCAGGACACCTCGAGGTCGGAGTGCGACTCGGCGAGGTGCAGCGTGCCGGCGAAGGCGACCTCGGGGTCGATGCCCGAGCGCAGCCGCGGCAGCCGGGAGAGCAGGAGGTTGACCTTGAGTTGGGCCCCCTCCGGCTTGGTGGCCGGGTCCTCGGCGTCGCCGAGCAGGATCTGCAGCACCCACGGGGCGACGTTCGCGAGGACGTACGACGTCTCGGCGACGTGCTCCCGGCTCCCGTCGTGCCAGCGGACCTCCGCGCCGGAGCCGGAGCCGGGGTCTGCGTCGGAGTCGGCGCCCGCCGGCCGGATCGCGCTCACGCCCGCGCCGGTGACGATGTGCGCGCCGGCGTCGGCGGCGGCCTTCGCGAGCGCGTCGGTCACCGCGCCCATCCCGCCCACGGGCACCCGCCACTCGCCGGTCCCGTTGCCGATGAGGTGGTAGAGGAAGCACCGGTTCTGCACCAGGCTCGGGTCGCGCAGCGACGCGAAGGTTCCGATCAGGGCGTCGGTCCCGACGACCCCGCGGACCAGGTCGTCGCGGAAGCGCCGCTCGATGGCCTCGCCGAGCGGTCGCTCCACGACGTCGCGCCAGGTCTCCGGGTCGACGGCCGGCCGGATCTCGGCGTCGGTCGCCAGCGGTCGCGTGAGGGTCGGTGCCACGGCCCCGGCGAGTCCGGCGACGCCGTCGTAGAAGGCGCGCCAGGCGTCGTACTCCTCGTCCGAGCCGGTCAGTGCGCGGAAGGACGCGCGGGTCGCGGGCCCCTCGGGACGCTCGACGAGCAGGCCCGTCGGGGCGCCGTCGCGCACGACGGGGGAGTACGACGCCGTCGGCCGGCTCACGAGGCGCAGGTCGAGCCCGAGGTCGGTCACGATCTCGTCCGGCAGCAGTGAGACGAGGTACGAGTAGCGCGAGAGCCGGGTCGGGAACCCGGGGAAGGCCTGCGCCGACACCGCCGCGCCGCCGACGTGGCCGAGTCGCTCGAGCACCAGCACCGAGAGCCCGGCGCGGGCCAGGTAGGCCGCGGCGGTGAGGCCGTTGTGGCCACCGCCGACGACCACGACGTCGTAGCGCGTCATGTCCCGACCCTATGCGGACCGGCTCGCCCGTGCCGATCGGCTCGCCCGGTGCGGAATGGATCCCGATGGGATAAGGTTGACATGGCAACTAAGCCGAACGAACCCTGGGAGGTGGGCCCGATGCCCGCGATCACCGTTGACGACCTGACCGTCCTGCCGCGCCTGAGGGCGCCGGGACTGGGCGACCAGCCGCGGCCGGTCTGGCAGGTGACGACCGCGCCGCAGGGCTACGAGGGGGAGGGCTTCCCGGTCCGCCGCGCGTTCGCCGGCATCGACATGCAGCACCTCGACCCGTTCATCATGATGGACCAGATGGGCGAGGTGGAGTACGCGCCGGGCGAGCCCAAGGGCACGCCCTGGCACCCGCACCGCGGCTTCGAGACCGTCACCTACATCATCGACGGCGTCTTCGAGCACCAGGACAGCCACGGCGGTGGCGGCACCATCACCAACGGCGACACCCAGTGGATGACCGCGGGCAGCGGACTGCTCCACATCGAGACCCCGCCCGAGTGGCTCGTCCAGCAGGGCGGCCTGTTCCACGGCATCCAGCTGTGGGTGAACCTGCCGCGCGACGACAAGATGAACGACCCGCGCTACCAGGACATCCGCTCCGGCGAGGTCGCGCTGCTGACCAGCGACGACGCGGGCGCGCTGGTCCGGGTCATCGCCGGCAGCGTCGACGGGCACGACGGCCCCGGCTCCACCTACACGCCGATGTCGCTGGTGCACGCGACGATCGAGCCCGGCGCGCGCCTCGACCTGCCGTGGCAGGTCGACTACAACGCGCTGGTCTACGTCCTCAACGGCTCCGGCACGGTCGGCGCGACCGACGGGCAGCCGCTGCGGACCGGGCAGACCGCGGTGCTCGGCGCGGGCGACTACCTCACCATCACCGCCGACGAGCGCCAGGAGAGCCGCTCGCCGAAGCTCGACGTGGTCGTCGTCGGCGGCCGGCCGATCCGTGAGCCGATCGCGTGGGCCGGGCCGTTCGTGATGAACACCAAGGCCGAGGTGATGGCCGCCTACGAGGACTTCCAGAAGGGCCGCTTCGGGCTCCCGATCGGCAGCTGACCCACCCGGTCCTCGCGCGGGGCGGGCCGTAGCCTTCGGGCCATGGCCCGCCTCTTCCGTGATGCGTACGGCGTCCCGCACCTGCGCGCCGCGAACGTGGCGGACCTCGCACACGCCCAGGGCGCGGTGACCGCCCTGGACCGGACCTGGCAGCTCGAGTGGCTCCGGCTGCGCGCCACCGGCACCACCGGATCGGTCGTCGACGGCGACCTCGCCCGAGCGTGGGACGAGTTGGCGCGCGGAATGCGCATCGAGGACACGGCCCGGCGCGCCCTCGCGGCATGCACCGACGAGACCCGCGCCTTCGTGTCGTCGTACGTCGACGGTGTGAACGCCACGCTGGCGGGGATCCGCGCGGCGGAGGTCCCCGAGCTCGCCCACCTCGGCCACGAGCCGGGGGAGTGGCCGGACTGGATGCCGTTGGCGACCTTCCTCGCCCAGCACGTCCTCTTCGGCAGCATCGGCCGGCAGCTGTGGGGGCGGCTGGCCGAGGAGGTGCTCGGCGCGGACGCGCGGCTGCTGTCCCACGAGGGCCTGGACGTCGCGGGCAGCAACGCCTGGGCGGTCGGCGGCCGACGCACGGCCTCGGGGCTCCCGCTCATCGGCGGCGACCCGCACCGGACGATCGAGCAGCCGGGCGTCTACCAGCAGGTGCGGCTGGCCTGCGCGGACCCCGGCCAGCCGGGGTGCGGGTTCGACGTCGTCGGCTTCTCGTTCGTCGGCGTGCCCGGCGTCCAGCACTTCGCTCACGCCGGCGAGGTCGCGTGGGCGATCACCAACGGCATGGGCGACTACCAGGACCTCGTCGACGTGGACGCCGACGAGCCGCTTCCCGACGACCTGCTGCGGGTCGCGCCCGGCCTCGCCGTGCGCACCTCGTCGTGGGTTCTCGGCGACCTCGGCTTCGACGCCCTGCTCCCACTGCTGCGGGCCCGGTCCGTCGACGACGTCGACCGCGCGCTCGACCACTGGGTCGAGCCCGTCAACAACGTCGTCGTCGCCGACCGGGCGGGCCGGGTGCGCTACCGCCTGGCCGGACGGGTGCCGCTGCGCGGCGCGGACGGGTCGTGGACCGGCTGGCTGGACGACGCCCATCGCGTCGACGTCGCGCCGGACGGCGAGATCGTCACCGCCAACGAGCGTCGTGGCCCCGAGAGCGCGCAGGTGGGGTCGGCCTTCGCGCCACCGTGGCGGGCGGACCGGATCCGCGCCCTGCTCGGCGGCCGCACCGGCCTGACCACGGCCGACTTCGCCGCCATCCACGACGACGCCTGGCTCCCCGCCGCCGAGGTGCTGTGCCGGCTGGTGCCCGGCGGCTTCGACGGCTTCGACGGCGTCATGGCCGCCGGCTCCGCGCAGGCCGCGCGGTTCGCCGCCTGGCGTTCCGCGCTCGTACGACGTCTCGCCGCCGAACCCGTGCTCGCGGGGATCGCGACCGCGGACCCGCGGCACCGGCACGGACCCCTGTTCGCGTCCTCCCTGCAGGTCGAGTACCCGCTCGGGCTCGCCCTGCCCGCGCTCGCCGCCGAGGCGTTGGCCGGCCGGCCGCCGTACGGCATCGACGTGGTGGCGCATGCCCTTGCGGCCCTCGCCGAGGTGGACGCCGCGACCGATGCGGGCGAGCTGCCCGCGACCTGGGGCGAGAGCCATGTCGCCGAGCCGGCCCACGCGCTGGCGGAGCACGGGTTCGACGCCGGCATCCCGGCGCTCCCGGTCTCCGGCGACCAGGACGCCGTGCGCACGATGGGCTCGTGGCCGGGCGTCACCGACGTGGCGACCCGCGGCGCCGTGGCCCGCTATGTCTGGGACCTCGCCGACCGGCAGGCCGGCGGCTGGGTGGTGCCGACCGGCGCGTCCGGCCGGCCGGGCCCGCACCACCGCGACCAGCTGGAGGCGTGGGTCGAGGGCCGGCTGGTCCCGATCGTCACCGACTGGGACCGGCTGGTGGAGGACCGCTCCTTCGCGAGGAACGGGTCCTCCTAGGGGCATGCCTCACAGTGGCAGGCTCAGTACCCGCCGTCGCCGTTGTCGCCCTCCTCGGGCGGCGTCGTCGAGACGTCGTCCACGGGGTCGTTCGTGACGTCGTCCACGTCCTCGCCGCACGCGCCGAGCCCGAGCACGGCGGTGAGGGCGAGGCCGATGGCGGCGGCACGCCTGCGGGAGCTGTGTCCGTCCATGCCCTGCCCGTACCCGGCCGGCCGCGAGGCAGCCTGCGGCGGCTCCGGGAAACGCGAGAGAGCCCGGAAACGCGAGAGGCCCGGTCGTCTGACCGGGCCTCTCGTGATCGGTACGCCATCAGGGACTCGAACCCCGAACCCGCTGATTAAGAGTCAGCTGCTCTGCCAATTGAGCTAATGGCGCATGCGGTGAACGCGAGGTGAAACATTACCAGCGTAGTTCGGGACGGACGAAATCGGCAGGCCCTGCCGGCCGATCCGCCCTGCCGGTCACAGCCGCCCGAGCGCCGCCTTGAGCGGGTCCAGCCCGATCGAGCCCAGGTCGAGCGCCGCGGTGTGGAAGGCCTTGAGGTCGAAGGCGTCGCCGTGGCGGGCCTTCGCGTCCGCCCGGGCGTCGAGCCAGATCCGCTCGCCGACCTTGTACGACGGCGCCTGGCCCGGCCACCCGAGGTAGCGGTTGACCTCGAACCTCAGCGACCCGTCGTCCATCCGCGAGTGGGCCCGCATGAACTCGAGCACCCGGTCGGCGTCCCACGTCTCCCCGGGGCGCCAGCCGAACGGGTTGTCGGCCGGGATGGTGAGGCCGAGGTGCACGCCGATGTCGACGACGACGCGCGCGGCGCGGAAGCCCTGCATGTCGAGGAAGCCGAGCCGCTCGCCCGGGTCGTCGAAGTGGCCGAGCTCGTCCATGAGGCGCTCGGCGTAGAGCGCCCAGCCCTCGCCGTGACCGCTCACCCAGCACAGCAGCCGCTGCCAGCGGTTGAGCAGGCCGGCCTGGTGCACGACCTGGGCGCACTGCAGGTGGTGGCCGGGGACGCCCTCGTGGAAGACGGTCGTCGTCTCGCGCCAGGTCGAGAAGTAGCGGTTGTCGTCGGTGAAGGAGAACCACATCGTCCCGGGGCGGGAGAAGTCCTCGGACGGAGGCGTGTACCAGGCGCCGCCGTCGTTGACCGGCGCCACCTTGCACTGCAGGGTCCGGATCGGCTCGGCAATGTCGAAGTGCACCCCGTCGAAGCTGGCGAGGATGTCGTCGGACTTCGCCTGCATCCACTCCTGGAAGGCCTCGCGGCTGCCGCAGTCGCGGGCCGGGTCCGCGTCGAGCGCCGCCACGGCGTCGGCCACGGTGCCGCCCGGGACGATCCGCTGCGCGGTCGCGGCCATGTCGTCCTCGATCCGCTTCAGCTCCTCCCAGCCCCACCGGTAGGTCTCCTCGAGGTCGACGCTCGCGCCGAGGAAGTAGCGGGAGGCGAGGGCGTAGGCCTCCCGGCCGACGCCGTCGGTCTCGCGGCCGCGCGGCTGCAGGTCGGTCTCGACGAACCGGCCGAAGGAGCCGTACGCCGCCGACGCCTGCTCAGCCGCCTTCGTGAGCCGGTCGCGCACCGGCTCCGGCGCCTCGGCCACCGTCCGCAGGAAGTAGTCGCCGGCGGTGCCCTCCTGGCCGGTCCACCCGCGCACCTGGGCCGCCACCTCGGCGTACTGCCGTCGGGCGGAGACCCGGCCGGCCGCCGCCTCTTCGAGCAAGGTGGTGCGGTAGCCGTCGAGGGCCTCCGGGATGGCGGCCAATCGGGAGCCGATGGCCTCCCAGTGCTCGGGCGTCTCGGTCGGCATCAGGTCGAACACCTCGCGGATCGCGTGGAGGGCGCTGCTGATCACGGAGAACTCGCTGCGCTCGACGCCGGCGTCCGCGCGTTCCACCGTCAGCCCGACCCGCTCGAGGAAGGCGTCCTTCGCCACCTGCTCCCGCTCGTCGCACGCCCCGAGCCGGGCGACCTCCGCGAGTGCGGTGCGGTGCAGCTCCTCGCGCGCGGCGAAGCCGTCGGGGGAGAGGTCGGGCAGCTCGTCGTCGTGGCCGGCGATGCCGGCGAACGTCGCGGTCAGCGGGTCCAGTGCGGCCAGGTCCTCGACGAGCTGTTCGGTCCGGGCGTCCACGAGTCGCGTCATGGTCACCGACCCTAGGACGTGGTGCCGACAGCGCGCACCGCGGTTTCCCGGCGCGCCGGGTGACGTCCTGTCGCAGCCGACCCCGGGCTTTCCTCACGGCGCCGGCTGCGACAGGGTAGGGGCCGTGACCCTCGGCTCGCCCCACCACCCGGACCGCGCCCCCCTCGACGGGGACCGTCTCGCCGCGGCGTTCCGCGTGACGCCCGACATCGGCCTCGAACTGCTCGCCGAGGCGCCGTCGACCAACGAGATCGCGGCCCAGCGCGCCCGGGACGGTGCCGCCGAGGGCCTCGTCGTCGTGGCCGACCACCAGGTCGCCGGCCGTGGCCGGCTGGATCGCACCTGGGAGACGCCGCCCGGCACCGCCGCGACCTTCTCGCTGGTGCTGCGGCCCACCGTGCCGCCGGCCGCGTGGCCGTGGCTGCCGCTCCTCGTCGGCCACAACGTCGCGAAGGCGCTGACCTCCCTGGGGCACGACGCCCGCGTGAAGTGGCCCAACGACGTGCTCCTCGACGGCGACCGCAAGGTCGCCGGCATCCTGGTCGAGCGGGTCGAGACCCCGACCGGGCCCGCCGCGATCGTCGGCGTCGGGATCAACGTGGCGATGTCCGCCGACGAGCTCCCGGTGCCCACCGCGACCAGCCTCGCCCTCTCGGCCCCGGGCGCCGCCGACCGCCACCAGGTGCTCGTCGCGGCGGTGACCGCCATCCGTGAGGGGTACGACGTCTGGCAGGCCGGCGGCGACCTCGGCACCGCACGCCTCGCCACCTCCTACCGCTCCCACTGCGCGACGCTCGGTCGCGACGTCCGGGTGGACCTGCCCGGCGGCGGGACGCTGACCGGCCGGGCCGTCGACGTGGACCCCGACGGCCGCCTGGTCGTGGAGACCAGCGCCGGCACGGAGCGGGTCGGCGCCGGCGACGTCGTCCACGTCCGCGCGACGGACTGACCGGGCCGACCGGGCCGACCGGGCCGACCGGGCCGACTCGAGCGGGCCGCCACGCAACCCGGGCCCGGAGTGGGATGATCACCCCGTGGCCATCTCGAAGAAGCTGCTCAACCCGGGCGAGCGCCTGATCATCAGCACGCGCCAGCACCCGAAGGCGTTGTTCGGGCCGATCCTGGTGCTCGTCGTGCTGCTCGCCGTCGCGGTGCTCGCGCAGGTGCAGCTGGACGACTCCGGCTTCCAGCAGGTGCTCACCTACGTCGTCTGGGTGCTGGCCCTGCTCGGCATCCTGTGGTTCACGGTCCGGCCGTTCCTGGTGTGGCTCACCACGGTCCACGCCTTCACCGACCGGCGCCTGATCACCCGCAACGGCATCATCACCCGCCGCGGGCACGACATCCCGCTGGCGCGGGTCAGCGACATCTCCATCGAGATCAACCTCATCGACCGGCCGTTCGGGTGCGGCAGCCTCCTCATCGCGGACGCCTCCACCCACGGCCTGGTGCGGCTCAACGACATCCCGCACGTCGAGGCGGCCCAGCGGCAGCTCAACGAGCTGCTCCACCAGCTCCACCAGGGCCCCGGCGCGCGCCGCGACGAAGGTGTCTGAGCCCGACGCGGAGCTGACCTTCCTCGAGGAGGAGCCGCAGCTCACCGCCGCCGACGTCGCCGAGAGGGCAGGCCTGCCGCTGGAGAAGGCCCGCCGCCTGTGGCGGACCCTCGGCTTCCCGGAGCGCGGCGACGAGCGTGCCTACGGCGCCGCCGACGTGGCCGCCCTCGAGCTGCTGGTCGACCTGCTCGGCGAGGGTGTCATCGACTTCGACGTGGCGCTCAACGTCGTCCGCGGCGTCGGGCTGACGATGGCGCGGCTCGCGGACTGGGAGGTCAGCGAGCTCGTCCACCACGTCGACGACGCGTTCTCGCGCCAGGGCGCGGGCGACGACGGCGAGGCGTCCGCATGGGTGGTCGACCGCTTCGCGCCGCGCTTCGAGGAGCTCCTCATCTATGCGTGGCGGCGCCACCTGACCGCCGCCGTGTCGCGGATGCAGTCGGTGCGCGCGATCGACGCCGACCCGCACACCACCGACCTGAGCGTCGGGTTCGCCGACATCGTCGGCTTCACCGCCCTCTCCAACGAGGTGAGCCGCGAGCGGATCGGCGAGCTGGTGGAGATCTTCGAGGCGCGCTGCGGTGACGTGATCACCCGCGAGGGCGGCCGGCTGATCAAGAGCATGGGCGACGCGGTGCTCTTCGTGAACGACGACCCGCTGGCCGCGTTCACCACCGCCGAGGGGATCATCAATGTCATCGGCCGCGACCCGCGGATGCCGGACGTGCGGGTCGGCCTCGCCTCCGGCGGCGTCGTGCTCCGTCTCGGCGACGTCTTCGGCCCCCCGGTGAACCTCGCCGCGCGGCTCACCCAGGTCGCCCGCCGCAACCGGATCATCGTGGACCACACGACGGCCGACCTGCTGCCCCCCGACCAGATCGAGTCACGGCCGTTGCCGCCGCGGCCGGTGCGGGGCTTCGGGGTGGTCGAGCCGGTCGCCGTACGACGCGCCTAGCTGGGCTTCCGCGCACGGCGGCCCGCGGGCGCGGGCCGGGACTATCGGAAGTGATGACACGATCCGGGGTCCGGACGGGCAAAATTCTCCCGGTTTCCCCTCGCAGGAGCGCGAATCTCCTTACCTTGAGTGACGTGATCGAGGTTCAGGACGTTCGGGTCGATCCGGTGACCCGACGCGCGTGGCGGGGGGACCGCGAGGTCCTCCTGTCGCGCAAGGAGTTCGACCTCGTGCACGCGTTGATCGCGCGGGCCGGCTCCATCGTGACGCGCGAGGAGCTCATGCGGGACGTCTGGGGAGTCACCTTCTGGACCTCGTCGAAGACCATCGACGTGCACCTCGGGTGGGTGCGCCGCAAGCTCGGCGACGACACCCGCCAGCCGCGGCTGATCACCACGATCCGGGGCCGGGGCCTGCGCTTCGAGTGCGACCTGCCGGCCGAGCAGGTCGACACTGCCTGACACCCCTGAGGCGGGCCGAGCCGGTTACCGCCCCCGGCGCCCGCTTGCGTAGGGTTCGGCCGTGCCACAGACCGACGCCGCCCCGCACGACCGGGCGCCTCGCATCGCTGTCATCGGCGGCGGCCAGCTCGCCCGGATGATGGCCCAGCCGGCCATCGCGCTCGGGGTTCCGCTGCGCCTCCTGGCCGAGGCGGAGGGTGTCTCGGCGGCCCAGGTGATCCCCGACCAGCAGGTCGGCGACTACCGCGACCTCGCGACGCTGCGTGCGGTCACCGCAGGCTGCTCGGTGGTGACATTCGACCACGAGCACGTCCCGACCGAGCACCTCCGGGCGCTGGCGGCCGACGGGGTCGTCGCGCACCCCGGACCCGAGGCCCTCGTCCACGCGCAGGACAAGGTCGTGATGCGGGAGGCGATGAGCCGGCTCGGCGCGCCCCAGCCCCGCTGGGCCGTCGTCACGTCGGTCGCCGAGGTCGAGGACTTCGGCCTGCCCTGCGTGCTCAAGACCAGCCGTGGAGGGTACGACGGCAAGGGCGTCTGGTTCGTCCGCACTCCCGACGACGCGCGTGAGGCCCTCGCGACCGCGGAGCGCACCGGTGTCCGGCTGCTCGCGGAGGAGCTCGTCGAGTTCCGGCGGGAGCTGTCGGCGCTGGTCGCGCGCGCCCCGAGCGGGCAGGCGGCGGCGTACCCCGTCGTCGCGACCCTCCAGGTCGACGGCATCTGCCGCGAGGTCGTCGCGCCGGCCCCCGACCTCGACCCGGCCCTGGCCTCCTCGGCCCAGGAGCTCGCGCTGCGCATCGCCGGCGAGCTCGGCGTCACGGGCATCCTCGCGGTCGAGCTGTTCGAGGCGGTCGACGCCGACGGGCGCCCGCGGGTGCTGGTCAACGAGCTCGCGATGCGCCCGCACAACACCGGCCACTGGAGCCAGGACGGCGCCGTCACCAGCCAGTTCGAGAACCACCTGCGCGCGGCCCTGGACCTCCCGCTCGGCTCCCCGGAGCCGCGGGCGCGCTGGACGGTGATGGTCAACATCCTCGGCGGCGACAACGAGGACGTCGGGCGGCTCTACGACGGCTACCCGCACGCGCTCGCCCGCGACCCGCGGCTGCGCGTACACCTCTACGGCAAGGACCTGCGTCCGGGCCGGAAGGTCGGGCACGTCAACACCTTCGGCGACGACCTCGAGGACTGCCTCGAGCGTGCCCGCCACGCGGCGGCGTGGTTCCGGGGCGACCTCGGCAACCACAGCGAGTGAGGCTTCGCGAGTGAGGGACTGCGGGTGCAGCGTCGGCCGCGCCCGGCACTAGGCTCGCGCCCATGACTGCGCGCGTGGGCATCGTGATGGGCTCGGACTCCGACTGGCCGGTGATGAAGGCGGCGGCGGACCTGCTCGACGAGTTCGGCATCGCCTGGGAGGCCGACGTGAAGTCCGCCCACCGGATGCCCCAGGAGATGCTCGACTACGGCACGTCGGCCCACGAGCGGGGGCTCGACGTGCTGATCGCCGGCGCCGGCGGTGCCGCAGCGCTCCCGGGCATGCTCGCCTCGGTCACCCCGCTGCCCGTGATCGGCGTACCCGTGCCGCTGAAGTACCTCGACGGCATGGACTCGCTGATGTCGATCGTGCAGATGCCGGCGGGGATCCCGGTCGCCACGGTCGCGATCGGCAATGCGAAGAACGCCGGCATCCTGGCCGCCCGCATCCTGGCCGTGGCCGACCCCGCGCTGCGCCAGGCGCTGGTCGCCTACGAGGCGTCCCTCGCCGACCTCGCCCGGGCCAAGGGACAGGTCGTCCGCGACGCCACCGCGGCGCCGGCGGAGGCCTGACGCCCGACCCCCGGATGCCGCCGCGGATGCCGTCCCGAACGCCGTCCCGCTTGCTCCGCCCCGGCCGCGTCGTCGGGATCGACCTGGCGCGCACCGTCGCCCTGGTCGGGATGGTCGCCACCCACGTCCTCGAGGGCCGTACGGCGTCCGGCGACCTCACCCTGACCCAGGAGCTCGCCGGCGGCCGCGCCTCCGCCCTGTTCGCCGTGCTGGCCGGAGTGAGCATGGCGCTGATGAGCGGCGGGCGCGAGCCGGTCCGGGGCCGCGAGCGCACGCGGGTCGTCCTCGGGCTCGCCGCCCGGGCGGTGCTCGTGGCGCTGGTCGGGCTGGCGCTCGGCGGACTGGAGACCGGGCTGGCGATCATCCTCGCCTACTACGGCGTGCTGTTCCTGCTCGGCCTGCCCTTCCTCGGGCTGCGCGCGGCCCCGCTCGCGGTGCTCGCCGGCCTGTGGCTGGTGGCCGGGCCGGTGCTGTCGCAGCTGGTGCGCCCGGCCCTGCCGGAGCGGGTCTGGGAGAGCCCCGACTTCGGGCGGCTCACCGAGCCCGGACCGCTGCTCGCGGACCTGCTGCTCACCGGGTTCTACCCGGCCCTGCCGTGGCTGGCCTACCTGCTCGCCGGGATGGCGCTGGGCCGCGCCGACCTGCGCGGGCGACGGCTCCCGCTGCGGCTGGCGGCGGTCGGGCTGGCCGTGGCGGTGGTGACGACCTTCGTCTCGCGCCTGTGCACGTCGTCCCTCGAGGTGCGCCGGGCCCTCCTCCCGCACCGGGTGCTCACCCACGACGAGCTGCTGTCCATCCTCGCCGGCAGTCAGCACGGGACCACCCCGACCGGTGGCGCGTGGCAGTGGCTCCTGGTCGTCTCGCCGCACTCGGCGACGCCCTTCGACCTCGCGCAGACGATCGGCAGCGCGCTGGTGGTCATCGGTCTCGCGCTCGGGCTCGCGCACCTGCTCCCGCCGCTCGGCCGTGCCGGGCTCGCGCTCGTCGCCGGCGCGGGCGCGATGCCGTTGACCCTCTACTCGCTGCACGTCGTGATGCGCACGCCCGAGGTGTGGCCGGCCGAGCGCGAGGACACGTTCGGCTGGCACGTCGCCGTGGTGCTGGGCGTGGGTGCGGTGTTCGCCCTCACCGCCCGGCGCGGGCCGCTGGAGTGGCTGGTCGGCTGGCCGGGGCGCGCGCTCAGGCCGCGGGGGTGATCCCGAGCGGCCGGATCAGCGCCGATGGAGGTGCATGGCCGGGCAGGTGTCCATGACCATCGGCACGCCGGCGGCACGGGTGCGCTCGAACGCCTCGTGGTCCACGACACCGAGCTGGAACCACACGCCCCGGGCGCCGATCGCGACGGCCTGGTCGGCGAACGGGCCGGCCTCGGCCGAGCGGCGGAACACGTCGACCACGTCGACGGGGAACGGCACGTCCGCCAGCGTGGCGTAGCCCTTCTCGCCGAGGACGGTGTCGTCGTCGGTGGCGAAGCGCGGGTGGATCGGCACGATCCGCTTGCCACGCGACTGCAGCAGGCTGGCGATCTCGTACGCCGTACGCCCGGGGTCGCCGGACAGGCCGATCACCGCCCAGGTCTCGCAGTCGTCGAGCATCAGGTCGATCGCGGCAGGGTCCTGGTGGGCACGAGCGGTGGTCATGTCAGCCCAAGGCGGAGAGCGGCCCGGTTCTTCCCTCAGGCCGTCGGGGACGGCGTGGCGAGCGCCGCCCGCACCCGGGCCACGACGTCGTCGACGTCGGTGTCGTGCCCGGTGATCACGATCGTGGGGGAGGTGCCCGGCTCGCGAGGACGCAGCGGCTCCACGGCGAGGGTCAGCGTGTGGGCGAGCAGCGGGCGGGTGGCCGTGTCGTCGACCTCGCCGCGCAGCCACCGGCGCAGCACGTGGTTGTGCGCGATCACGACCGACGACGCCACCAGCTCCGCGCGCAGCGGGCCGTCCGGCTCCGTGTCGATCCAGCCGTGGATGTGCTGCGCGAACAGCCGCACGTAGCGCTGGACGCTCGCGATCTCGCGGTCCCGGATCGCGGGAACGGTGCTGGCCAGGCGGTAGCGTGCCGGGGCCGTCGGCCCCTCGGCCAGGTAGTGCTCGAGCACGACGCCGGCGGCCTCGCGCAGCGCCACGTCCCGCCCGTTCGGCGACGCGGTGGCGAGCCGGCCGCCGACCCGGGCGAGCAGCGCGTCGTGGTCGGGCAGGACCACGTCCTCCTTGCCACGGAAGTGCCGGAAGAAGGTGCTCCGGCCCGTGCCGGCGCGCGCGGCGATCTCGTCGACGGTGGTGGCGTCGTACCCCTGGCCCTCGAACAGCTCGAAGGCGGCGGCGACGAGGCGTTCGCGGGCGGCTGTGGGCACGGGCTCACCTTAGCTCGACGGGACGGAGTCTCGTTGATATGATACTCGGTACCGAACGAACCAGAGGAGCCGTCGTGAGCGACCACCCGATGTACGCCCTTTCCGAGGAGCACCAGGCGATCCGCGAGGCCGTCCGGGCGATCTGCGACGCGAAGGTCGCGCCCTTCGCCGCCGCGGTCGACGAGGAGGCGCGCTACCCGCGCGAGGCGCACGACGCTCTGCTCGCGGCCGACTTCCACGCCCCTCACGTGCCCGAGGCGTACGGCGGCGCCGGCGCCGACGCGCTGGCGACGGTCCTGGTCATCGAGGAGATCGCCCGGGCCGACGTGTCCGCGTCGCTGATCCCCGCGGTCAACAAGCTCGGCTCGCTCCCCGTGATGATCGGCGGCTCCGAGGACCTGAAGAAGAAGTACCTCGGCCGCCTCGCCGCCGGCGAGGGCTTCTCCTACTGCCTCTCCGAGCCCGAGGCCGGCTCCGACGCCGCGAACCAGCGGACCCGGGCGGTCCGCGACGGCGACGCGTGGGTCCTCAACGGCACCAAGCGCTGGATCTCCAACGCGGGGGAGTCGGAGTTCTACACCGTCCTCGCCACCACCGACCCCGAGGCGCGCAGCAAGGGCATCTCGGCGTTCGTCGTCGAGAAGTCCGACCCGGGCGTCTCCTTCGGCGCGCCGGAGAAGAAGCTCGGCATCAAGGGCTCGCCCACCCGCGAGGTCTACCTCGACAACGTCCGGATCCCCGCGGACCGGATCATCGGCGAGGAGGGCAAGGGCTTCGAGTACGCCATGAAGACCCTCGACCACACCCGGATCACCATCGCCGCCCAGGCCGTCGGCGTCGCCCAGGGTGCGCTCGACCACGCCCTGGGCTACGCGAAGGAGCGCCAGCAGTTCGGCAAGGCGATCGCCGACTTCCAGGGCCTGCAGTTCCTGCTCGCCGACATGGGCATGAAGGTCGAGGCCGCCCGCCAGCTCACGTACGCCGCCGCCGGCCGCTCCGAGCGTGGCGACGACGACCTCACCTTCTTCGGGGCCGCCGCCAAGTGCTTCGCCTCCGACGTCGCGATGGAGGTCACCACGAACGCGGTACAGGTGCTCGGCGGCTACGGCTACACCCGCGACTACCCGGTCGAGCGGATGATGCGCGACGCGAAGATCACCCAGATCTACGAGGGCACCAACCAGGTGCAGCGGATCGTGATGGCACGGCAGCTCCTCGCCGGGGTCCAGAGCGAGCTCTGACCCGGCAGGGCCGCGGTCCCCGTCGTCCCAGAAGTCGACTTCCTGCCCTCCCGGCCGTAACCCGGGCCCTCCTGGCCTGTTGATCCAGAGATCGACCCGGCAGGAGGCCGGGCGGTCTTCTGGACATCATTTCGGGAGATGAGGTCGGATGCGTCGGTTCCTTGCCATCGTCGTGCTGGCGGCGCTCGCTGCGCTGCCGGCCGCCCTGCCGGTCGCGTCGGCGTCCGCGGAGGGCGGCTACACGCCCGACGTGCCGACCTCGTGCCGGATCACCGTGCCGAGCGCCCCTGTGGGCGAGCGGGTCGTCCTGCGGGTCCGGGTGACGGCTGCCACCAGCCTCCCCGTCACCGGTGACGTCGAGGTGACCATCTCCCGGCGCGCCGCCGCGGCCCGCGCGGCCCGGGTCGCGGGTGCGGCCCCGGTCTGGACCACCACGGCGCGCTACGAGGGGGAGCCGCTGCGCATCGTCGGCCCGCGACTCAGCCGCGGCGACCACATCGCCACCGTGCGCTTCACCCCGGACTCCGAGACCTTCACCGGCTGCAACGACGCCGTGCGCTTCCGCGTGGGAGGCGACGTCGGTGGCGAGCGCGAGGACGACGGCAGCTTCCTGCCGGACACCGGCGGCCCGCAGCTCGGCCTGCTCATCGGCGGCCTGGTCCTGCTCGTGGCCGGAGGCGGCCTGGTCGTGGCCAGTCGCCGCGAATCGATGACGCCGGGCGCTGCCTAGCGTTTGATGGTGTCGGCCGTGCGTGAGGCGCGGCCGGGAGGGGACGCGCCATGACGCAACACGACGAGGCCTCGGCGAGCGCCGAGCCCACCACCGAGCCGGCGAACGAGGGCCCCGGGCGGGTCCGCAAGCGCCGGGAGCGCCCCGCCTCGGGCCGCGACGCCGGTGCGCAGCAGGTGTCGACCCGGCGGCGGATCTCCTTCTGGACCGGGTGCGGACTGATCGCGGCCGGCCTCGCCGTGCTGGCGTGGGTCGCCTGGCAGTTCTGGGGCACCAACTGGCAGTCCGAACGCCGCCAGGGCGAGGTGCTCAGCGCGCTTGACGACGGCTGGACCGACGGCCAGGACGTCGTACGGACCGACTTCGGCAACGCCAGTGCGATCCTGCGCATCCCGCGCTTCGGCAAGGACTTCGAGGTACCGGTGCTGGAGGGCTCCACCGACGAGGTGCTGGCTGCGGGCGTCGGCCACATGGAGGACACCGCCCAGGCGGGCGCGCAGGGCAACTACGTGCTGGCGGGCCACCGGGTCACCCACGGCGAGCCGTTCGCCGACCTGCCCAGCCTGGAGCCGGGGGACGAGGTCATCGTGATGACCCGGGCGGCGACCTACACCTACGTGCTCGACACCGGTGGCGAGGACCTGGTCATCCCCTTCACCGAGACCTGGGTGCTCGACGAGTCGCCCGTCAATCCGCGCGAGGGCGAGACCCAGCCACCGGCCGAGATCGACGGCGTCGCCAACGACCACATCATCACGCTGCTGACCTGCTCGGAGATCTTCCACACCGACAACCGGTCGGTCCTTTTCGGTCACTTGGTGGAGACGTCTCCCACGAGCACGCAGTGACCCACTAGGATCCCCACTAAGCAATTCCCGTCACAGGCTGACGCCGGGACGTTGCATGGGGAAATCTGTCCAGGAGGTTGCTGTGCTCAGGAAGCTGATCGCGCTCGCCGCGCTGTCCGCAGCAGTGGTCGTGGCACCCGCCACGCCGGTGCAGGCGGACGAGGGATACTCGCCGAAGATCCCGACCGAGACCCACATCACCGCGAAGGTCAAGGGACCCGGCAAGCCGGTGATCCTGCACGTCCGGGCCAGCGCGAACCACCCGACGCCGCCCGAGGGCGACATCCGCGTGACGCTGTCGGCGGCCTCGTCGACCGCCCGCGGCGCCCGCGCCGTGGCCGCCGCGCCGCTGTTCACCACCACGGTGCACTTCGTCGACGAGCCGGTCCGGATCGAGGGCCCGGCGCTGGCGAGCGGCCGCTACATCGCGACCGCCGAGTTCACGCCCGACGACGCCGACACCTTCCTGCCGTCGGACGACCTCACCGGCTTCCGGGTCGGTGCCGGTGGCGAGACCGGTGGCGAGACCGAGGACAACGGCGGCCTCCCCGACACCGGTGGCCCCAACCTGCTGTGGCTGCTGCTCGGCACGGGCCTCGTGGCCGCCGGCGCCGGCGGCGTCGGCTACGGTCGGCGCCGCGGCGCCGCGGCTGCCGCCTGACCGCGACCTGCCCTTCCTGTCCGGCCGCCCCTCGGGGCGGCCGGACGGCATTTCAGCGGCCTATCCTGAGGCCACCGACACTGCGCCCCACCGACCCCGGGAGGTCCGATGCCCTCGCTCCGCTGCCCCTGCGCCGTCACCCTGCGCGGCGACACCGACGACGAGCTGGTCGAGAAGGTGCAGGAGCACCTCGCGGCCGAGCACCCCGGCCGGGAGTACTCCCGCGAGGAGATCCTCTTCATGGCCATGTGAGGCCACCGCGCAGATCAGACGATGCGCGGCAGCTCCGACGCCTTGCCGGTGAACTCCGGGGCGCGCTTCGCCAGGAAGGCCGCGACGCCCTCCTTGCCGTCCGCGATCGACGTCCAGTACATCGCGAGCGAGTCCGTCAGGTGTGCCTCGAGGGGCTCTGCCGCGGCGCTGTTGCGGTAGAGCATCTGCTTGGCGAGGCCGAGCGCGACGGGGGAGCGGTCCCGGACGAACGACCGGGCCAGCTCCATCGCGGCCGGGAGCAGGTCGTCGGGCGCGTGCACGCTGCGCACCAGCCGGCCGGCGAGCGCCTGCTCGGCGGTGAGGATGTCGGCGGAGTAGACCCACTCCAGCGCCTGCTGGATGCCGACGATGCGCGGAAGGAACCAGCTCGAGCAGGCCTCCGGCACGATGCCGAGCCGGCCGAACACGAAGCCGATCCGGGCCTTCTCCGACGCCAGCCGGAGGTCCATCGCCAGGGTCATCGTGGCCCCGATGCCGACGGCCGGCCCGTTGATCGCGGCGATCACCGGCTTGGGCAGCGCATGGATCGCCAGGGTCACCTTGCCGCCGGTGTCCCGCACGCCGTCGTCGTACGGCGCCTGGTCGTACGACGCCCGGAACTCCTCCGGCGTCGGGCGCAGGTCCTCGTCGAGGCCGAAGACGTTGCCCTCGGCCGAGAGGTCCATCCCGGCGCAGAACGCCCGCCCGGCGCCGGTGACGACGACCGCGCGGACGCCGTCGTCGCGGGCGTCGGTGAGGAAGACCTGCTCGAGCTCGCGGGCCATGGTCAGGTCGAAGGCGTTGAGCGCGTCGGGCCGGTCCAGGGTCAGGGTGGCGATGCCGTCGGCGTCGACGTCCCAGCTCAGGGTCTCGTACACAGGGTTCCTCGCAGTCCTCGGTCGGTGGCCAGTCGGCCGGTCAGTGGCTCAGTCGGGCAGGCCGCTGGCCGTGCAGATGTCGGCGGTGATGTCGCCGGTACGGTCCTCGATCACGGTGTCGAAGAGCCGCTTCGACCGCTCGTCGTCCCACGTGGCGTCGGCCGAGGCGAGCGGGACGGTGCACGACTTGCCGGTGTCGGTCATCGCGAGCGCCCACTGGCCGGCGTCGACGGGGCCCATGCCCTCGCCGAACTCGAAGAAGTCCGGGACCGCGGCGTTGAGCTGCCAGTAGCGGACGGGATTGAGCACCGACCACGGGGAGAGCACCTTCTCGCCCACGGCGGCGACGACCTCGCGCTGCTGCTGGACGCGGGCGAGGTCGGAGATCGGACTGGTCTTGCGGGACCGGGCGTAGGCCAGCGCGGTGGCGCCGTCGACGTCCTGGCAGCCCTTGCGCACGTTCAGGCCCGCCTGGCGGTCCCGCAGTCGCCGCTTCGGGCAGATCTCGATGCCGCCCACCGCGTCGACGACGCCGACGAGGCCGCCGAACCCGATCTCGACGTAGCCGTCGATCCGGATGCCGGTCGCCTGCTCCAGCGTCTGCACCAGCAGCGGGGTCCCGCCCTTGGCGAAGGCGGAGTTGACCTTGCCGGTGCCGTGCCCGGGGATGTCGAGGGGGGAGTCGCGCGGGATCGAGATGAGGGTGGTCGGGCCGTCGCCGGTGTGCAGCAGCATCATGGTGTCGGTGAGCTCGCTCTCGGCGTCACCGGTGCTGAGCCGCTTGCGCTCCTCGGCGGACAGGCCGGCGCGTGAGTCGCTGCCGACCAGCAGGTACGTCGTCCCGGGCTGGTCGCCGGGACGGTCGCCGTCAGGCTCGTAGTCCACCTTCTCGACCTTGCTCCACGTGAACAGCGGCACCGCCACCAGGAAGGCCAGCCACACGGCGAGCAGGCCGATGACGAGGCGGACCCAGGTGCGCACCCGCGTCCAGCGGCTGCGCCGCGGCGAGCGCGCGGGGGCGGGCCGCTGCGCGGCGGGCCCCGGCGAGCCGCCGTACTGCTGCGCGGGCGGGAGCCGGTCCGCGCGCGGGGGCGGGGCCTCGCCCGACCGCGGCTGGACGGGGATCCGCCGGGTCGGCTCCGGGTCGCCATCCCGGCCGCCGGAGGCGCCCGAGGATCCGGACCCGTAGATCCAGTCGAAGTCCCGGTCGTCCCCGGAGCCGTCGTTGCCGCGCCCTGCCATGGACGGGACGCTACCGTCACTCCGTGAGCGAAATCGTCGCGGCCCGCACTCCGTCGTACTCCGCCATCGAGCTGGCGACGGTCAGCTCGCGGGCGCAGGCCAACCTCCTCGGCAACATCCACGGCGGCGAGGTGATCAAGCTGGCCGACTCCGCGGCGGGCGTCGTCGCCCAGCGGCACAGCGGTGGTCCGGCCGTGACGGCCGCCCTCGACGAGATGGCGTTCCTCGAGCCCGTGCGGGTCGGGGACATCGTGCGCACCTACGGCCGGATCAACTGGGTCGGCCGCTCGTCGATGGAGATCGGCGTGCGGATCGAGACCCAGCCGTGGGACGCCACGACCGAGCTGCGGCACGTGGGGTCGGCCTACTTCGTCTTCGTCGCGATCGACGGCGCGGGCGCGGCCCGCCCGGTGCCCGCCCTCGAGCCGGAGGACGAGGAGGACCGACGCCGGATGCGGGAGGCCGAGATCCGGCGCGCGCACCGGCTGGCGCGGCGTCAGGAGATCGAGGCGGTCCGGCTGTCCTGAGCCGGCCCGCCGGAGACCTCGACAAGGGCCGCGGCGACGGCGTCGACCGCGGCGGGCCGCGGCGGTGCGCCGTACGTCGACAGCTGGATCCTGCGGTGCGCGTCGAGCGGGCGCCGGACCACGCCGGCGTGCTGGTGGGCGCGCAGGGCGAGGCCCGGCAGCACCGTGACGCCGAGCCCGGCGGCGACGAGCGACTGCACGGCGACGTAGTCGTCGCTGGCGAAGGCGATCGCCGGCTCGAAGCCGGCGTCCGCGCACAGCGCGAGCAGCTCGCGCCGGCAGCGCTCGCACCCGGTGACCCAGGCGCGGTCGGCGAACCCGGCGAGGTCGGGAAGGCCGACCCGGCCGGCGGGGAGCGCGGTGCCTGCGGGGGCGACGAGGTGCAGCTGGTCCTCGAGCACCGGCACGGAGGTGATCTGCTCGGGCTCCGGCTGGTCGGGGTAGGCGAAGGTGAGTGCCAGGTCGGCGGTGCCCGCGCGCAGCATCTCGAACGCCTCGGGCGGCTCGGCCTCGACCAGCTCCAGCTCGATGCCGGGGTGGCGGGTGGCGAGCAGGGCGAGCGCGTCGGGCACGAGCGTCGCCGCGCCCGACGGGAAGGCGGCGAGCCGGACCCGGCCCGCCTGCAGGCTGGTGGCGGCGGCGAGCTCGGCCTCGGCGCGCGCGAGCAGGCCGAGGATCTCCTCGCCGCGGCGGGCGAGCCGCTCGCCCTCCGGGGTCAGCCGGACGCCGCGACCCACCCGCTGCAGCAGCACGCTGCCGGTCTCCGCCTCGAGCCGCCGCAGGTGGTGGGAGATCGTGGGCTGGCCGTAGTGCAGCCGGGCCGCGGCGGCGGACACCGAGCCGGTGCGGTGGAGGGCGACGAGGGCCTCGAGCCGGCGGAGGTCGATCACCCGACCAGCATAGATCGATGACATCGATCGAACTGGCTGACAGGAACTATTGGACCGATGGGTTCTCCTGCGGGGACCATGGGGCCATGGCCGACGCCGAGCTGACCTTCGACGACGTGCTGCGCGCGGGCGAGGCCGTGGCGGCCGAGCTGCCCGGCACGCCGCTGCAGCCGCATCCGCTGCTCGACCACGCCGTCCGCGAGCGCGGGATCGACGCCCCGGTCCTGGTCAAGCACGAGCACGTCCTGCCCACCGGTTCCTTCAAGGTCCGCGGCGGGGTGCACCTCGCCGCCCGGCTCACCGCTGACGAGCGCGCGCACGGGCTGGTCACCTGCTCGACCGGCAACCACGCCCAGTCCGTCGCGTACGGCGCCCGGCTGGCCGGGGTGCGCGCCACCATCGTGATGCCGGCCTCCGCGCCCGCGGTCAAGCGCGAGGCGGTCGCCGCCCTCGGCGCGGACGTCGTGGTGCGGGGCGAGAGCCTCGGCGACGCGGCCGCCGCGGCGCGCACGCTCGCCGCGGAGTCGGGCGGGTCGTTCATCTGCCCCACGGACCCGCGCATCGTGCTGGGCCACGCGACGGCGTACCTCGAGCTGTTCCGGCAGGCCGCCGACCTCGGCATCGAGCTGGGGGAGGTGTTCGTGCCGATCGGGAGCGGGACCGGCGCCGCGGGCGCCTGCCTGGTGCGCGACGCGCTCGCCCCCGGGTGCCGGGTGGTCGGGGTGCAGTCGGAGGCGGCGCCGGCGGGGTGGCGCTCCTGGCGCAGCGGCACGATCGAGACCGCCCCCGCGACGACCCGGGCGTCGGGCCTGGCGACCACCACGGGCTACCCGCTGCCCCAGCGGCTCCTGCGCGGCCGGCTGGACGACTTCGTGCTCGTCGCCGACGACGCCATCGACGACGCGGCCCGACTGCTCGCGACCCGCGCGCACACGCTCGCCGAGGGCGCCGGTGCGGCCGCCCTCGCCGGGCTGCTCGCGACCGGGAGCCGGGAGCGCTCCGGCGCGATCGCCGTCATGTGCACCGGCGCGAACGCGTCCGCGGACGAGATCGCCCGGCTCGGCGCGTCCGGCACCGCCGCCTGACCCCGCCGCCTGACCCCGCCGCCCGGTCGCGCTGGCGGCCCACGTCACGTCCGGAGCGCCGACGGTCACGGCGCGTCGTGACCGGAGTGTCCCGTGTGACTGGTGATACTGGGCGGGTGCAGGAGGCTCAGTTCGCGGTCGCCGACCGCGCCGCGCGCGTGCGCTTCCGCCGCGCGCTGACGCTGATGGGCTTCACGCTGGTGGTGCCGGGCTCCGCGCAGCTGGTCGCCGGCAACCGACACGTCGGCCGCGTCGCCGTACGGATCTGGCTTCTCACCCTCGCCGCCCTCGCCCTCGTCGGGGCCGTCGTCGCGGTGCACCAGCCGTTCGCGTACTGGCTCGCCTTCAACCCCGACGTCATGCTCGTCGCCCGGCTCGCCCTGATCGCGGGCGCGATCGGCTGGGCCGCCCTGTTCATCGACGCCTGGCGGATCGGCCAGCCGCTCAGCCTGCGGCTCCCGCACCGCCGCGCGGTCGTCGGGGTCAACGGGATCCTCTGCTTCTCGGTCGCCGGCACCATGCTCTTCGGCGCACACCTCGCCTCCGCCCAGCGGGACTGGCTCACGATGTTCGTCGACGGCGACCTCGGCGCCGCCAAGGACGGCCGCTACAACATCCTGCTCCTGGGCGGCGACTCCGGGGCCGACCGGTGGGGGCTGCGACCCGACTCGATGACCGTCGCCTCGATCCACGCGCAGACCGGCCGCACCGTGATGATCGGCCTGCCGCGCAACATGGAGGACTTCCCGTTCCGCGAGGGCTCCGTCATGGACGAGCAGTTCCCCGACGGCTTCGACTGCGACGGCTGCTACCTCAACGGCGTCAGCACCTGGGCCGAGGACCACACCGACCTGTTCGACTCCGAGAACCCGGGCATCGACGCCACCGTCCAGGCGATCGAAGGCATCACCGGCCTGGAGATGAACCACTGGGTGATGGTCAACATGCGCGGCTTCAAGCGGCTCGTCGACGCCTTCGGCGGCGTGACCCTCAACGTGCGCCAGCGGATCCCGGTCGGCGGGCTCGGCAGCGACGTGACCGGCTACATCGAGCCCGGCAAGCGCAGGCTCAACGGCTTTGAGGCGCTCTGGTTCGCCCGCTCCCGCGAGGGCAGCGACGACTACTCCCGGATGGCGCGGCAGAAGTGCGTGATGACCGCGCTGCTGACCCAGGTCAGCCCGAAGCAGGCGCTCACCAACTTCCAGGAGATCGCCCGCGCCTCGAGCGCGATGATCCGGACCGACATCCCCGGCGGCGCGCTCAACGACTTCGTCCAGCTCGCCCTGCGTGCCCGCGACCAGAAGGTCTCCACGGTCTCCCTGGTGCCGCCGCACATCAACACGGCGAAGCCCGACATCGACAAGGTCCACGACATGGTGCGCACGGCCATCGACCGCGCCGAGGGCAAGGTCGACCCCGAGTCCACGCCGCGCCGCAAGAAGGCCGGCAAGGTCACCGGCGGCTCGCTCGGCTCCCGCAACGACGGCTATGTCGCCAACGACACCGACGACGTGGCCGCCGCCTGCTGAGGCTAGGCCGCCAGCGCGGTCACCACGGCGTCGTACGTCTCCCGGTCGGGGGCCGCGATGATGCCGCCCTCGAGGGCGCGGGGGACGAGCGGCCCGCCGTCGTGGCGGCCGAGCACGCCCCCGGCCTCGGTGAGGATCAGCCCGCCGGGGAGGTGGTCCCAGGGCATCGAGCGGTTGTAGACCAGCGCGGCCGCGTCGCCCGCGATCAGGTGCGGGTAGTCGACCCCGCAGCACGCCCAGGTCAGCTCCAGCGCGCCGAGGCCGGGCAGCTCGCGGCCGACCCACTGCCGTCGCGCCGTGCGGTACGGCGCCCGCGCCCCGGTCGTGACGGTCAGCCGCTCGCCGTTGAGCCACGCGCCGGCGCCACGCTCGGCGACGTAGGCCGCGTCGTGCTGGGGCTGCAGGATCCAGCCGCGGGTGACCTCGCCGCCGATCACCTCCGAGACCATGACGGCGTGGTCGGGGGAGCCGTGCACGAAGTTCTTGGTGCCGTCGACCGGGTCGACGGTGAAGGCGTGGTCGGCCAGCGCGAAGCGGTCCAGCAACGCGGCGTCGGCGGACATCGCCTCCTCGCCGAGGACCACGGCGTCGGGGTAGGCCTCGAGCAGGGCGGCCGTGATCAGCGCCTCGGACTCGTGGTCGGCGATCGTCACCAGGTCGCCCGGGTTCTTCTCGCTGACCTGGTGCTCGGCCAGCGCCCGGAACCGGGGCGTGATCACCTTCGCGGCGACGTCCTCGAGCAGGGCCAGCACGGCGGCAGTGTCCACGCCTCCACCGTAGTGCCGCCGCACCGGCGGCCGTGATTCGGCATCGGCTCCGGGGCGGACGGTGGCATCGGCCACACTGGGCGCCATGAGATTCACCGAGCACGAGCTGACGGCCGCCCTGCACGGGGCCGCGAAGCTGGTGGTGGGCTCCGACCGGAAGCTGCGGCGCAAGGGCGTCGACGTCGAGACCGCGTGGGCGACGATGGACCGCTACCAGCGGTTCAAGGTGCTGGACGCCCTCGGCGACCAGATCCTCCCCGTGCTGGTCGCGCTGCCCGACGTCGTGGTCGAGCCGGGCACCCGGCCGTCCTACAGCGACCGCGAGGTGGGCGAGGTCGTCACCGGGCTGCTCGGCGAGGGCGGTGGCCGGATGCGTCGTGCGGTCGTGGTCAAGGCCCGCACCGCCCTCGTGCAGGCGGCGCTGGCCAGCATCCCGCCGCGGCTGGACCCCGACGCGCTGCTCGCTCCCGACGAATCCTGACCGGCCCGACCCGGCCAGTAGGGTGGCCGCCGTGCGCGTGCAGGCAGTCGTGGTGACCTTCAACCGGCTGGGCATGCTGCAGCGGCTCGTCCCGAGGCTGCAGGAGGTCGACGGGCTCGATCGGATCCTCGTCGTCGACAACGCCTCCACCGACGGCACGGGGGAGTGGCTCGCCTCGCTCGACGATCCCGGGGTCCGGTTCGAGACGCTCGCCACCAACACCGGCGGTGCCGGCGGCTTCCACCACGGCCTCGGCTGGGCCGTCCGCGAGGGCGCCGACCTGGTCTGGCTGATGGACGACGACGGCCTGCCGGCGCCGGACTGCCTGGCCCTGCTCCTCGAGCGGGTCGAGCGGGACGGGCTCGAGTTCTGCGGGCCCGCCGTCCTCGCCGAGCAGGACCCGGCGCGGCTGTGCTTCCCGATCCGGCTGCCCGGCGGCACCCGCGTCGTCCACGAGATGGCGGCCGTCGAGGCGGCCGCGACCGACGGCCTGATCGACGACGTGGTGATCCCGTTCAACGGCGTCCTGCTGACCCGCGACCTGGTCGAGCGGATCGGCCTGCCCCGCGAGGAGTTCTTCATCTGGGGCGACGACGTGGAGTACCTCTGGCGCGCCGAGCGGGCCGGCGCCCGGATCGCGACCGTGGTCGACGCCCATTTCCTGCACCCGGCCACCGACGACCTCGGCACGCCGATGATGTTCGGCCGGACGACGTACAACCACACGCCGAGCGACCTCAAGCACTACTGCATGGCCCGCAACAACACGCTCAACCTGCGCACCTACCGCGGCTGGCTGCACGTGCTGCTGTTCTGGCTCAAGACCGTGTGGTTCTACCTGCTCACCCGGCCGCAGCCGGCCCGGGTCCCGCTGAGCGCGCGGGCGGCGATCGCCGGCCTGCGCGGCGACTTCACCGGGCACCGGAGGTACCTGCGATGAGCAGGGAGCGCGTCGCCGTCGTGGTGGTCACGTTCAACCGCGCCGACCTGCTCGAGCGGATGCTGGAGGGCCTCGGCCGGCTCGAGCGCGCCCCCGACGCCGTCCTCGTCGTCAACAACGCGAGCACCGACCACACCCGCGACGTGCTCGAGCGCAGCACGCTGCCCGGGCTGGTCGCGATCCACACCACCGACAACCTCGGCGGCGCCGGCGGCTTCCACCTCGGGCTGCGCACGGCCCATGAGAAGGGCTACGACGTCATGTGGCTGATGGACGACGACGTCGTCCCGGCCCCGGACTGCCTGACCCGGCTGCTGGAGGCCGACGGGTCCTGCCTGATCGCGGTCCGCGAGGACCGGACCGGCGCGCTCGTCGAGAAGGCGGCCCTCCGCTTCGACCTGCACAACCCGCTGGCGATCCGCCCGAAGACGGCCAGCGTCGACTCGACGTACGCCGACCGCGCCGCGATGCCCGCCACGGTCGAGGTCGAGAACGTCGCCTTCGAGGGCTTCCTCGTCCGGCGCGAGGTGGTCGACGCGATCGGCCTGCCGGATCCCTCGTTCTTCATCTTCTACGACGACGTGGACTTCGCGATCCGGGCCCGGCGGGCCGGCTTCGCGATCCGGGCGGTCCGCGACGCGGTCCTGGTCCGCCAGTTGGACTTCGACCAGCAGCACGACCTCGCGGGCTGGAAGGGGTACTACATGTACCGCAACCTGTTCGCGGTCCACTTCCGCTACGGCGAGAACCTCGCCGTCCGACTCAAGCCGTGGCTGGTCGCCGCGGTGGTCGTCCTGCTCAGCCCCCTGCGCGGCGGCCGCGCGGAGGTGCGCAACGTCACGCGTGCGCTGCGTGACGCGCGTCAGATGCGGTCCCTGCCGCCACGATCCGTAGACTGACCGATCGTGTCCACCACCTCGTCGACCCCCGGCCAACCCGATCTCGTCGTCGTCGGCTCCGGCTTCTTCGGCCTGACGATCGCCGAGCGCTGCGCCGCCGAGCTGGACCTGAAGGTCCTCGTGCTCGAGCGCCGCTACCACCTCGGGGGCAACGCCTACAGCGAGTTCGAGCCCGAGACGGGCATCGAGGTGCACAAGTACGGCACCCACCTGTTCCACACCAGCAACGAGCGGGTCTGGGAGTACGTGAACCGTTTCACCGCGTTCACGAACTACCAGCACCGGGTGTTCGGCAAGTACCAGGGACAGGTCTACTCCCTGCCGATGAACCTCGCGCTGATCAACAGCTTCTTCGGCAAGAGCCACACCCCCGACGAGGCGCGGGCGCTGATCGCCGAGCAGGCCAGCGAGATCGACACCAAGGACGCGAAGAACCTCGAGGAGAAGGCGATCAGCCTGATCGGACGTCCGCTCTACGAGGCGTTCATCAAGGGCTACACCGCGAAGCAGTGGCAGACCGACCCCAAGGAGCTGAGCGCGGACATCATCACGCGCCTCCCGGTCCGCTACAACTTCGACAACCGCTACTTCAACGACAGGTTCGAGGGCCTCCCGGTCGACGGCTACACCGCCTGGCTGGAGCGGATGGCCGACCACCCCAACATCGAGGTCCGCCTCGACACCGACTTCTTCGACGTCGCCGACGAGTTCAAGGGCAAGGTCCCGATCGTCTACACGGGCCCGGTCGACGAGTACTTCGGCAACTCCGAGGGTCGCCTGTCCTGGCGCACCGTCGACCTCGAGTCCGAGGTCGTCGACGTCGACGACTACCAGGGCACCGGCGTGGTCAACGCCAACGACCAGGACGTCCCGTGGACCCGGGTGCTCGAGTTCAAGCACCTGCACCCGGAGCGCACCTACCTGCCGGGCAAGTCGGTCGTCGTGCACGAGTACAGCCGCTTCGCCGAGGACGACGACGAGCCGTACTACCCGATCAACACCGCCGAGGACCGCGCGAAGCTGCTGAAGTACCGCGACCTCGCCGAGAAGGAGCCGATGGTCCTCTTCGGCGGCCGGCTCGGCACCTACAAGTACCTCGACATGCACATGGCCATCGCGTCCGCGCTGTCGATGTTCGACAACAAGCTGCGCCCGCACTTCGCGGAGGGCGCGGAGCTCAAGAGCGGCGGGGTGGACGCATGACGGACTCGACCAGCGGCAGCGGAACCGTCCGCCGGCTCCTGCAGCGCCAGATCCTGCCGCTCGACGGCGACGCCGAGGTCTACCCGCTCTACGTCGACCTCGCCGAGGCCAACCTCGACGAGGACAAGTACGTCGTCGGCGGCAGCCGCGCGGCGCGCGAGCTCAACAACACCGCGATCCGCCAGCGCGCGGGCAGCCTCGACAAGCTCCGGCCCGAGCAGCTGCTCGACCGCACCCGGCTCCAGGTCGACGCCGGGCAGCAGCTCAGCCTCGGCTCCTACTTCAACGGCTTCCCGGCCAGCTACTGGCGCCGGTGGACCATCGTCGACCAGGTCCGCCTGTCCGTCACCGTCGAGGGCGCGGGCGCCACGGTCGTGGTCAACAAGTCGCTCGCCAACGGCAACAGCCAGCGCGTCGACGCCGCCGAGTCCACCGGGGACGGCCCGCAGACCTTCGACTTCGACCTCAGTCTCAAGCCGTTCATCGACGGCGGCTGGTACTGGTACGACGTCCTGGCCGGCGACGCGCCGGTCGTCGTCTCCGCCGAGTGGACCGCCGAGGTCCCCGCCGACCGCGCCGCGCACGGCACGGTCGACGTCGCCATCACCACGATGAACCGCCCGGAGTTCTGCTCCGAGCTGCTGGTGCAGTTCGGGAGCGAGGACCTGGCGTCGTACCTCGACACCGTCTTCGTGATGGAGCAGGGCACCCAGCTGGTCGAGGACGCCGAGCTGTTCCCGAAGGCGGTCGAGGCGCTGGGGGAGAAGCTCCGGATCGTCAAGCAAGGGAACCTCGGCGGGTCGGGCGGCTACGCCCGCGGCCAGCTGGAGTCCGTGCGCAAGGGCACGGCGACCTACACGCTGCTGATGGACGACGACGTCGTCTGCGAGCCCGAGAGCATCATCCGCCAGGTCACCTTCGGGGACCTCGCCCGTCGCCCCACGATCGTCGGCGGACACATGTTCAGCCTCTACGCCCGCTCGCGGCTGCACAGCTTCGGCGAGGTCGTGGACCCGTGGCGGTTCTGGTGGCGCACGCCCGAGGACGGCTACGTCCAGTGGGACTTCTCCTCCCGCAACATCCGCTCCGCCCGCTGGCTGCACAAGCGGGTCGACGTCGACTTCAACGGCTGGTTCTCCTGCCTGATCCCGCGCGAGGTGATCGAGCGGATCGGCCTGTCGCTGCCGCTGTTCATCAAGTGGGACGACGCCGAGTACGGCCTGCGCGCCCGCGAGCACGGGTTCCCGACGGTCACCCTGCCCGGTGCGGCGGTCTGGCACGTGCCGTGGACCGACAAGAACGACGCCCTGGACTGGCAGTCCTACTTCCACCTGCGCAACCGGCTGGTGGCCGCGCTGCTGCACTCCACGTTCCCGCGCGGCGGCCGCGTGGTGCGCGAGCTGTTCAACAACCAGCTCGCCCACCTGGTCGCGATGCAGTACTCCACCGCCGAGCTGCGGCTCCAGGCGATGGAGGACGTGCTGCGCGGCCCGCAGGCCCTGCACGACATGCTGCCCACCCGGCTCGCCGAGGTGAACAAGGTCCGCTCCGGGTTCACCGACGCGCAGCTGGTCGCCGACGTCGACACCCTGCCGCCGCCGCGGATGGAGAAGCCGCTCAAGAAGGACCTCACCCGGGTCCCGAGCCGCAAGTCGCAGCTGATCAGCGCCGGCCTCGCGCCGCTGCGCCAGCTGAAGTCGCCGCGGGCGCTGTCGCGGTCCAACCCCGAGGCGGTCATCCCGGCCATCGACGCCAAGTGGTACCGGCTCGCCGGCTTCGACTCGGCCATCGTGTCCATGAACGACGGCACCGCCGCCGCGCTCTACCGCCGCGACCCGGAGACCTACCGGGCGCTGCTGAAGCGCACCATCGACCTCCACGCGCGGTTCACCCGGCAGTGGCCGGAGCTGGCGCGGCAGTACCGCGACGCGCTCGACGACATCACCTCGCCCGAGGCGTGGGAGAAGACGTTCGCGCCGTGGACCGGGGACGGTGCCGATGACTGACGTCGCGACCGGACCGGCCCGGGACAACGAGGAGCTGCCGCTGCGGCCGCCGTCGGCCGACAACGGCCTGCTGGCAGTCTTCCAGCAGCGCTACCTGCTCAAGCTGCTGGTCCGACGGGAGATCAGCGCGCGCTACCAGGGCTCGTTCTTGGGCCTGATGTGGTCCTACATCAACCCGCTCACCCAGTTCTTCATCTACTGGTTCGTCATCGGGTTCCTGTTCCAGCTGCACAAGGACGTCCCGAACTTCCCGATCCACCTGTTCGCGGCGCTGATCCTGGTCCACTTCTTCAACGAGACCTTCAGCGCCGGGACCCGCTCGATCATGCGCAACAAGGCGCTGGTCGTGAAGATGGCGATGCCGCGGGAGATGTTCCCGGTCGCGACCATGCTGGTGTCGCTCTACCACGTCGTCCCGCAGATGGTGATCCTGCTCGTAGCCTGCCTGCTGTCCGGCTGGTCGCCCGACCCCGTCGGCCTGGCCTGCCTGCTGCTGGCCATCGCGATCATCGCGGCCATCGGCCTCTCCGGGGCCCTGCTCTTCAGCGCGGCCAACGTGTTCTTCCGCGACTTCGGCAACATCGTCAACGTGCTCACGAACTTCGTGCGCTTCGGGGTGCCGATGATGTACCCCTACGCGATGGTGCACGACCGGTTCGGGCGCTTCGCCGACTACTACCTGCTCAACCCCCTCGCCGACGCGGTCGTCCTCTTCCAGCGCGCGTTCTGGTACCCCACCATCAGCGACGCCGAGCTGGACCGGATGGCCGCCGACGGCCAGGTCGTCATGCCCGACAACCTGATCACGCACGGCGCGCTGTCCCTGCTGGGCTGCCTGGTGCTGCTGGCGGTCGCACAGTGGGTGTTCAGCCGGCTCGAGAACAAGATCCCGGAGCGTCTCTGACATGGCCGCCTCGATCGTCGCCGAGAACATCACCAAGGAGTTCACGCTCCGCTACCACCGGACCTTCAAGGAGGTCACGGTCGCCAAGGCGCGCGGGCACAAGACCAGCGACAAGTTCAACGCCATCGAGGACCTGTCCTTCACGGTCGAGGCCGGCGAGTCGATCGGCCTGATGGGGCTCAACGGCTCCGGCAAGAGCACCCTGCTCAAGATGATCAACGGCGTGATGCGCCCCGACCAGGGCACCCTGCTCACCCGCGGCCGGATCGCCGGCCTGATCGCCACCGGCGCCGGCTTCCACCCCCAGCTCAGCGGCTCCGAGAACCTCGTGCTCAACGCCGCCATCCTCGGCATGTCCGAGCGCGAGCTGAAGCGCAAGTACGACGACATCGTCGCCTTCGCCGACCTCGGCCGCACCCTCGAGGCCCCCGTCGGGCACTACTCGTCCGGCCAGCGCGCCCGCCTCGGGTTCGCCGTCGCCATCCACGTCGACTCCGACATCTTCCTCGCCGACGAGGTCCTCGCCGTCGGCGACAAGCCCTTCCGCGCCAAGTGCATGCAGAAGATGATGGAGATCCGCGACAGCGGCCGCACCCTCGTCTACGTCAGCCATTCGCCCGCCTCGGTCGAGAAGATGTGCAGCCGTGTCCTCGTCCTCGAGAAGGGCCGCCTCGGCTTCGAGGGCGACCCCAAGGCCGCCATCCACTACCTCGAGTACGACAAGACCGACGAGCAGGCCATGTCCGACGCCGAGATCGGCAACGACATCTGAGTTGGATGGGCCGAGCGTGTCGCCGGCGCTACGCTGCCGGCCGCGCGGTTGGCTTGCGTAGGTCCTGCCTCCGTCTGGCGGCACGACGAGCGCCGGAGGCGCCGGACGTGGGCCGGACGTGGGCCGGGTGGGCGCCGGAGGCGCCGGACGCCGGACCCCCGCGGAGGCGAATCGGGGTGCCGTCGGCGTCCGCGACTGACTCCCGTTGCGTGGCAGGTGCATGACGCCGACGGCGGGGCCCCCGCTCCGAGCCTCCGCGGGGGTCCGGCGGGAGGCGCCGCAGGCGCCCACCCGGCCCCCGGGAGGCGCCGCAGGCGCCTGCTCAGGTGCCCCGGGGGAGTGCCGAAGAAAGTGGGCGAGTCACGGCGTGTCGAGTGGAAATTACATGATTGTAGTTACTCACGAAGGCTTCCCTGACGCGTGTGACTCATGTGAAAGTTGCTACTCGTGTGACAACTTCCCCTCACACTTGTCTGGAGCAGAGCCATGTCGTCGTACATCCCCGAAGCCCCTGAGAAGGGGCACCGCCTGAGGTTCGTGACGCTGTGCCAGCAGCTGCTGGCGCTCGCGGTCGTGGTCGCCGTGCTGACCCCGGCGGCGCGTACCGTCACGATGGAGGTCAAGCCGTCGGAGCCGGTCGACATCGTGCCGACGGACGTCGCCCTGCGGGCCGCGGAGGTCCCGACCGACGCGGTCGAGGCAGAGGTCGAGCAGTACGCGCTGACGGCCCCCGAGGGGCGGCCGGCGGCGCGCCTGCACGCCCGTGAGGTCGCCACGAAGGGCGCCGGGGAGGTCGTCAACAGCGACGAGCTGCCGGTCGACGGGTACGGCACGGTCGGTGTCACCTGGGCGCCGGGGAGCACGGTCGAGGACGACGCGATCGAGATCGAGGTCCGCACCCGGACGGGTGAGGAGTGGTCGGGCTGGACGACGGCGGAGTACCACGACGAGCACGGCCCCGACCCGAGCACGGCGGAGGGGAAGCGGGCCCGGCCCGGCACCGACGCGCTGCTGGTCGGCGACGTCGACGCCGTGCAGGTCCGGGTGGCCACCGAGGAAGCGGCTCCGGCCGACATGAAGATCGCGGTCATCGACCCGGGCAGGGCGAAGGCGACCGCGAAGGAGCAGCCGGCGATCGACACCGCCGACGTGGACGGCACCGGCGACCCCGCCACGGGCACCGACGGAACGAGCGACGGAACGAGCGACGGTGAGGTCACCGAGGAGGACCTCGAGCTCCAGGCCGGCGTCTACACGGCGCGGCCGCGGATCTACTCCCGCGCCCAGTGGGGTGCCAACGAGAGCATCCGCGACCGGTCGTCGCTGAGCTACTACGAGGTGCACGCGGGCTTCGTGCACCACACCGTCAACGCCAACGGCTACACGGCCGACCAGGTGCCCGGCATCATCCGGGGCATCTACAGCTACCACGTGAAGACACGGGGCTGGAGCGACATCGGCTACAACTTCCTGGTCGACCGGTTCGGCCGGATCTGGGAGGGCCGCGCCGGGGGCGTCGACCGTCCGGTCGTGGGCGCGCACACGCGGGGCTACAACCAGTACTCCTTCTCCATGTCGGCGATCGGCAACTTCGACACCGCACGCCCGAGCAGCGCCATGGTCACCGCGTACGCGAAGCTGTTCGCCTGGAAGCTGTCGCTGCACGGCGTCTCGGCGAGCGACACCAGCCAGAAGCTCGGCAGCACCTACTTCCCGGCCGTCAACGGGCACCGCGACGCGGGCAGCACGGCGTGCCCCGGCCGCTACCTCTATGCGATGCTCCCGACCATCCGCAGCGACGCACGGGCGCTGCAGAAGGCGTGGCGGGGCAAGGACGTCGAGTCGAACTTCGCCAGCTCGCGCATCCCCGACCTGGTGCTGCGCCGCCGCTCCGACGGTCGCGGGTTCATCTCGCCCATCGTCAACGTCGACGGTCGCTACCGGCTGAGCCGGGCGGTCGACACCGGTCGCAGCTTCAAGGGCCTCACCCGGATCTGGCGGGCCGGCGACTGGGACCGCGACGGGTACGCCGATGTGATGGGCCAGCGCGCGAGCGACGGCGCGCTGCTGCTCTACCGCGGCCTGGGCCGGGCGAAGCTCGCGGCCCCGGTCGTGATCCGGAAGTACACCGGCTCCTGGGAGCTGATCGTGCCGGTCGGCGACGTCACGGGTGACGGGTGGCCGGACCTGATGGCGCAACCGAAGGGCTACCGGATGCGGATCCTTCCCGGGCGGGGCCTCAACGGCTGGCGCAACAGCTATCCGGCGTACGCAGGCGTCGCGGGCGGCGACCACCTCGCCGCCGGCCGCTGGGACAGCGGCGACGGGGCCCCGGACAGCATCGTGCGGGACGGCTCGAAGCTGACCGTCTACTACGGCAACGGTCCCGGCGGCTGGACGTCGACCCGGGTGCTCGCGCAGAGCGCCAGCGGCTACGACGCGATGATCGGTGTGTCCAGCATCAACGGCGACTGGCACAGCGACGTGATCGCGCGGGTCGGCAGCACCGGGCAGTACCAGCTGCTGCGGGGTACGCCGACCGGGCTGGCCTCGCCGATCCCGATCGGCACCACGAGGACCTACGACCTGGCGGGCTGAGGGCCGCTCCGACCACGACCCAGTCCCGACCGGACAGGGTCGCCCGAGACTCGGGCTGGTCGCTCAGGCAGGGAAGCGAGCAGTGGCGCGCTCGGCGGCGTAGGCCGCCTCGAGCTGCCCCTGGTCGGCCTGGGCGACCAGCACGAGCGAACCGCCCTGGGTGAGCGGTTCGCTGAAGGTCGCCGGATCCGTCACCGGGTTCGCGACCGAGAGGAGGCGGCCGCCGCCGACCAGACGGCCGGCGGCTGCCTCGCTCCACAGCCCGGCCTGGGTCAGCTCGGCCCCCGCCGACGTCCAGGCGAGGTCGTCCGCGGTCGGCGGGTCCCACGGGGTGAACGCGTCGGGCTGGGACCAGATCTCCACGCCGACGTCGTGCACGCCCTCCGGGAGCGGCTCGCGGAACCGCACGCCCAGCGGCAGCAGGGCCGTGGCGAGGACCGTCGTCGTCGAGGCCAGCGGCGCCCACGACGCGAGTGTTCCGGGGCCGCACAGCACCGCCTCGGGCGCGTCGCCCGGGTCGGGCTCGGCGACGACCACCAGGCCGGCGTGCCACGCGGCGCCGAGGAAGACGGTGCCGAGCCAGTGCGGAGGCAGGTCGATCCCGAGCCGGTCGCCGCGCTCCAGGCCGAGCTCGTCGACGAGCAGCGACCCCGCCTTCGCGACCCAGTTCGCCCACGTGGTCACGGACAGCTCGACCCGCTCGCCGGAGGCGTGGTCGTAGAAGGTGACGAGCGGCTGGCCGGGGTCGCTGCGCAGCCGCTGGGCGAGGACGTCGGCGAAGGTGGAGGGGGTCGCGGAGGTCACCCGGCCGAGGCTACTGGCCGCCCGTGCCCTACTCTGCCGCGCATGGTCGCTGACGAGATCCCCGGCTTCTGGGCCGTCGTCCCCGCGGGTGGCGCCGGGACCCGGCTGTGGCCGCTCTCCCGTGCCGGTTCGCCCAAGTTCCTGCACGACCTCACCGGCAGCGGTCGCACGCTGCTCGAGCAGACCCGCGACCGGCTCGCGCCCGTGGTCGGTGACCGGGTGGTCGTGGTCACCGGGGCCGCGCACCGCGACGCCGTACGACGCCAGCTGCACCAGCTGCCCGACGACGCCGTGCTCGCCGAGCCGTCGGCACGCGACTCGATGGCCGCGATCGGCCTCGCCGCGGCGGTGCTGGAGCGTCGCGGCGCCGAGGTGATGGGGTCGTTCGCGGCCGACCACGTGATCGCCGACGACGACCGCTTCCACGCTGCTGTCGCGGCCGCGGTGGCCGCCGCCCGCGACGACTGGCTGGTGACCATCGGCATCGAGCCGACCTTCCCCTCCTCCGCGTTCGGCTACATCCACCAGGGCGAGGCCCTCGACGGCCACCCCGACGTGCGTCGGGTGGTCGAGTTCGTGGAGAAGCCGTCGACCTCCGTCGCGGAGGACTACCTCGCGACCGGCCGCTACCGCTGGAACGCCGGCATGTTCGTCGTCCGCCCCACCGTGCTGCTGGACCTGCTGGCCGGGCAGGACGCGGAGTTCGCCGCCCACCTGCGGGCCATCGCCGCCGAGCCGGACCGGCTCGGGGAGCTGTGGGAGAAGCTGCCGCGGATCGCGATCGACCACGCCATCGCCGAGCCGGCGGCCGCCGCGGGCCGGGTCGCGACCGTGCCCGGCTCCTTCGGCTGGGACGACGTCGGCGACTTCGACTCCCTGGCGACGCTCCTCGGCGAGGAGGAGCAGTGCACCGTCCTCGGCGACGGCGCCCTCACCCAGCTCGTCGACAGCTCCGGGATCGTGGTCCCGGCCTCGGGACGGGTGGTGGCCGTGATCGGCCTCGACGACGTGGTCGTCGTCGACACCCCCGACGCCCTCCTCGTCACCACCCGCGAACGCGCGCAGGACGTCAAGAAGATCGTGTCGGCGTTGAAGGACCAGGGCCGCTCCGACCTCACCTAGACGAGACCCCTGGCCCCGGTGCCGGAACCCTCGCCCGCGCAGAGCGCAGATCAGCGCAGATCAGGGCACGTAGGGCTCGGGGGAGTCCGTGAACGGGTACTCGGCCATGAACGCCTCCAGCGCAGCGCCGCTCGTCTCGGAGCAGTACTGGAACGCGCCGTAGGACTTCTGCGCGGCCGCGTCGTTGCGCCAGTGCGTGAACGCGATGTGCTGGCCGTCGGGGAACGCCGCGCCGTCCTCGCTGGTCCACGGCACGGCCTTGAACTTCAGGCGCTGGTTGGTGTCGTTGGCGTCGAGGCTGGCGGCGATGGCCTTGATCGCGGCGACCTCGCCGGAGTCGTCGGCGGCGGTCTGGTCGTACCAGAGGATCGTGTAGCCGTGCTCGAGGTTGTGCACGAGGGACTCGAGCTCGGGCCTGCTGTCCGCGGTGTAGTAGCGGTCGGTGATCGGGGCCGGGGCGACGCCCGCCTCGTTCCAGTGCGAGCCGAAGGCCGGGGGCGCGTCGGCGTAGTCGACCTGGGTGCCGGTGGGGACGTGGTCCCCGCTGCCGGTCGCCTCCTTCTCGGTGACCTCGCCGCAGACCGAGGCCGCGGCGCCGATCTCGTCGAGCGGGGTGCCGGCGTAGCGGGCCTTCTCGATCGCGGTCTTGATCGGGTTCCAGGCGGCGGCCCCCACGATGAGGAGCGCGACGAGCACACAGACACCGACGATGGCCATGCCCTGACGCTTGTCGGCGCTCTTCTGCTTGCGCCGGATGTCGTCGATGACTTGGCGGCGGTCCGACTTCTCGGACTTGCTGGACTTGGCCACGGTTCGGGGTACCTCGTCTGGGGTGGGTGCGTGGAACGCGGGAAGTCTACGGACTGACGGGTGACAGGCGCAGGTCGGTGCCGACACCGGTGTCGTCGGGAGCGACCGCCCAGCCGTGCGCGAAGGCCACGATGTCGACGGCGACCCGGCGGTCGGCGGCCGCGAGCACGCTGCTCGCGCCGGCCCGGGTGTCGGTCCGGGCGGTGATCCCGGCACGGGCCAGGGCGGCGACGAGCTCGTCGGGGCCGACGGGCGAGCCGAAGGGGGCCCGGTCGCCGGGGTCCGCGGCGACGGCGCGTACGACGGCCTCCCGGGCGCCGTACCCGAACAGGTCGGCGCCCTCGGCGCGCACCAGCGCGGCCGCGCCGGGGCCGTCGTCGCCGGCGGGGAGGACCAGGTCCGGCCGGCCGCGGAGCACGGCGCAGGGGCGGCCGGCGAGCTTGCCCTGGGCCAGCTCGACCGCGGACGCGATCTCGTCGGCGACGGCGGGGGCGGTGACGGCCAGCTCGTTGCCGTGCGCGTCGACCCGGCCGGCGAAGGACTCGAGCACGACGAGCCCGGCGGCGCCGATGGCGATGTCCGTCTGTCCCTCGCGCCAGGCCCGCCCGGCGGTGTCGGTGATCACCACGCCGACGTTGACGCCGGCCTGCTCGGCGACCGCGGCGCGCAGCCGCCGCGCCGAGGCGTCGGGGTCCTCGGGCAGCAGGACCAGCGAGCCGCCGGCCACGTTCGAGGCGTCGATGCCGGCGGCGGCCATGGTGAGCCCGAGCCGGTTGCGCACGATCCGGGTCGCGCCGCGGACCGCGACCAGCCGCTGGGTCTCGCGGCCGATCCAGTCCTCGCGCTCGCCGGTGACGACGCGTCCCTCGGCCTTGCTGACCACCTTGCTGGTCACCACCAGGACGTCGCCGTCGAGGAGCGCACCGGGCCCGAGCGCCTCCAGCAGGAGTGCGGCGAGGTCCGACCCGGGGGCGACCTCGGGGACGCTGTCGGGTGCGGTGACGGTCAGTGCGCCGCCGCCGGCAGCGCTCACGAGCCGGCCACCAGGCGCAGCGCGGCGCCGGCCATCGCCGCGGTGGCGTCGTGGTCGGTCATCATCAGCGGTACGGCGGCGCACGCGATGCCCGCCGCCTGCAGCCGCTCGACCTGGCCGGCGTCGCGCTCGTCCACGAGCCAGCCGTCGAGCACGCCGCCCTGGGCCCGGGCCCCGTAGTTGAGGCCGACCCCGGCGGCGCTGACCTCCACGCCGATCGACGTCAGCATCTGCTCGGCCATCCCGCGCACGTGCGAGGAGCCGACGATGGGGGAGAGTCCGACCACCTTCGCGCTCGTGGCGCGCAGCGCTTCGCGGACGCCGGGGACGCCGAGGATCGTTCCGACGGACACGACCGGGTTCGACGGCGGCAGGAACACCACGTCGGAGCCGGCGATCGCGTCGACCACGCCGGGCGCGGGCGTCGACTGGTCGAGGCCGACGAACACGACGGTCTCGGCGGGGACCTCGGCCCGCATCCGGACCCAGTACTCCTGGAAGTGGACCACGCGCCGCCCGCTCGGTGCCTCGGGGTCCGCCACGGCGACGTGGGTCTCCACCCGGTCGTCGGTCATCGGCAGCAGGGTCACGGCGTCGCCGTACGCCGGTGTCAGCCAGCGCCGGCACAGCGCGGCGGTGACGTCGGACAGCGGGTAGCCCGCCTCCAGCAGCTGGGTGCGGACCAGGTGGGTCGCGATGTCGCGGTCGCCGAGGCCGAACCAGGTGGGTTCGACGCCGTACGCCGCCAGCTCCTCCTTGGCGCTCCACGTCTCCTCGCGACGCCCCCATCCGCGGCCCGGGTCGATGCCGTCGCCGAGGGTGTACATCACCGTGTCGAGGTCGGGGCACACCTTGAGCCCGTGCACCCACCAGTCGTCAGCGGTGTTCGCGATGACGCTCACGCGCGCGTCCGCGGCGACGCCGGGCAGCGTGCCGGAGGCGATCCCGTGCAGCAGTCCCTGCAGGAACTTCGCCCCGCCCATGCCGCCGGAGAGGACGGTGATGTCCCGCAGTGTCGGATCCGGTGTCGTCGACGTACTCGCTTCCACGGGGTCCAACTGTGCCTTGTGCCACGCGATCCGCCATCGGCACCCCGTCCGGTAGCACACCGGGACCATCGTCCCCCGGGCAGGCGTATAGCAGATTCGACCTTGACTCTTCGGGTATGACACCTATGTAATTCCAAGTGTGTCGTTCGGGCACGTGGGGTCGAACAAAGGGGCAGAGTCGTGAGGGAACTTTTCCTGGTAGAAGCAGAGTCCGAAGAGCTGGGGTGGCAGGAGCGCGCACTGTGCGCCCAGACCGACCCCGAGGCGTTCTTCCCTGAGAAGGGCGGATCGACGCGCGAGGCCAAGAAGGTCTGCCAGACCTGCGAGGTCCGCATCGAGTGCCTCGAGGCCGCGCTCGGCAACGACGAGCGCTTCGGGATCTGGGGCGGACTGTCGGAGCGGGAGCGTCGCAAGCTGAAGAAGCGGGCTGTCTGACCGGGCAGCAGGACGCGAGGAACGAGCGTCCTGCGTGGGCCCGGGCAGGTTGAGCGAGCGCGCGAGCGAGCCTGCGAGCTCGCGACCGCGAGTCGAAACCCGGTCCTGCACGTAGGTCGTGCGCCCGAAGCCCGCCGGATGTGCCCCCTTCACATCCGCGGACGTAGGGTCAGGCCTCGTGTCGCAACAACCCGAGGTCGCCGTCCTCCTGGTGAGCCACGACGGTGCCTCGTGGCTGCCGGCCGTCCTCGACGGCCTCCTGGCGCAGACCGCGCCGGTCGACTCGGTCGTCGCGATCGACACCGGCAGCAAGGACGGCAGCACCGAGCTGGTCCGGGGCGCGCTCGACGGACGCCTGCCCCTCGCGCTCCGCCGCCTGCCGGCCGGCGCCGGCTTCCCCGACGCCGTCGCGGACGGCCTCGTCACCCTGGCCGAGGCCGGTCGGACCCCGGAGTGGGTCTGGCTCCTGCACGACGACGCGAACCCCGCCCCGGACGCGCTGCAGGCCCTGCTCGACGCGGCGGCCGCCCGGCCCGACGCGGACATCCTCGGCCCGAAGCTGCGGGAGTGGCCCTCCCTGCGCCGGCTGCTCGAGCTGGGCGTCACCATCAGCGGGACCGGGCGGCGCGAGACCGGCCTGGAGCGCGGCGAGTACGACCAGGGCCAGCACGACGAGGTCCGCGAGGTGCTCGCGGTCAACTCGGCAGGCATGCTGGTGCGTCGCGAGGTGCTCGAGGAGCTCGGTGGCTTTGATCCGGCGCTGCCGATCTTCGGCAACGACCTCGACCTCGGGTGGCGCGCCGCCGCCACCGGCCGGACCACGCTGGTCGTCCCGCGCGCCGTCGTCTTCCACGCCGAGGCCGCGCACCGCGGGATCCGCCGCACCGGGCTGACGGGGCGGCACACCCACTTCCAGGAGCGCCGCGCCGCCCTGTTCACCCTGCTGGCCAACGCCCGGACGGCGACGCTGCCGCTCCAGGTGGTACGCCTCGCCCTCGGCTCGGTGCTGCGGATGATCGGCCTGCTGTGCGTGCGGGCCGTCGGCGAGGCCCTGGACGAGATCGCCGCGCTCATCGTGGTGCTGCGCCACCCCGGTCGGCTCCGCGCCGCTCGCCGGGCGCGAGCCGAGGCGATCGCAGCGGTGCGGGGCGCGGACGGCCCCGACCGGGCGCGGGTACGACGACTGCTCGCCCCCTGGTGGCTGCCCTACCGCCACGGGCTCGACCTCGTCGGCGACCTGGTCGCCGCCGCCACCAACCAGGCCGCCGACGTCGCCGAGCGGCGGCGTGCGGCCGCGGCCGAACGGGACGCCGCGACCGCGCCTCCGGCCGCCCGGCACCGCGACGAGGAGGACGACTTCGCCGACACCGGGTGGGTGGTCCGCTTCTTCACCAACCCGGCGGCGCTCGCGACCACGCTCATCGTGCTCGCCCTGCTGATCGGCGTGCGCGCCGTCGTCGGCGGCGTCAGCGGGGGTGCGCTGTCTCCGGCGCCCGAGTCGGCCGGCGACTGGTGGGGGCTGCACCTCGAGGGCTGGCACCCGATCGGCTTCGGCAGCGAGGTGCCGGCGCCGCCGTACGTCCTGCCGCTGGCGGTGCTCGCGCTGCCCCTCGGCCCGAGCCTGCTCGTGTCCCTGCTGATGGCGCTCAGCGCGCCGGTCGCCCTGTGGGGCGCCTGGCGCTTCCTGCGGGTGGTCGGCCGGCTGGTCACGCCGTACGGCGCCCCGCGCTGGCTGCTGCTGTGGGGGTCGGTCACCTGGGCCCTGGTGCCGCTCGTCTCGGGCGCGTGGGGCGGCGGCCGCTGGGGGATCGTCGTGGCGGCGGCCGTGCTGCCGTGGCTGGCCCACGCCGCGCTCGGCTTCGCCGACCCCGACGCGGACCACCGCTGGCGCGCCGGCTGGCGCACCGGCCTCGCCCTCGCTCTGCTGACCGCCGTCGCACCGCCCGCCTGGTTCGTCGTCGCCGTGCTGATCGGCGTCCTCCTCGCCAGCGCGGTGCGGCTCATCCCGAACGAGGTGCGCGAGCGCTCGGTGTGGGGGCCGCCCGTCGCTGCGCTCCTCGTGCCGCTCGTCGTCCTCGTGCCGTGGTGGCTCCCCGCACTGCTCGAGGGGGCGGCGTCCGCGGCCCTCCTCGACGTCGGGCGCTGGCCCACGGCGGCGACCTCGGGCTGGGACCTGCTCGCCGGACGCCTCGGCGACCTCGGGGCGCCGGCCGTCGTCGGCCTGGCCCTGCCGCTGCTGGCCGGGCTCGCCCTCGTCCCGACCGCCACCCGCATCCCTGTGGTGATCTGCTGGGTCGTGGCGGCGGTCACCGCCGTCGTCGGCATCCCGCTGGCGACCACGTCCATCGAGCTCTCGGGCGGTGCTTCGCAGCAGCCCGGCATCGGAATCGTGCTGCTCCTGATGCACGGCGCCTGGCTGACCGCCGCGCTGCTCGGCGGGCTCGCCCTGCACCACCTCGGCGACCAGCCGCGTCCGGTCCAGGCCGGCCTCGCCCTCGCCGGCGCGGTCGGCCTGCTCGCGCCCGTCGTCGGCCTCGTCTGGTTCGCCGGCTGGGGCGGCGAGGAGCTCACCGACGACGAGCCGTCCGACGTGCCGGTCTACATGGCCCAGCGCGCCGAGGGCGCCGACCAGGCCGGTGTGCTGGTGCTGCGCGGCAGCGTCGCCGACGGGCTGCGCTACGAGGTGCACCGCGGCGACGGCCTCACCGTCGGCGAGGACGAGATCGCCGCCCTGACGTCCGAGGACCCCGACGTCACCGCCCTCGTTCGCGGCCTGGCGACCTCGCCGGACCCCGACGCCGTGGCGGCGCTGTCCGACCGCGGCATCCTGTACGTCGTCCAGGCGGCACCCGCCGACGGCGCGGTCGCCGCCAGCCTCGACGCCACCTCCGGCCTCGTGCAGGCCAGCTCCGGCAGCGGCACCCGCGCCTGGCAGGTGGACCCGGAGCCCGGCCCGCTGCCCGACGACACACCGTGGGGCCGCTGGCTGCTGCTGCTCGTCCAGGGCGCCGCGATCCCGGTCCTCGTCGTGCTCGCCCTGCCCCCGCTGCGAAGGAGTCGTGATGACTGAGGCACCCCGCCCCGGGCGCCGCGCCACGCTGTCGCGCGAGCGCCGCATCGACGTCCTCGTGCTGCTCGCGATCCTGTTGCCGGCGATCGTCGCCGTCAGCGTCGCCGTGATCGGCGCCGAGGACGACTCGCTCCCCGGTCCGCAGCCGCCGACCACCGCCACCCTGACGTCGGCCACCGTCATCTGTCCCGGCGGCACGAGCGGCCGCAGCGGGGTCCGGGTGTCCCGCGCCCCCGAGGTCAGGGGAGGGGAGCTGGCGGTCGCCACCGCGCCCGCGCGTGGCTCCGTGACGAAGGCGACCGCTCCGGTGACGGTCGCACCGCGCACCAGCGTGGTGCTGCCGGCCAGCGCCGGCGCCGTCGTCGTCGAGGGCCGCGGCGACGCCGCGCCGGGCATCGTGGCCGGACGCGACGACCGGCTCGCCGTGCCGGAGTGCCGGGCGCCGTCGTACGACGAGTGGCTGGTCGGCATCGGCGCATCGGCCCGGCACGCCACCACGGTCGAGCTGGTCAACCCCGACGACGGCGACGCCGTCGTCGACCTGGCCCTGATCGGCGAGGACGGCCCGGTCGAGGAGCCGGCGCTGCGCGGCATCGAGGTGCCGGCGCACGGCGTCCGGCTGGTCGACCTGGCGAAGGAGGCGCCGCGCGCCGAGGTCACCAGCGCCCACCTGACCGTCGTCCGGGGCCGGGTCACCGCCACCGCCCGGACCACCTGGGACCCGCTCGGCCGCGGCCGGGTCACCACCGACTTCCTGCCCGCCGACCCGGAGCCCGCCACGAGCAGCCTGCTGCTCGGCCTCCCGGACCGGCCGGTCGCGCCGACGCTGCACCTCGCCAACCCCGGCGACGACGAGGTCCGGGTGACCACCCGCCTGGTCACCGAGCAGGCGGTCTTCACACCGACGCAGGGCCGGCAGGTCGCCGTACCCCCGCACTCGACCCTCAGCGTGGACCTGTCGAAGGTGCTCTCCGGGGACGCCGCGAAGGGCACCCTCGGGCTGCTCGTCGAGGCCACCGGACCGGTGGCGTCGTCGTTGATGACCTTCGACCGCGACGACCTCGTGCTGCTCGCGCCGGCGCCCGAGGTCCGCGACCCCGCTGCGCTCGTGGTGCCCACGGGCGACAAGACCCTCGTCCTCGGCGGCGCGGAGCGCGCCGGCGTCGTGCACGTGACGTCCTACGACGCCTCCGGCAAGGTCCTCGCCGACGACCCCGTCGAGGTCGGCGCCGATCGCGCCGTGCCGCTCACCCTGCCCGCCCGCGCGGTCGCGGTCGCCGTCGAGGCCCGCAACACCCCGATCCGCGCCGTCGTGACCGTGCCGGCGTCCGGCAGGCAGCCGGGACTGGCGACGCTGCGACTGCTGCCGGCCGAGCTGCGCGCCCGGATCCCGGCGGTGGCTCCGCAGTAGCCGGCCGAGGGAGCGGGGGTCAGTCCTCGTCGGTGGGGTAGCGCGGGTCGACGTCGGCGGGGTCGATGCCGAGCAGCTCGGCGACCTGCTCGACGACGACCGTCAGCACGATCGCCTCGAGGTCGGCCCGGTCCGCGGCCCGGTGCTCCAGGGGCCGGCGGAACACGACCAGCCGGGTCGGCGTCGTACCGCTCCCGCGGACCAGGGACGACAGCGGCACCCGGCCCGAGTCCCAGTCGTCGGGCAGCTGCGGGGTGTCCTCGACGGCGTACTCCACCAGGCCGAGCCGGTCCGACCAGCGCTCGTCGATCTCGCTGACGATCCCCAGCAGCACCCGGTCGAAGTGCTCGCGCCGGTTGCGTGGGCGCGGTGGCCGGTGGCCGGGGGCGGGGAAGGTCAGCGGCAGCACCGCGGGGCCCCGCATGCCGCGTCCGCGCCGGTCGCGCCGGCGGGGGCCGACCGGCACGCCCTCCACTGCTTCACCCATGATCCGCGAGCCTATCCAGCACCACGGCCGCGGCGCGGTACGGTCTGCCGCGTGAGCGCGATTCCGGCACCGCAGGGCCTTCGCACCTGCTCGCGCACCGCGTGCTCTCGCCGGGCGGTCGCGACCCTGACCTACGTCTATGCCGACTCCACGGCGGTGCTCGGCCCGCTGGCGACGTACGCCGAGCCGCACGCCTACGACCTGTGCGACCAGCACAGCGAGCGGCTCTCCGCGCCCCGCGGCTGGGAGGTGGTCCGGCTCCAGCTCGGCACCCAGCAGCAGGGCCCGAGCAGCGACGACCTGCTCGCCCTCGCCGACGCCGTCCGCGAGGCGGCCCGCCCCGTCCCGCCACCGGCCGAGGCGCCGCGCGAGACCGGCCGCGAGGTCGCCCGCAAGGGGCACCTGCGGATGCTCAGCACCGATTGACCGGGCGTCCGTCGACCGACTGACTGTCGCTGCCGCGGATGCCCTAGGGTCTGACCCATGGCCAGCGCCACGACCTCCCCGGAGAACCTCAGCAAGGTCTTCAAGGCCTACGACGTGCGCGGCATCGTCGGCGAGCAGCTCGACGAGGACCTGGCCCGCGCGACCGGCGCCGCCTACGTCGCCGTGCTCGGCGTCGACGCCCTCGTGGTCGGCTACGACATGCGGCCCAGCTCGCCCGACCTCGCCGGTGCGTTCGCCGACGGCGCGACCGCCGCCGGAGCCGACGTGACGATGATCGGGCTCGCCTCGACCGACCAGCTCTACTTCGCCTCGGGCCACCTGGGCCTGCCGGGTGCGATGTTCACCGCGAGCCACAACCCGGCGCAGTACAACGGCATCAAGCTGTGCCGCGCCCACGCCCAGCCGGTCGGCATGGAGAGCGGTCTCGCCGAGATCCGCGACCACGTCGCCTCGGGGGCGCCGGTCGTCGGCACCCGCACCGGCCAGGTCACCTCGCACGACGTGCTGCAGGCCTACGCCGCCCACCTGCTCTCCCTCGCCCCCGTGGCGGGCCGGCGGATCAAGGCCGTCGTCGACGCCGGCAACGGGATGGCGGGGCACACCGCGCCCGCCGTCTTCGACCGGCTCTCCGAGCAGGTCGAGATGATCCCGATGTACTTCGAGCTCGACGGGACCTTCCCGAACCACGAGGCCAACCCGATCGATGCCAGCACCCTCGTCGACCTGCAGAAGCGGGTCCTCGCCGAGGGCGCCGACATCGGCCTCGCCTTCGACGGCGACGCCGACCGCTGCTTCCTCGTCGACGAGCGCGGCGAGCTGGTCTCGCCGTCGACGCTGACCGCGCTGATCGCTGCCCGCGAGCTCGCCAAGGAGCCCGGCGCGACGGTGATCCACAACCTGATCACCTCGCGCGCGGTGCCCGAGATCGTCACCGAGCTCGGAGGGACGCCCGTGCGTACCCGCGTCGGCCACTCCTTCATCAAGGCGACCATGGCCGAGACCGACGCGATCTTCGGTGGCGAGCACAGCGGCCACTTCTACTTCCGCGACTTCTGGCGCGCCGACTCCGGCATGCTCGCGGCGCTGCACGCGATGGCGGCGCTCGCCGAGGCCGACGTGCCCCTCTCGGAGCTGATGCGGACCTACGAGCGCTACCCGCTCAGCGGCGAGATCAACAGCACCGTCGAGGACCAGGCCGCGGTGCTGGCCGCGATCGAGACGGCGTACGCGGGCCGCGACGGCGTCACGATCGACGAGCTCGACGGGCTCAGCGTCAGCCACGCCGACTGGGCGTTCAACGTGCGCGCCTCCAACACCGAGCCGCTGCTGCGGCTCAACGCCGAAGGGAAGGACGAGTCCACCATGGCCCGAGTCCGCGACGAGGCCCTCGCGATCATCCGGAGCGGCAAGTGAGCACCCCCGAGATCTCGCCCGAGCTGCTGGCGATCATCGTCTGCCCTGCCTGCCACGGCGACCTCGCCCTGACCCCGTCTGCCGGCGGCGCCGGCGGGGACGTCGAGCTGGTCTGCGGCGGCTGCGGCCTGGCCTATCCGGTACGCGACGGCATCCCGGTGCTGCTCGTCGACGAGGCCCGCACCCCGGCCTGAGCGGCGAGGCGACGTCATGGTCTGGTTCGACGAGTCCCGGCTGGACGACGAGGGCGCCCTCCGGGGTGCCGACCTGCGGCTGCGCACGCTGGCCGAGTCCGGTTCCCGCGTACGACGCGAGGTCGGCGCCGCAGCGGACGCGATCGCCGAGGCGGTGGCGCGGTCCAGCGAGACCCGCCCGCGCGCGGTGATCGCCGCCGGGCCGGACTCCCGGCTGCTGCGTGCGGTGCTGGAGCCCTTCTGCCCGGTGCCGTTCGTCGCGTGGCCCTCGCCCGCCCTGCCCGGCTGGGCCGGCAGCCTGGACCTCGTGGTCGTGCTCGCGCCCGAGGGCGCCGACGCCGGCACCGCATCCGCGGTCGCGGAGGCGGCCCGACGCGGCAGCCAGCTCGTCGTCGCGACGCCGCCGGACTCGATGGTCGCCGAGCACGCCGCCGGCCGCTGGACCACGATCCTGCCGACCAGCACCGGCGACCAGCTCGCCACGGCGGTCGCGATGCTGTCCTTCCTCGACCAGGTCCAGCTCGGGCCCTCCGCCGAGCCCGAGGGCGTGGCCGAGGCGCTCGACGCGGTCGCCATCGCCTGCTCGCCCAACCGCGACATCTCGATCAACCCCGCCAAGATGCTGGCGATCTCGCTCGCCGACGCGAGCCCGCTGGTGTGGGGCGGGTCCGTCCTCGCCGCCCGCGCCGCCCGCCGCGTCGCGGAGTCCATCCGCCGTACCTCCGGACGTACGGCGCTCGCTGGCGACGCCGAGCACCTGCTGCCCGTCATCGAGGCCGCCCGCCCGCGCAACGTCTTCGCTGACCCGTTCGCCGACGACTCGGGGGAGCGACGCCCGGTCCTCGTCGTGCTCGACGACCGGGTCGACGACCCCGTCGCGCGCGAGCACCGCGAGCGCCTCGAGGAGGCCGCCGCCGGCCACGACGTGCGGATCGAGCACGTCGCCGCGGCCGAGACGACCGGCGAGGTCGGCCGCTACGCCTCGCTGCTGCTCAACGGCACCTACGCGGCGGAGTACCTCCGCCTGGGCCTCGTCGCCGACTGACCCGCCGCCGTCGCCCGTTGGTCGAGGAGGCCGGCCACGTCGTTGGTCGAGGAGGCCGGCCACGGCCGTTGGTCGAGGAGGCCGGCCACGGCCGTCTCGAGACCCCTCGCCACGGTGCAGCAACTGTCTCGACCGCCTGCAGACATGCCTGTATCCCCGCCCGGTGCTGCATGGTGGGCGGGGTGCGGGGCGTGGTGGTCAGTACCCGTCGTAGTCGTCGGGATCCAGCCACCGCGGCGGGTCGAGCGCCGTCGTGCCGAGCGGTCCGACGTGGAAGTGGCGTCCGGACGGACTGATCCACAGGTAGTGGGCGGGCGCGATGATCACGTACCGCCACAGTGAGAACGTCTTGGCCCGATGATGTCGCCTGCAGAGCGGAACCAGCTGGCACGGACAGGTCGGACCGCCCTGGGCGTAGGGCGTGTGGTGGTCGATGTCGCACTTCACCGCCCGGCGCGGGCAGCCGGGGAACCGGCACGTGTGGTCCCGCATCCTCACGCGCTGCTTGAGCCGGTCCGGGATCTCGTACGAGTCGACCGGCACGCAGTCGGCCAGGTCGATGACCGGCCGGATGGTGACGGTGGTGTGGCGGGCGAGCAGCCATTCCTTGATCTGCCCGATGGTGACCGGCATCCCGGTCTCCTCACACCGCCCCACCGGGTTGCCGTCCTCGTTGGTCGAGGAGGCCGCGTCGTCCTCGTTGGTCGAGGAGGCCGGCCACGGCCGTCTCGAGACCCCCGCAACCTCCCCTCCCAAGTCCCCGTCGTCCTCGTTGGTCGAGGAGGCCGGCCACGGCCGTCTCGAGACCCCCGCAACCTCTCCTCCCAAGTCGTCGTCGATGAGCTCGCCGAGACTGGTGTCGGTGATGTGCACGTTGAGCACGACCTTCCGCCCCGGCGCTTCGGCGACGACCTCCCCGGTCTCCTCGTCATGGATGAGCAGGTCCAGCGCGAGATCGCGTCGCGCGATCGCACCGGCGGCCTTGGACCTGCGTACGTCGAGCGGTGAGTCGTCCCCGAACCGGCCCCGGATCTCCGCTTCCCGTGAGATGGCTTGGTCGAGGTCGAGGCTGTCCGCGGCATCGAGGACACCGTCCCAGCGCACCTGCCCGTGCTCATCCACCTCATCGGGCCCGAACCTGCGCTGGTCGGCGGCCTTCTGCCGCTCCGCCTCGGCACGTTCGGGATCGAACCTCATGACCGCCTCCGCTACGAGGCGTTCGAGCTGCTTCCACCCCACCCCGCCGATGGCGGCGTTGAGGTGCCGGTCCACGAACGCCGCCGCCTGCGCCGAGAGGGGGCGGGTGAGGTCCGCGACCCGTTCGGCCCGCCACGGCGCCACCTTCCCCGCCACGACCGCGGCGTACAGCAAGGGAAGCCGCCAGGCGCACTCGATCACCCGCCCGACATAGCCACGGCCACTGTCGGGTGAGCGTTCCAGGACCGCGATGAGCTCCATCAACGCGAACTCCGACACGAGCGGTGCACCTTCGCCGGCGATCGGGACACCGGTGTCGATCACCCCGTCCACCAGGGTGGCTGCGCCTTCGGTGCAGTCGATGGTGTTCTGGTCCGCCCAGGCGGTGATGGCGACCCATTCCTCGACGAGGAGGCTGTTGCGTCCCCGGACCCCGGCGGACAGCTCGGTCAGGAGCTCGGGCACCGAGTGGCCGTCGAAGCGGCCGATCGGGGTGCTGGGTCCGAGGTTCATGAAGGAATTCTCCCATCGACCACCGACAGTTTCCAGCG
>DATMHM010000036.1:0-21192 GCA_035554935.1 Nocardioides sp. | reverse complement strand
GACACCAGCGAGGGCAGCGGCTTCCCGGCCTGGATCGGCGCCACCTGGGACAAGGCGGCGGTGCTGCGGTACGGCGAGAACCCGCACCAGGCCGCCGCGCTCTACACCAGCGGGTTCGCGCCCGAGGGCGGCCTGGCGCAGGCCGAGCAGCTGCACGGCAAGGAGATGTCCTACAACAACTACGTCGACGCCGACGCCGCCCGCCGGGCGGCCTACGACTTCGACGAGCCCGCGGTGGCGATCATCAAGCACGCGAACCCCTGCGGCATCGCGGTCGGCGCCGACGTCGCCGAGGCCCACCGCCGCGCGCACGAGTGCGACCCCGTCTCCGCGTTCGGCGGCGTCATCGCCACGAACGTCCCCGTGTCGGTCGAGATGGCCCGCCAGGTCGCCGAGATCTTCACCGAGGTCATCGTCGCGCCCGGGTACGACGACGGCGCGGTCGAGGTGCTGCAGGCGAAGAAGAACATCCGGATCCTCGTCGCGGAGCCGCTCGCGGCCGGTGGCGTCGAGACCCGTCCGATCAGCGGCGGCCTGCTGATGCAGCACGTCGACCAGTTCCAGGCCGACGGCGACGACCCGGCCGCCTGGACCCTCGCGACCGGCGAGGCCGCCGACGAGCAGACCCTCGCCGACCTCGCGTTCGCGTGGCGCTCGGTGCGCGCGGCCAAGTCCAACGCCATCCTGCTCGCGAAGGACGGCGGCGCGGTCGGCATCGGCATGGGCCAGGTCAACCGGGTCGACTCCTGCAGGCTCGCCGTCGAGCGGGCCAACACCCTCGTCGAGGGTCCTGACGGTGCGGTCGAGCGGGCGCGCGGTGCGGTCGCCGCCTCCGACGCGTTCTTCCCGTTCGCCGACGGCCCGCAGATCCTCCTCGACGCCGGCGTCAGGGCGATCGTCCAGCCCGGCGGCTCGGTGCGCGACGAGGAGACCATCGCGGCGTGCCAGGCGGCGGGCGTGACCATGTACTTCACCGGCACCCGTCACTTCTTCCACTGAGCGGCCGCGAGGAACGAGGTCGCGACGGCGCGTAGCGAGACCTCGAGTCGGTTCCGCGGTCGGTCCGGCGGGTCTCGACACGCCGTCGCTCGTCCCTCGCGACGGCACTCGACCAGCGACAGACGACCAGATGACAGGATGATCACGTGACTGCACGGAAGCTCGACGGCAACGCGACTGCTGCCGCCATCAAGGACGAGCTGCGGGTCCGCATCGACAAGCTGCGCGAGCAGGGGATCACCCCCGGGCTCGGCACGGTGCTCGTCGGTGACGACCCGGGCTCGCGCTGGTACGTCAACGGCAAGCACAAGGACTGCGCCGAGGTCGGCATCGCCTCGATCCGCGTCGACCTGCCCGAGGTCGCCACCCAGGAGGAGATCGAGGAGGCCGTCGCCGGCCTCAACGCCGACCCTGCCTGCACCGGCTACATCGTCCAGCTCCCGCTGCCGCGCGGCCGCGACGAGAACCGGGTTCTCGGCCTGATCGACCCGGCCAAGGACGCGGACGGACTGCACCCGACGAACCTGGGCTGGCTGGTGCTCGGCAACGAGGCGCCGCTGCCCTGCACGCCGTACGGCATCGTCGAGCTGCTGCGCCGCCACGACGTCCCGATCGCGGGCGCCGAGGTGGTCGTGGTGGGTCGCGGCATCACCGTCGGCCGTCCGCTCGGGCTGTTGCTGACCCGCCGCTCCGAGAACGCCACGGTCACGCTGTGCCACACCGGCACCGTCGACCTCGCGGCGCACGTGCGCAAGGCCGACATCGTGGTCGCCGCGGCCGGCGTGCCGGGCATCGTCACCGGCGACATGGTCAAGCCCGGCGCCGCGGTGCTCGACGTGGGCGTCAGCCGGGTCGACGGCAAGATCGCCGGCGACGTCGCCGACGACGTGTGGGACGTCGCCGGGTGGGTCTCGCCCAACCCGGGTGGCGTCGGACCGATGACGCGCGCCATGCTGCTGGCCAACGTGGTCGCGATGGCCGAGAAGCAGGCCGAGCGCGAGGGTGGGAAGGCAGCGCACTGAACGACGAGCTCCGGGACGGGGGAGACGCCGGCGGACCCGGTGACCCGGTCGAGCCGCCCGAGGCTCCTCCGGGCCCTCGCCACTTCCCGTCGACCATCGGCGGGGTGCTCTACCTCGTGGTCCTCGTGGTCACGCTCGCCGGCCTCGTGGTCGTCGCGACCGCCGACTGGCGCACCGGCGTCCGGATCGTCTCCGGTGCCCTCGTGGGTGCGGCGCTGGTCCGCGCGGCACTGCCCGAGCGCGACGCCGGCATGCTCGTCGTACGCCACCGCGCCCTCGACGTGGTCCTCCTCGCCGCGATCGCCGTCGCGCTGTTCTTCCTCGCCGGCTCCATCCCGGACCAACCGCTCGGTTGAGTTGGGGTTTGCGCCCGTCGAGTTGGGGTTTGCGCCGGTCGAGTTGGGGTTTGCGGCGGTCGAGTTGGGGTTTCCGGCCCTTGAGTCGGGGATGGTGACCTCCCGCTGAACGAAACGAACGATCCCCCGCAACCTCGGTTGCGGGGGATCGTTCGTTCGTACGACTCAACGGGTCGCAAACCCCAAGTCAACGGGTCGCAAACCCCAAGTCAACAGGGCGCAAACCCCAAGTCGACGGGTCAGATGAGGCCCAGCTCGGTGACCGCGGCCTTCTCGTCGGCGAGCTCGGCCACGGAGGCGTCGATCTTGCCGCGGGAGAAGTCGTCGATCTCGAGGCCCTGGACGATGCTCCAGTCGCCGTTCGCGGTGGTGACCGGGAAGGACGACACGATGCCCTCCGGGACGCCGTAGGAGCCGTCGGAGACGACGGCCATCGAGACCCAGTCGCCCTCGGGGGTGCCGTTCAGCCAGTCGCGGGCGGCGTCGCAGGTCGCCGAGGCGGCCGAGGCGGCCGAGGAGGCGCCGCGGGCGTCGATGATGGCGGCGCCGCGCTTGGCGACGGTCGGGATGAATGTGTCGGCGATCCACGCCTGGTCGTTGACGACCTCGGCGGCGTTCTTGCCGGCGATCTCGGCGTGGAAGATGTCGGGGTACTGGGTGGCCGAGTGGTTGCCCCAGATGGTGACCTTCTTGATGTCGGTGACGGCCGAGCCGGTCTTGGCAGCCAGCTGCGAGATCGCCCGGTTGTGGTCGAGGCGGGTCAGCGCCGAGAACCGCTCCTGCGGGATGTCGGGCGCGTTGCTCGAGGCGATGAGGGCGTTGGTGTTGGCCGGGTTGCCGGTCACGCCGATGCGCACGTCGTCCGCCGCCACCTTGTTGAGGGCCTTGCCCTGCGCGGTGAAGATCGCGCCGTTCGCGGAGAGGAGGTCGCCGCGCTCCATGCCCGGGCCGCGCGGGCGGGCGCCGACGAGCAGGGCGAGGTTGACGCCGTCGAAGATCTTCTCCGGGTCGCTGCCGATCTCGACGCCGGCGAGGTTCGGGAACGCGCAGTCGTCGAGCTCCATGACGACGCCCTCGAGCGCCTTGAGCGCCGGCTCGATCTCGAGCAGGCGCAGCTCGACGGGACGGTCGCCGGCGATGGCTCCGCTGGCGATGCGGAACAGAAGGCTGTAGCCGATCTGGCCGGCTGCGCCGGTCACGGCCACCTTGAGCGGGGTGGTGCTCACAGGGTCACTCCTCAGTGGGTCTGGCGGACCCTGTGGACGCTAGCAGCGCCCGGCCCGCCGCGGGGACCCGGGCACGGGTACGAGACGATGTCCGCCATGCCCGCCAGGTCGCTCCGTGCCGTGCCCGGAGCGGGCCTCGTCGCGGCGGCCCTGCTCGCTCTCGCCGGCTGCGGCTCCGCGTCGGCGCCCAGCCCGCCCTCGGGGGTCGACGGCCTGGTGATCCCCACCCCGTACCCGGACCCCGCCGACTTCGTGGCGGGCGTCGACAACCCGTGGTTCCCGCTCGTGCCCGGCACCCGCTGGGAGTACGACGACGACCCGGCCACGCCCGCGACCAGGATCGTCGTCGAGGCGATCCCCGGGCCCGAGGTCGCGGGGGTCGCGACCACCACCCGGGTGTGGACCGGCGTCGACGGCACGAGCACGCGCGACCACTTCGCCCAGGACCGCGCCGGCAACGTGTGGTGGTTCGGCCGTGCCGGGGAGTGGACCGCCGGCGACGGCGGCGCTGAGGCCGGCCTCGCCATGCCGGCCACGCCCCGGGTCGGAGACGGCTTCCGGCCGGCGTTCGCGCCCGGCGTCACCGCCACGGTCGCCACGGTCGAGGAGGTTGCGGCGAGCGTCGAGGTGCCGCTGGCGTCGTACGACGACGCGGTGCTCCTCGAGGTCGACGACGGCACGCTCAGCCGCACGGAGGCCTACGTCCGCGGGATCGGCCTGGTCCGCACGGACGAAGCGGGGCTCGTCGAGTTCGACGAGCCCCGCTGATCGTCTGGCTGGCCGCCAGGCGGACCGTGTCCTCACCGCACTCGACGGCGGGCCGGCTCGGCCGAGGTCACTGCGGCGGGCGCACCTGGGTCTGGTCGCTGGCCGGGGGAGCCCAGCCACCCTGCTGGCCCTGGTCCGCTGCCGGGTCTGCCGGGGCGGCGGGCTGCTGCGCGGGGATCCACTGCTGCGCGGCCGGGTCCCACTGCCAGCCGTCCTGGATGATCGGCTGCTCCTGCTGCTGGCCGTAGCCCTGCTGGCCGGCGAACGGCTGCTGCTGGGCGTAGCCCTGGTTCCACTGCTGGGTGAAGCCCGGTGCGGACGAGCCGCCGCTGCCGAAGTTCAGGCCCGAGCCCGGAACCGGGTCGGCGCCGTGCCCGAAGAGCACCGGGTAGAGCACGCCGGCGACCGCGCCGCCGATGAACGGCGCGATGAGGAACGGCCAGACCTGGACGATCCAGTCGCCGCCGCTGAACAGGGCGGGCCCGAGCGAGCGGGCGGGGTTGACCGACGTGCCGGTCATCGGGATGAGCATGAAGTGGATGACCGCGAGGGTGACGCCGATCGCGAGCGGGGCGAGGGCGGCGACGGCCCGGTTGCGCTCGTCGGTGACGGCGAGGATCACCAGCACGAACATGAAGGTCATGAGCAGCTCGACGAGGAAGGCGGCCCACCAGGCGTAGTCGTAGCCGCCGGCGCTGAAGCCGTTGGTCGCGAGCGGGAAGGCGTCGTCGAAGGCCTCGAAGCCGTCGAAGCCGAGGAGCAGGACCATCAGGACGAGGGCGCCGAGGATGCCGCCGGCGAACTGCGCCCCGACGTAGAGCCCGGTCTCCTTCCAGGAGATCCGGCCGCCGAGGGCGGCGCCGACCGAGACGGCGGGGTTGAAGTGCCCGCCCGAGATCCGGCCGAAGGCGTAGGCCATCAGGGTCACGGTGAGGCCGAAGGCGAGACCGGTCGGGACGACCGCCCCGTCGTTCATGAAGCCCACGCCGCACCCGATGAGGACGAGGGCGAAGGTGCCGATCAGCTCGGCGAGGAGCTTCTGCGCCGTGGTGGGTGGGGCGGGTGTGTCCAGTGCTGCGTCAGTCATGGGTGTGACCTTCTCCTCGGTGGGGCTCCCGAAAACCAGCCGGGTTACATCGAGAACCCTAGTCACTACATTGGCCACCGAAGGGGACCTCCGCCCCCGCATCAGGTATCTTGACGTCAAGAATCCCACCCACGGCCCAGGAGTGACGCCCGAACATGTCGAGCATCATCTACACCCACACCGACGAGGCGCCGCTGCTCGCGACGTACTCCTTCCTGCCGATCGTCGAGGCCTTCGCGGCCAAGGCCGGCGTCGCGTTCGAGACGCGCGACATCTCCGTCGCCGCGCGCATCCTCGCGCAGTTCGGCCTCGCCGACGACGCGCTGACCGAGCTCGGCGAGCTCGCGAAGACGCCCGAGGCCAACATCATCAAGCTCCCCAACATCTCCGCCTCCATCCCGCAGCTCAAGGCGGCCATCGCCGAGCTGCAGGCGCAGGGCTTCGACGTCCCGGACTACCCCGAGGCGCCGGCCACCGACGAGGAGAAGGAGATCCGGGCCAAGTACGACAAGGTCAAGGGCTCCGCGGTCAACCCGGTCCTGCGCGAGGGCAACTCCGACCGCCGCGCGCCCGCGTCGGTCAAGAACTACGCCAAGACCCACCCCCACACCAACAAGCCGTTCGGTGAGGGCTCGAAGACCAACGTCGCCACCATGGGTGCCCACGACTTCGCGAGCAACGAGAAGTCCGTGACGCTGGCGCACGACGACGTGCTGTCGATCGTCCTCGAGACCGAGGCCGGCGAGACCGTCGTCCTCAAGGAGGGCCTCAAGGTCCTCGCCGGCGAGATCGTCGACGCCACCCGGATGGAGGCCGACCACCTCCAGGCATTCCTGCGCAACGCGCTCGCGAAGGCGAAGGCCGACGACGTGCTGTTCTCGGTCCACCTCAAGGCGACGATGATGAAGGTCTCCGACCCGATCATCTTCGGCCACGTCGTGAAGGCCTACTTCGCCGACGTCTTCGCCCAGTACGGCGACCAGCTGGCCGCCGCCGGCCTGTCGGCCAACGACGGCCTCGGTGCCATCCTCTCCGGTCTCGACGCCCTCGAGAACGGTGCCGAGATCAAGGCCGCGTTCGACGCTGCGCTCGCCTCCGGCCCGCGCCTGTCCTACGTCAACTCCGACAAGGGCATCACCAACCTGCACGTGCCCTCGGACGTCATCGTCGACGCGTCGATGCCGGCCCTGGTCCGCAACGGCGGGCGCCTGTGGGGCGTCGACGGCGGCGAGGACGACACGCTCGCGGTGATCCCGGACTCGTCGTACGCCGGGGTCTACCAGGCCGTCCTCGACGACGTGAAGGCCAACGGTCCGCTCGACCCGGCCACCATCGGCACCGTCCCCAACGTCGGCCTGATGGCGCAGGCGGCCGAGGAGTACGGCTCGCACGACAAGACGTTCGAGATCCCGACCGACGGCACCGTGCGGGTGCTCGCCTCCAACGGCGACGTGCTGCTCGAGCACGACGTCGAGACCGGCGACATCTGGCGCGCCTGCCAGACCAAGGACATCCCCGTCCAGGACTGGGTGAAGCTCGCCGTGACCCGCGCCCGCGCCTCGCAGACGCCGGCCATCTTCTGGCTCAACGAGTCGCGTGCCCACGACCGCGAGCTGATCAAGAAGGTCAACGCCTACCTGCCCGAGCACGACACCGAGGGCCTGGAGATCCGGATCCTGTCGCCGGAGCTCGCGACGACGTACTCCCTCGAGCGGATGCGCAAGGGTGAGGACACCATCTCGGTGACGGGCAACGTGCTGCGCGACTACAACACCGACCTGTTCCCGATCCTCGAGCTCGGTACGTCGGCCAAGATGCTCTCCGTCGTCCCGCTGATCGCCGGTGGTGGCCTCTTCGAGACCGGTGCGGGCGGCTCGGCGCCGAAGCACGTGCAGCAGCTGGTCGAGGAGAACTACCTGCGCTGGGACAGCCTGGGTGAGTTCTTCGCGCTCGTCCCGTCGCTGGAGAAGTACGCCGAGCAGGCCGGCGCCCCCGCCGCGCAGGTGCTCGCCGACACCCTCGACCGCGCCACCGGCACCTTCCTCAACGAGGACCGCTCGCCGGGTCGCAAGCTCGGCACCACGGACAACCGCGGCTCGCACTTCTACCTCGCCCTCTACTGGGCCGAGGAGCTGGCCGCGCAGACCGCGGACGCCGACCTCGCCGCCGCCTTCGCCTCCCTGGCGAAGACGCTGCGCGAGAACGAGGAGAAGATCGCCGGCGAGCTGATCGCCGTCCAGGGCAGCCCCGCCGACATCGGTGGCTACTACCGCCCGGACGCCGAGAAGACGTCCGCCGTGATGCGCCCGAGCGCGACCCTCAACGAGGCCCTCGCCAGCCTCTGATCCCAGCAGAGGTCACAGCAGCACCACGACTCCCGGGGCCACCACTGGCCCCGGGAGTCGTCGTTGCGGGGTAGTCCCTGGCCAAAAGCACCGGTTCGGCCGGAATTCCGGTGCTTTTGGCCAGGGACTACCGCAGCGCCGCAAGATATTCGGAGGCGGATGTCGGAGACGACATCTACTCTCGATCCAGTGACGACGACGTTGACCCGGGCTCCGGCGCCCGCCCCCGAGGACGTCGTCGCGGACCCGGCTCGCAGCGTCGACTGGCGCCGGCTGCGCTCGCCGGCGGCGGGCTTCGCGGTCGCCGCCGTGGCGACCGGCGCCCTCGGCCAGGCCCTTGGCACGGTGGTGGCCGGGCGGATCGCCGACCACCCGACCGCGACGCTCGTCGGCTGGCTCGCCCTCTTCGTCGTGGGCGCCGCCGCCATCGACACGACCGGTCGCGTGGTGTGGGCCGGCGTGGTCGACCGGGCGGAGGGGCGGCTGCGCGGCGACCTGCTGAGCGCCGCCCTCCAGCAGCCGCTGGCCCACCTCACCGAGCAGGCCGTCGGCGAGGTGCTCGACCGCGTCGACGACGACACCCACGAGGTCGGCACCCTGCTGCGCCAGCAGGTCTGGATGGCGATGCGGACCGGCTTCGCGTCGATCCCGATGTGGCTCGTCGCGGGCTTCACGTGGTGGCCCGCGTTCGTGCTGTTCCCGGTGGTCGGCGCCATCACGATCTGGGTGATGCGACCGGCGCTGGTCGAGATCGCCCGCCGCAAGGTGATCGAGGAGGCGGCCTGGACCGACCACGCCGCAGCGCTGGAGGAGGGCGTCGCCGGGCGCGACGACCTGCGGACGAGCCTGGGCCAGGCCTTCGCCGTACGACGCCTCGCGCAGCTCTCCGCCGACGTGCACGAGAAGTTCCGCCAGGTGCTCGTCATCGAGGCCCGGCTCGCGATCAAGGTCGGGCTGCTGCTGCACGGCCTGCTCGCCGCGATCGCGGTCGCCGGGGTGGCGCTCGCCAGCGGTGGCGAGCTCGGGGTCGCGCGGCTGGTGACGCTGTTCCTCGTCACCACGATCTTCGTCGGCCAGATCAACAACCTCGCCCACCAGCTGCCCGACATCCAGGCCGGGCTCGGCGCGGTGCTGCGGCTGCGGCAGCTGCTGGCCGTCGAGGCGGAGCCGGTGGGTGGCGAGGCGGTTCCGCCGGGCGCTCTCGACCTGCGGATCCGGAACCTCGACTTCTCGTACGCCGACGGCGCGTTCGCGCTCCAGGACGTCACCCTGCACGTCGAGGCCGGCCACACCCTCGCCCTGGTCGGCCGCACCGGATCGGGCAAGTCGACGCTCGCCTCGTTGCTGTCGCGCGCGGTCGAGCCGGCGCCCGGCACGATCTTCCTCGGCGGCGCCGACATCACCACCCTCGACCTGCACGAGCTGCGTCGCCGGGTGGGCGTGGTCACCCAGCGCACCGAGATCCTCGCCGGCACCCTGGCCGACAACATCGCCCTCTTCGCGCCGGTGCCGCGAGAGGAGGTCGAGGCGGCAGTCGCCGAGCTCGGCCTCGCCGACTGGGTCGCCGGCCTGCCTGCCGGCCTCGACACCCTGCTCGGCCCGGGCGGTACGACGCTGTCGGCGGGGGAGGAGCAGCTGGTCGCGTTCGCCCGGCTGCTGGTGCGTCACGTGCAGGTCGTCGTGCTGGACGAGGCGACGGCCCGGATGGACCCGGTGACCGAGGCCCGGGTGGTCGCCGCGGCAGACCGGCTGATCAGCGGCCGGACCGGGATCCTGGTCGCGCACCGGCTCGGCACCATCGAGCGCGCCGAGGCGGTCGCCGTGCTCGACCACGGCCGGGTGATCCAGCACGGGCGGCGCGACGAGCTCGCCGCCGTCGACGGGCCCTTCCGCCGGCTGCTCGCGGCCAGCGCCACCGACGGCTTCGCCGACTCCGACGGCGCCGCCGCCACCGGGCCGGCACCGGACACCGGCGGCACCGCCGACACCGGCGCCGATGCCACGGTCGGCGGCCGGCGCCGTACGGGCGAGCCGCCGCAGCGCCCCGCCATCGGCCCCGGCTCCTCCCTTGCTCGCGGCACGTGGAACGCCCTCTGGGTGCGCCCGTGGTGGGGGGCCTGGTCGGTGCTGCTGTTCCTCGGCGGCACGGTGTTCGCCCCGCTCGGCGCGATCACCGGGTTCGCCTGGGGACAGGTCGTGGTGCGGCTGGAGGAGGGCGGGTCGCCGACGATGCTGCTGCTCGTCCTGGTCGCGACCCTGCTGGTCGCGCCACTGCTGCTCGCCGACGCCTTCCGCCGCTACCCCCGCTGGTGGATCGAGGTGATGCTCCGGGTCCGGATGTCCGTGCTGCTGGGCCAGGTGCGCAACCACCGGCTGCCGCGGACCCCGCCCGGCGAGGTGGTCGCGCGGTCGATGGACGCCGACCGCTACGCGCGGTACGCCGACCGCTGGGTCGACTTCGTCAACGGGCTGCTGATCGCCGCGATCACCATGGTCGCCGGCGGCACCTGGCTCGCCGGCGGCGTGCTGCTGGTCGTGATGACGACCAGCGCGCTCGCGTCGTCGATCGGGCGTCCGATCGCCGGCCGGTCGGCCGCCCGGTCCTCGGCGGCCCGGGCCCGGTTCGGCCGGGCCGTGGTGTCCGCGGTGGAGTCGGCGCGCACGGTGAAGCTCGCCGGACGCACCCCCCAGGTGCACGCGCACCTGCGGCGGGTCGACGACGGCCGGGTGGAGGCCGCCGTCTTCGAGCACCGGGTGCAGGCGGTCCTCGACGGCGTACCGGTCGTGATGGTCCAGGTCGGCGTCGTGGCCGCGTGGGGGTTCTACCTCGTCGACGTGTGGGGGCTGGCGACCGCGCTGCTCGTCGCCACCGCCGTCAACGGGTTCGACTGGTTCGGCCGCGTGGCCGGGGCCGTCGTCACCGAGGCGCCGGGCGTGCGGGCCTGGCAGCGGGCCACCGCCCGGTTCGCCGGCGGTGCCGACCTGATGGCGCTGCCCGACGGCATCGACCTGGTGACCGGGGCCGCCCCGGACCCCGCGCCCGTGCGCCGGGTGGCGCTCGAGCGACTGCAGCTGTCCGGCTACACCGCGGTCCACGACGACGGCACCGTCGGCACCGCCGGCATCGACCTCGAGGTCGGGCGCGGCGAGCTCGTCCTGCTCGTCGGCCAGGTCGGCTCGGGCAAGTCGAGCCTGCTGTCCTCGCTCGCCGGGCTCATCGACCACCGCGGCTCGCTGCGCTGGAACGGCGAGGAGGTCCTCGACCCGGAGACCTTCCTGCGCCCCGGCCAGGTCGCCCACGTCGCCCAGGTCCCGCGGGTGCTCTCGGGAACCTTCGCCGACAACATCCTGCTCGGCCACGACCGCCCCGTGGCGCAGCCCGTCGAGACCGCCCGGCTCGCCCAGGACGTCGCCGAGGCCGGCGGCCCGGACGCCGTGATCGGGCACCGCGGCGTACGGCTCTCCGGCGGGCAGGTCCAGCGCCTCGCGCTGGCCCGCGCCCTCGCGGCCGACGCCGAGCTGCTGCTCGCCGACGACGTCTCGAGCGCGCTCGACGCGGCGACCGAGATCGAGCTCTGGGCCGCGCTGCGGGAGCGCCACACCACCGTCATCGGGGCGACGTCGAAGCGGGCCGCGCTCGCCCAGGCCGACCGGGTCGTGGTCCTGGTCGACGGCGAGATCGCCGCGGCCGGCACCTGGGCCGAGCTGTCGGGCGACTGGGGACACCTCGCCGGCTGACCGCTGCGACGGCTCCGGCCGGAAGGGCCCCGGTCAGGAGTAGAGGCCGAGGAAACCGCGGCTCGCGGTCTCGACGACCTCCTCGGGGCTGACGTCGAGCGCCCCGTCGAGCCACGCCGTGACGACCTCGGCCATGCCGCCGACGAAGAGCAGGCCGGCCAGCTCGTCCTCGTGCCGTGCGGGTTTGCTGACCTGGGCCTCCTCGGCGACGAGCCGGGCGAAGTGCCGCAGCAGGTCCGTACGGCGCGCGCGCAGCCCCGGCAGCGCCGCCGCCTCCACGATGGCGACCCGGCCCTTGCGGGGGTCGGCGACCAGCAGCTCGACGAAGGTGCCGACCAGAGCCCGGATCCGGTCCGCCGGCTCGGGTCCGGCGGCGTCCGCCGCGGCGAGGGTGGTCGTCTCGATCTCGGTGGCGACGGCGTCGAGGACGGCCGTCAGCGCCTCGTCGAGCCCGCTGAAGCTCTCGTAGAAGTAGCGCTCGGTCAGGCCGGCCTCGGCGCACACGGCCGTCATGGTGGTCCGCTTGCCGGGGTCGGCCCAGACCGACAGCGCGGCGTCGAGCAACCGGCGACGTCGTCGCGCCGCACGCTCCTCGGCGCTGACCCCGCGGTAGACACCGGACTGCACTGCCATGGCCCCACCCTGCCACGGGCCTGCCGGAGGACGAAGGTTGACAGGGCGTCCTTCCTGAATGACGCTGGGCGGATGACCACCGGACAGGCGACCCGGGAGCTGCCCGCGGTCCGACGCGGCGACCACGGGCTTCCGCTCCTCGGGCGGGTGACCGCCTACGCGAAGGATCCGGTCGCCCTGATGCAGCACCAGTGGGACACCTACGGCCCGGTCTCGCCGTTCCCCTTCCTCGGCGAGACCTACGTGATGCTGCTCGGCCCCGACGCCTGCGAGGAGGCCTTGCGCAACGCCGACAAGGCGTTCGCCAACGGCCCCGCGTGGGGCCGGATGGTCGGCCCGTTCTTCCACCGCGGGCTGATGCTGCTCGACGGCGAGGAGCACCACCTGCACCGCCGGATCATGCAGGAGGCGTTCACCCGCGAGCGGTTGTCGTCGTACGTCGACGCCATGCATCCCGCGATCGCCCGCGGCCTCGAGGGCTGGGTCCCGGCCGACCGCTTCCGCTGCTACCCCGCGCTCAAGCAGCTGACCCTCGACGTGGCCGCCGACATCTTCATGGGTGGCGCCGCGGACACCTCCCGGGCCGAGATGGAGCGGGTCAACCGGGCGTTCGTCGCCTGCGTCCAGGCCGCGTCGGGCGTGGTCCGGGCGGACGTGCCGTTCACCCGCTGGGGGAGGGCCTACCGCGGGCGCCGGGTGCTGGAGGAGTTCCTGCGGCACTACCTGCCCGCCAAGCGGGCGGAGCGGACCGACGACCTGTTCTCCGTGCTGTGCCACATCGAGTCCGACGCCGGCGAGCGGTTCGGGGACGACGACGTGGTCGACCACATGGTGTTCCTGATGATGGCTGCCCACGACACCTCGACGATCACCACCTCGACCATGCTGCAGCACCTCGGCCAGCACCCGGAGTGGCAGGAGCGGTGCCGCGCGGAGTCGATGGCGCTGCCCGCCGAGCCGAGCCTGGGCGAGCTCGACCAGCTGACCTCGCTGGACCTGGTCATGAAGGAGAGCCTGCGGCTGCGGGCACCGGTCCCGATGCTGGCCCGCACGGCCGTGCGGGAGACGGTGGTCCAGGGCGTGCGGGTGCCGGCCGGCAGCACGGTCGCGGTCGGCGTGCAGTTCTCCCACCTGATGCCGGAGCTGTGGACCGACCCGACCCGCTTCGACCCCGACCGGTTCGGGCCCGACCGACGCGAGGACAAGGCGCACCGCTACGCCTGGTCGCCCTTCGGTGGCGGCGTGCACAAGTGCATCGGCCTCCACTTCGCCGGCGCCGAGGTCAAGGCCATCCTGCACCGGCTGCTGCGCACCCACCGCTGGAGCGTCGATCCCGCCTACGTCGCCCCGCTCGACAACCACTCACTGCCGTTCCCGAAGGACGGCCAGCCGATCGACCTCGTCCGACTCCGACCCGAGGGGAACCGCCCGTGAGCCCGTCCCTGTCCCACCTGTCCGTGATCGTCACCGGCGGCGCGCGGGGCATCGGCCGGGCCACGGTCGACCGCTTCGCCCGGCAGAGCGCGCGGGTCGCCGTGGGTGACCTTGACGCCGCGCTCGCCGCCGAGGTCGCCGCACCGTACGGCGACCGCGTGGCCGCCGCACGCCTCGACGTCTCCGACGTGGACTCGTGGGCGGCGTTCCTCGACGAGGTCGCTCACCTGGGCCCGTGGGACGTGCTGGTCAACAACGCCGGCATCATGCCGCTGGGCCCGGTCCTCGACGAGCCCGAGCGGGTGGCGCGCACGATCATGGACGTCAACGTGCACGGTGTCATCAACGGCACCAAGACGGTCGTCCCGGGCATGGTCGAGCGGGGTCGCGGCCACGTCGTCAACGTCGCCTCGGCGGTCGGCCGGGTCGCGGTGCCGCACGGCGCGACCTACTCGGCCTCGAAGTTCGCCGTCGTCGGGTTCAGCGAGGCGATCCGCCAGGAGCTCGCGCCGCAGGGCGTCGAGGTGACCGTGGTGCTGCCGACCGTCGTGCGCACCGAGCTCGCCGCCGGCGTGCCCGCCGCCCGCGGCATCAGGCCCGTCACCGCGGACGACGTCGCCGCGGTGGTCGAGCAGGCGGTCCGCAGGCCCCGGGCCGAGATGTGGGTGCCGCGCTGGGCGCAGGGGCTGGGCAAGCCGACCCTGGCGCTGCCGCGCTTCGTGCAGGACGCGATGTCCCGCGCCACCCGGGCCGGCGACGTGCTCAGCTCGGCCGACCCGGCCGCCCGCGCCGCCTACGAGGAACGGGCCCGTCGGGCGGCGCGGGAGACGTCCGACGTTCCCGAGTAGCCCGGAATAGCGCCGCTCCCGGCCCGGTTGAGGCTCCACGTGACCTCCGCGCCGACCACCCGCACCGACGGCCCGGCCACGGGCCGGCCCGCGGTGGCCCACCATCGGCCGGGCCTCGCGATCCTCGCCCTCGCCGTCGGCGGGTTCACGATCGGGACCACCGAGTTCATGACGATGGGCGTGCTGCCCGAGATCGCCGCCGGCGTGGACGTGTCGGTGCCGACCGCCGGGCACGTGATCTCCGCCTATGCGCTCGGCGTCGTCGTCGGCGTACCGATCCTCGCGTTCCTCGGCGCCGCACTGCCGCGCCGCGGGATGCTCGTCGGCCTGATGGGCGCGTACGCCGCGTTCAACCTGCTCAGCGCGGTCGCGACCAGCTACGAGGTGCTCACCCTGGCGAGGTTCCTCGACGGTCTCCCGCACGGCGCCTACTTCGGCGTGGCCAGCCTCGTCGCGGCCAGCCTGGTCGCGCCCGAGCGTCGCGGCCGGGCGGTCGCGAGCGTGATGCTCGGCCTGTCGGTGGCCAACGTCGTCGGCGTACCCCTCGCGACCTTCCTCGGCCAGCAGGTGGGCTGGCGCTCGACGTACGTCCTCGGTGGCCTGCTCGCCCTGCTCACCATGGCGCTGGTGCTCGCGGCGGTGCCGTCGTTGCCCGGTGACCCCGCGGCCAGCGGCCGCGCGGAGGCCCGCCACTTCTTCGGCAGCCTGCAGGTGTGGCTCACCATGGCCGTCGGCGCGGTCGGCTTCGGCAGCATGTTCGCGGTCTACTCCTACATCGCCAAGACCGTCACCGTGGTGGGCGGCCTCGAGCGCGGCACCGTCCCGTTCTTCGTGCTGGCGCTCGGCCTCGGCATGGTCGTCGGCACCTGGCTGGCCGGCGAGCTGGCCGCCTGGTCGGTCTTCCGCAGCCTGCTGGGCGCGGGCGTCGTCGGCATCGGGCTGATGCTGGTCTACTACGTCGCCGCCCCCGGCGGCTGGCTGCTGCTGCCGGTGGCCTTCCTGGTCACGGCCGCCGGCTCGGTGCTGGTCGTCAACCTCCAGCTGCGGCTGATGGACGTCGCCGGCGACGCGGTCACCCTCGGCGCGGCGATGAACCACGCCGCGCTCAACATCGCCAACGCCCTCGGCGCCTGGCTCGGCGGGCTGGTCATCGCCGCCGGCCACGGCTACCGGGCCCCGGCACTGGTCGGCGCTGGCCTCGCGACGGTCGGCGTGGCCATCCTGCTGGTGTCCGCGGTCGCCCACCGCCGGGCCCTCTCCCTCGCGACCGCCTGACCCGGGCTGACCCGGGCTGACCCGGGGGCCGACCGGGACGCCGTTGACCGACGCGGTCCGGGGCCTGAGACAATCGGCCCCATGTCCGCCACGACCGAGCACACGCCCGTGCCGGAGACCGCGCAGCCTGCCGCTCCCGAGGGGGTCGCGCGACCGCGCGTCCTGTCCGGGATCCAGCCGACGTCGGACTCCTTCCACCTCGGAAACTACGTGGGTGCGGTGCGGCAGTGGGTGGACCTCCAGCGCGACCACCAGCCGTTCTTCTTCATCGCCGACATGCACGCGCTCACCGTCGACTGGGACCCGAAGCTGCTGCGCGAGCGCACCCTGCGCAGCGCCGCGCAGCTCCTCGCCGCCGGCGTCGACCCGGAGCGGTCGTCGATCTTCGTGCAGAGCCACGTGCCCGCCCACGCCGAGCTCGCCTGGGTGCTCAATGGGCTGACCGGCTTCGGCGAGGCGCGCCGGATGACCCAGTTCAAGGACAAGTCCGCCAAGGGCGGCGAGGGCGCCGCGAGCGTCGGGCTGTTCGCCTACCCGGTGCTCATGGCAGCCGACATCCTGCTCTACCGGCCGCACTACGTCCCCGTCGGCGAGGACCAGCGCCAGCACCTCGAGCTCACCCGCGACCTCGCGCAGCGCTTCAACCACCGCTTCAAGAAGACCTTCCGGGTGCCCGAGCCCTACATCCTCAAGGCGACGGCCAAGCTGCTCGACCTTCAGGAGCCGACCCGGAAGATGTCGAAGTCGAGCTCGTCCCCCGGCGGCATCATCGAGATGCTCGACGATCCGAAGGTGACGGCCAAGAAGATCCGCTCGGCCGTGACCGACTCCGGCACCGAGGTCCGCTTCGACGCCGAGGAGAAGCCGGGCGTGAGCAACCTGCTGACGATCTACTCCGCGCTCACGGGCGAGTCGATCGCGGCGCTCGAGGAGCAGTACGCCGGCCGGATGTACGGCGACCTCAAGAAGGAGCTCGCCGAGGTCGTCGTCGACTTCGTCACCCCGTTCCGGGACCGCACCCTCGAGCTGCTGGACGACCAGGACCACCTGATGCAGGTCCTCGCGAAGGGGGCCGAGACGGCGGGCGCGGTCGCGGAGGCGACCCTGCGCGACGTCTACCAGCGCGTCGGCTTCGTGGCCCCGACCACCCTCCGGACGGAAGGTTCCTGATGCCGGTGATCGGTGTCGCGATCGCGATCCCCGAGCCGTGGGCCACGCAGCTCTACGACTACCGGATCGAGATCGGTGACCCGACGGCGGCCGGGGTGCCCAGCCACATCACCCTGATCCCGCCGACCGAGGTCGACGGCGACCTGACCGCGATCGAGGCGCACCTCGCGCAGGCCGCGACCCAGGTCGAGCCGTTCACGGTCCACCTGCGCGGCACGGCCACGTTCCGGCCGGTCTCGCCGGTCGTGTTCGTCGGCCTCGTCGAGGGGATCTCGAAGTGCGAGCAGCTCGCTGCCGCCGTACGACGGGGGCCGCTCGCGGTCGACCTGCACTTCCCCTACCACCCGCACGTCACCGTCGCCCACCACCTTGACGACGCCGCCCTGGACCGGGCGTTCGAGGAGCTGGCCCCCTTCGACTGCCGCTTCGAGGTGACCGACTTCCACCTCTACGTCCACCACGACGAGGAGGGCTGGAAGGCCACGCGGACCTTCCCCCTGTGATGAGGCTCGTCGACGACGCCAAGGCCCGGATCGCGCGACTGCGGGCCCGGTCCCGGCTCCTCGACCACGTGCTGCGGATGCAGGAGCACTTCTCCGACGTCAAGGGCAGCCAGCAGGCCGGCGGCGTCACCTACTTCGGCTTCCTGTCGGTCTTCCCGGTGCTCGCACTCGGCTTCTTCACGATCGGGTACGTCGCCAGGGTCTTCCCCGACGCCCAGGACGCCCTGCTCACGGCGATCGACGAGGTGCTCCCCGGACTGGTCGGCGACGGCGCCAACCAGGTGCCCTTGGCCGACATCCAGGGCCGGGCCGGGACGGTCGGGCTGATCGGTCTGGTCGGCGTCCTCTACGCGGGTCTCGGCTGGCTCTCCTCGCTGCAGACCGGGCTGATCGTGCTCTTCGAGATGCCGGACAGGCTGCAACCCGGCTTCGTGAGCGGGAAGGTGCGCGACCTCGCCACCCTCGCGACCCTCGGCGTGGTGCTGGTCGTCAGCGTCAGCGCCTCCGGCGTGCTGACCCGGATGTCGGCTCAGGTGCTCGACCTGGTCGGCCTGGGGGAGGGCCTGGGCTGGCTGGTCACCCTGCTCGGGCTGGCCTTCGGCCTCGCCGCGTCGGCGCTGCTGTTCTTCCTGATGTTCCGGATCCTCGCCCAGCCGCCGGTCCCGGCGGCCGCGCTGTGGTCGGGCGCTTGGCTCGGCGCGATCGGGTTCGAGGTGCTCAAGCAGCTCTCCGGGGTGCTCCTGGTCAGCACCCGCGGACAGCCGGCGTTCCAGGCCTTCGGCATCGCGCTGATCCTGCTCGTCTGGATCAACTACTTCTCCCGGGTGGTGCTCTACGCCGCGGCCTGGGCGCACACCGGACCTGCGGCACGGGCCGCGCGCGAACGCCGGCGAGCGGCCGCCGTACCGGCGGCGGAGGTCCCCGGGCCGGCTCCTGCGGCCGTCGAGCCGGCGCAGGCGGCCCAGGTGGCCCAGGTGGCCCGGCCGGCCGCCCGTGGCTGGGCCCTCCCGCTCGCCCTCGGTGCCGGACTCGGGACGTTGGCGGGCGGCCTGCTCGGACGCCGTCGCCGGGGCTGACGGGAGCCCACCGGGGACGCTCTGGGAGGATCAGGGGCATGAAGTTCGAGCGCAAGCACGCCTACCTGCTCCTGGCCGTCGCCGCCTGGAACGTCTTCTCCTTCGGCAACTTCGCCAAGAACCTCTACCAGGCCTACGACTCCGGCGAGGAGCGCGCCACGGGCTACTGGGTGGCGCACACCGTGCTGATCGTCGTGAACTTCGTGATCGCCGGCCTGCTCGGCGCGCTGGGCTGGAAGGCGCTGCGCGCGGCGAAGGACGACGCCCAGGCCTGAGCCCTCGCCGGCTCTTCCGTGCTGTCGCGCGGGCCGCGCCCCGCCGTACCTCCCGCGGGGGGCGGCATGTAACACGTGGTCTGCTGCTCTGGCAGCCGTGGGACGTCGCGCAGGGGGCTCCGTAGGGGGCTGCTACATGCGGCACGGGGCGTCCAGGCCGGCGAACCACGTGTTACATCCGGCCTCACGCCGGACCACGGCTACACGTTCGCGCCGAGCAGGAAGTACGTCGTCATCGGCCCCTTGCCCTTGACGTCGATCGTCTGCGGGTCGCTGAACGCGTAGCGGTCCTCGAGCAGCGCGTACGTCGCCTCGGAGACCTGGATCCGGTGCGGGCGGCCGTGCGACTCCATCCGGCTCGCCGTGTTGACCGTGTCGCCCCACAGGTCGTAGGTGAACTTGCGCCGGCCGATCACCCCGGCGACGACGGGGCCGGAGGCGATGCCGATCCGCATCGTGATCGGGCTCGGCCAGTCCGCGGAGAGCCGGGCCAGGGTGCGCTGCATGTCGAGGGCGAGCTCGGCGAGGGAGGCCGCGTGGTCGGCGTCCGGGACCGGGAGTCCGGCCACGGCCATGTAGGCGTCGCCGACGGTCTTGATCTTCTCGATCCCGCGCCGGTCGCACAGTTCGTCGAACTCGCGGAACATCGTGTCGAGCAGCCGGACCAGCTCTTCCGGGCTGAGCGCCTCGGAGACCGGCGTGAAGCCGACGATGTCGGAGAAGAGCACGCTCACGCTGGGCGCGGACTCGGCGATCGCGCCCGGATCGGTGCGCAGCCGGCGGGCGATGGGGGCGGGCAGCACGTTGTGCAGCAGTTCCTCGGACCGCGCCTTCTCCAGCTCCACCTCGCGCTGGCGCAGGTAGTCCGTGCGCCGCAGCTTCTCCAGGGCGTAGGCGACCAGGACGCCGATCGCTGCGAGGCCGAGGGTGGGCGCCACGTGCCGGGCGAGGGTGTCGACGCCGCCGAGCACGCCGGGGAGGCTGAGGCACACGGCCACGTAGACCGCCGTGAGGCCCAGCACCGCCCGCATCCGGAGTCGCAGCAGGCCGATCGCGCCGAGGAGTGTCACCGTGCACGACGTGCGCAGGTACTCGGCCGGGAAGTCGGCGACCAGGCCCTGTACGGTGCCGAGCAGCAGCAGGACCGAGGCCAGCAGCAGGACCGACCCGAGCTGGAGGTGGCGGCTGACCCAGATCGAGCGGGCGAGCATGACGCCGGACAGCACGAAGCCGGTGACCACGGCGAGCCGGGCCAGCGTCACCCCGAGCAGGACCTCCTCGAGCACGAGGACGTCCACGACGCCGTACACGATGGTGAAGACGATCCCGATGCCGAGGCCGAAGCGCGCCTCGTTGAGGCCGCGCATGTCGTCGTAGACGACGAACTCCTCCTCGGCCTCGTCGTCGTCGAGCTCCAGCGTCCAGCGGCCCATGTGCAACTGGGCGTGCTGCTCCTGCAGCCACGACAGCACCGGACCGACCCCCACAGGGTGATCGTGGCACAGACGTCGGGCCGGGGCTCACGACGGAGTGAAATGCGAGTTGGCCACGGCGACGCCGTGGCCAACTCACGATTCAGCGGGTCACAAACCCCAAGTCGACGGTCGGAAACCCCAACTCGACGGCCGGAAACCCCAACTCGACGGGTCAGTGACCGTTCTTCAGCGCAGTGCGCAGGTCCTTGTTGAGCTGCGAGATCACGTCGAGCGGGATCTCCTTGGGGCAGGCCGCCGCGCACTCACCGATGTTGGTGCAGCCGCCGAAGCCCTCGTGGTCGTGCTGGCCGACCATGTCCACGACGCGGCTCCACCGCTCGGGCTGGCCCTGGGGCAGCTCGCCGAGGTGGGTGATCTTGGCGCCCATGAACAGCGACGCCGAGCCGTTGGGGCACGCGGCGACGCACGCGCCGCAGCCGATGCAGGTCGCGACGTTGAACGCCCGCATCGCCTTGTCGCGCGGGGCCGGCACCGAGTTGGCCTCGGGGGCCGAGCCGGTGTTGGCGGAGATGTAGCCGCCGGCCTGGATGATCCGGTCGAACGCGGAGCGGTCCACGACCAGGTCCTTGAGGACCGGGAAGGGCTCGGCCCGCCACGGCTCGATGGTGATCGTGTCGCCGTCGTTGAACGAGCGCATGTGCAGCTGGCAGGTCGTGGTGACCTCCGGGCCGTGCGCCTGGCCGTTGATCATCAGCGAGCACATGCCGCAGATGCCCTCACGACAGTCGGAGTCGAACGCGACCGGCTCCTCACCGCCCGTGACGAGCTGCTCGTTGAGCAGGTCGAGCATCTCCAGGAACGACATGTCCTTCGAGACGCCGTCGAGCTCGTACGTGTGGATCGCACCCGTGGCGGTGGGGTTCTCCTGCCGCCAGATCTTGAGTGTCAACTTCACTTGTAGGACCTCTGCTTCATCTCGATGGCCGTGTAGATCAGGTCTT
>DATMHM010000035.1:0-9611 GCA_035554935.1 Nocardioides sp. | reverse complement strand
GGTGGGCGATACTGGGTTCGAACCAGTGACCTCTTCGGTGTGAACGAAGCGCGCTACCACTGCGCCAATCGCCCGGACGCGGACCCGAAGGAACCGCGGTCGGAGACTCTAACGCACACCTGCCCGTCCCTCACACTCGGGGGCGACGAGTCGGCGCGGGACCATTGCCAGAAGCCGGCCACACCCATAGGTTCTTCCGTCACCACCGGATTCACCGGAGGAAATCTCTCGGAAGGGCATTCCACATGAAGATCTGTCGTCCTGTCCGCCTGCGAGCAGTCGTCGCCACCGGCGGCGGGCTCGCGCTCGCGGCAGCGATGCTGGCGCCATCCCCCTCGATGGCCGAGCCGACCGCAGCGAACTCGGAGCAGCTGAGGTCCGCCGTGACGGCGAAGGCCGTCATGGGCCGTCTCGCGGACCTCCAGCACATCGCCGACCAGAACGACGGCTCCCGCGCCTCCGGGCTCCCCGGCTACGCCGCGTCGGTGGACTACGTCGCCACCGAGCTCCGTGCCGCCGGCTACGCGCCGGAGGTCCAGGCGTTCGACTTCCCGTACTACAACCAGCTTGCGCCGTCGACCTTCTCGCAGGTCTCGCCGACCGCGACGACGTACGTCGAGGACACCGACTACGCGCTGATGACCTACAGCGCCTCCGGTGACGTGCAGGCGACGGTCCAGCCGGTCGACCTCAACCTCGGCGACCTCGCGGGCTCGACCAGCGGTTGTGAGGCCGGCGACTTCGCCGGCTTCGTGCCCGGCAACATCGCACTGATCCGGCGCGGCACCTGCACCTTCGGGGCCAAGGTCGAGAACGCACAGGCAGCCGGCGCGAGCGCGGTGATCGTGATGAACACCGGGACCGAGGGGCGCACCGACGCGTTCGCGGGCACGCTGGGCGGGCCGGTCGCCACTGTCCCGGCCCTGGGCACAAGCTTCGCGATCGGCGAGTCCCTCGCCAGCGGTACGGCGATCGCCCGTGTCGCCACCTCCACCGAGTCCGAGATCCGCACGACCTGGAACGTCACCGCCGAGACCGCCCGCGGCACGGCCGACAACGTGGTGATGGCGGGCGCGCACCTGGACAGCGTCGCCGGCGGGCCGGGCATCAACGACAACGGCTCGGGCAGCGCGGCGCTGCTCGAGGTCGCCGTCCAGATGGCGAAGGCGCCCGTGCGCAACAAGGTCCGGTTCGCGTGGTGGGGCGCCGAGGAGCTCGGCCTGCTCGGCTCCGAGCACTACGTCGCCGACCTCGAGGCCAACAGCCCCGACGAGCTCGACGACATCGCGCTCTACCTGAACTTCGACATGGTGGGCTCCCCCAACTACGCGCTGTTCGTGTACGACGGCGACAACTCGCGCTACGGGGTCGACGAGGGCGCGGCGATCGGCCCGGAGGGCTCGGCACACATCGAGCAGACCTTCCACGACTACTTCGCCGGCCAGGGCCTCCCGTCGGCCGAGACGCCATTCAGCGGCCGCAGCGACTACGGCCCGTTCATCGGTGTCGGCATCCCGTCCGGCGGGCTGTTCACCGGCGCCGAAGGTGTGAAGACCACCGAGGAGGCCGCACTGTTCGGTGGCGAGGCCGGCGTCGCCTACGACGTCTGCTACCACGCGCCGTGCGACAGCCTCGCCAACGTCAGCGAGGCGGCGATCGACGCGAACTCCGACGCGATGGCGCACACGATCCTGACCTACGGCCTGACGACCGAGGCGATCAACGGCGACAAGGGCAAGAAGCAGCGCGAGGGCGTCACCGGTGTCCCGTCGGGCTCCGGGACGGACTCGGGCGGCGGGCTGCACGACGACCACGACGAGCCGGCCGAGCTGTGAGCTGACCGGGCGGAGTCGCCCGGCAACGACCGACGGGCCGGTCCCCCATCGCGGGAGGCCGGCCCGTCGTCGTACGCCGGGAGCAGGGAGTCACCCGAGGTGGTGCACCTCCTGGAGCCGGTGGACCGGGGTGTCGATGCCGACGTGCCGCGCCTTGAGCTGGAGGGCCAGGTAGAGCGAGTAGTGGCGCGACTGGTGCAGGTTGCCACCGTGGAACCAGAGGTTCTCCTGCTGCGTCGGCTTCCACATGTTGCGCTGCTCGCCCTCCCACGGGCCGGGGTCCTTGGTCGTGTCGGAGCCGAGGCCCCAGACCTTGCCGACCCTGTCCGCGACCTCCTGGCTGATCAGGTCCGCGGCCCAGCCGTTCATCGAGCCGTAGCCCGTGGCGTAGACGACGAGGTCGGCCGGCAGCTCCGTGCCGTCGGCGAGGACCACGGACGTCGCGGTCAGGTGGTCGACCTGGCCCTTGGCGAGCTTGACGTCGCCGTTCGCCACGAGCTCGGCGGCGCCGACGTCGATGTAGTAGCCCGAGCCGCGGCGCAGGTACTTCATGAACAGGCCGGAGCCGTCGTCACCCCAGTCCAGGTCGAAGCCGGCGGCCTCCATGCGGTCGTAGAAGTCCTTGTCGCGCTCGCGCATCTGGTCGTAGAGCGGGATCTGGAACTCGTGCATGATCCGGTAGGGCAGGGACGCGAAGATCAGGTCGGCCTTCTCCGTGGTGACGCCGTTCTCCAGCGCACGCTCGGAGTAGAGGTCGCCGAGCCCGATGTCCATCAGGGTGTCGCTCTTGACGATGTGCGTCGAGGAGCGCTGGACCATCGTCACGTCGGCGCCGTGCTCCCACAGCGCGCCGCAGATGTCGAACGCCGAGTTGTTGCTGCCGACGACCACGACCTTCTTGCCCGCGTAGGCATCCGGTCCCGGGTGCTGCGAGGAGTGGTGCTGCTCGCCCTGGAAGACGTCGTGCCCGGGGTAGCTCGGCACGTTGGCCTTGCCCGACATGCCGGTGGCCATCACCAGGTGGGTCGGCTTCAGCACCAGCGGCTTGCCCTCGCGCTCGAGGTGCACCGTCCACTCCCCCGCGTCCTCGTCGTACGACGCGCTGGTGGCGATGGTGTTCGACCAGTACGGGACCTCCATGACCCGGGTGTAGAACTCGAGCCAGTCGCCGACCTTGTCCTTGGGCGCGAAGACCGGCCAGTTGTCGGGGAACTTCAGGTACGGCAGGTGGTCGTACCAGACCGGGTCGTGCAGGCACAGCGACTTGTAGCGGTTGCGCCACTGGTCGCCGGGGCGCGGGTGCTTGTCGATGACGAGGGCCGGTACGCCGAGCTGGCGCAGCCGGGCGCCGAGGGCGATGCCGCCCTGGCCGCCGCCGACGACGAGCACGTAGGGCTGGGTGTCGACGCCCATCGCGGCGTCCTCGGCCTGGCGCTTCTCCAGCCACGTGACCCGCTCCTTGTTGGCACCGTGCTCGGCGCCCATCGGGCGTCGTACGCCCTTCGACTCCTCGTGCCCCTTGAGCTCGTGGAGTGTGGTCAGGAAGGTCCACGCCTTCGGGCCGTCCTCGTCGACGACCCGGACCAGGCCCCGGCCGCGACCGACTGAGGTCTCGAACTCGAACCAGGCGGTGGTGACACCGTCCGCGGTCGCCGCCGGCTCGGTGAGCCGGAAGCCGGAGGGGTCGACCCGGTCGAGGGTCGCGGCGAGCAGGTCGGCGACGCCGTCGGGGTTCTCGACCGTGGTGAGGTTCCACGAGAAGGCGATCAGGTCGCGCCAGAAGCTGGTCGCGGCGAACAGGCCCGCAGCGCGGTCGATGTCGCGGGCGGTCAGGGCGTCCTCGAAGGCGGCGAACCAGGCGGTCGCGGGGTCGGCTGCCTCGAAGGTGGCGGTGGTGGTGTCGGCCGCGGTCACGGGCCGTTCCTCGAGCTGGGTCATGCCGAGAAGGACACCTCCGGCGAGCACCTTGCCGGAACCGTTGCACGTTGTTGCATGTGGCCCGGGTCACATCGGACCGCCTACGGTGGACCCATGGCCACGCACGACCTCGCGATGCGGGCCCGCGACCTGGTCCGGATCCACGACGCGGTGCTCTCCGGGTCCGCTCCGCCGGAGCGGCCCCGGTCCGTCGTCGCCCGCTCCTGGAGCCGGGTGATCAGCCTGGGCATCGACCCCGACGGCCGCAACGGACGTGACCCGCTCTCCCCCGCCGAGGTCGACGAGCGCCGCCGTACGTCGCGACTGGCGCTGGTCATCGACGAGATCCGCGAGCTGCTGCTCAGCGCCGCCGACGCGTCGAACTACCTCGTCGTGGTCAGCGACGCCGACGGCATCGTGCTGTGGCGCAGCGGCTCGCCCCGGGTCAAGCGGCAGGCCGACGGCCTGGGGTTCTCCGAGGGGGCGCTGTGGACCGAGGGGGCGGTCGGGACCAACGCGATCGGCACCGCGCTCGAGGAGGGCGCCCCGGTCCAGCTGTTCTCGGCGGAGCACTTCGAGAACGCGCAGGTGCCCTGGTACTGCACGGCCTCACCCATCCACGACCCCATCGACGGCTCCCTGCTCGGCATCGTCGACGTCAGCGGGCCCGCACTGACCCTGCACCCCGCGATCGAGGCGCTGGTGACCGCGTCGGTCCGGCTGGCCGAGGCCCGGCTGTGGCGGCACCACGAGGAGCGGCTCGAGCAGCTGCGTCGTACGGCGGAGCCGCTGCTCTCCGGCGCCAACGGACCGCTGCTCGTCGTCGACGACCACGGCTGGGTGGCGGCCCATCAGGGCGTGTCCGTGCGCGACCGGGTGGAGGCGCCGCGGGCCGACCGTGCCCTCGCCGTACCCGGTCTCGGCCTGTGCCTGCCGGAACGCCTGCGTGGCGGCTGGCTGATCCGGCCGCGGTCCGCGGAGAGCGTGCTCAGCGCGACGCTCGACCTGCGGAACGGTCCGGCGACGCTGGAGGTCCGGGGCGCCGACGCACCCTGGCGCGTCGCGCTCTCGCCACGGCACGCCGAGCTGCTCGACCTGATCGCCGGAGCCGGCCGCGGCGGCGTCACCGCCGGCGTCCTCAGCCACCGGATCCATGGCGACGGCGAGCACCAGGTGACGGTGCGCGCCGAGATCTCGCGGATGCGCAAGGCGCTCGGCGCGCTGATCGCGACCAACCCCTACCGGCTGGGCGACGGCGTTGCGCTGACGGTGCTGCGTTAGCCGGGACGTCCTTCGGCGTCGGCGCCCCGGGGTTGCTCAGCGGTCGAAGCCCACCAGGTCGGCCTCGTTGTCCCGCCACGCCTGCGCGGCGGCACGGGTGACCGGGCCGGGCGCCGGCAGGTCGCGGTCGTCCCAGCGGTGCACGCCCTGCACGTCGCGCGTCGTCGAGGCGAGGAAGACCTCGTCGGCGTTGGCGGCCACCTCGATCGGCTCGTCCACCTCGCGCGCACCGAACCACTCGATCACCAGGGCCCGGGTGACGCCGGCCAGGCATCCGCTGGCGAGGGTCGGGGTCCGCACCTCGCCGTCGACCACGTAGAACACGTTGGTGCCTGTCCCCTCGCACAGGTGGCCGGCCAGGTTGGCGAAGACGGCCTCGCTGGCCCCCGCCTCCTGGGCGCGGGCCAGGGCCAGCACGTTCTCGCCGTAGGACGTCGTCTTCAGCCCGGCGAGAGCGCCGCGCTCGTTGCGCGGCCACGGCACCGTGATGACCGCCGTGGTCCCGGGCGCGGGGTCCATCGGGCTCGCCACCACGATGACCGTCAGCGGGTCGGTGCCCCGCCCGCTCCCCAGGGGCGCGTTGCCGCCCGTGACGGTGATCCGCAGCCGGCCGAGCGGCATCGGGTCGCCGTCGAGCACCGCGGCCACCCCCCGCCGTACGTCGTCGACGGCCAGGCCGACCAGCCCCAGCCCCTGCGCCGACGCCTCCAGCCGGTCGAGGTGGCGCTGGAGGGCGAACGGCTGGCCGTCGACCACCTTGACGGCCTCGAAGACGGCGTCGCCGACGGTGAGTCCGTGGTCGGTCACCGGCACCGCCGGGGCCTTCGGGTCGGACAGCAGCTGACCGTTGATCCACACGCGCATGGGGCCAGCCTAGGAGGGGTTGCGGAGGTGCCTCAGAACCACCCGACATGCCGAAGGTGACCCCCGTTTTGGCACGGTTCACCCGATCGGCTAATGTTCTCAACCGCACCGCAGAGCGGGCCGAAAGGCCGGCAAAGCAGTGCGATGCGGACGTAGCTCAGTTGGTAGAGCGCAACCTTGCCAAGGTTGAGGTCGCGAGTTCGAGCCTCGTCGTCCGCTCGGAGAGGTCAGGCCCACTGGCTGACCGGGTCAGTCCAGAGTCAGATTTGGGGAAGGCCTTCGCGGTGGGTTGGCCGAGAGGCGAGGCAACGGACTGCAAATCCGTGTACACGGGTTCAAATCCCGTACCCACCTCCACACCACAACTCCACAGCTTCACCCCCGGGCGATTGGCGCAGCGGTAGCGCGCTTCCTTGACACGGAAGAGGTCACTGGTTCAAACCCAGTATCGCCCACCACCACGAACCGCTCCCGAGCTGCAGCGATGCAGGTCGGGAGCGGTGCTGATTTCGGCCTCGTACGATTCCGCGGGTCTCCCGTGAGCGCCGTCGGACGGACCCATCTGGCGGCGGACGCCCCTGACGGCCTCACCGCAGCCACTCGAGTCCCACTCGTCACATCGGGTCCGTTCGGCGGCAGATGCTCGCTGGAAAAGGTTTCGACGAACGCCGGACACCGCGGCGGGACGCTGGGACAGTCGACGGGCATGGAGGACCAGGACGCCGCGTGGCTCAAGCTCGACCGGCTCGCCCGCTGCCTGCTCGCCGCCCACGCCTGCTCCGCCTACGTGACGGCGGATCCGACCGTGGCGGGGCTGCTCGCCGAGGTCCGGGCGCTGGGCGACGCGGTGCCGTTCCTGCGACGCCTGCTCGGCTGGACCGGGTTCGCGTACGCCGAGCTCGAGCGGGCGTCCGCCGGGCGGGGGCAGAGGATCACGCTCGACGACGTCTGCGAGTTGGCCGCCGAGATCGGGGTGCCGCCGGTGCTCGCCGCACAGGTGGCGGAGTACCTCCACCTCGCCGAACTGCCCGACGAGCTGGTCGAGGACGAGCTCGCGCGCGCGGCTGCCGGCATCGTCGCGTCATACGACGACAGCTGGCTCCTTGGCACGAGCGCGCTGTTCGTGCACCTCGCCATGGAGACGGCCCGGCTGCGGCCGACGGCGACCACGCACCGGGACGTCCTGGCGGGCTGGTTCCTGGCGGCCGAGCGCAGCCGCTGCACCGGTTGACGCACGAACGCCCCGCCCTGCCGGAGCAGGACGGGGCGCCGTGGCGTCCGGCGAGTGTGGGGTGCGCCGGACGACCTGTGGTTGGGGAACCGGACCAGACGGTAGTGCTCCGGGAGGCCCCTGCGCGAGCGAATCGCCAGATCGGTTCGAAAAGTGACAGGGAATCCTGTCCGACGGCGCTCAGCCGTAGGCGGAGCCGGTCTGCGGCGAGCTCCTGATCGGCCGCAGGTTGGCCGCCGGGAGCCACTCGGTCACGATGCGACCGTCCCGGTCGGCGTACGACACGAGACCCTCCCAGCCCTGCTCACCGGAACGCCAGTCGATGACCAGGCCGGGCAGCTCGACCGGCACGAACGCCGGCCGGACCCACACGTGTCGCACCCCCGCCATGCGCACCAGAATAGAACATGTGTTCGATGCTGCGTAGCCGGTCCGGCGAACTCGGAGTCTGTCAGTCGGGCCGGCCGTTGACGTGGGGCTCCGCCAGCGGGTCGGACGGGTCGAGCGGTCCGACGCCGGCGTCGGGCGGCGCTGCGTCCGTGGGCGCGGTGCCCACGGGCCCACCCATGCCGTCCACCGGTCGCGGGTAGGAGCGCTGCGAGGCGTGTGCGGGCGCGGGGCGCGAGCGGCGGGTCCAGGCGACCGCGCCGGCTGCGAGTGCCGCGAGACCGCCGAGGACGAGCAGCGTGCGGCCGCGGCCACGGCGCTGGGTCACGGGCAGGTGGTCGGCCACCGACTGCGGCAGGCGGTCCACGACGGGCTGCGGCACGCGGTCGGCCGCGGCCTGGACGTGCTCGGGCATGCGCTCGGCGGCGGCCTGGACGTGCCCCGCGGCCGTGTGGACGGCTGCGCCGACCTTGGGTACGACCACGGTCCCGACGATCTCCTTCAGGTCGTCGGCGACGTCGCGCAGGTCGCCGGCGAGGTCGTGCGTGGCTTTCTTGTGCATGTCAGTGCCTCCTGACGTGGGTTCAGGTACGACGAGGCAGTACCCGAACCCGGGGAGGCAACCCGGGAGGCAACCCGGGCAGGTCGGCCGGGCCGGTCAGCCGGCGACCAGCACCACCTCGCCCGAGCACTCGTTGCACCGGGCGCCCCGCTCGTCACGCTCCGGCGTCTGACCGAGCAACCTCCCGTACCACCGCGTCTGCTCGGTCCGCCGAGAACAGTGGGAGCACCAGTCGTGCCTGACCCACGGGCCGTATTCCTTGCGCATGACCACCAGCATGACGGCTCGCTGCGCCCGTGTCCCGCTGCACGACCGACCTGACGGGCGTGTCGGGGCAGGTCTGCACGATCGCGACCGGCCGGATGGTCCCGGAGGACCATCGGTCCCGGCCAGGGTCCCGGGCCGGCGCCCGGCCGGCGCCTGGTCGAGCCCCGGCCACCGGATCAGTCGTCGTCGGCGGCGAAGTCCTCGTTGTGCGTGCCGGGCCGCGGCGCCCACGGCAGCTCCTTCGCCGGCCGTACGACGACCAGCCGGTCGCCGCGCGCGAGCAGGGTCACGACCGGGTCGAAGTAGCGGTAGACCTTCTCGTCGCGCACGACCGCGATGACCTGGTCCGGCAGCGACTGGGGCGGCATGCCGACCTCGTTGACGAGCAGCTCGCGCTCGGCGACCTCGAGGCCCTCGCCGTAGGTGAGCAGGTCCTCCATGACGGAGCCGAGCGTCGGCGAGAGCGTGGACAGGCCGAGCAGGCGCCCCACGGCGTCGGAGGACGTGATGACGGAGTCCGCCCCGGACTGCCGCATCAGCGGTGCGTTCTCCTGCTCGCTCACGGCCGCGACGATCCAGGCGTCCGGGTTGAGCTGGCGCACGGTCAGTGCGGCCAGCACGTTGGAGTCGTCCCGGCCGGTCGTGATGATGACCTGGTCGGCGTCGGCGACGCCCGCGCGGTGCAGCACTCCCCTGCGGGTCGCGTCGCCCGTGACGACGGCGAGCTGGTCGGCGTGCGCGTCCGCAAGCGCGACCTGGCTCGGGTCGACGACCACCACGTGCTCCCGGTCGAGACCGTTGTTGACCAGCGTCTCGACCGCGCTGCGGCCCTTCGTGCCGTAGCCGATGACGACGACGTGGTGTCCCATGTTCTTCCTCCAGCGGGCGATCCGGAACAGCTCCCGACCCCGCTGGGCCAGGACCTCGAGGGTGGTGCCGATCAGCAGGACGAGGAAGGCGATGCGGGCCGGCGTGATGACGAACGCGTTGACCAGCCGGGCCCCGTCGGCGACCGGCGTGATGTCGCCGTAGCCGGTCGTGCTGAGCGTGACGGTCGTGTAGTAGATCGAGTCGGTGAAGCTGACCTCACCGGTGGGGTCGTTGCCGTCGATGTAGCCGAACCTGTCGAAGTAGACCAGGAGCACCGTGCCGACCAGGATCGCCAGGGCGGCGAGCAGGCGCCTGCTGAGCTCCCACCACGGCGACCGGGTCTGGTCGGGCAGGGAGACCCGCCCCACGCTGGGGTGGACGTTGTCGTCACGCACGG
>DATMHM010000034.1:0-8629 GCA_035554935.1 Nocardioides sp. | reverse complement strand
GGATCTCCTACGAGGAGACCCTCGAGATGGCCGCGCAGGGGGCCAAGATCCTGCACCTGCGGTGCGTCGAGTACGCCCGCCGCTACGGCATGCCCATTCACGTCCGCTCCTCCTTCTCCGAGAAGGAGGGCACCTGGGTCGTCAAGGCCGAGGACGTCTTCGATCCAGCTCAGGAAGGCACGGAGCCCGCCATGGAAGCCGCCATCATCACCGGGGTCGCCCACGACCGCAGCCAGGCCAAGATCACCGTGGTCGGCGTCCCGGACAAGCCGGGCGAGGCGGCCGCGATCTTCCGCGCCGTCGCCGAGGCGCAGATCAACATCGACATGATCGTCCAGAACGTGTCGGCCGCGGCGACCAGCCTGACCGACATCTCCTTCACGCTGCCCCGCGGCGAGGGCCAGACCGCGATGACGGCGCTCTCCCGCCTGCAGGAGTCGGTGGGCTTCGACAGCCTCCAGTACGACGACAGCGTCGGCAAGGTCTCCATCGTCGGCGCCGGGATGAGCTCCTCGCCGGGCATCTCCGCGCGCTTCTTCGAGGCGCTCTCCGAGGCGGGCGTCAACATCGAGATGATCTCCACCTCGGAGATCCGCGTCTCGGTCGTCGTGGCCGAGACCCAGGTCGAGGCGGCCGTCAACGCCGCCCACGCAGCGTTCGACCTCGGGTCGGACGAGATCGAGGCCGTGGTCTACGGAGGTACCGGACGATGAGCACCCCCATCAACATCGGAGTCGTCGGCGCGACCGGCCAGGTCGGCGTCGCCATGCGCCAGATCCTCCTCGAGCGGAACTTCCCGGTCGGCGAGATCCGCTTCTTCTCCTCGGCCCGCTCGGCCGGCAAGGTGCTGCAGTTCGGTGACCGCGAGGTCACCGTCGAGGACGCCGAGACGGCCGACCCGACCGGGCTCGACGTCGCGCTGTTCTCCGCCGGCGCCACCGCGTCGCGGGCGCTGGTTCCCCGGTTCGTCGACGCCGGCGTGATCGTGGTCGACAACTCCTCGGCCTTCCGCAAGGACCCCGCGATCCCGCTGGTCGTCTCCGAGGTCAACCCGGAGGCGGCCGCCGAGGTGATCGCGGCCGGGCGCGGCATCATCGCCAACCCGAACTGCACCACGATGGCGGCCATGCCCGTGCTCAAGCCGCTGCACGAGGAGGCCGGCCTCGTCCGGCTGATCGCGTCGACGTACCAGGCCGTCTCCGGCTCCGGCATCGCCGGCGTGGAGGAGCTGGCCACCGGCGTCGCCGCGGCCGGCGACAAGGCCCGTGAGCTGGCCTACGACGGCGAGGCCGTGGCGTTCCCGGAGCCCGGCGTCTACCGGGAGACGATCGCCTACAACGTGCTCCCGTTCGCCGGCAACCTCGTCGACGACGGCCTCAACGAGACCGACGAGGAGCAGAAGCTCCGCAACGAGTCCCGCAAGATCCTCGGCCTCCCGGACCTGCGCGTCTCCGGCCTGTGCGTCCGCGTCCCGGTCTTCACCGGCCACTCGCTGGCGATCAACGCCGAGTTCGAGCGCCCGCTCACCCCCGAGCGCGCGCGGGAGCTCCTCGCCGGGGCTCCGGGCGTCGAGCTGGCCGAGATCCCCAACCCGCTCGCCGCGGCCGGCAAGGACCCGTCGTACGTCGGCCGGATCCGCCAGGACCCGGGCGTCGACGATGACCGCGGCCTCGCGCTGTTCGTCTCCAACGACAACCTGCGCAAGGGCGCCGCGCTCAACACGGTGCAGATCGCGGAGCTCATCGCCGCCTCGCGCTGACCCACGAACGACATCGACCCCGTCCCGGATCCGGGACGGGGTCGATCCGTGTCACGGGTCGAGGGCCGGTCAGGTGTCGACGGGCTCCACGAAGGTGCGGGTGACCCACACCGACGCCAGGTAGGCGCCGATGCTGAGGACCGGGATCACGATCAGCATCGACCAGTTGTCGAGGAAGTCGATCAGGAACAGCAGCGCCACCACCGCGACCAGGCCGACGGCGAGGAAGCTGCTGCTGCCGGGGTCCGGGATGACGAAGGCCTTCAGCAGTTGGCTGCCGAGCAGCACGCAGAGGGCGAAGGTCGCCACCAGCAGCAGGAACCCCGGACCGCCGCCGCACGACGACGTGCCGCGCACCGCCTCGCAGCCCCGCAGGGACAGCCACGTGAGCAGCACCATCGCTGCGCCGACGACGAGGCCGGTGAGCGCCGCGGCGCGGTAGGCCGTCAGCAGCGGCTCCCGGTCGGCCAGCGCGGCGATCTCGGCGTCCTCGAGGGCCGCGCCGTCGACCGGCTCCGGCTCGACCGCGACGGGGTCCGGCTCCGCCCGCTGCGGGACGGGCCGGGGTGCGGTCGTGGGCTCGGTCGTGGGCTCGGTCCTCGGGGCGGGTGCGGCGGCCACGGCCGGTACGACGGCCTGGGGCTCCGGCGCGGGTGCGGGCTCCGGCTCGGGCTCCGGCTCGGGCTCGGGCTCCACCTCGGGCTCGGCGACCGTCTCGAGCACGGCCGTCGGCTCCTCCTCCGGCTCCTCGACGACGGGCTCGGCGACCGTGGGCTCCACCGCGACGGGCTCCGCAACGGGCTCCGCAACCGGGGCAGGCTCGGGGGCGGCCGCGGGGGACTTCTTCGCCGCAGGACGTGCCGTCCGGGCAGGCTCGGCGGACTCGGGCGCCGCCGCCGGCTTCTTCTTCCGCCCGAACAGCTTGGGCGGCTCCAAGCTGAGCTTCAGCTTGTCCTGCTCGTCAGACATGGTCGAAGTCTGTCATGCCGCCCGGCCCCGGGCGCCGCGCCACCGCCCGAAATGAGAAGCAGGTGGATCCGTGCGGATCCACCTGCTTCGTCGGTCGGGCTGACAGGATTTGAACCTGCGGCCTCCTCGTCCCGAACGAGGCGCGCTACCAAGCTGCGCCACAGCCCGATGTGCAACCGGCCCCGGAGGGCCTGCCCACCAGCAGGGGAGCATAGCGGAGCGGGACCGCGGACCCCGAATCGGGACCCCGCACCTGGGCCCGCCGGCACGGTCAGGCCGCGGGCAGCAGCGTCAGCAGCGACGCCTCCGGCCGGCACGCCACCCGGATCCGGGTGTAGGGGCTGGTGCCGAGGCCCGCGGAGACGTGCAGCCACGCCGATCCGGGCTCGCCCGGCCGGGAGTCGGCCGGGTGCCGGTGCAGGCCGCGGGCGCGGGCCGGCTCGAGGTCGCAGTTGGTCGCCCAGGCGCGGGACTCGCCCGGCCAGGGCAGTCGCACCTGGCCGCCGTGGGTGTGGCCGGCCACGATGGCGTCGTACCCGTCCGCCGCGAACTGGTCGAGCACCCGCAGGTACGGCGCGTGCGCCACCCCCAGGCGCAGGTCGGCCCCGGGATCGGCGGGCCCGGCGACGGCGGGGAGGTCGTCGAGGGAGAGGTGCGGGTCGTCGACGCCGGCGAAGGCGATCGTCGTCTCGCCGACCGTCAGCGACGCCCGCCGGTTGGTGAGGTCGAGCCAGCCGGCGCCGGAGAGACCGGAGCTGAGCTCGCGCCAGGGCAGCTGGGGGACGTCCGTGCGGCGCTTGCCGTCGTCGGGCAGCAGGTAGCCGAACGGGTTGCGCACCCGCGGCTCGTAGTAGTCGTTCGACCCGTGCACGAACACGCCCGGCGCGTCGAGCAGCCCGCCGAGGCTGGCGAGCACGACCGGCACGGCCGCGCGGTGCGCCAGGTTGTCGCCGGTGTCGATCACCAGGTCGGGCCGCAGGGCGGCGAGCGAGCGCAGCCAGTCCTGCTTGCGGGCCTGGCCGGGCGTCATGTGGATGTCGCTCAGGTGCAGCACGCGCAGCGGCCGCATGCCCGCCGGGAGCACCCGGAGGTCGAGCCGGCGCAGCGTGTACTGCCGGGCCTCCCACAGCGCGTACGACGTCACGGCCGCCCCCGCGAGGCCGCCCAGGGACGCCGTACCGAGCAGCGCGCGTGCCAAACCCATTGCGCCAGTCTCACACCCGTTCGGCAGAATCGAGCCATGAGCACCCTCAAGGAGCGCCTCCGCGCCGACCTGACCACCGCCATGAAGGCTCGTGACGACGTCCGGTCCTCGACGCTGCGGATGATCCTCACCGCCGTGACCAACGCCGAGGTCGCCGGCAAGACCGCCAAGGAGCTCACCGACGACGAGGTCCTCACCGTGCTCGCCAGCGAGGCGAAGAAGCGCCGCGAGGCGGCCGTCGCCTTCGAGGAGGGCGACCGCCCCGAGAGCGCTGCCAAGGAGCGTGCCGAGGCCGCGGTGATCCAGGACTACCTCCCCGAGCAGCTCGGACCGGAGGAGATCGCCGCGATCGTGTCCGCCGCCGTCGAGCAGGCGGGTGCCGCGGGCGCCGGGCCGAAGGCGATGGGCCAGGTGATGGGCATCGTCTCGCCGCAGGTCAAGGGCCGGGCCGACGGTGCGGCCGTGGCGGCGGAGGTACGACGCCAGCTCGGCTGACGCGGCAGGGGAACGACGAAGGGCTGGCCCACCGGGCCAGCCCTTCACTGTTGCGCTGTTGCGCGGTCAGTCGTCGCCGCCGTTGCCGCGGCCGTTGTTGCGGTCGTCCCGCTGACCGCCGCCACCGTCGCGGTCGCCCCGGGGCTTGCGCTCCTTCTTCGGGCCGCTGGAGATGTAGAGCGTGATCGTGTCGCCCTCGCCCGCCACGTCGCCGGGGTAGGCGTACGCGACCAGCCCGGCGCCGTACCCGGACGTGCGCGACGGACCGCGGACCGCGGTGAAGCCGGCGTCCTCGACCCGATCGGCCGCCTCCTCGTAGGTCAGGCCGCCGACGGCCGGCACCGGGATCAGCAGACCGGCGATGTCGGAGGTCGAGGGCTGCACGAAGTCCTCGTCCGGCAGCCACTGCGCGATCGCCTTGAAGGTGTCGCCCCAGATCGGGCCGGCGGTGGTCGAGCCGGACGTCGAGCCGCGGACGTAGCCGCCGATCGACTTGCCGTCCAGGGTGTCCTGGTTGCCGTTCTTCTTCAGGCCGAAGACGGCCGCCGCACCGGCCAGGTCGGGCGTGTAGCCCGCGAACCACACCGACATGTTGCCGTTGGTGGTTCCGGTCTTGCCGGCGGCGGGCTGGCCGGGGTTGAGGGCGGCGCCGAACCCGCCGGGCTCGACGACGCCGCGCAGCACGTCGTTCACGGCGTCCGCGACGGGGCTGGGGATCACCTGACGGCAGTTCTTGTCGTACTTCTTGAGCACGGTGCCGGCGATGTCCTCGATCTGGGTGACCGGACGCGGGTCGCAGTGGATGCCGCGGGCGGCGAAGGTCGCGTAGGCCTGGGCCATGTCGAGGGGGCTGACGTCGGCGACGCCGAGCGTGAACGACGGGTAGCTGGCGTACTTCTTGTCGAGGTCGATCCCGAGCTTGCGCGCCATCTTCCACGGCCCGCAGATGCCGATCTCCTTCTCGAGGTTGACGAAGAAGGTGTTGACCGAGTTGCGGGTGCCCTCGTAGAGGTTCGGGTTGCTGGAGGAGCTCGTGGAGTTGCCCGGCGTGTAGATCTCGCTGCTCTGGATCGGGCCGTCGCAGTCCTCGAACTCGCTGACGCGGAAGTAGCCCGGGTCGGGGGCGGGGAACGTCCTCGTCAGGGGGATGCCCTGCTCGATGGCCGCGGCGAGCGTGAAGGCCTTGAACGTCGAGCCCGGCTGGACGCCGTTCGCGTCGCCGTACTTCTTCGGCACGGTGTAGTTGAGGTAGGTGTGGCCGCGCTTCTTGCCCATCGGACGCGACTGGGCCAGGCCGCGCACGTTGCCGGTGCCCGGCTCGACCAGCGCCAGCGCGCCGATCACCGAGTCCTCCTTGAAGACGTGCCGGCTGACCGACTCCTGCGCGGCCTTCTGGAAGCCCAGGTCGAGGGTGGTCTTGACGGTCAGGCCGCCGTTGAAGATCAGCCGCTCGCGCTCCTCGACCGTCTCGCCGAGCGCCGGGTCGGTCTTCAGCCAGCGCACGACGTAGTCGCAGAAGAACTGTGCCTGCGAGTTGACGCACCCGTTGGGCTGCTCCTGCACCTTCAGGCCGAGGTTCTGCTCCGAGACCTTGTCGGCCTGCGCGTCGGTGATCACGCTCAGCTGCGCCATCCGGCGCAGGACCACGTTGCGGCGGACCTTGGCCTGGGCGGCGTTGCGGGTCGGGTTGTAGGCCTCGGGGCTCTGCACCAGGCCGGCGAGCAGTGCCGACTGCCGCAGGTTCAGGTCCTTGGCGTTGACGCTGAAGTAGTGCTGGGCGGCGGCCTGGACGCCGTAGGCGCCGTCGCCGAAGTAGGCGGTGTTGAGGTAGCGCTCGAGGATCCAGTCCTTGGTGTGCCGCTTCTCCAGCGCGATGGCGTAGCGCAGCTCCCGCAGCTTGCGGCCGTAGCTGTCCTCCCGGGCGGCGCGGATCGCCTCCTCGTCGCCGTTGGCCTGGGTGATGAGGGTGAGCTTGACCAGCTGCTGGGTGATCGACGAGCCACCCTGGGTGACGCCGCCCGCGGCCTGGTTGGTGAACAGCGCGCGCAGCGTGCCCTTCACGTCCAGCGCGCCGTGCTGGTAGAAGCGGTAGTCCTCGATCGCGACGATCGCCTCGACCATGGTGCGCGAGATCTGGCGCAGCGGGACGTTGACCCGGTTCTGGTCGTAGAGCGTCGCGATGGTCCGGCCGGACTTGTCCTTGATCTCGGTCCGCTGCGGCAGCTGCTCGGCCTCCAGGTCCTGGGGCAGCTCGTCGACGCTGTCGGCGACGTTGCGGGCGGTGAAGCCGAGGACTCCGGCGAACGGGATCGCCAGTCCGGACACCACGACGCCGAGCACGGCGGAGACGAGCAGCATCACGCCGAGGTGGGAGGCGATCTTGCCCGGAGGGAGGCCGTCGAACCGGGTGCGGGACATGCGGTCAGGGTACGTGACCTCCGGGCGCGGACCCGAGTCCTCGTACGTCGGCGGACCCCTCTACCACGCGAACCCGGTCTCGCGGCGATGACGAGCCTGTCTAGTCAGATGTGACTAGACAGGTTGGGCCCAACGAGCCGTGGTGGAGAGGGGTCTCATCCTTTACCTTTTTTCGAGTCGAGGAGACCACGCGCTGTGGGGGCGCTGGATTCTCGCAGTGGGAAAATCCAGGGGACGACATGTGGGTTGATGACTGGGCGTCGCGTGCCGCCTGCCGTGAGGGGCAGCCGGACGAGCTCTTCGTGAAGGGCGCCGAACAGAACAAGGCAAAGCAGGTGTGCGCGGGCTGCATCGTCCGCACCGAGTGCCTCGCGGAGGCACTGGACAACCAGATCGAGTGGGGCGTCTGGGGCGGCATGACCGAGCGGGAGCGTCGAGCCCTCCTGCGGCGGCTGCCGAACGCATCGTGGCGCAAGGTCCTCGAGGACGCCCGCGACCGCCAGGGCGTCGTCGCGAGCTGAGGCCCGCGGCACCGGGCCGGCCGCGGCCGGCCACGGTGTTGGTCGAGGAGGCCGGCCACGGTGTTGGTCGAGGAGGCCGGCCACGGCCGTTGGTCGAGGAGGCCGGCCACGGCCGTCTCGAGACCCCTCGCCACGGTGCAGGAACTGTTCTCCACGACCGCGGACATGCCTGTATCCCCGCCCGGTGCTGCATGGTGGGCGGGGTGCGGGGCGTGGTGGTCAGTACCCGTCGTAGTCGTCGGGGTCGAGCCGCCGCGGCGGGTCGAGCGCCGTGGTGCCGAGTGGGCCGACGTGGAAGTGCCGTCCGGACGGACTGATCCACAGGTAGTGGGCGGGCGCGATGATCACGTACCGCCACAGTGAGAATGTCTTGGCCCGATGGTGCCGCCTGCAGAGCGGAACCAGCTGGCACGGGCAGGTCGGCCCGCCCTGCGCGTAGGGCGTGTGGTGGTCGATGTCGCACCTCACCGCCCGGCGCGGGCAGCCGGGGAACCGGCACGTGTGGTCCCTCAGCTGGACCCTGCGCTTGAGCCGGTCCGGGATCTCGTAGGAATCGACCGGCACGCAGTCGGCCAGGTCGATCACCGGGCGAATGGTGACGGTGGTGTGGCGGGCGAGCAGCCATTCCTTGATCTGCCCGATCGTGACCGGCATCCCGGTCTCCTCACACCGCCCCACCGGGTTGCCGTCGTCGTTGGTCGAGGAGGCCCCGTGGTCCTCGTTGGTCGAGGAGGCCGGCCACGGCCGTCTCGAGACCCCCGCAACCTCCCCTCCCAACTCCCCGTCGTCGTTGGTCGAGGAGGCCGGCCACGGCCGTCTCGAGACCCCCGCAGCCTCCCCTCCCAAGTCCCCGTCGTCTTCTGTGGTCGAGGAGGCCGGCCACGGCCGTCTCGAGACCCCCGCAGCCTCTCCTCCCAGGTCCTCGTCGATGAGGTCGTCGAGGCTGGTGTCGGTGATGTGCACGTTCAGCACGACCTTCCGCCCCGGCGCCTCCGCAACGACCTCGCCGGTCTCCTCGTCATGAATGAGCAGATCCAACGCCAGATCCCGTCGCGCGATCGCCCCCGCTGCCTTCGACCGTCGTACGTCGAGCGGGGAGTCGTCCCCGAACCTTCCGCGGATCTCCGCTTCCCGTGCGATCGCTTGGTCGAGGTCGAGGCTGTCCGCGGCGTCGAGGACACCGTCCCAGCGCACCTGCCCGTGCTCGTCCACCTCATCGGGCCCGAAGTGCCGTTGGTCGGCGGCCTGCTGCCGTTCGGCCTC
>DATMHM010000033.1:0-13743 GCA_035554935.1 Nocardioides sp. | reverse complement strand
GCGGGTGAGGTCCGCGACCCGTTCGGCCCGCCACGGCGCCACCTTCCCCGCAACCACCGCGGCATACAGCAAGGGAAGCCGCCAGGCGCACTCGATCACCCGGCCCACATAGGCCCGGCCACTGTCGGGTGAGCGTTCCAGAACCGCGATCAGCTCCATCAACGCGAACTCCGACACCAACGGAGCACCCTCGCCGGCGATCGGAACACCGGTGTCGATCACCCCATCCACCAGCGTGGCGGCGCCTTCGGTGCACTCGATGGTGTTCTGGTCCGCCCACGCGGTGATGGCGACCCATTCCTCGACGAGGAGGCTGTTGCGTCCCCGGACCCCGGCGGACAGCTCGGTCAGGAGCTCGGGCACCGAGTGGCCGTCGAAGCGGCCGACCGGGGTGCTGGGTCCGAGGTTCATGAAGGAATTCTCCCATCGACCACCGACAGTTTCCAGCGCAGGAAGCAACGTCAGGACCCGCTTGTGGACAGGGAATTCTCGATCAACGCTTGTGGAGAACAGGTGTCGATCCGGGTGATTCTTGAGGCCGCTGGGGAGCCTTTTCGGCACCATGGCCAGAGGTCTCGAGACGGCCGTGGCCGGCCTCCTCGACCAACGGGTGGGCCAGGGTCTCGAGACGGCCGCAGCCAACAGGCGGACCGGGTCATCCACCCAGCCATCTCGTTGGTCGAGGAGGTCGCTCGCGACCGTCTCGAGACCCCCGCAGCCCGGCAGGCGGACCGGGCCGTCCACCCAGCCACCTCGTTGGTCGAGGAGGTCGCCCGCGACCGTCTCGAGACCGCCGTAGCTGACAGGCGGACCGGGCCATCCCCCAGCTCCTCGTCGCTGCCGTTTGAAATCTCGGCCACCGACGGGCCGCAGCCCGCAGGGCGAGTACCAGCATCGTGGCCGGGGGTCTCGAGACGGCCGTGGCCGGCCTCCTCGACCAACGGGGGTGTCGTGTTGGTCGAGGAGGTCGCCCGCGACCGTCTCGAGACCGCCGTAGCTCACAGGCGGACCCAGCAATGCACCCGATCCCGGTCCTACGGCCCGCAAGCCGACAGCGCGACCCGCTCCACCACCCAGCCGCCTCGTCGCTGCTGCTTGAGATCGTCACCACCGACGGGCCGCATCCCGCAGGGCGAGTACCAGCACCATGGCCAGCGGTCTCGAGACGGCCGTGGCCGGCCTCCTCGACCAACGGGGGCGTCGCGTTGGTCGAGGAGGTCGCCCGCGACCGTCTCGAGACCCCCGCAGCCAACAGGCGGACCCAGTGGCCCACCCAGCCACTTCGTTGGTCGAGGAGGTCGCCCGCGACCGTCTCGAGACCGCAGCCCACAGGCGGAGGCAGTCGTCCACCCAGCTCTCCCGCCGCTGCCGTTTGAGATCGTCACCATCTGCCGGACCGCAGCCTGCCGGCGAGTACCAGCACCAAGGCCAGAGGTCTCGAGACGGCCGTGGCCGGCCTCCTCGACCAACGGGTGGGGCGAGTTCCAGCACCGTGGCCCGGGGTCTCGAGACGGCCGTGGCCGGCCTCCTCGACCAACGACGTGGCGGCCTCCTCGACCAACGGCCGCCGCGGAGGGTCACGGCACGTCGACCCGCAGCACGTCCCGGGAGCGGGTGGTCGCCCAGACGATCCCGTCGTCCCACACCAGCTCATAGAGGTCGCGTCCCTCGACGTCGCCAACGCCCACCTTGTCGATGATGGTCGCCGACTCCGGGTCGATGCGGGCGATGCCATCAGCGGCGGACGCCCACACGTAGCCACCGCCGCTGGTGATCCCGGCTCCGATCCCTGCGCCCGGGACGGTGGTCACCTCGCCGGACTCGGGGTCGATGCGGGACACGCTGTCCGCCTGGTAGTTGGTGACCCAGACCGCTTCGTCGGTGACGGTGAACGTGTGGCTGCCGGGTGCGGTCGGGAGCGCCGTGACCTCGCCGGCGTCGAGCGGCATCCGCACCACCTGGCCCTCCTTGCAGGCCACCCACGCGCTGTCGAAGGCGACCACGAGGCCGGCCGGCTGCCGGCACGTCTCGGCCGCCTCGGCAGCGACCGGGGCTCCCACCTTCCCGGTCCCGGCATCGACCCGCCGCAGGCCGGTCTCGTCGAAGACCCACACGGCACCGCCACCGACCGCGATGTCGCCCGCGATGGGGATGCGCCGCACCTCGCGGCCGGTGGTCTCGTCCACCTCGGCCAGCCAGTCCTCGCCGACGACCCACAGGCCTTCGGTGCCGTACCTGGTCTGGTGTCCGCCCGGCACCGCAGGCCGCGTGTGCCCCGTCCTCCGGTCGATGCGCACGATCGCGTCGACCGGCGGGTCCACCTGGACCCACAGCGCGTCGGCGGTGGCCGCCATCGCCCAGCCCGCCCCGCCGGCGTCCAGCGCGGTGACCGGCGACGACGGCGGGACGACCGGTACGTCGACCGGGCCGGTCGATCCGGTGCTCCCCGCCGGGTCGGGGGCGGGCTCGGCGCCGCACCCGGCAACGAGGCCGGTCATGGTGAGCGTGAGGACGCTGGCTGCGGCCGCCATGCGCCGACGTACGGCGGCGGTCCCGGGCTGCGCGCTGTCCATCGGCCCGTCCCGTCAGGCGTGCTCGGGAGCCAGGTTGCGCTCGACGAAGCCGGTCACCACGCGCGCGAACAGCTCCGGAGCGGTGTCCATCGCCATGTGCGCCTGGCCGTCGAGCTCCGCGAGCACGCTGCCGGGCAGCGCCAGGTGCGCCGCCTCGCTCGAGGCCCGCAGCCAGGCGGGACTCTCGGTCCCTCGCAGCACCAGGGTCGGGCACGTCAGCTCCCGCAGCGCCGCGGTGTCGGGATGGAAGGACTGCGCGGCGCGTCCCTCGCGCGGCATGGTGTGGGCGGCCGCGACACGGGCCGCCCACATCGGCGTGGGCCGCATGGCGTCGATCATCGGGTCGGGCAGGCCGATCACCTTGCGGAAGAAGAGGGTGAGCGCGTCTTCAGGGCGCCCCTCGGCGAGGAACTGCTCCACCTCCCGGAAGGTCTCCTCGTCGACCACGTCGTGACCGGGGGTCGCGAACGCCGGCTCGTACAGCACCAGCGCCCGCACGCCCGGCAGGCCGTCGGCGGCCGCGGCGAGCGCGCAGGTCGCCCCGTAGGAGTGGGCGAGCAGGACGCACCCCGGCCCGGCGGCCCGGACCAGCGCCCGGATGTCCGCGACCTCGACGTCGATGGCGTAGGTGGACGCGTCACCGCTGAGCCCCCGCCCCCTGCGGTCGACGCTCCAGACCGTGAAGTGCGGCGCGAGCAGCGGGAGCACCGCTGCCCACCTCGACCGGTCGGCGGTCCCGCCGTGGATGGCGATCATCACCGGTCCGCTGCCGGTCACCTCGAACCCGATCTCGGTCCCGTCCTCGGAGACCACGCTCTGCTGGGCGCCTTCGGCCATCTCTTCCTCCTGGTGAGAGTTCTCGACCTCAGGATGCGACCGCGCGACTGTGGATGCATGGGGGAGGCACCCCACCCTTTGCCAGCCGGTCATGCCTGTGCTGATCGCGCGACGCGGGCATCCGGGGAGTCGTCCTCGTGCCTCGTGGAGGTCGCCCGCGACCGTCTCGGTCCCAGCACCGTGGCCAGTGGTCTCGAGACGGCCGTGGCCGGCCTCCTCGACCAACGAGCGGGGCGAGTTCCAGCACCAAGGCCAGAGGTCTCGAGACGGCCGTGGCCGGCCTCCTCGACCGACGGGGTGGCCGGCCTCCTCGACGGACGGGAGGGCTCAGACGTGGCCGCTGAGCTGCGCGAGCCGGTTCGCGAGCGCATCCACCATCGCGGCGGCCCGCTTCGGCGGCAGCGTGGAGCCTTTCTCGCCGCCCTGGCTCGACACGGGCAGCACGTCGATCGACAGCCTGGCGCCGCCGGCGAGGGCGCGCAGCTCGTCGACCTTGTCGCCGAACGGCGTCCCGCTGCCGGGGGAGTAGTAGCGGACGACGTCGTCGATGTCGTCGGCGAACAGGTCCGCCTTGGTCACCGCGATCACCAGCCAGACCGGGCGATCACGGCGTACGGCCATCGAGGCGATCCGGTGGGAGGTGATCTTCCAGTCCTCGAGCTCGGCGGCGAGCAGCTCGTCCCGGGTCGCGGTCGCGGCGCCGGTCGTGCCTGCCGTACGACGCGGGGTGGCATAGCCGTTGGCGACGACGTGGATCACGCCGTCGACCGGCTCGTCGTGGAAGACCTCGTCGAGCGCGCCGAGGCGGGTGGCCGCGTTGTCGCCGGGGACGACGAGGAAGCGGAAGCCGTGGAGCCGTCGCGAGCGGCGGGTACGGCGCTCCATCACCGCGGAGCCGACCTCGGCGGCGCCGCCGTTGGTGCTGCGGCGCGAGAGCCGGTCGGCGAGCTGGGTCTTGCCGACGCCGGTCATCCCGGTGACGGCGACGGTCGGGAAGCGGCGGCGGAACAGGTGGTTGACCCGTTCCGGGGCGGAGGCGAGCGCGCCGAGCAGGCCGGTGGCGACCGTCGCGCCGACGGCGGCACGCCCCGATCGGGGCAGGAACGTCCGGTAGCGGGCTGTTCGGGACACGACGCCTCCTGGAGCGGCCATCGATGACGGGTCGCGTCGAGCCTACGTTCCGCTCGGCAGGCCGGGCTTGTGGGCGACGTAGAAGTAGTTGAACGGATCGGTGCGGACCTCCCGGACGTCGACGTCGGTGAGCCCGGCCTCCTCCAGCATCCGCACCGCGGTCTGCCGCCCCCACACCGTGCCGAGCCCCACGCCGCCCTGGGCGAGGGAGACGGTCATGCAGTGCATCAGGCTCAGCGTGTAGAGGTACGTCGCCCACGGCAGAGCGAGGTTGTTCTCGACACCCGACTCGGCCTTGATGTCGACCATCAGGAAGGTGCCGCCGGGCCGCAGCGCGGCGGAGATCCCTGCCAGCACCCGGTCCGGGAACGCCTGGTCGTGGATCGCGTCGAACGCCGTCACCACGTCGTACGACGACTCCTCGCCGAGCTCTGCGACGTCGCGCACCTCGAAGGTCGCGTTGGTCAGGCCCCACGCCTCCGCCTCGGCGCGGGCGGCGGCGATCGCCTCGTCGCCGAGGTCGAGGCCGACGAACCGGCTCCTCGGGTAGGCGCGCGCCAGCAGGTTGACCGCGTGCCCGGCGCCGCAGCCGATGTCGGCGAGCGTGGCGCCCTCCGTGAGCCGCTCGTGCAGGCCGGGCACCGTCGGCACCACGATGTCGAGAAGTCCGGCGTCGTGGGTGGCGGCGGCCTCCTCGGCCATCAGCGCGTGGAAGCGGGGGAAGGCGTCGTAGCCGAGCCCGCCACCGTGCCGGAACTTCTCGCGCAGCTCCGGTTCCACGCCGGCCAGCATCGTGATCATCTTGAGGCTGCGGGCGAGGTTGACCGGACCGTCCGCGGCGGTCAGGCAGGCCGCCCGCTCGGCCGGCAGCGAGTAGTGGCCGGCCTCCGCGTCGTAAATGGCGACGTCGCCGGCGACGATCCCGTCCAGCCACTCGCGGAGGTACCGCTCGTCGACGCCGGCCGCCTTGGCCAGGGTCGCCGTGTCCGCCGGTCCGGTGCGGGCGAGGACGTCCAGCAGACCCAGCTCGTCGCCGATGCCGAGCAGCAGGCCGAGCGCGGCGTCGTCCATCACCCCGACCATCCGCTTCTGGAACGCCTTGGCCGCGTCGCGGTCGATCGTCATCTCTCGCCTCCTGATGGTCGGTCCGCCCACCCTAGGACGTGGGCATCGATAGCGTGGCCGGTGTCTTGTACCAGCTTCTCACTATAAAGTGGTGTAAGATCGGGGTGTGCGCCTCGAAGGTCAGAATGACCCGCCGGCTGTGCGATGGGAGTCCCGGCCGTGGGACCGGACCGACGACCGCAGTGCCTCGCGCCGGCAGCAGTTGCGCGCCCGGGGGGACTACCTGGCCGCCGTGCCGGCTCGGATCGCCGACGCGACGATCCCGTTGGCCCCTTCGCTCCAGGCGGAGGCCGAGGACGCGATCCGCGCGATCACGAGGTTCGACGCCGAGGTGTCGGCGCTGGCCGCGCGGCGTGCGGACCGGGAGGCCGGGGAGCTGCCGGCCGAGCTCGCTCCGCTGGCGGCGGTCCTGCTGCGGACGGAGTCGGCGTCGTCGTCGCAGATCGAGGGCGTCACGGCAGGCGCCCGAGCCCTCGCGCTGGCCGCCATCGAGCAGGGGAGCGGCCCGAACGCACAACTCGTCGCCGCCAACGTCGTCGCGATGCAGCGCGCGGTCGACCTCGCCGACGACATCAGCGTGGAGTCCATCCTGGCCGCGCACGAGGCATTGCTGGGTGGGCACGAGTACGCCGCGCCGGGCCGTCTGCGCACGGAGCAGGTGTGGATCGGCAGCGACGCGATCAGCCCGCACACGGCATCCTTCGTCCCGCCCCACCACAGCCGCATTGCCGCGGCGATGCAGGACCTCGTCGGGTTCGTGGAGCGCGCCGACCTGCCGGTGCTGGCGCAGGTCGCGGTCGCCCACGCACAGTTCGAGACGATCCACCCCTTCAACGACGGCAACGGTCGCGTGGGGCGCACGCTCGTGCACGCCATGCTTCGTCACGCCGATGTCACGCGGCGGCTGACGGTGCCGGTGTCGGCCGGGTTGCTGACCGACACGACGGCGTACTTCGACGCCTTGACGGCCTATCGCGCCGGCGACGTCGAGCCGATCGTGCGGCAGTTCGTCAACGCATCCTTCCGGGCCGTCGACAACGGTCGCCGTCTCGTCGACGACCTCGACGGCATCCACGACCGGTGGAGCGAGCGGCTGCCGGCGCGGCGGGGATCGGCGGCGCGTCGTCTCCTGCCGGTGCTGCTGAGCCAGCCCGCGATCAACGTGGCCTTCGTCGTCGGGGCAACGGGCGTCGCGCTGTCGGCCGCGCAGCGGGCTGTCGAGCAGCTGGAGTCGGCCGGCATCCTGGCCCGCTCCGGCGGTGGGCGGCGCAACCGGGCCTGGGTCGCACCGGAGGTGATCGACGCCCTGGACGCCTTCGCCGCGCGGGCCGGCCGGCGCTCGTGAGCGGACCCCTCAGCGTTGCGGACGCAGGCAGACGAAGCCGAGGGCGACGCCGAAGCCGGCCATCAGCGGCCCGAGGACGCTCAGCGACTTCGACTCCTCGTCGCCGATGACGCCCCACGACACCAGGCTCAGGTAGCCGCCGACGACCACCAGGAACAGCGCGATCGGCAGGCCGATGGCGAGGGCGGGCCAACGTGAGGGCTTGCCGTAGCGGGAGTCGTCCATGGCCACATTGTGCGGGGTCAGGAGATCCGTACCCGGATCCCCCCGCCCCGGACGCCGTTGCGCAGGCGCGGCAGGCGCACGGTGTAGTCGTCCCCGGCGTTGTCGATGAGGTCGGTCGTGTACTCCGTGACGTAGTTCAGGTGGAACGTCGGGCGGCGCTGGGTGACGACGATCCGGGCCAGGCACTCGGGGTCCGGGTGGTGGAACTGCGCGCCGTTGCTGGAGATCAGCCAGTGCTTCGCGCGGATCCGCTCGCACAGCTCGAGGCTGGTGTTGTTGCGCGAGCCGTGGTGGGAGACCTTCACCGCGGCGAAGTCGTGCCGCCCGGGGCCGAGGCGGTCGAGCCCGGCGATGATCGCGCCCGCGGGGGCGTCGCCGGTGAGCAGGACGCTCCGGCCGTCGTACGTCGCGACGACGGCGATGCTGGATCCGTTGGGCTTCGTGCGGTCGTCGCGGAACTTCGTCGACGCGAGCAGCTCGGGGTCCCAGCCGAGGAAGCCGTCGCGCTGGTAGGTCTTGCGCACGGCGGTGCCGTGGCCGGGCACGATCCCCGCCTTGCGGCAGGACTCCTCCCACACCGGGACCATCGCCTCGAGTCGTCGCGTGTCCGGGGCGATGACGGTCAGCTCGAGGCCGCCGCGCAGGCGCTTGGTGGGCAGCGGCTCGTCGTCGCGTACGACGATCGGGCCGCCGTCGAACGCCTTGTTCCACCGCTCGGGGTACTGGTTCAGCGACGCCGTCACCATCTCGCCGTCCCGCGCGCCGAGCAGCCCCAGCTGCGGCCAGCCGTTGAACCACACGTCGCGGAACAGGCGGACCCGCTCGGGCACCGACAGCAACGACGCGACGCCCTGGATGTGGTCGGCGTCGACGTGGGTGACGAGGAGCAGCTCGACGCGGCTGACGCCGGTGCCGAGGGCGGCGATCCGCTCCTCGAGCTGCGGCACGAGCGTCGGGATCGTGTCCTGCGGCCCGGCGTCGACGAGCACGTGGTGCAGGTCGTCGCCCTCGCCGTAGGTCAGCCACAGGCAGTCGCCCCGCTGGGCCGGGAGCACCTCGACAGTGAACATCGCTCACACCTTCTTGTCGGCCTCGCCGTAGGCCGTGATCGCCAGGGCGGCGACCAGGCCCTCCCGCAGCGCGCTGCGGCGGAACTCGGCGACCAGGTCGCCCATCGGCATCCGCTTGCGTGCCGGGTCGCGCAGCAGCGTGACCAGCTGCTGCGTGAGCGCCGGCGCCTGCGTGCTGTGCAGCATCGTCAGGCTCGAGAACACCGCACCTGCGTGCTTCTGCATGAAGCGGGTGCAGAAGCCGGCGGGGTCGTCGTCGGAACCGCTTGTGTCGCAGCCCATCAGCAGCACGATCGGGCTGACGTCGTCCGCAGTGCCCGTGACGTACGGCGCCTCGACCCGCTCCAGCCGCAGCACCTCCCCGGCGAGCTCCATGGTCTGCGGGTCGGGGGTCGTGTGCGGCATCAGCACCAGCAGGTCGGCCCGCTGCGCGGCGAGGCTCGCCTTCCACTCGTCCCAGCCGGCCGCCTGGCGGGCGCCCGCGCCGAGCGTGCCGAGCGTCGTGGTGACGTCGGTCCTGCTGACCTTCCTGCTGGCGGCGACGAGCGCGCTGTCGACGGTCAGCTGGCGACGGCGGCTGCCCCGGGGGTCGGCGAGCAGCAGAGCGCGCGAGTCGAGGAGCGTGCCGTCGACGTACTGCCGCTCGATGATCTTGCTCATCCCCCAGAAGACGCTCGGGCAGACGACGGTGTCGTCGGTGTCGTCGGCGAAGCAGCCGTCGCCGCAGTCCTCGCCGTCCAGCCAGCACTGGCACAGCTGCGCGTCGTCGGCCGGGGCGATGCGGGGGTGGACGAACTCGAGCGGCAGGAACCGGCCGGCGCGGGCGGTGACGACCTGGATCCGCTTCGGGTCCCGGTCGCCGCTGAGCTGGCCGAGGTTGTCCTGCAGCAGGTGGAACAGGCCGTTGCCGTCGAGGGCGAGTTCGATGAGCAGCTTGCGCAGGTTCTCCTCGAAGCTGCGGGTGGACCTCTTCACGGACACCGCGCCGAGCAGCGTCCGGCGGATCCGGTTGGTGACCTTGTCGATCTCCGGGAGCGCGTCGACCCAGGTGCTGCCGCTGGAGTGCCGGATCAGGGCGGGTACGCCGTCGCTGCCGTGGTTGAGCACGAACGCCGCGTCGAACCGCATCCGGCTCTCCAGCGCATCGAGCTCCGGCGCGACGACCACGACGTCCTCCAGCCGCGCGGACGTGCCGACCGCGCCGCGAAGCACGGCGGTCTGGATCACCCGGTTCCAGTGCAGGAGAACGAGTCGCGCCTCGACGGGTCCGGTCGTACCGGGCGGCACGTGGAGGGTGAGCCTGGCGTCGTCGGAGCGGCCGACGCGCGGGACGTCGAGCTCGGTACGGGTCGGCTCGCCCCGCGGCGTCAACGGAACCAGCGCCGCGGTGAGCCGCACGGTCGTCAGGTCGGGGGAGGTGAAGCCGAGCGTGCTGTTGTCGAGGCCCGGCCCGTGCAGGGCGCCGGCCTCGGGCGCGCCGATGAACACGGTCACCCGGTTGGCGCCCTCACGGATCACGTTGTCGTCGGGGCCCCTCCCCGCGGGTGTCGAGGCGCCGACGCGGACGTTGAGGTGGCGGACCTCCTCCTCGCGGCGCAGCTCCTCGTCGAGCCGCTCCCGCGCACCGGGGATCGCCGACGCCTCGTGCGACTCGCCGTGGAACGCTCCCTCCGCCATCACCTCCAGCTCGTGCGCGGCCTCGTCGACGGCGAACGCGCGGGGCGGCTCGATCGGCCGCGGCAGGCTCGGCGGGCCGGGCGGGGGAGGCGCGGCCCCGGTCGTCCCGGGGGCGTAGCGGTGCGGACGCAGGTGGGGTACGGCGGACGGCGGCACCGGCGGCGGCGGGACGCTCGGCCGCAGCGGCGGCGGCCGGTCGACGGGCCGCAAGGGCGCCGGTGGCTCGGGGAGCGGTGCCATCGGTGCGGGTGGCGGCGCCTGGACAGGTGCGGGGGCGGGCGGCTCAGCGTGCGCCATCCGCTCCTGACTCGCGTAGCGCACGGCGCGCGCGAAGTCCCCGGTCACGGAGGCCAGGTCGCTGCGCAGCAGCGCGTCGGTCTCGCCGACCACGACCACGTCGCGCTCGAACGCGTCGGTGACCGCGACGTCGAAGGCCCGGGCGTGCGACAGCTCGGTGATGAGCCGGCCGAGGGCGACCGCGAGGTCGCCCGTCGACACGCCCGACCGCGGCGCCAGCGCCGTCACCACGGCGCCGGTCGTGGCCCGGAGCAGGGCGAGCTGCGCGTCGACCACCGGCCACGGCTGCGCGGGCTGGTCGAGGACGACGACGGCGTTGGCGAGCAGGCCGCGCTCGTGGACCAGCTGGATCGCCCGTCCGAGCGGCAGGTCGAGCACCGCGACGTCGACCGCGCCCGGGGCGGAGTCGAGGTCGTCGACCGCGATGAGCGGCTCGGGGAGCCGGTGCGTTCCGCCGTTCGGCCAGGGGAGGTCGGCGTCGCGGACGGCTTCCGCCAGGTCGACCCCAGTGCGCTGTCCGAGGGGTACGGCGCGGTGCACGGCGATCCGGACCGGCCACGCCCACGGCCGCCGGCGCAGCGCCGCCGGGGGACGTACTGCCGGCAGCACCGCCGAGGCCACCCGCGGTGCGCGGACCAGCCACGGCACGACCTCGCCCGGGACGACGTTGCCCGTGACCCGGAGCCGCAACGGTCCGGGAGCGGTGCGGTCGTCGTACGACGGCAGGGTGAGCGCGTCCGTCCACGGCCGTTGCAGCACGGCGCCGGCGGGGGAGCCGAGGGCGATCCGGTTGCTGTCCCACGTGAGGAACATCGGCTCGCGGCGCTGCCTCCACGTCTCGAATCCGGCGTCGTCGAGACCGGCGCGGACGACCGCGACCGCCGCGTCCAGCAGGTCCAGCCCGGCGGTCCACTCCGCCAGGTCGCCCGCGGTCAGCGGCAGCTCGTCGTCGTTCCCCGGCATCGCCCTGCTCCCGGCTACTTGATGTGATCGGTCTCGGGGAGGGGGAGCGGCGCGTCGCGGGACACGGCGAGCTCGTCCTCGAGGGACAGGTCGAGGACCTCGCGGATGACGCGGGCGATGCCGGCAGGGTCCTCGTCGTCGGGAGAGCTGAAGTACTTGCTGTGCGCGAGCGCCGGGACCAGCCGCTCGTTCTTGTTGCCGAGCACCTCGCGGTCCCAGACCCCGCGCCCGAAGAGCGGCGCCAGGCGCCCGCCGAACCAGTCGCCGAAGAAGCCCGCGCGGACGGGGAAGAACAGGTTGGTCCACCGGGTCACCGCGAACGGTGCGGCGTGGTGGAGCACGGTCCGTCCCTGGTTGTCCCAGCCGTAGCGACCGACGCCGGCTTCCGGGGCCTCGACCTTCTGCGACGAGGCGCGTGGCGGGCAGGACGGGTTGACGCCGGTCTTCACCGACTCCTCGAACTCCGCGCGGTTCTTGGTGAGCAGCAGGTCGGCGAAGTACATCGGCGTGCCGAGCGTGACGAAGTCGGTGACGAGCCACGGGTTGCCCTGTGCGCGGAGCTGCTGCCACAGCGCGAACTGGGCCGCCCGGTAGGCCGTCGGCGCCCCGTTCGCGTCGAGGCCTCCGCCGTCGGCCAGCGCTTTCGCCTCGGCCTCGAGCTCGGCGAGCCCCTCGAGCGGAAGTTTCGCCGTTTCCGACAGCGGGCCGGCGTGCTTGTTGGCCATCCCCGACCAGAGCGACACCAGGCCGTCGTACGCGATGTAGCCGCCGAGGCTGTGCGCGATCACGATGACGCGGGAGTAGCGGCCCTTGTCGTGGATCGCCTGCAGCAGGTCCACCATCCCGCCGCGGATCTCGCGTCGCCGGGCGTAGGAGCGCGGCGAGCGGTCGAGGTAGCGCACCACGTCGACGAACGACCTCGTCACCGACCCGCCCAGCCAGTTGACCAGTCGTACGACGACGAAGGCGGCCGCACCCTCGCCGAGCAGCGCGGCGACTACTCCTGCGACCGTCCAGTCGTCGACGCCCTTGCGGGCGATCAGCCAGGCGCCGACGGCGAGGCCGACCATCAGCAGCCAGATCAGCACCCAGGCTCCGCGCAGCCCGAAGGGCACCTTCCACGGCGGCCGCACCATCAGCCGGAGCGTGGTCGGCACCAGATCGCCGAGCTTGTTGTCGGTCATCAGGTAGGACCAGTGGTACTCGTAGACCTCCACCTGCGTCTGGAGCGCCTTGCCGCGCCTGGGGATGCGCGGCGCCAGGCAGCGACGGGCCTCGTAGGACTCCGTCACCCGGGCGGGGCGGGAGTAGTAGTGGCGGAACTTCGTGCCCTGGTGGTCCGGGAGCTTCTCCAGCACCGTCTTCACGCAGCGGTTCATCGTGTCCATCGGCAGTTGCTCGCCCATGCCGTGCACGACCACGACCGCCGTCCGCGTGGGCCGCGTCGGCTGCGTCGACTGCGTCGACTGCGTCGACAGGGGCCGCGCGCCGGGCGGGTCGGGGGTGGGGGATGGGGAGCTGGGGGGATTCGAACCGTGTTCCTGCGTCATCGCGTCTCCCGGATGGTCGCCGAGCAGAAGCAACTTCGGTTCCCCAGAGTGGCCCTGCCGGGTGGGCGCGGCAATAGTCCTTTCGGGCGGTGCCGCGACCTCCTAGCCTTCATCCATGGCGACCTTCACGCTCACCTGCATCGGCGACGACCGCCCCGGCCTCGTGTCCGACCTCTCTGCCGCGATCCGCGCCCGCGGCGCGAGCTGGAACCGCAGCCAGATGGCCCGCCTGGGCGGCAAGTTCGCCGGCATCCTGCTGATCGAGGCTCCCGACACGGACGCCGAGGCCCTCGTCGCCGACCTCGCCTCGCTCGGTGAGGTGGGCCTCGAGGTCACGGTGGAACGCACCGACGCGGTCGCCGCGGCGGCGGGCGTCCGCCTCACCCTCGACCTGCTCGGTGCGGACCGCACGGGCATCGTCGCCGAGATCTCCAGTGCGCTGGCGGGCCACCAGGTCAGCATCGAGGAGCTCGCCACCGACGTCCGCGACGCCCCGATGGCGGGCGGGAAGCTGTTCGAGGCGCGGGCGGTCATCGAGGCACCGCTGGGAACCAGCATGGACGCGCTGCGCGCGACGCTCGAGGCGATCGCCGACGAGCTGATGGTGGAGATCAACCTGTCCGACGCAGGGGACTCGGCCCCGGCCTGATCCGGCCGCAGAGGCACGCTGGTCCTGCCCCTCGTTGGTCGAGGAGGCCGGCCACGTCGTTGGTCGAGGAGGCCGGCCACGGCCGTCTCGAGACCTCTGGCCCACCCGTTGGTCGAGGAGGCCGGCCACGGCCGTCTCGAGACCTCTGGCCATGGTGCTGGTACTTGTCTGCGGGCTGCGGTCCGTCGGTGGTGACGATTTCAAGCAGCAGTGACAACGAGGCTGGGTGGATGACCGGGTCCGCCTGTCGGCTGCGGGGGTCTCGAGACGGTCGCGGGCGACCTCCTCGACCAACGACGTG
>DATMHM010000032.1:0-6361 GCA_035554935.1 Nocardioides sp. | reverse complement strand
CCGATGGACGGGATCGCCTGCCCCAACTGCGGCACTCGCGGCGCCTGGACCGAGCCGCGCCAGTTCTCCGGCCTGCTCAAGACCTACCTCGGCGTCATCGAGGACGAGTCCGGCCTGCACTACCTGCGCCCCGAGACCGCGCAGGGCATCTTCCTCAACTTCGCCAACGTCGTGACCTCGCAGCGGATGAAGCCCCCGTTCGGGATCGCGCAGATCGGCAAGAGCTTCCGCAACGAGATCACGCCTGGCAACTTCATCTTCCGCACCCGCGAGTTCGAGCAGATGGAGATGGAGTTCTTCGTCAAGCCGGGCGAGGACGAGGAGTGGCACCAGTACTGGATCGACGCGCGCACGAAGTGGTACACCGACCTCGGCATCAACCCCGACAACCTGCGCCACTACGAGCACGCGAAGGAGAAGCTGTCGCACTACTCGAAGCGCACCGTCGACATCGAGTACCGCTTCAACTTCACCGGCTCCGAGTGGGGTGAGCTCGAGGGCATCGCCAACCGCACCGACTTCGACCTCACCACCCACGCCGAGCACTCGGGCAAGGACCTGTCCTACTTCGACCAGGCCAACAACGCCCGTTACGTGCCCTACGTCATCGAGCCGGCAGCCGGTCTCTCGCGCAGCCTGATGACCTTCCTGGTCGACGCGTACGCCGAGGACGAGGCGCCCGACACCAAGGGCGGCGTCCGCAAGCGCACCGTGCTGCGACTCGACCCGCGCCTGTCGCCGGTCAAGGTCGCGGTGCTCCCGCTCAGCCGCAACGAGGACCTCACCCCGCGGGCGAAGGCCGTCGCGACCGAGCTCCGGGCACTGTGGAACATCGACTTCGACGACGCCGGCTCCATCGGCAAGCGCTACAGCCGCCAGGACGAGATCGGTACGCCGTTCTGCGTCACCGTCGACTTCGACACCCTCGACGACCAGGCCGTGACCGTGCGCGAGCGCGACACGATGAGCCAGGAGCGGGTGGCCCTCGACAAGCTCACGACCTACTTCGCCGAGCGGCTCGTCGGATGCTGACGGACCGCATCCGGCGAGCCCGACTGGTCGCCGCGAGCCTCACGCTCGCCGGCGCCGTCGGGCTGGCCGGGTGCGGTTCCGGCGACGGCACGGCCGGTGAGGAGGCGTCGGCGACGCCGACCCCGACCGAGAGCACGAGCCCGCCGCCCTACCTCGAGGTCCCCGAGGGGATCACCCTGACCGAGCCCGGCACCGAGCTCGCCCTCGGCGAGGAGGGCGTGATCGCCTTCCAGCGTCGCCAGGACCAGGTCGGCGTGCTGGCGGTGACGGTCGACCGCATCGAGCGCACGTCCTTCCAGGAGTCCTTCGCGGGCTGGAACGTCGACGACACGACCGCGGCCCGTACTCCTTACTTCGTGCGGCTCAGCGTCACCAACGTGGGCGACACCGACCTCGGCGGGCTGCGCCTCGACAACGTGCTGTGGGCCGACGACGGCGACAACCTCGAGGCGCCGAACTACTACACCGCCCAGCAGTTGCCGGTGTGCGGCGGCGGCCCGCTGCCGGCCGCCTTCGCCACCGACGCCACCACCGAGCTGTGCCAGGTCTACTTCATCGCGCCCGACCACGTGCTCGAGAGCGTCACCTTCCCGCCCTTCGGCGGGCTGGACCCGATCACCTGGAGCGGCGAGATCAGCAAGGTGACCAAGCCGGTGAAGCCCGGCAAGAAGGACCGCAAGCGCGGCAAGGTCGCGCCCTCCGCCACCGCGACGCCCCCGGCGACGCCGGCCCCCACGGGGGAGGCGAGCCCGACCGCGTCGCCCTCCGCGTCGTGACCGGGCTGCGCCTGGGCTCGCTGGAGGTGCCGACGCCCGTCGTCCTCGCGCCGATGGCCGGCATCACCAACGCCGCCTACCGCCGGCTCTGTGCGGAGCACGGCGCCGGTCTCTACGTCTGCGAGATGATCACCAGCCGCGGGCTGGTCGAGGGCGACGAGACCACGAAGCGGATGCTCGTGTTCGACGACGCCGAGCAGGTCCGGTCGGTCCAGCTCTACGGCACCGACCCGACCTACGTCGGGCAGGCCACCAAGATCCTCTGCGAGGAGTACGGCGTCGCCCACGTCGACCTGAACTTCGGCTGCCCGGTGCCGAAGGTCACCCGCAAGGGCGGCGGCGGTGCGCTGCCGTGGAAGCGGAACCTGCTGGGGCGGATCCTCGAGGAGGCCGTCGCCGCGGCGGCGCCGTACGACGTGCCGGTCACGATGAAGACGCGCAAGGGCCTCGACGACGAGCACCTGACCTACCTCGACGCCGGCCGGATCGCCCAGGACGCCGGCTGCGCCGCGATCGCTCTGCACGGACGCACGGTCGCGCAGGCCTACTCCGGCCAGGCCGACTGGGAGGCCATCGCCGACCTCGTGGCGCACGTCGACATCCCGGTGCTCGGCAACGGCGACATCTGGGAGGCCGCCGACGCGGTCCGGATGGTCGAGCAGACCGGCGTGGCCGGTGTCGTCGTCGGCCGCGGCTGCCTCGGCCGGCCGTGGCTGTTTCGCGATCTCGCCGCCGCCTTCGACGGCGCCGCCACGACCACCCTGCCGACGCTCGGCGAGGTGACGGCGATGATGCGCCGGCACGCCGAGCTGCTGTGCGAGCACATGGGGGAGGAGCGCGGCTGCAAGGAGTTCCGCAAGCACGTGACGTGGTACCTCAAGGGCTTCCGTGCCGGTGGCGAGATGCGCCGCTCCCTCGGCCTCGTGGACTCGCTCGCCTCCCTCGACCGGCTGCTCGCGGAGCTCGACCCGTCGGAGCCGTTCCCGGTCTCCGAGCTCGGCGCGCCACGCGGCCGGCAGGGTGCCCCGCGTCACAAGGTGGTGCTCCCGGAGGGCTGGCTGGACGACACCGACGGGCTCGGCGAGGGGGCCTGCGGGCTCCTGGAGGACGTCGACGAGACCACGGGCGGGTGACCGGACTCACGCCGGATGAGCCCTCTCCGATTGATTGAAGGCTTGACGGGTGTGCTTCACTCACTCGATGCCCTGGCTCCGGCGAGGGTTCTCGGGATGCCTCTGTAAGCGACAGCAAAGGATCAGCGCGTGGCCTCAAGCCACAAGCGGGAAACCGCGCGACGTACGCCCCGAGCCGCCCTCCTGGCAGGCTCGCTGGCAGTCCTGGCGACGGGTGCAGCCGTCACCACCGGCGTGATGAGCGCCCCTGCCCCCGACACCGACCTGCTCGCCGTCGACCGCAGCGCCGCCGCTGCCGGCTCGGTGCGCGACGCGACCCGCGAGCTGCCGGTCATCTCCCGCAGCAGCGACCGCTCGGCCGACGCGATCGGCACCCGTGCCGACCGGCTCGTGGCGCGCGCCGCCACCGCCAAGGCGGTCGCGGCAGCCGACACGAGGCTGTGGACGACGGCGCCCCTCAACCTGTGGACCCGCCCCGACAAGGCCGGCCGCAACGTCGGCGAGGTCGAGGAGGGCAAGAAGGTCCTCGTGACCGGCCGCAAGTACGCCGACCGCGTCGAGATCGTGGTTGGTGGGAAAGCCCGCTGGGTCACCGCCGGCCACCTCTCGGACGAGAAGCCGATGAGCATCGCGGCGTCGTGCACCAACGGCACCAGCGTCCCGGCCGGGGTCAGCCCGAACATCACGAAGGTCCATCAGGCCGTCTGCGCGAACTTCCCCGAGATCACCACCTACGGCACGTTCCGCAGCGACGGCGAGCACGCGCAGGGGCTGGCCGTGGACATCATGGTGTCCGGGGCACGTGGCTGGGAGATCGCCGAGTTCATCCGCGCCAACTTCGTGGCCCTCGGCGTCAACTACATCATCTACTCGCAGAAGATCTGGTCCGTGGACCGGTCGGGCGAGGGCTGGCGTGGCATGTCCGACCGCGGCTCGGTGACCGCCAACCACTACGACCACGTGCACGTCACGACGTACTGAGCACGAGCCGAGCCCGAGCTCGTCAGCGGTCCGGTCCACACTGCCTGACCGACGGCGTGGGGTTCGAGGCGATCCGGGGCGCTGCTCATGGAGCGGACGCAGGCCTTCCTCGCCGCCGTCTGAGCGGCACGGGCGCCGGCGCGCCGACCTGGTCGATAGGGTCGCGCCGTGGACCCTGTCGAGCGGCTGTATGACGAGCACGCCCGTGAGCGGGTCGTGCCCGAGCCGCCCAAGCGGGTCGAGGCGCCCGAGCGACTGCCCTTCGAGCGCGACCGCGCCCGTGTCGTGCACGCCGCGTCGTTCCGCCGGCTGGCCGCCAAGACCCAGGTGGTCGGGCCGCAGAGCGACGACTTCGTCCGCAACCGGCTGACCCACAGCCTCGAGGTCGCCCAGATCGCCCGGGACCTCTCCCGCGCCCTCGGCACCCACCCCGACATCGCCGAGACCGCCGCGCTGGCGCACGACCTCGGCCACCCGCCCTTCGGGCACAACGGCGAGCGGGTGCTCGCCGAGCTCGCCGCCGGGTGCGGCGGGTTCGAGGGCAACGCCCAGACCCTGCGGCTGCTCACGCGGCTGGAGGCCAAGACCGCCGACGGCGAGGGCCGCTCGGTCGGGCTCAACCTCACCCGCGCCACGCTCGACGCCTGCACGAAGTACCCCTGGTCGCGTGCGGTCGACCCGGTCAAGTTCGGCGTCTACGACGACGACCGGCCCGCGTTCGACTGGATGCGCTCCGGCGCGCCGGAGCGGCGCCGCTGCGTCGAGGCCCAGGTGATGGACCTCGCCGACGACGTCGCCTACTCGGTCCACGACGTCGAGGACGGCACCGTCGCCGGGCGGGTCGACCTCACCCGGCTCGACACCGCGGCGGTGTGGGACACGGTGCGCTCCTGGTACGCCCCCGACGCGGACGACGCCGCGCTCGACGCGGCGCTCGGCCGACTGCGCACGGTCGGCAGCTGGCCGCGCACGACGTACGACGGCACGCGGGCGAGCCTCGCGGCGCTGAAGAACCTGACCAGCGACCTGATCGGCCGGTTCTGCGGCGCCGTGCAGCAGGCGACCTTCGCCGAGGGGGACGGCCCGTTCGTCCGGTACGCCGCCGACCTCGTCGTGCCCGAGGACACCTGGACGGAGATCACCCTCCTCAAGGGGATCGCCGCGCACTACGTGATGCAGGCCGACGACCGGCTGGCGGCGATGGCGCGGCAGCGCGAGCTGCTCGCCGAGCTGGTCGCGGTGCTCCTGGAGAAGGCGCCCGGCGAGCTGGACGAGTCGTTCCGCGCCGACTGGGCCGCCGCGGCCGACGACGCCGCCCGCACCCGGGTGGTGATCGACCAGGTCGCCTCGCTGACCGACGCGAGCGCGGTCGCCTGGCGCGAGCGGCTCGTCCGATGACCCGGCCCCTCGTCTGGCTGCCGTTCGAGCCGGCTCTCCTCGGCGACCCGCCGGACGCGCTGCGCTACGAGGTGGTCGACCCCACCGACCACGTGCCCGACAGCGTCGGCGATGTCGAGCTCTACGTGACGCCCTACCTGATGACGCAAGCGGTCGGCGACGTGCTGCCTCGGATGACCAGCCTCAGGGTCGTCCAGACCCTGTCCGCGGGCGTCGACAACGTGCGCGCTCAGGTGCCGCCCGGCGTCACGCTCTGCAACGGGCGCGGCATCCACGACACCTCGACCGCGGAGCTGGCACTCACGCTCGTGCTCGCGTCGCTGCGCGGCGTGCCCGGGTTCGTGCGCGCCCAGGACCGAGCCGAGTGGGCGCCCGAGTGGCGTCCGGCCCTGGCCGACCGCAGGGTCCTCCTCGTCGGGTACGGCGCCGTGGGCGCCGCGATCGAGGCGCGGCTGGCGCCGTTCGAGGTCGAGGTCGTGCCGGTCGCCCGCACGGCGCGCGCCGGGGTGCACGCCGTCGACGAGCTGCCCGCCCTGCTGCCCGGAGCCGACGTGGTGATCCTCGTGGTGCCGCTGACCGCGGAGACCCGCGGCCTCGTCGACGCCGACTTCCTGGGCCGGATGAAGGACGGCGCGCTGCTGGTCAACCTGGCGCGGGGGCCGGTGGTGGTCACCGACGACCTCGTCGCCGAGCTCGGTCGCGGCCGGATCCGGGCCGCGATCGACGTCGTCGACCCCGAGCCGCTGCCGCCCGGCCACCCGCTGTGGTCCGCGCCCGACGTGCTGATCTCGCCGCACGTGGGCGGGGCCAGCAGCGCGATGTGGCCCCGGGCGCACCGGCTCGTCCGCGACCAGCTGCACCGGTTCGCCGCCGGTGAGCCGCTCGCCAACGTGATGATGGGGGAGTACTGAACCGGCGCTTGTGGATCGCGCGCCGGAGCGTCGCACCTCGTCAGTAGGATCGCCGCATGGCAGGCCGGATCCGCGACGAGGACATCGCGGCCGTGCGCGAGAAGGCCCGGATCGAGGACGTCGTCGCCGA
>DATMHM010000031.1:0-8090 GCA_035554935.1 Nocardioides sp. | reverse complement strand
CTGCACAACGCGAACAAGCAGATCGTGGTCTCCTCGGACCGGCCGCCGAAACGCCTGGAGACGCTCGAGGACCGGATGCGCACGCGGTTCGAGTGGGGCCTGATCACCGACATCCAGCCGCCCGAGCTGGAGACCCGGATCGCGATCCTGCGCAAGAAGGCCGCGATGGACCGGCTCACCGCGCCCTCCGACGTGCTCGAGTTCATCGCCAGCAAGATCCAGACCAACATCCGCGAGCTCGAGGGCGCCCTGATCCGGGTCACGGCCTTCGCCAACCTCAACCGGCAGGACGTCGACATGACGCTCGCCGAGATCGTCCTCAAGGACCTGATCCCCGAGGGCGGCGAGCCCGAGATCACCGCGCCGCTGATCATCGCCCAGACCGCGGCCTACTTCGGGCTCTCCATCGAGGAGCTCACCGGCCCCAGCCGCGGCCGCCACCTCGTGATGGCCCGCCAGATCGCGATGTACCTCTGCCGCGAGCTCACCGGCCTCTCGCTGCCCAAGATCGGCGCGCAGTTCGGCAACCGCGACCACACGACGGTGATGTACGCCGAGCGCAAGATCAACCAGCTCCTCGGCGAGCGCCGCGCGGTGTTCAACCAGGTCAGCGAGCTGACCAACCGCGTGAAGATGCAGGCTCGCGCGGGCTGAGCCCGTTGGTCGAGTAGCGCCATTCGTTGGTCGAGTAGCCCGAGCCCCTGGGCGAGGGCGTATCGAGACCACCTCACCATGGTCTCGATACGCCGCTCCGCTCGTTCCTCGCTTCGCGGCTACTCGACCAGCGAAGGGCCTTCCGTTGGTCGAGGAGGTCGGTCACGACCGTCTCGAGACCCCCGCAGCCTGCCCTCCGGACTGTGCCTGGCGAGTTCCAGCACCGTGCCCGGCGGTCTCGAGACGGCCGCGGCTACTCGACCAGCGGCGGCGGCGCGGCTCCTCGACCAACGAGATGTACCTGTGGAGAAACCCTGCGGAACTGTGCGAACTACACGGGGAGGATTCCGTGGAACCGCCAGGCCGGGCATCCACACGACCGTCGTCGTCCCCAGGTCCGTGTCATTCGTCCGGGTTCCTCCACAGCCGTCATCCACGGGCGAATCCAGCGCTGACCTGCGGGAACGTCGCTCATCCACAGTTTCCACCGAACCTATGACCACTCCCTACTGATCCACGACTCCTCGATTCGCCGAACTCCTCCCGGCGACCTTCCTGTGGATCGACGCCCCGACCGCACCCCAGCACTGCACCGCCGTACGAATGACAAGTCCGGCCAGCCCGTGCCTCGCTCCGGACGACGTGGCAGGATGCAACCCCACCGAGGCGCGAACTCCAGATCTGTCATTCCGTCCTGGCCCAGCCCTCCGTCCGAACTTGTGAGAGGTACGACGACGTGAAGTTCCGAGTCGAGCGTGATGTCCTTGCCGACGCCGTCGCCTGGGCTGCGCGCAGCCTTCCGGTCCGGCCCAGCGCGCCCGTCCTCGCCGGCCTGCTGATCGAGGCCAGCGACGAGGGGCTGATCCTCTCGACGTTCGACTACGAGACCTCCGCCCGCGCCACCCTCGCGGCCGAGGTGCACGACGAGGGCCGAGCGCTCGTCAGCGGCCGGCTGCTCGCCGACATCTGCCGCAGCCTGCCGAACAAGCCGGTCGAGCTCACCCTCGACGGCGCCCGGGTGTCGCTGACCTGCGGCTCGTCGAGGTTCTCGCTGCAGACCCTGCCGGTCGAGGACTACCCGCGGATCCCCGACATGCCCGCCGCCACCGGCACCGTGCCGAGCGACGTGTTCGCCCACGCCGTGGCGCAGGCGGTCACCGCCGCCGGCCGCGACGACATGCTGCCGGTGCTGACCGGCGTCCGGATCGAGATCGACGGCGACACGATCGCGCTGCTCGCCACCGACCGGTTCCGGCTCTCGCAGCGTGAGCTGACCTGGAACCCCGGCACGCCGGACGCCACGCTCGCCGCGCTGGTCCCCGCGAAGGTCCTCGGCGACACCGCCAAGTCGCTGACCGCCGGCCCCGAGGTCACCATCGCGCTGTCCGCGTCCGGGTCGGGCGACGGGATCATCGGCTTCGAGGGCACCGGCCCGGGCGGCGTACGACGCACCACCACGCGCCTCCTCGACGGCGAGTTCCCCAAGGTCCGCAGCCTGTTCCCGAGCGAGAAGCTCACCACCGCGCGGATCGACCGCGCCGAGCTGATCGAGTCGGTCAAGCGCGTCTCGCTCGTCGCCGACCGCAACACCGCGGTCCAGCTCAGCTTCCGCGACGGCGCCCTGGTGCTCGACGCGGGCTCCGGCGACGACGCCCAGGCGTCGGAGTCGGTCGCCGCCCAGATCGACGGCGAGGAGCTGGTCACCGGCTTCAACCCGAACTTCCTGCTCGACGGGCTTGGTGCCATCGACGAGGCTGTGGTTGAGCTGGCGTTCACCCAGGCGTCGAAGCCGGTCGTCATCAGCGGCACTCCCGACGAGTCCGCCGACGACGAGCGCGGGTCGTTCCGCTACCTGTTGATGCCGAGGCGCCTGCTCAGCTGAACCCACTCCACCGAGCGCACCGAAGGGACTTCATCAGATGGACATCGGACTGGTCGGACTCGGAAAGATGGGCGGCAACATGCGCACCCGGTTGCGCAACGCCGGCCACACGGTCGTCGGCTACGACTTCAACCAGGAGATCGCCGACGTCGCGAGCCTCAAGGAGATGGTCGACGCCCTGCCGTCTCCCAAGGTGGTGTGGGTGATGGTCCCGGCGGGTGACCCGACCCGCTCCACGATCGCGGAGCTGCGCGAGCTGCTCGGCGAGGGCGACCTGGTGGTCGACGGCGGCAACTCGAAGTATACCGACGACGCGATCAACGCCGCCGCGCTCGCCGAGAAGGGCATCGGCTTCGTCGACTGCGGCGTCTCCGGCGGGGTCTGGGGCCTGGAGAACGGCTACGCGCTGATGTACGGCGGCGCGGCCGAGGACATCGAGAAGGTCCAGCCGGCCTTCGACGCGCTCAAGCCCGAGGAGGGCGGCGCGGTGCACGCCGGCCCGACGCCCGGCGCCGGCCACTTCGCGAAGATGGTCCACAACGGCATCGAGTACGCCATGATGCAGGCCTACGCCGAGGGCTGGGAGCTGCTCGAGAAGGTCGACATCGTCGAGAACGTCCCCGACGTCTTCGAGTCCTGGCGCCACGGCACCGTCATCCGGTCCTGGCTGCTCGACCTGCTCGTCGAGGCCATCGGCGACGACGAGCACCTCGACCAGCTGCGCGGGTACGCCGACGACTCCGGCGAGGGGCGGTGGACCGTGCAGGCGGCCATCGACAACGCCGTACCGATGAACGTGATCGCCGCCTCACTCTTCGCCCGCTTCACCTCGCGCCAGGACGACAGCCCGGCGATGAAGGCGATCGCGGCGATGCGCAACCAGTTCGGCGGGCACGCCGTGCACACCGAGCCGCCCCCGGGCGGCGAGGCCAACCCCGACGCCTGAGGCCCTCGTTGGTCGAGGAGGCCGCCTGCGGCCGTCTCGAGACCGCCGGGCACGGTGCTGGAACTCGCCCGGCACAGTCCGGAGCGCGGGCTGCGGGGGTCTCGAGACGGTCGTGACCGACCTCCTCGACCAACGGGTGAGCGAGCTCCTCGACCAACGGGTGGGCGACCTCCTCGACCGACGGGGGATGATGGACGCGTGCACGTCGCCCACCTGACCCTCCACGACTTCCGCTCCTACGCGGACGTGGACGTGGCGCTCGAGCCGGGCGTGACGGCGTTCGTCGGCAGCAACGGCCAGGGCAAGACCAACCTGGTCGAGGCGGTCGACTACCTCTCCCGGCTGTCGTCGCACCGGGTCGCCACCGACGCGCCGCTGATCCGCGCCGGCGCCGACCAGGCGATCGTGCGCGCGGCGGTGGTGCGCGACGGGCGTACGGCGATCCTCGAGGTCGAGCTCAACCCCGGCCGGGCCAACCGCGCCCGGGTCAACCGGTCGCCACTCCCGCGGGCGCGCGACCTCGCCGGCCTGGTCCGCACGGTGGTGTTCAGCCCGGAGGACCTGGCACTGGTCAAGGGCGACCCGTCGCAGCGGCGCCGGTTCCTCGACGACCTGCTGGTGCTGCGCACGCCGCGGTACGCCGGCGTCATCGCCGACCACGAGCGCGTGCTGCGCCAGCGCAACACCCTGCTCAAGACGCTGTACGCCGCCCGCGGCTCCGCGCGCGAGGCGGCCCTCGCCACGCTGTCGGTGTGGGACGACCACCTGGTGACCACGGGCACCGAGCTGCTGGTGGCCCGCCAGCGGCTGGCGACCGACCTGGCGCCGTACCTCGGGAAGGCCTATGAGGCCGTCGCCCGCGGCGCGAGCCGGGACGACGCGCGGATCGAGTACGCCGCGACCGTTCCGGCGGCGGAGGATCTCGCCGACTCGTTCCGCGCGGAGCTCGCACGCCGCCAGTCCGACGAGATCCAGCGCGGCGTGACCCTGGTCGGCCCGCACCGCGACGACCTGGTGCTCACCCTCGGTCCCGGCGACGACCACCGGCTGCCGGTGAAGGGCTACGCCAGCCACGGCGAGTCGTGGTCGTTCGCGCTGGGGCTGCGGCTGGCGTCGTACGACCTGCTCCGCGCCGACGGCGACGACCCGATCCTGGTCCTCGACGACGTGTTCGCCGAGCTCGACGCCGACCGGCGCGAGCAGCTGGCCGCGCTGGTCGCCGGCGCCGAGCAGGTACTCGTCACCGCGGCGGTCGCCGCCGACGTCCCCGCCGCCCTGCGCGGCGCGACCTTCCACGTCGCCGGCGGCGAGGTGACCCGTGCCTGACCCCAGCGACGAGCCGGGCGGCAGCGACGACGCGGCCGAGCCCGAACAGCCGCATCGGCCCGACGGGCTCGACCTCGCCCGCGCCCAGGCGCTCGGCGCCGCCGCCGCGCCCGCGGCGCCGGCCCGCAAGCGGATCCCGCGCCAGGGCGGGTCGCCCACCGGGACGGGTCGCGCCGGGCGGTCCCGCCGCGGCGAGGCGCAGCTCAGCGGCGCCCGGCCCGACGGCCGCGACCCGCAGGGCCTCGGCGCCGAGGTCGACCGGCTGATCGGCGACCGCGGCTGGGGGCTGGACCTGCAGGTCCGCGGCGTCTTCGCCCGCTGGCCCGAGATCGTCGGCTCGGAGATCGGCGCCCACTCGACCCCGGAGACCCTCACCGACGGCACGCTCGTGGTCCGTACCGACTCCACCGCGTGGGCCACTCAGCTGCGGCTGCTCGCCGCGTCCGTCGTACGACGGCTCAACGAGGAGCTCGGCGACGGGACGGTCACGGTGGTCGAGGTGCTGGGCCCGCACGCGCCGTCGTGGAAGCACGGCCGGCGCGGGACCCGCGACGGCCGGGGGCCGCGCGACACCTACGGGTGAGCGGGGATGGTGGGGAGGACGGGCTGCGGGGGTCTCGAGACGGTCGTGGCCGACCTCCTCGACCAACGGGTGGGCGACCTCCTCGACCAACGGCGCAGGCACGGCTGATTTGCGCCTCCCCGGGGGCCGGATCTCGCTAGCATGCTGATGCCTCGGCGCGGCTGCGTCGTCGTCGCCCCCCTGCCCAGCGAGGAGACCGCACCATGAGCAACTACGAGCCCCCAGCTCCGCCGCCGCCCCCGCCGGGTCCTCCGGGCGGCGGCTACGGCGGCCCTCCGCCGGCCGGCCCCCCGGGTGGCGGCTACGGCGGACCGGGCGGACCCCCGGCCGGTGGCCCTGGCGGCCCCGGCGGCTTCGGCGCCCCGGGTGGCGCGCAGCCGTGGGACGTCGGCTCGGCGGTGGGCTACGGCTGGAGCAAGTTCCAGCAGAACATGGGCCAGATGATCCTGGCCTCGCTGGCGATCTTCCTCGGCGCCATCGTGATCTACGGGATAGCCTTCTTCGCGATCCTCATCCCGGCGGGCGACGCGGACTACGAGTGCCGCTTCACCGACGCGGGCGAGTACGTCTGCGACGGTGACGCCGGCGGCTTGGGCGTCCTCGGGCTGATCATCCTGCTGCTGCTCTACGTCGTGTTCTTCATCTACGCGCAGGTGATCGGCGCGGGCCTGATCCGCGAGGCGATCGGCGTCACCCAGGGTCGTGCGTTCAGCACGGCCGGCGTGTTCAAGTTCGAGAACCTCGGCAACGTGATCGTCACCAGCCTGCTCGTCGGGCTCGGCACGTTCATCGGCTCGATCCTGTGCATCCTGCCCGGCATCATCTTCGGCTTCATGACGATGTACTCGCTGTTCTTCGTCGTCGACAAGAACATGTCGCCGGTCGAGGCGATCAAGGCGAGCATCGACCTGGTCAAGAACAACGTCGGCTCGACGATCATCTGGTACCTCGTGGCCTACGTGATCATCCTCGTCGGCGCGGTGCTCTGCGGCATCGGCCTCCTGGTGGCGATCCCGGTTGCCCTGGTCGGCACCGCCTTCACCTACAAGCGCCTGCTGGGCGAGCCGGTGGCTCCCTGATCCACCGTCGAGCCACCACCGAACCACCACTGACCGCAGCGTCACTGCGCGACCTCGCCGGGTCGGTCCCCTCGGGGGCCGACCCGGCCGGTTTTTCGCCCCGGAAGGGTAGGGGGACACATCCGCCCCCCTCCGCGGGCCTGCAATCGGCGTTTCTGGGCCGCTGAGCGGAACATTTCATCCACAGTCCACCCCCTGCCGCGGGTCCGGCGCGTGTCCTGGGGCCCTCAGGGCGCTAGAATGGGTTCCTGGCCGGGAACGCGTCTCGGGACGCCTGACTCGGCCTTCGCCATGTCCGTCATCTCGGCGGCCACGGCGTCCCGCCCAGAGCAGAAGAGGTCCATGCGTGTCGACTGACGACCAGACGCCCGAGGTTGTTCCCACCCCCACCGAGAACGCCGCCGAGAGCGCAGCCGACACCGGGCCCTCGACCACCGGGCCCTCCGCCTCCGGGCCGGTCGTGGAGACGGAGTACGACGCCTCGGCGATCCAGGTCCTCGAGGGGCTCGAGGCGGTCCGCAAGCGGCCGGGCATGTACATCGGCTCGACCGGCGAGCGCGGCCTGCACCACCTGATCTGGGAGATCGTGGACAACGCGGTCGACGAGGCGCTGGCCGGCTACTGCGACACGATCAAGGTGACCCTCAACGGCGACGGCTCGGTCAGTGTCGTCGACAACGGCCGCGGCATCCCGACCGACACCGCGCCGGGCCAGGAGCTGCCGGCCGCGACCCTGGCGCTCACCGTGCTGCACGCGGGCGGCAAGTTCGGCGGCGGCGGCTACAAGGTCTCCGGTGGTCTGCACGGCGTCGGCTCGTCGGTCGTCAACGCGCTCTCCAACCGGCTCCGGCTGGAGGTGAAGAACCGCGGCTACCTGTGGGAGCAGGAGTTCTCCCTCGGCGTACCCGACTTCGCGCTGCGCCAGGTGCGTCCCCTCGCCGACGGCGAGCGGACCGGCACCACGGTCACCTGGTGGGCCTCGCCGGAGATCTTCGAGACCACCGACTACACGCTGGAGACCATCGCGACCCGGTTCCGGGAGATGGCCTTCCTCAACAAGGGCCTGCGCATCGAGCTGCGCGACGCCCGGCCCAAGGCCGAGGAGCTCGCCGACGCGGTCGAGGACGGCACCGCCAACGAGGCCGACGGCGTCGCCGACTCCGCGACCGAGATCCATGCGACCGACGTCGACGGGCACAAGGCGCTGGAGCAGGTGTTCCAGTACGAGCGCGGCCTGGCCGACTACGTCGACTTCCTCAACCGCCGCAAGACCCAGATCAGCCCGATCATCTCGTTCGAGGCCGAGACCGGCGACGACGCGCCGAACCCGATGAGCCTCGAGCTCGCGATGCAGTGGCAGGCGTCGTCGTACAACGAGTCGGTCCACACCTTCGCCAACACGATCAACACCCCCGAGGGCGGCACCCACGAGGAGGGCTTCCGCGCCGCGCTCACCTCGCTGGTCAACCGCTGGGGCGAGGAGTGGGGCCTGATCAAGAAGAAGGAGGACCGGCTGACCGGTGACGACATCCGCGAGGGTCTCACCGCGATCATCAGCCTGAAGATCTCCAACCCGCAGTTCGAGGGCCAGACCAAGGCCAAGCTCGGCAACACCGAGGC
>DATMHM010000030.1:0-2458 GCA_035554935.1 Nocardioides sp. | reverse complement strand
CTTCCCCGCCGCCGCGCTCGCCGCGTGGGGCTGCTACGAGATCCTCAAGCTCATCCTGCTCTGAGCCGCGGCCCCGGCGCGCGTAGCGGGACCCCGCCGGCCCGGTCCCGTCAGTCGGGGTCGATGGTGAGGCTGTAGCCCCGCCCGCGGATGCGTCGTACGACGGCGACCGGGCCGAGCCGCGCGCGGAGCCGGGTGACGTGCATGGCGATCGTGTTGCCGCCCGGGCGCCGGCCGTTGGTGCCCCACAGCGCGTCGCCGAGCTCCTCGTCGGTGACGACGCCCGGGGAGTGCAGCATCAGCTCGCGCAGCAGCTCGAACTCCTTCAGCGGCAGGTCCGCGATCCGCTGGCCCTCCACCCGCACCGTGAACGCGGTGGCGTCGAGCTCGATCGGGCCGACCTCCACCCGGGCGTGCTCCGAGACCGACCGCGGTCCGTGGGACATCAGCTCCCACAGGTGCTGGGCGGCGTACGGGCGCAGCACGACGGCGGACGCGCCCGCCAGCATGAGCGACCCCACGCCGCTCTCCCGGCGGGCGGCGGCGGCCGGGTCGGCGAGCTCACTGAGGTCCTCGGTCCCCGCGATGACGTACGGCGACCCGTGGCGCCTGATCAGGCCGACGAACTCGTCGGCCGGGATCCCCGGCGCCTCCGGCGCGACGACCACGGCGTGCGGGTCGGTCCGGCCGAACTCAACGAGCCCGTCCAGGGTCGAGGACACCCACGTGACGTGCACGCCGTGCCCGGCCATGGCGTCCGCGAGCGCACCCTCGTCCGCGGCCGGGTCGACGACGAGGAGCTGCGCACCGGTCGTCTCGGCCCAGCGGTGCAGGTAGGCCCTGACCGACTGGCGGCGCGTGCCGGCACGCTCGTCCCTCCGGGACGGCACCCCTGTCTCCGGCCGCGGTGCGCCGCTCCCGAGAGCGGGGGACACCGCTCAGCCGAAGCGACCAGAGATGTAGGCCTCGGTCGCCGGGTCGTCGGGGTTCGCGAACATCTTCTTCGTGGGGTTGAACTCCACCAGGTGGCCCGGCTCGCCGGTCGCCTTGAGGTTGAAGAAGCCGGTGTCGTCGGAGACGCGCGCCGCCTGCTGCATGTTGTGGGTGACGATCACGATCGTGAACTCGTCCTTGAGCTCGTGGATGAGGTCCTCGATCGCCGACGTCGAGATCGGGTCGAGCGCGGAGCAGGGCTCGTCCATCAGCAGGACCTGCGGCTCGACCGCGATCGCCCGGGCGATGCAGAGGCGCTGCTGCTGGCCGCCGGACAGGCCCATGCCCGGCTTGTTGAGCCGGTCCTTGACCTCGTTCCAGAGGTTGGCGCCGCGCAGCGACTTCTCGACGACGGCGTCGGCCTCGGACTTCTTCAGCTTCCCGGCGTTGAGCTTCAGACCCGCCAGCACGTTGTCGTAGATCGACATCGTCGGGAACGGGTTGGGCCGCTGGAAGACCATGCCGACCTGGCGTCGTACGGCGACCGGGTCCACGCCCGGGCCGTAGAGGTCCTGCCCGTCGACGACGATCTTGCCCTCGACGCGCGCGCCCGGGATGACCTCGTGCATGCGGTTGAGCGAGCGGAGGAAGGTCGACTTCCCGCAGCCGGAGGGACCGATGAAGGCGGTCACCGCGCCGGCACGGATCGTCATGTTGACGCCCTCGACGGCGAGGAAGTCGCTGTAGTAGATGTTGACATCGGAGATGTCGATGCTCTTGGCCATGGTTCTGAGTCCCTCTCAGCCCTTCTTCGGGGCGAAGATCTTGCCGACGATGCGTGCCACGAGGTTCAGCACCATCACGATGATGATCAGGATGAAGGCGGCGCCCCACGCGATCGCCTCCGCGGGAGCGTCGCCCCGCACGTTCTGTCCGTAGATGAGCACCGGCAGGGTGGTCATCGCGCCGTCGAACAGGTTCATGTTCGTCCGGTCGGTCGCGCTGGCGATCAGCAGGAGCGGCGCGGTCTCGCCGATCACGCGCGAGATGGCGAGCGTGATGCCGGTGAGGATGCCGCCCAGCGCGGTGGGGAGCACGACCCGGACGATCGTCTTCCACTTCGGCGTGCCGAGTGCGTACGCCGCCTCACGGAGGTCGTCCGGCACCAGCATCAGCATCTCCTCGGTCGCCCGCACGACGATCGGGATCATCAGCAGCGACAGCGCCACCGAGCCACCGATGCCGGAGACGTAGGCCGGTCCGAAGAGCAGCGTGAAGAGCGCGAACGCGAACAGGCCGGCGACGATCGACGGGATGCCCGTCATCACGTCGACGAGGAAGGTGATCGCCTTGGCGAGCTTGTTCTTCTGGCCGTACTCGACCAGGTAGATCGCGGCCATCACACCGACCGGCACCGAGATCACCGCGGCGCCGAGCGTGATCAGGACGGTGCCGATGATCGCGTGGTAGATGCCGACCGGCTGGTCGATCTGGGTCTTGAAGAAGGAGTAGCTCAGGAAGGTGC
>DATMHM010000029.1:0-13284 GCA_035554935.1 Nocardioides sp. | reverse complement strand
GCCGTCCCCATCGTCGCCGGCGAGGCCTCCACCCCGTTCCAGGCCGTGGCGTCGATCGCCGACGCGACCAGCATGGTGACCAACTGGGGATCCGGCGGCGTGGAGTACATCAACACCGACATCGACCTGGCCCTGTGTCGTCGTCCCACGGGCATCTCGATCGGGCTGCGCGCCACCGACCACGTCGCCGCCGACGGGGTGGCGGCCGGGACGGCCGAGGTTTTCGACCGCGACGGCACGCTCGGCACGGCGACCGTCACGTCCGTGGCCAACTCCCGCCGGACGGTCGACCTGTCCGGGGGAGTCAGCCTCGAGGGCAGCGCCTGACCCGAGGGCCGACGCCGGCGCCGTACGTCAGTCGCTGGTGATGACGACGTAGAACCGCTTGCGGGCGCCCGGCTGGGTGACCGTGCCGTCGCTGTTGCGCGGGCTCACCACGAAGTGCCCGGTGTTGTTGGTGCCCGCCGGGGCACACGCGACGATCCCTGCCAGGCCGCACGTCGTCGCCGAGATCTCGCCCGAGAACTCCGGGTTCGCGTCGGGTCCGGGCGCGCGACCGTTGGTGACGCCGTCGCCGTTCTGGTCGACCTGGTTCTGCAGAGCGATGGTCGCCACGACCGCGTTGTCGCCGAGGTCCTCGCCGGCGTCGATGTAGACGTTGCCGGCCGCGCGCAGCGAGTTGTCCCCGGTCGGCGACGTGTTGGCCAGCACCGGGTAGGCGGCGGCGATGGTGAAGCCGCCCGACTGCGCCTCGATCTCACCCGCCGCGTTGACGAGGAGCCAGCGCTCCTGGCCGGCCCGGCCCTGCTCACCGGGGTGGTCGGGACCCTGCTGGGCCATCGCCCAGGACGTGCCGCCGATCGACAGCGCCAGCGCCGACAGGCCGACGACGACGGTGGACGTGGAAGGGATGAAGCGCATGCTGACCTCCGGGAGCGAGAGTGATCTGTCACACACGCTTCGGAGCCGCCGGTCAGGCGGATGGTAAAGCTTCTGTCAGCCGGCCTCGGCGTCGTCGACGACGGTGTCCGTGACCTCGAAGTCGAAGGCCAGCTCCTCGCGGTCGAGGTCGGCGAGCGCGGAGAACTCGCTGCTGGTGAGCGCCCGGGGCGTGTCCTCGACCTCCTTGGGTGCCGGGATGGTCGCGACCGGGTCCGCGGCGTTGAGCTTGCGGGCGGCCGGCAGGACGGAGCGCTCCAGGGATCCGGTGAACGCGTTGTAGTCCTTGACGCTGCGCTGCAGCGAACGGCCCAGCTTGTCGACGTGCTCCGACAGCTTGAGGATCCGGCGATAGAGCACCTGGCCCAGCTCGAACAGCACCTGCGCGTCCTCGGTCAGGGCCTCCTGCTTCCAGGTGAAGGCGACCGTCTTGAGCATGCTCCATAGGTTCGTGGGGGTCGCGAGCACGACGCCCTGGCCGAAGGCGTGCTCCATGAGGGACGGATCGACGTCGAGCGCGGCGTTGAGGAGCTGCTCGTTGGGGATGAACGCGACGGTGAACTCCGGGCTGACCGCGAGCCCCGTCCAGTACCCCTTCTGCGCGAGGGTGTCGACGTGGCCGCGGACCTTGCGGGCATGGTCCTCGAGCAGACGCTGGCGGGTCTCCGGCTCCAGCCCGTCGCGCTGGGCGTCCATGAACGAGTTGTAGGGGACCTTGGCGTCGATCGCCATCTGCTTCCCGCCGGGCAGGTTGATCACCATGTCCGGACGCCGGGCCCCGGAGTCGGCCTCGACGGAGTGCTGCAGGTCGAAGTCGACCCGGTTGAGCAGGCCGGCGGTCTCGACGAGGGTCCGGAGCTGGGTCTCGCCCCACGCGCCGCGGACGGCGTTGTTCTTGAGCACCGAGGCGAGCGTGTCGGCGGCCTTGCGGGAGTCCTCGACCGAGCGCTGGGTCTGCTTGATCTGCGTCTGCAGCTCGGTGTGCTGGCGCACCCGGGCCTTCTCGAGCTCGTCGACCTTCGTCTGCATCGACCGCAGGTGCTCGACGACGGGGGTGAGGGTCTTGAGCACCTGGGTCTGCCCGTTCTCCGCGCGCTCCCGCTCCTGCTGGGCCTGCCGCTGCTGCTCCTGGAGGCCGCGCAGCTGGGTGCGGGTGGCGTCGAGCGCGTCGCGCAGCTGGTCCACGGTCGCGGTCGCCGCCGTCAGCTCGGCCCGGACCTCGGCGCGGACCTCCGCCTCGCCGGCGCGCACCTCCTCGACGGCCGCCCGGTGCTCCAGCCCGGCGCGGTCGAGCTGGTGGCGCAGCTGGGCCAGCGCGGTCTCGTGTCGCGCCTCTGCGCGCTCCACCTCGAGCAGGTGGTCGCGGGTGAGCTGCTCGACCTCGGCGCGGTGCTGCTCCGCGGTCAGCTCGGGGGACGGGCCTGCCGGCGCGCTCGCCTGCCGGAGCAGCCAGCCGACGGCGGCGCCGACCACGAGACCGACCACGAGACCGACGATGAGAGCGAGCAGGACGTCCATGAGAACAGTCAAACAGCGACCCCCGACGGAACCCCGCGGGCCACGCCGGGGACGGTCAGCCGAGGACGGCCAGCCGGCGCCCGAGCTCGTCGACGGCATCGGCCAGCCGCCGTCGTACGGCGCCCGGGAGGTCCCGCTCGAGGGCCGCCCGGCCCGCGGCGACGGTCGCCTCGTCGACGTGGCTGATCGGGAAGAAGGCGGTCACCACGATGCCCTGCACCCAACCCTGGTGTGCCGCGACCAGCTCGTCGAGCCGGGTGAAGTACGCGTCGGCGTACGGCTGGGTGAGCGCGCGCTGGTCGGGGCGCCAGAGCCCGGTCCCCGCGGCCTCGATCTCGTAGTTCGGCACCGTGACCTCGCCGGTCGCCCGTGCCCACGCGAACTCCTTGGCCTCGGGCGTCGGCAGGGACGCCGCGGCGCGGGCGTGGTGGACGGTCGCCGAGCCGCTGGGCTCGTCGGCGAGGGCGGCGTCCAGCGCAGCACGGTCGGTCGCGCCGATCTCCGCCAGCCGCCGGCGTGCCTTCCAGCGCAGGTCGGTGTCCGCGGCGATCCCGTCCGGGAAGCCCTCGCCGGCAGCCCATCTCCCGAGCCGCTCCGCGTCGCCGCTGGAGAGCAGCGTCGCGCGGAACGCCGACAGCTGCAGCTCCGAGCCCGGCAGCGCCCGGTCCAACGCCTCGCCGACGGCGACGTGGAAGCGCTCGGTGGTGCCGTCCGGTGCCAACGGCAAGGCGGTGCCGAACACCCAGCCGAGCAGGCCGCGCACGGCGTCGGAGGTGTCCTCGATCGGGGGAGCGGCGACCAGCAGCTCGGCCACCTGCGCCGGCGTCACCGCGCCGTCGAAGAGCGCCAGCCGGACGCTGTTCCACATCGTCGCGCGCAGCTGGGGGTCGTCCATCGTGGCGGCGAGCCGCGGCAGCGCCGCCATCGTGATCGCATCGGGCGGGCTGGTCGCCCACGTGGTCTCGTTGGCGTCGAGCAGCACCGGCGCGTCCCCGACGTCGAGCGGCGTCTCCGGGCCGTCGAGGACGAGCGGCGCGACCTCCCACCGGCCGTCGCGGTGCACGGCGACGTCGAGCAGGTGCGTCCGCTCCGCCGGGTACGCCGACGGCGAGCTCCGCCGCACGGTGCCGGCCGTCCGGTCGACCGTGAGCACGTCCGGTCCGGGCGTGAGCAGCCAGTCCTCGACGAAGCCGGTGAGGTCGGTGCCGCCGGCAGCCCTGGTCCAGCTGGCGAACAGGTCGTGCATCGTGGCGTTGCCGAAGCGGTGCAGTGCGAAGTGCTCGCGGACCCCGCCCAGGAACGCCTCGTCCCCGAGCCGGGTGGCGAGCTGGCGCAGCACGTTGGAGCCGCGGGCGTACGAGATGCCGTCGAAGTTCTGCAGCGCAGAGAGGGCGTCCTCGGCCGCGTTGCCGGCGACGGGGTGGGTCGTGGGCCGGGAGTCGGCGGTGATGCCCCAGACCCGGCGTGCGTAGGACTGGTGGATCCACGCGTCGTCGTACTCGGTGACGTCGGCGGTCACGCGATAGCCCATGTACTCGGCGAACGACTCGTTGAGCCACAGGTCGTCCCACCAGCGCGGGGTGACGAGGTTGCCGAACCACTGGTGCGCCATCTCGTGCGCCACTAGAGCGGCCCGGAAGCTGCGGTCGGCCCGGGTGGCGGCGCTCTCGAAGAGCAGCGGGTCGCGGATCGTGACGCAGCCGGGATTCTCCATCGCGCCGGCGTTGAACTCCGGCACGAACGCCTGGTGGTAGTCGCCGAACGGGTAGCGCACCCCGAACAGGCGGTGCAGCTCGTCGAAGGACTGGCGGGTCAGGGTGAACAGCTCGTCGGCCTCGCGGTCCAGCACCGCGGCGAGGCTGCGGCGGGCGCTGAGGCCGAGCGGGATGCCGTCGTGCTCGTCGGTCAGCAGGTGGTAGGGCCCGGCGACGAGGGTGACGAAGTAGGTCGCCAGCGGAGGAGTGGGCCCGAGCTCCCAGCGACGGACCCCTCGGTCGGCGCCGCCGTCGCTGCCGGCCTCGCGGGCGGGCGCGTTGCCGCGCACGACCCAGTCGGCCGGCGCGGTGACCCGCAGGGTGTACGGCGCCTTCAGGTCCGGCTGGTCGAAGCAGGCGAACCACGACGGCCCGGCGTCCATGAACGACATGCCGTAGACGTAGGCGCGGCCGTCGGCGGGGTCGACCGACCGGTGCAGCCCCTCGCCGTCGTTGCGGAAGCCCATCGTCGCCTCGACGACGAGCTCGTGGTCCCCGGCTGCCAGATCCAGCGGGAGCCGCCCGCGGTCGAGCAGCCCCGTCGGCAGCACGGCTCCGTCGAGGGTGACCCGGTGCAGGGTCGTCGGCTTCACGTCCACGAACGTCCGGGTCGCCTCGCTGCGGAAGCGGATGGTGGTGCGCGAGGAGAAGGACTCGTCGCCGGTGGACAGGTCCAGCTCGACGTCGTACGACGACACGGCGAGTACGCGCGCGCGGTGCTCGGCCTCGGCGCGGGTGAGACTGGTCCCGGGATCGCTGCTCATCCGGCCAGCGTAGTGAGCGCCGGTGGGCCGTGGGACGCTGTGCCCCATGCGTCCATGGACCCAGGTGCCGCCCCAGCAGGGCCGGCGGTTCGTCATCACCGGAGCCAACGGCGGGATCGGGCTCGAGACGGCCCGGATCCTGGGCTCCCGGGGCGCCGAGGTCGTCATGGCCTGCCGCAGCGTGGAGAAGGCCGAGGCGGCCGCGCGCACCGTGCCCGGCCACGACAAGGGTCGGGTCGAGGTGCGGCGGCTCGACGTCAGCGACCTCCGGTCGGTGGAGTCCTTCGTGGCCGACCTCGCGGCGGACGGCCGCCCGGTCGACGTACTGGTCAACAACGCAGGCGTGCTCGGCGTGCCGCACGCGCAGTCGGCCGAGGGCGTGGAGATGCACTTCGCCACCAACTACCTCGGCCACTTCGCGCTCACCCTCGGTCTGCTCCCGCTGCTGACGGACCGGGTCGTCGTCGTCAGCTCCCGCGAGCACCGCAGCGGGACGATCGACCTCGACGACCTGGGCTGGGAGCGGCGGCCCTACCGGGCGTTCGCGGCCTACGGCGACTCCAAGCTGGCCGGGCTGCTGTTCATGCGCGAGCTCGACCGTCGCCTGCGCGCCGGCGGCTCGGCGCTGCGCTCGGTCGGCGCGCACCCCGGCGCGTCCGCGACCGGGATCACCAGCGGGACGGGCAACCCGGTGATCACCGCGATCGGGCACTACGGCCAGCGGCTGGTCAGCATGCCCGCGTGGCGCGGCGCGCTGTGCACCGTCTACGCCGCCAGCATGGACGTCGCCGGCGGCACGTACATCGGTCCGCACGGCCGCACCGAGCTGTGGGGCTGGCCCGCACCTGCCCGTACGGCGCCGAGGGCCGCGGACGAGGTGCTCGCCCGCGACCTGTGGGCCCGGTCGGTCGAGCTGACCGGCCGGGACCTCACGCTCAGCCCTGCTTGATGCTCTCGATCTTCACCGGCGTCTTCGGCGCGCCGTCCTGGGGACCGTTCAACGGCTCCACGCCCGCCTGCGCGGCCTTGTCGATCGCAGCCAGCCCGGCCTCGTCGACCGAGCCGAACACGGTGTAGTCGGGCGTCAGGCCCGTGTCGCCGTACACGATGAAGAACTGGGAGCCGTTGGTGTTCGGACCCGCGTTCGCCATGGCGAGCGTGCCCGCGCCGTACGTCTCCGAGCCGGTGAGCTCGTCGTCGAACGAGTAGCCGGGGCCGCCGGCGCCGGTCCCCGTCGGGTCACCGCACTGCAGCACCTCGAAGCCCTGCGCGACGGTCAGCCGGTGGCACGACGTGCCGTCGAAGTAGCCCTGGTCGACGAGGGAGAGGAACGAGTTGACCGTGCACGGCGCGTTGGCTGCGTCGAGGGTGAGCCTGATGGTGCCGATGGAGGTGGTCATCGTCGCGGGGACCTTGCCCTCGTAGGCGGCCACTGCGGGCGGGGCCTCGACGTCCGCGTCGGAGCCGTCCGGGTTGTAGGTGCACGCCTTCGCGCCCGCGGGCGCGTCCTCGGAGGTCTCCGTCGCCGTCGGGCTCTCCGATCCGGTCTCGCTGGTCTCCTCCGACGAGGGGTCCGTCGCCGTGTCGCCGTCGTCGGAGCAGGCGGTGAGGGTGGCGAGCAGGAGCAGGGCCGGTACGCCGGCGAGCAGGCGGGTGCGCATGGGGCGCATCGTACGCAGACACCCGTGAGGCGGCGGCGTAGGTTGACCGGCATGGACCTCGGCATCCACTACGCGACCTTCACGCACCCCGACTGGCAGGGCACGCTGACCGACCGGCTCGACGCCACCGTGCGCGTCGCCGACGAGGGCGGGATCGACCTGGTCACGGTGATGGACCACTACTTCCAGATGGTCGACTTCGGCGGCCCGTTCGAGCCGATGCTTGACGGCTACACGACGCTCGGCTACCTCGCCGGCCGCACCGAGCGCGTGCACCTGGGCCTGCTCGTCACCGGCGTCACCTACCGGCACCCGGGGCTGCTCGCCAAGGTCGTCTCCTCGCTGGACGTGCTTTCCCGCGGGCGCGCGTGGCTCGGGCTCGGCGCGGCCTGGTACGAGCGCGAGCACGCCGGGCTCGGCGTACCCTTCCCGCCGCTGGCGGAGCGCTTCGAGCGGCTGGAGGAGACGATCCGGATCGCCGAGCAGATGTGGAGCGACGACGACGGGCCGTTCGAGGGCGAGCACTTCCGGCTCGCGGAGACGATCTGCCTGCCGCGTCCGGTGCGGGGCCGGGTGCCACTGATGATCGGCGGCCAGGGGGAGCGCAAGACGCTGCGGATGGTCGCGCAGTACGCCGACGCCTGCAACCTCTTCACCGGCGACGGCGTCCCCGGCGTGGCCCGCAAGCTGGAGGTGCTGCGCCGGCACTGCGACGACCTCGGCCGGGACCACGACGCGATCCGCAAGACGATCCTGTGGATGGGCGACCCGGTGGGGGAGGCCGATCGCTTCGTCCGCGAGATGGAGGAGTACGCCGCCCTGGGCATCGGCCTGGCGACGGCGATGCCGGCCGGTGACGACCCCGCGGCCTGGGCGTCCGAGCTCGTCGAGGACGTGCTGCCCAGGGTCGCGGGGCTCTGACCGTCACCGACGGTCGCGGGGAACCTCAGGCGGTGAGCGCGACGAAGTCGGCCGGGAGCTCGTGGTCCTCGAGGGCACGCATCTCGACCGGCCCGCCGCTACAGGAGTCCTCGCCGATGATCATCAGGTCCTCGTCGCTGATGAAGTCGACGAGGTGGTCGCGGTCGAGCTCGATCATGGGTCTTCCTCTCAGGGATGCAGGGCAAGGCGGCCGTGCCGGGCGAACGCCGCCTCGCGGGCGTCGCGGTCCTCGGGGGTGAAGGGGCGGTAGCGACCGCCGTCGTTGACCAGCAGCGGGTCGGCGCCGGACCAGGCCTCGCTGCGCAGGGCGTGCTTGTCGACCTTGCCGGTGCCGGTGAGCGGCAGGTCCGTGACGAGCCGGACCAGCCGTGGCCGCCACTTGGTCCCGAGGTCGGGCTGGGCGTCGAGGAAGCCGTCGAGCTCGTCGGTGCCGAGCGTTGCGCCGGGGGAGAGGAGGAGCGCCGCCATCACCTCGTCGCCCGTGCGCGGGTCCGGGACGCCGTAGACGACCGCGGTGGCGACGGCCGGGTGACGGGCGAGGATCCGCTCGATCGGCGCGGCGGCGAAGTTCTCGCTGTCGACGCGGATCCAGTCCGAGCTCCGCCCGGCGAACCAGAAGTTCCCGTCGGCGTCGCGGTAGGCGAGGTCGCCGGTCCAGAAGTCGCCGTCGCGGACCTTCGCGGCCATCGCCTCGGGGTTGCGGTAGTAGCCCTCGAACCTGGCGCCGCCGCCGCGCACGACGATCTCGCCGATCGCCTCGGCAGCGTTGCGGATGCGCCCGTCCGGGGCGATGTCGGCGACCGGGCACACCTCGCCGGACGCACCGAGGATCTCCAGCCCCATCGAGGGGTCGGGGCGCCCCAGCGCACCGGGCGGCGTGTCGGGGCCGCGCAGGATGGTGCACACGCCCTCGGACGACCCGTAGGACTCGATGATGCGGCAGTCGAAGCGCCGCTCGAACTCCTCGCGGTCGCGGGTCGACGCCTCGGTGCCGAACCCGAAGCGCAGACGGTTGTCGCACTCCGCGGGCGACTCGGGCTGCGCGAGCACGTAGGAGAGCGCGCGGCCGACGTAGTTGAAGAAGGTCGCGCCGAAGCGCTGCACGTCGGGGAGGAAGCCGGACGCTGAGAACCGCGGCCGCATCGCGTAGGTGCCGCCGACCACCAGGATCGGCGCCCACGCCGCCATCAGCGCGTTGCCGTGGAAGAGCGGCATCGCGTTGTAGGCGACGTCCTCGCGGGTCAGGCCGTGCACGTTGAGCTGGCCGATCGCCGCGAGCCGCATCGACGAGCACCGGACCGCCTTCGGGGCGCCCGTCGAGCCGGAGGTGAAGAGGAGCAGCAGGGTGTGCTCGACGCCCGGCGGCGCGGTCGTCGTCGCCGGGCTCGCGGCTGCGTCGGCGAGCAGCGACTGGTAGCGGCTGCCGTCGGCGTCGAGGACGTCCGGCACGTCGAGCCCCTCGAGCAGGTGCCGGTGCTCGCCGCGGGTCACGATCACCTGACAGTCGGTGCCGGCGATGTCGGCGGCCAGCTCGCTGCCGCGCCGGGTCGGGTTGATGCCGACCACGGTGGCGCCGGACAGGGCCGCGCCGGCGATCAGGAAGAGGTATTCCGGGTCGTTGTCCATGAGCACGCCGACGTGCCACGGCCCGGGACGTCGTACGGCGGCCAGCAGCGCCGCGCGTCGACGTGCCTCGGTGGCGAGGTCACGCCAGGACCAGGTCCGGTCGCCGAAGAGGAGGGCGGGGTGGTCGTCCTCGGCGCGGGCGAGCAGCAGCTCGGCGATCGAGCTGGCGGCGAAGCTGGGTGTCACGGGCGGCTCCCGGGTGATCTGCGTTACATTGCGTTGTGCTGCGAAACATAAGTAGCCCGCTGTGGTGGCGTCAAGGGTCGTGTCCGACGGATCGCGATAATGGGCCGGCGCGACACGGCGCTGACGAGCGACCCGGAGGTGGAGCGTGACCGAGGCACTCCCGGCCGGAGGCCGGCCGCGGGACGCCCGCATCGACGAGGCGGTGCTCGCGGCCACCCGCGAACTGGTCGCGGAGGTCGGGTACGCCGACCTCACGTTCCGGGGGATCGCGCACCGGGCAGGCACGTCCGTGCCGGCCATCCGGCGGCGCTGGGCCTCCAAGGCGCACCTCGTGCACGAGGCGGTCTATCCGTCCGACCTGGTGATCCGGCCGACCGGGGCCGTGGACCTGCGCGGCGAGGTGCGGGGGATCGTCGAGCGGTGCCTCGAGATCCTCGGCTCGCCGGCCGGACGACGGGCGACGCCCGGCCTGATGGCGGAGCTCATGGCCGACCGCGCGCTGGAGGCGGAGCTCAGTGCGCGGCTGCGGGTTTCCGGTTGGGACGGCCTCGCCGCGCGGCTCGCCGAGGCCGTGGAGCGCGGCGAGGCCCGCCCCGACGTCGACATCGCCCTGTGCATCGAGATGGTCTTCGGCGCCACGCTGGTCGCCGTCGTGATGCGCGGCCGGGAGGCGGTCGACGACGCGTGGGTCGACGGGCTGGTCGCCGGCATCGTGGACGGGATGCGACCGCGCTGAGCGGTGCTGCCGTCCGGTCCGCCCGTCTGATCTGGTTGCGTGGGAACGATCCGCGGTCGCCGTACGTCAGGCAACGACGTGGTGGCGACGAGCGTGGTGCAGCAGGGTGAGCGACTGGTCGAGCTGGGGGTGCCCGGTCTCGCGGGCATGGAGGTCGCGGCGTTCCGCGACCTCGTCGCCGAGGTTGCGGAGGTGGCCGAGGCGTCGGCGGCCGCGGGGGAGGGCGACGGCGTGCTGGTGGTGCACCCGGAACTGGTGCCCGCTGCGGCCCTGGCGCCGCTTGCTGGAGCGGGCCGGCCGGCCGGGCTTCGTGGTCGTCGACATGGACGACCTCGCCGACTTCGTCCCGATCCCGGGGCTCGGGGTGCCGGCGCAGGGCCTGTACGTCGTCCGCGACCTCGACCGCGGCGACGACCTCCTCAACTGGAGTCCGGCGGAGGCGCTGCCGGAGATCGAGTCGCGGGGGAGGCGACCGCTGACCGTCAGCGAGGGCATCTGCTGGCTGCTGCAGGACCCGGGCCGTCTCGAGCCGAACGCGTGCTTCATGACCATCGGGTCGCGCAAGCCGAAGGGGAAGGGCCTCGACGCACGGACCCCGGCGATCTGGATCAGCGGCGGCACCGGACGTGACGGCAAGGAGCGCAAGGGCGCGCCCAAGGTCGGCTGGTGCTGGCACAACAACCGGCACACCTGGCTGGGCTTCGCCTCGTGCGCCACCTGAGCGTGGGCCCTGGCCGGATGGGTGCGCGCCGGTCGCGCTGACACAATTGACGGATGATCCTCGAGCACGCCGTCCTGCCCGTGGTCCCGGGGGAGGAGGCCGCGTTCGAGGCCGCCTTCCGCGAGGCCCGTCCGCTGATCTCGTCGATGGCGGGCTTCCGCGGGCTCACGCTGCGCCGGTCGCTGGAGTCGCCGAACCTCTACCTGCTGCTGGTCGAGTGGGAGACCGTCGAGGACCACATCGAGGGCTTCCGCGGCTCGCCGCAGTACGACGACTGGCGGCGCCTGCTGCACCGGTTCTACGCGCCGTTCCCGGTCGTGGAGCACTTCGTCGACGTACCGGACTGAGCGATCTGGGTGATCGGACCGCTCACGAGGATCGTGGCTGGAGCAGCTCGACGAGGTTGCCGGATGGATCGGCGACGAGGATCTGGCTCCCGCCCGGCCCCGACACCAGCTCGCTGGCGAACGTCACGTCCGCCTCGCCGAGCCGTGCGATCTCCGCCTCCAGGTCGTCGACCATGAGGTGGATGCGGTTGCGTCCCGGTGAGGCGGCGAGGTCCGCAGGCGTCGCCCTGGCGCCGGAGCTCGCGGCACCGGACAGCAGCAGCCGGAGCTGGCCGCGGACCACGTCGGCGAAGGCCGGCGCCGCGCTCATCCGCAGCTCGAACCCGAGCGTGGTGGTGCAGAACGCGATCGCCTCGTCCACCGTGTGCGTCGACATGTCCGCCGTGGCCGCGGCCGAACGACACCCACGGCAGGTCTGGGCGCGTTGATCGCCTGCCTCCGGTGTCACTCGCTGCTGCAGTCACCCGCTGCCAGGACTGGGGTGGTGCTCAGGAGCCGCGAGAGCGTCCCCCGTTCCCGTGATCTGACATAATGTTCGTTATCGGCGTATTCCTGATCGCCCGGGTGACACACGTGCGCAGCGGCGGTTGTGGCTCTTGGCGCCCGAGAAAGCACCTCGCCGTACCGGCGCGCACTTGGGCAGACGTGAGCGCAGGAACCCTGATAGTCGGCAGCCCTCGATCTGCTGACATTAACTTCTGTGAACCGGCGTGGCGCGCTTAAAGGTGCCGACCTCGACGTACGTTCCGAAGCAGAGAGACGGCCACGAGCTGCAACTCGTGGCCGCCAAGGTCTCTCACCAGATCGTCTGCAAGGAAGAACGAGGAGAAGACACTCATGGTCTACCACAGCAAAGACAAGCAGCGTCGGCGGCGCCCCGCTCCGCGTTTCGGGTGGGTGCAGCCGGTGGGTCTGGTGGTCAACATCGCACGTGTGATCATCGATCTGGTCCGTCTGCTGCTCGGAGAGATGCGGTCAGATCGCAGGCCTCGAGATTGTGCACCCACGCAAGCCGGGCAGACCCAGTGCTCAGGGGACACAACCAGACCAGTCGACCCCGCACTCGCCACATCCGCGGAACTCGCGACTGTGGCGCAGACTGTTTCAGGAAGGGTGTTCTGAGCGGCGGGTGGTCGAGCACACGTGGCCTGTGCTCGACGACCTGCAGTCGGTTGTCGAAGGTCCGCTGCTCCGTCATCGCCAGCGCGATGTCCGGGTAGCCGCCGTCGATGCGTTCCGCGCCGACCCGTTGGTCGAGGAGGCCGGTCACGGCCGTCTCGAGACCACTGGCGATGGTGCTGGGACTAGTTTCTCGGGTGGCGTGTGGCCCGGTCCGGCGGTCAGGCTGCGGGGGTCTCGAGACGGTCGCGGGCGACCTCCTCGACCAACGAGGTGGCTGGGTGGATGGCCGGTCCGGCGGTCAGGCTGCGGGGGTCTCGAGACGGTCGCGGGCGACCTCCTCGACCAACGAGCCCATCCGTTGGTCGAGGAGGCCGGCCACGGCCGTCTCGAGACCCCGGGCCATGGTGCTGGGAGGCTCCCCCACCGGCCTCACAAATCACTGAAAACAGCACCTGTTCTCCACAATCCGGGATCGAGAATTCCCTGTCCACAAGCGGGTCCTGACGCTCGTTCCTGCGCTGGAAACTGTCGGTGGTCGATGCGAGAATTCCTTCATGAACCCCAGGACCAGCGGCCTCTCGGCCGGGCACTACGACGGCCGTTCGGTCGCCGAGCTGCTCACCGAGGCATCGGCCGAGGTCCGGGGCCGGCAGGTCTCCCAGATCCGCGAATGGGTGCTGATCACTGCCTGGGCGGACCAGAACACCATCGACTGCACCGAAGGCGCAGCCACGTTGGTGGACGGGGTGATCGACACCGGCGTCCCGATCGCCGGCGAGGGTGCTCCGCTCGTGTCGGACTTCGCGTTGATGGAGCTCATCGCGGTCCTGGAACGCTCACCCGACAGTGGCCGGGCCTATGTGGGCCGGGTGATCGAGTGCGCCTGGCGGCTTCCCTTGCTGTATGCCGCGGTGGTTGCGGGGAAGGTGGCGCCGTGGCGGGCCGAACGGGTCGCGGACCTCACCCGC
>DATMHM010000028.1:0-20905 GCA_035554935.1 Nocardioides sp. | reverse complement strand
ACACCCGGTCCCATCCCGAACCCGGAAGTTAAGCCTGCCAGCGCCGATGGTACTGCAACCGAGAGGATGTGGGAGAGTAGGACGCCGCCGGACAAACATTCCCCGAAGGGCCAGCACACCGTGCTGGCCCTTCGGCGGTTTCTGCAACACTGACTTCTCAATAGCGATTTCGACGAACGGGTGCACTGACGTGACAGAGCAGCGAGGCCGGCGTGATGGCACGCCGAGGACTGGTGGCGGTTCCCGCCAGGGTGGAGCTCCCCGCAAGGGTGGAGCCGCCCGGGGCGACGGCAAGCCGCGCAGCGGTGCATCGGGTCGGGATCGCAAGCCCTACGAGCGCAAGGACGGCGACGGGAAGCCGGGTGACCGCAAGGCAGGGGACCGGAGGCCGAGTGGTGACCGCGCCAAGGGCGCCGGGGACCGGCGCGGCCCGGGCGACCGGAAGCCGTCCGGTGACCGCCGTGGCCCCGCGCCGCGTCGGGCGTCTGCCGACGGCGAACGTCGAGAGCGCACGACCGACCAGGCGACGTACGACGGCCCGCCGCTGCCCGACGACATCACGGGCGGTGAGCTGAGCGCCTCGGTGCGTGCGCACCTGAAGGGCCTCCCGGAGAAGCTGGCTGCCCGCGTGGCCCGGCACCTGGCCGCTGCCGGTGCCCTCGTCGACGACGAGCCCGAGACGGCCTACCAGCACACGCTCGCGGCCAAGGCGCGTGCGTCGCGCATCGCCGTGGTCCGTGAGGCGGTCGGCGAGGCTGCCTATGCGGCCGGGCACTACGCCGAGGCGCTCGCCGAGCTGCGGGCGGCGAAGCGGATGAACGGCGCGACGGCGTACCTCCCGATCATGGCGGACTGCCACCGCGCGCTGGGCAACCCGACCCGTGCGCTCGAGCTGGCCAAGAGCCCGGCGGTGGCGCGGTTCGTGCCGGCGGCGAAGGCCGAGATGACCATCGTCGAGGCCGGCGCGCGCCGGGACCTCGGGCAGTTCGACGCGGCGCTGCGCACGCTCGAGGTCGCGCCGCTGAACAGCAAGAGCCGCGAGGCCTGGGTGGTGCGGCTTCGCTACGCCTATGCCGACACCCTCGAGCAGGCGGGCCGCCTCAACGACGCCCTGACCTGGTTCCACAAGACGAACGCCATCGACGCCGAGGAGCTCACCGACGCCGCAGATCGCGCGGAGTCGCTCGAGAAGCGGGTCGACCGGGGCTGACGCCCGGTCCGGGCGTCGCTGCGTCATTGGTTCACTGGGTCGCGCCGTCGTCCTCGGGGACGTCGGGGCGACCGGTGACGGTCACGATGGCCTGCTGGGCCCCGGCCGGCTGGGTGTCCCAGCGGATGTCCTCGCGGTAGGCGACCCGGATCTGGTCGACGACCGCGAGCGCCGGGTCCTCGGACTCGATGCGCAGGATGATCGAGTCCCCGCTCACGAACCGGGCGCCTTCGGGATTGACCAGGTCCGAGCAGAACTGCTCGGGATCGGTGGTGACTCCGACGGTGCCGCGCCGGCACAGCAGCGGCGTGATCGTCATGTCGGTATTGGTGGTCGCGTGCACCTTGACGCCGGAGATGCGGATGGTGCGGTTGAAGTCGTCGGAGGCCGCGAACATGCCGACGTACAGCGGGGTGCCGACCACGCCGCTCGCGCTGACCGTCCTGTCGGTCCGGGGGAGCTCCTCGGGGGTGGTGGCGTACCAGCCCAGCCAGGCCACGACCAGGGCGAGCGCGGCAGTTGCGAGCACCATCCGGACGGCACGGGACTGGAGGGAGAAGCGCGACACGGTGGGAGCACCCAGCGACTTCTCCGGATTCCCCCGGGTGGGTCGCTCCGCCCTGCGGCGTCCGGCTGTCGATCCCCCCGCGCTCATGGTCGAACCCTAGCCCTCATCGAGGCCGTGGTGGACCAGGGCTCAGGACAGGCGGACGCCGGCCCCCCTCACCTGCCACACTCCTGCCCATGAGCTTTCCCGTGCGCATTCCCGAGCAGCCCAAGCGGCCGACCCTCGAGGGGAGCGTGGCAGTCCGGGACGGCCGGCGGCTGAGCTTTGCGGAGTACGGCTCGCCGCGCGGTCCGGCGCTGGTCTGGATGCACGGCACCCCCGGTGCGCGGCGGCAGATCCCGGTCGACGCGCGGGAGTACGCCGCCGAGGCCGGTCTGCGCATCATCGGCATCGACCGGCCCGGCATCGGGTCGTCGACGCCGCACCTGTACCGCGACGTACTGGACTGGACCGAGGACCTCGCGCTGCTGCTGGACGCGCTGGCGATCGACACGCTCAGCGTGGTCGGCCTCTCCGGCGGTGGGCCCTACGCCCTGGCGGCCGGTGCCGCGCTCCCCGGACGGGTTCGTGGCGTGGGTGTGCTCGGGGGCGTGGCTCCGACGAGGGGGCCGGATGCCGCGGACGGCGGGATCATCCAGCTGGCCGTGCACGCCGCTCCGCTGCTGGCCGCCACCCGGGTGCCGCTGGGCGTGGCGCTGACCGGCGCGATCCGCACCGTGAAGCCCCTCGCGGGCCCGGCGCTCGATCTCTACGCCGCGGTGCAGCCGCCGGGCGACAAGAACCTGCTCGGCCGGCCGGAGTTCAAGGCGATGTTCCTCGACGACCTGCTCAACGGCAGTCGTTTCCAGACGTCGGCGCCGCTGGCCGACCTGCTGCTGTTCACGCGCGAGTGGGGCTTCCGCCTGGCGGACGTGACCGTCCCGGTGCGCTGGTGGCACGGCGACGACGACCACATCGTCCCGTTCCGGCACGGACAGCACTGCGTCGACCGGCTCCCGGACGCGACAATGACCGTCATCGACGGCGAGAGCCACCTCGGTGGGCTCGGCATCGCCAAGACCGTGATGGACGAGCTCGGGGCGCTGCATTCGACGACGTAACCCGGAACACGCCCGGGAACCGCTGGAAACGGCGCTTCCCATGCGCCACAATGGTCACCACAACAGCACATGTGTCACTCAGGTGCTGGTGCCGCCAGTTCCGAGACGACCTGCACACCTCCGAGGAGACCGCTGGGGAAGGCGTATCTCGCGCCGGAGGTAGGGATAGTCGAGGAGTTCGTGGTGACCGGAAGCATGAGTGCAACCAGGGGCGTGTTCTACGTCCACTCTGCGCCGTCCGCGCTGTGCCCTCACATCGAGTGGGCGGTGGGCGGCGTGCTCGGCGTTCCCGTGAACCCCCACTGGACGCCGCAGCCCGCCCAGTCCGGCAGCTACCGCTGCGAGTTCTCCTGGTCGGGCAAGGTCGGCGCCGCGGCCGAGATGGCCTCCGCGCTGCGCGGGTGGAACCACCTGCGCTTCGAGATCACCGAGGAGCCGACGGCCTCCACCGAGGGCGCGCGCTTCTCCTACACCCCCGACCTCGGGGTGTTCCACGCGGTGACCGGCATCCACGGGGACATCATGATCCCCGAGGACCGGCTCAAGGCGTCGGTGGTGCGGGCAGCGCTCGGCGAGGTCACCCTCGAGAACGAGATCGACAAGCTGCTCGGCAAGCCGTGGGACGACGAGCTGGAGACCTTCCGCCACGCCGGCGAGGGCGCTCCCGTCCGGTGGCTGCACCAGGTGGTCTGACCGCGCATTGACAAAGGGCGCCCCGGCTCATCGAGCCGGGGCGCCCCTCGTCATTTCCCTGCACTTCCCTCAGGAGGTGTCCTCCTGGCTGTCGGGGCCACCGGAAGGGAGGATTCCAGTGGCCCCGGACCGGGGGAGCGGGCCAGGCCCGCCTTCCGTCAGTCGACGGTGCCGAAGACCACGGCGACGTTGGCGCCGCCGAAGCCGAAGGAGTTGTTGAGCGCGGCGATCTGGCCGATCGGCAGGTCCCGCACCTTGGTGGCGACGTCGAGCTCGACCCGGGGGTCCTGCTCGTCGAGGTTGATCGTCGGGGGGGCCGTGCGGTGGTGCAGCGCGAGCACCGTCGCGACACCCTCCAGCGCGCCCGCACCGCCGAGCAGGTGACCGGTCATCGACTTGGTGGCCGAGACCACCAGGTCGCTCGCGGCCGAGCCGAGCACGGCGTGCAGCATCAGCGACTCGGCGACGTCACCCTGCGGGGTCGAGGTCGCGTGCGCGTTGACGTGGGCGATGTCGGCAGGGGAAACGCCGGCATCCTGCACCGCGAGGCGGATCGCACGGGCACCGCCCCGACCCTCCGGGTCGGGCTGCGCGATGTCGTGCGCGTCGGCGGTGATGCCGGTACCGAGCACCTCCGCGTAGATCGTCGCGCCGCGGGCCTTGGCGTGCTCGTAGGACTCCAGAACCAGCGCGCCGGCACCCTCGCCGAGCACGAAGCCGTCGCGTCCAGTGTCGAACGGGCGGGAGACCGTGGTCGGGTCGCCGTCGTTCTTGGACAGCGCCATCATGTTGGCGAAGGCGGCGATCGGCAGGGGGTGGATGGCCGCCTCGGTGCCGCCGGCGATCGCGACGTCGACCCGGCCGAGCCGGATCTGGTCGGCCGCGAGCGAGATCGCCTCGTTGCCCGACGCGCAGGCGGAGACGGGGGTGTTGACCGGTCCACGGGCGCCGAGCTTGAGGCTGATGGTCGCCGCAGGGGCGTTCGCCATCAGCATCGGGACGGCGATCGGGGAGACCCGGCGCGGGCCCTTCTCGAGCAGCACCTCGTGGTTGGACAGCAGCGTCTGGACGCCACCGATGCCGGAGGCGAAGGCGACGCCGAAGCGCTCGCCGGGGAGGTCGCCGGACTCCGTCGCTGCCTCGAGGCCCGAGTCGGCCCACGCCTCCAGCGCCGCGACGAGGGCGAGCTGCGAGGAGCGGTCGAGCCGGCGGGCGACGACGCGGTCGAGGACCTCGGTCGGGTCCACGGCGGCGGTGCCGCCGATGGTCACGGGCAGGCCTTCAGCCACGTCGCCGAGGTGACGTACCCCCGAACGGCCGGCAAGGAGGCCCTCCCAGGTGCTGGCGACGTCTCCGCCCAGCGGGCTGGTGGTGCCCAGGCCGGTGACGACGACACGGGTGCGCGACATGGCTGAAGGTCTCCGTCCGGATCAGGCGGCGCGGTTGCGCTCGATGTAGGCGACGGCGTCGCCGACGGTCTTGAGGTTCTTGACCTCGTCGTCGGGGATGGTGACGCCGAACTTCTCCTCAGCCTCCACGACGACCTCGACCATCGAGAGGGAGTCGACGTCGAGGTCCTCGCTGAAGGACTTGTCGAGCTGGACGCTGTCGGCGGGGATGCCGGCGACCTCGTTGACGATGTCGGCGAGGGCGGCGCGGATCTCTTCGGTGCTCATTCTCTTCTCCAGGGTTGGTTGGGTGGTGCTGTGCTCGGGACAGGTGTGGGTGACCGGGGCCGGTCAGGGGCGGCTCAGGGGACGCGGACCACCTGGGCGGCGTATGACAGACCGGCACCGAAGGCGATCAGCAGGGCCAGGTCACCGGACCTCGCGTCGCCGTCGGCGATCATCCGGTCCAGGGCCAGCGGGATCGACGCGGCGGAGGTGTTGCCGGCGTCGATGATGTCGCGCGCGATCCGCACGGTCTCCGGCAGGCGCAGCGAGCGCGCCATCGCGTCGGTGATCCGGTTGTTGGCCTGGTGCGGGACGAAGCAGTCGAGCTCGTCGGCGGTGACGCCCGCGCGGTCGAGGGCCTGCTGGGCCACCTTCGCCATCGCGAAGGACGCCCATCGGAAGACCTCGTTGCCCTTCATGGACAGCGTCGGCATCCACGGCTTGTCGGACGCGACGACCTCGCGCCAGTCCTCGGTGCGAATGTGGTCGTAGTGCTCGCCGTCCGAGCCCCACACGACCGGCCCGATCGCGGGCTGGTCGGTCGGGCCGACCACGACGGCGCCGGCGCCGTCGGCGAAGATGAACGCCGTCCCGCGGTCGGTCGGGTCGGTGATGTCTGAGAGCTTCTCGACGCCGATGACCAGCACGTGGCGGGCGCTGCCACAGCGCACCATGTCGTTGGCCAGGGCGACCCCGTGGCAGAACCCGGCGCAGGCGGCCGAGATGTCGAAGGCCGCCGGCTGGGCGGTGCCGAGCGCGTGGGCGATCGCGGTGGCGGCGGACGGGGTCTGCACCAGGTGGCTGACGGTGGCGACCACGACGGCGTCGACCTGCTGGGCGTCGATGCCGGCGTGCTCGAGCGCGTTCCGCGCGGCGGCGACCGCCATCGAGACCACGGTCTCGGAGTCGTCGGCGAACCGACGGGTCTTGATCCCGGACCGCTGCTGGATCCACTCGTCGCTGGAGTCGATCGCGTCGACGACCTCGGAGTTGGGGACGATGCGCCTGGGCCGGTAGGCGCCGACGCCGAGGATGCCGGCGTACGACGGACCGGACTCGGGCGTGATGGCGCTCATGCGGACACGACCTCGGTCCGGGCGGCGGGCTCGGCATGGCGGGCGCAGAAGGCGCGGGCCTCGTCGAGCTGGTCCGGGGTGTTGAGCGAGAGGATCTCGACGTCCAGGCCACGGTTGCGGAACCAGCGCTTGGCGATGCCGGTGAGGGTCCCCGCCGGCGGCAGCTCGAGGAAGCCGGTCACGCCGAGGTCGGCCATGGTCTCCAGGCACAGGTCCCAGCGCACCGGGCGGGCGATCTGGCCCACGATCCGGGCGAGGACGTCGGCGCCGTCGGTGAGGGCGGTGCCGTCGGAGTTGGTGAGGAACGGGGTGTGCGCGTCGCTGGCGTCGATCGACCGGGCCAGGCCGGCGACGTGGTCGACCGCGGGCGCCATGTGTTCGGAGTGGAAGGCCCCGGCGACCGACAGCGGACGGAGCCGGGCGCCCTTCGGCGCGTGGTCGGCGAGGTCGGCGAGCTGCTCGGTCGTGCCGGCCGCCACGATCTGGCCCGGCCCGTTGTCGTTGGCCGGGGTGAGGCCGCACTGCGTGAGTGCGGCCAGCACCTCGTCGCGGTCACCGCCGAGGATCGCGGTCATGCCGGTCGGGGTCGCGGCGGCGGCCTCGGCCATCGCCCTGCCCCGCTCGCGGACCAGGACCATTGCCTGGTCGGCGGTGATCACCCCCGCACCGACGGCGGCGGCGAGCTCGCCGACGCTGTGGCCGGCGACGGCGCCGACGCCCGTGGGGGTTCCGTCACCGGGAAGCAGCTGCGACGACGCGATCAGCGACGCACCGACCAGCAGCGGCTGCGCGATGCTGGTGTCGCGGATGGTGTCCTCGTCGGCCTCGGTGCCGTAGTGGGCGAGGTCGAGGCCGGCGACGGCCGAGAGCCACTCGAGGCGCGCCGCCGAGGACGCGTCCTCCAGCCACGGCGAGAGGAAGCCTGGGGTCTGCGCCCCTTGTCCGGGGGCCACGATCACGAGCACGCTGCAAGCCTGCCGGTCGCGGGCACCGGGACGCGCCTGCGGCGCCGACGAATCTGGTGCCGATGCCTTGTGGGGGTTCCACAAACCCCGCCCAACCGGCTGGTCAGGCGGGCGGTCAGGCGGGCGGTCAGGCAGCCTGCCGGCCCAGCACGAGCGCCAACTGGAGGACCAGGGCGTCGCGGGGGACGGACGGCGTCAGACCGGTGAGGTCGCCGATCTGGCCCAGCCGGTAGCGCACCGTGTTGGCGTGCACGAAGAGCGCGCGGGAGGTGGCCTCGATGCCGCCGCCGTTCGCGAAGTAGGCCACCAGCGTCTCCACCAGCTCGCCACGAGAGTCGGCGAGCGGCGCGTAGATCTGGTCCACGGCCTCGGCGCGGGCCGTCGCGTCGCCGGCGAGGATCCGCTCCGGCAGCAGGTCGTGCGCGGAGACGGGGCGCGGCGCGTCCGGCCAGCCCACCGCCGCGCGCAGCGCGCCCAGCGCCACCGACGCCGACGCGTGCGCATGGGCAAGATCGGTGGCCACGGGGCCGACCACGACCGGGCCCTCGCCGAAGAGCCCGACCACCGCAGCCGCATCCTTCTCGGGCGTGGCGACCCCGCCGAGGATGACCACCAGCAGGTGGCCCTGCACCGCGCCGAGGGCGTCGAGGCCGCGCTCCGCCGCTGCCCGTCGTACGGCGTCGACGACACCGGTGCCGCCGGCGTCCTCGGGCGCGGTGCCGACGACCACGACCACCTCGCCGCGGGCCGCCCAGCCGACGGCGCTGGCCCGGGAGAGCACGGTCTCGTCGGTCTCGGCCCGCAGCACGGAGTCGACGACCAAGGCCTCGAGGCGGGCGTCCCAGCGACCGCGGACCTCGGCGGCACGGGCGTAGACCTCGGCGGTCGCGAAGGCGACCTCGCGGCCGTAGCGCAGCACCGCCGCGTGGACCTCCTCGAAGACGTCGGGCTCGAGGAGCCGCTCGATGTTGGCCTCGACCTCCCGGATGGTCAGCTTGATCAGGTCCACCGTCTGGTGCAGGTCGACCGCTCCGGCCATCGCGCGTGGTGCCACGCCGAACACCTGGACCACGACCTCGTCGTCGTGCGGGTCGGTGCCGCCGCCGTCGGCGAACCAGTCGACGAAGCCCTTGACGCCGGCCTGCACGATCATCCCCACCCAGGAGCGCTCCTCGGCGCCGAGCTCGCGGAACCAGGCCAGGTCGGCCTCCATCCGGGAGGTCGCGGCGGTGCTGAGCGACCCGGTGGCCGCGCGCAGTTGCTTGGTGGCCTTCGCCCGCTCAGCGGGGCCGGTGGGGGACATGGCCCCAGCCTAGATGCGGTGGCTGTCGGGACCGCCCGCGGGCGTGGTTGAATCGGGACACCTGCTAGCAGGAGCAAGCGCCTGCTAGCACGTCAGTGAGGGGGCCGCCCATGGCGGGAGTGACTGACCGGGCCCGGACGGACGACGGCAGGGCGCAGGACGATCGGCAGCTCGGTGGGCACCACGAGGTGCAGTACGTCACGCTGCACGGGAAGAAGCGGGCCTTCGTGGTCAAGGGCAGCGGCCCGGCGGTGCTGCTGCTCCACGGCCTCGCCTGCGACCACACGACGTGGTCCCCGGTGATCGACCGGCTGGCGCAGCGCTACACGGTGATCGCGCCCGACCTGCTCGGGCACGGGCTCTCCGACAAGCCGCGCGCCGACTACACCCTCGGCGGCTACGCCAACGGCATGCGCGACCTGCTGACCGTCCTCGGCATCGACAAGGTCACCGTCGTCGGCCACAGCTTCGGCGGCGGCGTGGCGATGCAGTTCGCCTACCAGTTCCCGGAGCGCACCCAGCGGGTGCTGCTCGTCGCCACCGGAGGCCTCGGCCCCGAGGTGACCCCGCTGATCAAGCTGATCCAGGTCCCCGGCTGGTTCCGGGTGATGGGCGCGCTCACCCTCCCCGGCATCCGGCACCTGGAGACCTTCGCGCTGCGGGCCGCCGCCGAGCACGGCGGCATCGGTCCGCTGCGCAAGTACACCCGCGACCTCGCCGAGGCCGCCGACATCGTCGACTCGTGGCAGAACCGCCGTACCCGCTTCGCGATCCGCCACCTCGTCCGCGCGGTGATCGACTGGCGCGGCCAGATCGTGTCGATGGCCGACCGGGCCTACCTCAGCGACGCGATGCCGATGGCCGTCGTGTGGGGCCGGGACGACCAGGTCATCCCGGTGCGCCACGCCAGCAACGCCGCCGCCCTCGCGCCCGACGTCCGCATCGAGGTGCTGCCGGACGCCGGCCACTTCCCCCACAAGGACCACCCCGACCGGTTCGCCGGGATCCTCGAGGACTTCATCGACACGACCGAGCCGGCGACGTACAACCGCGCGCGGTTCCGCCGGATGCTGAAGGCCGGCGGCTCCGAGCCAGCCCCCGGGCACGTGGCGAACGTCCCGGCGGCCGGCTAGGACCCAGCCGGGCAGTCCGTATGACGGCTACGCGTCGCCGCCCTCCTGCTGGATGCCGGCGGTCGCGGTCGGGTCGTCGATGCGGTACTTCTCGATGGCCTCCTTGACCCGGCCGGGGTCGATCTCGCCGGCGTCGGCGAGCGCGGCGAGGGCCTGGACGACGACCGACGGAGCGTCGACCTGGAAGAAGCGCCGCGCCGCGGGCCGGGTGTCGGCGAAGCCGAAGCCGTCGGCGCCGAGCACGCGGTAGTCGGCCGGCACCCACGGGGCGATCTGCAGGGGAACGGCCGTCATGTAGTCGGAGACCGCGACGACCGGCGCTGCGGCGGCCGGGCCGTTGCCGAGCACCTCGGTGACGTAGGCCGTGCGGTGCGCCTCGTCGGGGTGCAGCAGGTTCCACTTGTCGGTGGCGATGCCGTCGCGGGCCAGCTCGTTCCACGACGTGACCGACCAGGTCTCCGCCTGCACGCCCCACTCGTCGGCGAGGATCTGGCGCGCCTCCTCGATCCACGGGAAGCCGACGCCGGAGGCGAGCAGGCGCACGCGCGGGCCGTCGGAGTCGCCGGAGCCGTCGGAGTCGCCGGAGGTGGTGCCGGAGACCTGGTACATGCCCTTCAGGAGGCCGGCCACGTCCAGGCCCTCCGGCTCGGCGGGCTGCGCGACCGGCTCGTTGTAGACCGTGATGTAGAAGATCACGTTCTCGCCACGCGGGTGGTCCTCGCTGGCGCCGTACATCCGCTCCAGGCCCGAGCGCATGACGTGCCCGACCTCGTAGGCGAACGCCGGGTCGTAGTGGACGACCGCGGGGTTGGTGGCCGCCAGCAGCGGGGAGTGGCCGTCGGCGTGCTGCAGGCCCTCGCCGGTCAGCGTCGTCCGGCCCGCGGTCGCGCCGATCAGGAAGCCGCGGGCGAGTTGGTCGGCCATCGCCCAGATCGAGTCGCCGGTGCGCTGGAAGCCGAACATCGAGTAGAAGATGTAGAACGGGATCATCGGCTCGCCGTGGGTGGTGTACGACGACCCGGCGGCCGTGGCCGACGCGACCGCCCCGGCCTCGGAGATGCCCTCGTGGAGCATCTGGCCCTGCGGCGACATCTTGTACTGCAGCAGCATGTTGCGGTCGACCGACTCGAACGTCTGACCGGCGGGGTCGTAGACCTTCGCCGACGGGAACATCGAATCCATGCCGAAGGTGCGGTACTCGTCGGGGGCGATCGGGACGATCCGCTGCCCGATGCCCGGGTCCTTCATCCAGTCCTTGAGCAGCCGGACCGCGGCCATGGTGGTGGCCACCTTGTGGTTGCCCGCGCCCTTCCTGAGCTCGGCGTAGACCGCGTCGCCGGGCAGGGTGAGCATGGTGGAGCGGTCCTCGCGCTTCGGGATCGAGCCGCCGAGCTGCCGGCGCCGCTCGAGCATGTACTCGATCTCGGGGGAGTCCGTGCCCGGGTGGAAGAACGGCGCGGTGCCGGTCGCCTCGTAGGCGCTCTCGAGGTCGCGATCGCTGATCGGGAGGTAGAGCCGGTCGCGGAACTTCTTGAGGTCGTCCTGGGTCAGCTTCTTCATCTGGTGGGTGGCGTTCCTGCCCTCGAGGGCGTCGATCGTCCACCCCTTGACGGTGTGCGCCAGGATCACGGTCGGCTGGCCGACGTGCTTGGTCGCCGCGTCGAAGGCGGCATAGACCTTGCGGTAGTCGTGGCCGCCGCGCGGCAGCTTCTCGATCTGCCGGTCGGTCATGTGCTCGACCATCGCCCGCAGCCGCGGGTCGGGGCCGAAGAAGTGCTCGCGGTTGTAGGCGCCGCTCTCGACCGAGAACGTCTGGAACGCGCCGTCGGGCGTGGAGTTCATCTTGTTGACCAGCACGCCGTCGACGTCGCGGGCCAGCAGCGCGTCCCACTCCCGGCCCCACACGACCTTGATGACGTTCCATCCGGCGCCGCGGAAGTTGGCCTCCAGCTCCTGGATGATCTTGCCGTTGCCGGTGACCGGGCCGTCGAGCTGCTGCAGGTTGCAGTTGATGACCCAGGTGAGGTTGTCGAGCTCCTCGCGGGCCGCGATCCGGATCGCGCCGAGCGACTCGGGCTCGGCCATCTCGCCGTCGCCGAGGAACGCCCACACCCGCTGCGCGGCGGTGTCCTTGATGCCGCGGTTGTGCAGGTAGCGGTTGAACCGCGCCTGGTAGATGGAGTTGATGCCGGTCAGGCCCATCGAGACCGTGGGGAACTCCCAGAAGTCCGACATCAGCCGCGGGTGCGGGTACGACGGCAGCCCGGCCCCGGGACCGTGCTGGACCTCCTGGCGGAACCGGAACAGCTGCTCCTCGGTGAGACGGCCCTCGAGGAAGGCGCGGGCGTAGATGCCGGGTGAGGCGTGGCCCTGGATGAAGAGCTGGTCGCCGCCGCCCGGGTGCTCCTTGCCGCGGAAGAAGTGGTTGAACCCGACCTCGTAGAGGCTGGCGCTCGACTGGTAGGTCGCGATGTGGCCGCCGACCTCGAGGCCCTTGCGGTTCGCGCTGGACACCATGACGGCGGCGTTCCACCGGATGAACGCGCGGATCCGGCGCTCCACGTCCTCGTCGCCGGGGAACCACGGCTCCCGCTCGGGCGGGATGGTGTTGATGTAGTCGGTGCTCCGCAGGGCGGGCACGCCGACCTGGGCCTCGCGGGCGCGCTCGAGGAGGCGCAGCATCACGTAGCGCGCCCGCTCCCGGCCGCGCTCGTCCACCAGCGCGTTGAAGGAGTCGATCCAGTCCTGCGTCTCGTCCGGGTCGATGTCCGGGAGCTGGGTCGGCAGGCCCTCGTGGATGACCGAGGGGACCGAGGCGGCGCGGGCAGCCGGGGTGGAGCCGGAGGCTGCGGGGGCTGTGGCATCGGGGGTGTCGGAGGTCACGTTCGCCATCCTCCCACCGAACGGAAGGGCGGAAAATCTACCCGGCGGTAGCCCGTTGGCGTGCCGTTGAAGCCGCCGTCGCGCCGTGGTTGCGGGCCGCTCCGGCGTCCCGGACTGGGGCGTGAGGGTTGCGCCCCGCCCCCCGACTCCGCTGGACTAGGGGCGGTCCCGCATCGGGCGGGGCTGTCGCCGTACCCGAAACCCCTGGAGGAAACACCGTGACTTCGACCGCCACCGGCGGCACCACCCCCACCGGACCCGCCGAGCGGATGGGCCTGAAGCCGGGGATGGTGGTCCAGGAACTCGGCTGGGACAACGACACCGACGACGATCTGCGGGTCGCGCTCGAGAACGCCATCGACGGCGACATGGTCGACGGCGACTACGGCAACGTGGTCGACGCCGTGGTGCTGTGGTGGCGCAACGACGACGGTGACCTCGTCGACGGCCTGGTCGACGCGCTGACGGACCTCGTCGGCGGGGGAGTCATCTGGCTGATGACCCCGAAGATCGGTCGCCCCGGCGCGGTCGACGCGGCCGACATCGCGGAGGCGGCGCCGGTCGCCGGCCTGTCGCAGACCACGGCTGCGACCGTCAGCAAGGACTGGGCGGCGACGCGCTTGGTGGCGCCGAAGGCCATCGCCTGAGACAGGCTGTCGCACCCGGCCGGTGCCGGGGGCCTAACCTAGCGCCATGGGAAAGATCGGCTCGCGCGTCAAGGACGCCGGCGTCAGCCTCAGGATCCTCACCGAGTCGGGCATCGTCCGGCCCTACTCGCCGGCGGTGCTGGGCGGCATGGTCAATGCGCTGCGGCAGTGGAGCACCACGCCGGCCGGCGGCTTCAAGACCATCGCGCTGCGGATGCCGGACCAGGTCGCGATCGTCGACGAGCGCGGCTCGCTGACCTTCGCCGAGCTGCAGGAGCGCAGCAACGCGCTCGCGCACGGCCTGCGCGAGCGCGGCGTCAGGGCCGGTGACGGCGTGGCCGTGATGTGCCGCAACCATCGCGGGTTCGTCGAGGCGTCCATCGCGATCAGCAAGCTCGGCGCCGACGTGCTCTACCTCAACACCGCCTTCGCCGGCCCCCAGCTCGCCGATGTCCTCGCCCGCGAGAAGCCGCGCGTGGTCGTCCACGACGAGGAGTTCGCCGGCCTGCTCGCCGGCGCCGACATCGCGGACCGCGTGCTCGGCTGGACCGACGGCGAGCCCGGTGACGACAGCATCGAGGGGATGATCGCCGCCGCGACCCGGGCCGGGCGCGTCGGCGACCTGAAGGCCCCCGCCAGCAAGGGCCGCACGATCATCCTCACCTCCGGCACGACCGGTACGCCGAAGGGCGCCCCGCGCCCCCAGGGTGGCCTGCCCGCGGCGATCTCGCTGCTCTCCCGGATGCCGCTGCGCAGCGGCTGGAAGTGCCACGTCGCGGCGCCGCTCTTCCACACCTGGGGCTTCGCGCACTACCAGCTCGCCATGATGCTCGGGACCACCCTGGTGCTGACCCGGAGGTTCGACCCCGAGGACGCGCTGCGCATCCTGCACGAGGAGCGGTGCGACTCCTTCGCGGTCATCCCCGTCATGCTGCAGCGGATCCTCGCGCTGCCCGAGGAGACCCTCGACAAGTATCCGCTCCCGCACCTCAAGGCCGTCGCGTCGTCCGGCTCCGCGCTGCCCGGTGACCTGCCGACCCGCTGGATGGACCGGTACGGCGACAACCTCTACTCCATCTACGGCTCCACCGAGGTCGCCTGGGCGTCGATCGCCGACCCGACCGACCTGCGCGAGGCGCCCGACTGCGCCGGCCGGCTGCCGCACCAGACCGTCGTCCGGATCCTCGACGCCGACGGCCGTGAGGTCCCGACCGGCGAGTCCGGCCGGATCTTCGTCGGCAACTCGCTGCAGATCGAGGGCTACACCGGCGGCGGCGGCAAGGAGATGGTCGACGGACTGATGTCCTCCGGCGACGTCGGGCGCTTCGACGCCGACGGCCGGCTCTACGTCGAGGGCCGCGACGACGAGATGATCGTCTCCGGCGGCGAGAACGTCTTCCCCAAGGAGGTCGAGGACTGCCTCGCCGGCCACGACCGCGTCGCCGAGGTCGCCGCCATCGGCGTCGACGACGACGACTTCGGCCAGCGGTTGCGCGCCTTCGTGGTCCGCGTCCCCGACGCCGACCCGGTCAGCGCTGACGAGCTCAAGGACCTGGTCAAGGCCAACCTCGCCCGCTACAAGGTGCCGCGCGAGATCGTCTTCCTCGACGAGCTGCCCCGCAACGCCACGGGCAAGGTCCTCAAGCGTGAGCTCGCCACGCTCCCGTCGTCCGGGTCCGACGAGCCGGCAGGTGCGGCCGGGACGGCCGGGACGTCGGAGTGAGGCCCGACGCGACGGGGCCGCCGAGCATCGCGACCGGCATCGCGGTCGGCGAGGTCGCCCCGGACTTCACCCTGCGTGACCAGTTCGGGCAGGACGTCAGCCTGTCGTCGTACCGCGGGACGAAGGCGGTCGCGATCGTCTTCTACCCCTACGCCTTCAGCGGCGTCTGCACGGGGGAGATGGCGGGCATCAAGCAGCGCCTCGACGAGTTCCTCACCTTCGACAGCGAGGTCCTCGCGATCTCCTGCGACCCGGTCTACTCGCTGCGTGCCTTCAGCGACAGCGACGGACTGAACTTCACCCTGCTCAGCGACTTCTGGCCGCACGGCGAGGTCAGCCGCGCGTACGGCGTCCTCGACGAGCGCTCCGGCTGCCCCGAGCGGTCGTCGTACGTGATCGGCAAGGACGGGCGAGTCGCCTGGGCCGTGCATCACCCCAAGCCGGCCGCCCGCAGCGCCGACGAGCTGCTCGCCGCGCTGCGCGAGGCAGCGGATCGATAGTTCTCTCGGCTGGTTCACCTAGTCCATCTGGATCATTTTTCAACTATTTTGCCGGAGCGGGTTGGATGGCCAGTAGGTGACGGCTAGAGTTCAACTCGTCGAACCGCTGGTGACCCGAGACACCGGCGGTTCGTCTCTTTTTCCGGCGCGAGCGCGTCGCCCGGTCGACGGCTGCGGACGGACCCTCCGGGCCCGCCCTGGCCGTCGACGCGGCTTCGCCGCCGGGGCGCCGCGCTGCCGCGCTCGCGGTTGGCTTGCGTAGGTCCTGCCTCCGCCTGGCGGCAGGACCTGGGTGCCCGCGTGGGACTGCCGGTCCTGCCTCCGCCTGGCGGCAGGACCCGGGCGCGCGGTGTGCGCCGGTTCTGGGGTGGTGGCCGGGCTTCGGTAGGCTGGCCCGGCTCCTGGGGCGTATAGCTCAGCGGTAGAGCCCCTCGCTTACAACGAGGTGGTCGGGGGTTCGATCCCCTCTGCGCCCACCAGCACCCACCATCACCCGACGACGCTGCGGGCCCGCAGGTCCGCGATGGCCGCGGCGTCGAGGCCGAGGCCGGCATCCGCGAGCCCTGGGCGCGGAGCTGGTCGAGCAGGTCGAAGCCGTCGAGCGACGGCAGGCCGATGTCGAGGACCAGCAGGTCGAAGCCTCCCGACAGGGCGTGGTCGAGACCGGTCAGGCCGTCGCCGGCGACGGTGGCCTGGTGGCCCTCGGCGCGCAGGCCCTTGGCGACGAAGGAGGCGATCCGCTGCTCGTCCTCGACGATCAGGATGCGGGCCACGGGGACTCCTCGCGATGGGCGGCGGGCAGCACGGCGGGCACCTCGAGGACGAAGCGGGCACCGCCACGCGTGTGCGGGTCGACGTACGACGTCCCGCCGTGCGCCTGCGCGATGGCGGCGACGATGGACAGTCCCAGCCCGAAGCCCTCGTCGCCGTCGGGCACGACGGCGCGGCCGAACCGGCCGAAGATCCGCTCGCGGTCCTCGGGGGCGACGCCGGCGCCGTCGTCCTGAACCCAGCAGCGCAGCAGCGGGCCGTCCAGGCCGGCGCCTATCGCGATCCGCCCGCCGGCGGCGGTGTGCTTGACCGCGTTGTCGGCCAGCGCGAGCAGGGCCTGGGTGATCCGCTGGCCGTCGAGCACGAGGTCGTCGGGCAGGCCGGGCGAGGCCTCGAGCACCCAGTCCCGCTCTCCGAGCGCCCGCGCCTTGGTGACCACCGCCTCGAGGAGCGCGGCGACGTCGGTGGAGCCGGGGGCGAGGAAGTCGGGCCGGTCGCTCTTGGCCAGCAGGATCAGGTCGCCGACGAGGCGGGCCATCCGGTCGACCTCGTCGAGGAGCAGGTCGCGGGTCTCGGCGACCTCCGCGGGACTGCTCACGTCGAGCAGCTCGAGGTGGCCGCGCAGGACCGTCAGCGGCGTGCGCAGCTCGTGGCCGGCGTCGTCCAGGAACTGCCGCTGCCCGGCGAACGCCCGCTCGAGCCGGTCGAGCATGCCGTTGATCGTGCGGGTGAGAGCGGTGATGTCGTCGTTGCCGGTCTCGGGCAGCCGGCGGCCGAGGTCGGAGGCGCCGATCGCGTCGGCCCCCACCCGCAGGGTGCGCAGCGGGCGCAGCAGCCGGCCGGACTGCCAGGCGGCGGTCCCCGTGACGAGGACGGCGGAGAGCACCGCGACGATCGTGTAGGTCCGCATCGTGCGGAGCAGCTCGTCGCGGTCCTCGGCGAGGTAGGTGACGACCAGCAGCGCGCCGGTCTCCCCACCGCGGCGGACCGGCTGGCTGGTGATCCGGACCTCGCCCCGGTCGGTGTCGAGGTACGCCGTCCCGCCGGCGGTCACGAGGGGGGCCGCCGCCGACCGGAACGCCGGGTCGTCGACGAGGTCGTCGCCGGGGAAGCGGGCGATCGGGCGGTCGCCGACCCAGCCGACGAGCAGCTCGTCGTCGTCGGGGACGTTGCGCAGCAGGAAGCCCTCGAGCAGCTCGGGGATCGACGCGAAGTCGCCGGTGGCCTGGAGGGCGACGAACTCGTCGAGCTCCTGCTCCACCTCGCGCTGGGTGTCGGCGACGATGGACCGGGTCTCGATCCAGTACACGATCAACCCCGCGCCGGCGAGCGCGGTCGTCACCAGCAGCGCGACGGCGGCGGTGATCCGGGTGCGGACGGACAGGCCACGTCGCGCCGGGTCGTCAGTCGTCATCCCGCTCGTCAGCGTCGTCCCCGCCGTCCCGGTCGTCCCTGTCGTCGCTGTCGTCCGCGCGATCGTCCAGACGGTCGTCGTCGACCCTGGGGCGCGGCGTGACCACCGGGACCTCCGAGGTGCGCGATGGCCGGGAGGTCGGCTCAGCGTCGGGGGTGGCGGACGGCGTACGGGACGACGCGTCGCCGGGCGTCGGCGCCGTCACCATCTGCACCGGTTCGCGTGGCGGAGGCTCGTCGCTCCCGGCGGCCGCCACGGCTCCGGCGACGAAGCCGGCGGCGACCAGCAGCAGGCCGACCGGCACGAGGGTCCTCCACAGCGCTCCCATGACCCGGATCATCCTGCCCGATCGTGGGGCACGGGTGAGAGCAGCATGAGAGGACTCTCATCGGGCGCTCCCGGGCGGGCCCTCCGTTCGAGGGGGCCACGGCGACCATTTCGGGCCTAGGGTGGGATGCGTCACAGCTGCGCCCTGCCATCCCCAGGAGGACCCGTGTTCGTCCCGTTCAGCGTCAATGACTTCCTCGACCGCGCCGTGTCGGTGTACGGCGAGCGCGTCGGTGTCGTGGACGAGCCGGCCCAGCCGGCCCCGAGCCAGGGGGAGCTCACCTATGCGCAGGTCGGCGAGCTGGCGCGGCGGCAGGCGGCGCGGCTCGACGAGCTCGGCATCGGCGTCGGCGAGCGGGTTGCGGTCGTCAGCCACAACAGCAGCCGCCTGCTCACCTCGTTCTTCGGTGTCAGCGGCTGGGGCCGGGTGCTGGTGCCGGTGAACTTCCGACTCAGTCCCGACGAGGTGCAGTACATCGTCGACCACTCGGGCGCCCGGGTGCTCTACGTCGACCCCGAGCTGGAGCAGTCGCTCGCGGGCGTGACCTGCGAGCAGAAGTTCCTGCTGGGCGACGACGACGCGCTCTATGCGCCGGCCGGCTCCGAGCCCAAGGCGTGGGAGTACGACGAGGCGGCGACCGCGACCATCAACTACACGTCCGGCACGACGGCCCGCCCCAAGGGCGTGCAGATCACGCACCGCAACATCTGGGTGAACGCGCTGACGTTCGGCCTGCACGCGCAGATCGGCGACCGCGACGTCTACCTGCACACGTTGCCGATGTTCCACGCCAACGGCTGGGGGATGCCGTTCGCGATGACCGGCGTCGGCGCGCAGCACATCGTGCTGCGCAAGGTCGACGGCGCCGAGATCCTGCGCCGGGTCCGCGACCACGGCGTCACCGTGATGTGCGCTGCCCCGGCCGTCGCCGCGGCGGTCCTCGAGGCGGCGCAGACCTGGGAGGGCGAGATCCCCGGCCGCGACCGGGTCCGGATCATCATGGCCGGCGCCCCGCCGCCGACGAAGACGGTCATCCGGGTGCAGGAGGAGCTGGGCTGGGAGTTCATCCAGATCTACGGCCTCACCGAGACCTCGCCGCTGCTGACCTTCAACCGCACGCGTGCGGAGTGGGACGACCTGCCAGCCGACGAGCGGGCGGCCCGGCTGACCCGCGCCGGGGCTCCGGCGATCGGCGTACGCCTGGCCATCGACGAGTCCGACGAGGGCGCCGGCGAGGTGCTGGCGCGGTCCAACGTCGTGCTGGAGGGCTACTGGGACCAGCCGGAGGAGACCGCGGCCGCGCTGGCGGGGGACTGGTTCCACACCGGTGACGGCGGGTTCCTCGGCGACGACGGCTACCTCACGATCGCGGACCGCAAGAAGGACGTGATCATCACCGGCGGCGAGAACGTCACCTCGATCGAGGTCGAGGACACCCTGTTCTCGCACCCGGCGGTCGCCGAGGTCGCGGTCATCGGCGTACCGAGCGAGAAGTGGGGCGAGACGATCAAGGCGCTCGTCGTGCTGACCCCGGACGCGACCGCAGGCCCGGACATGGAGGCCGAGCTGATCCGCTGGTGCAAGGACCGGCTGGCCGGCTACAAGTCCCCGACGTCCGTGGAGTTCCGCGACGAGCTGGCGCGCACCGCGACCGGCAAGCTGCAGAAGTTCAAGCTGCGCGCGCCCTACTGGGAGGGGCTCACCCGCCAGGTGAACTGATCCGCCGGGACCAGGGTGGCGGCCCAGCCGGCCGCCGCCCAGCTCTCGACCGTGCTGCGCGCCCACCCGTCGCCGGTGTCCACGACGTCGACCGCCGTCTCCACCGGCGCCGGAGCCGGGGCGCCCAGCGGCTGTCCGCTGATCGGGTCGGCCAGGTCGGGGCCACCGTCGACGCACGTCACCCGGGACAGCCCGATGCCCAGGCGGCGCTGGTGCTGGGCCAGGCTGAGCGCCGCGATCCCGGCGTCGCCGTACCCCACGACGGACATGGAGTCCGGCGGGTGCACCGCCGACTCGCGGGCGAAGCGGACCGACCGGAGCAGGTCGCGCCCGGCCGACCCGGTCGAGCCCGGGGTCCAGACGGGTACGACGACCCGGACGCTGCTGCGGGTCGCGATCCGGCTCGCGAGCGCCGCGACGCCGTCCGGGTCGGACGCGACCGCCGGGTGCCACAGGAGCAGGGTGTCCGCGTTCGGATGTCCGTGCACCGAGACCTGGAGACCGCCCTGCTGTTGCTGCATGCACCCACCGTAGGCTGGGCACCCACAGGTCCGTGGTGCAGGAACCCGGTGTGAGACCGGGGCGGTTCCGCCACTGTGATCCACCCCGGTCGTCGACCGGCGGGGGAGAGCCAGACACTGGTCGCGGACAGCTGCCACCGATGAGGGGCGCGAACCCCGAGGAGGAACCGTGCGCATCGCACTCCTGTCCACGTCCGACACCGACCTGCTCTCGGCGCGCGCCAGCGGCGCCGACTACGCGTGGGCCAACCCGAACCGGTCGGACCTCGACGGAATGGTCGCCATCGCCGCTGCGGCCGACCTCGTCGTCGTACGCCTGCTCGGCTCGCCGCAGCAGTACGACGCCGAGCTGACCGCGCTGCGCGGCGCCGGGCGTCCACTCGTGGTGCTCGGCGGGGAGCTCACACCCAGCGCGGAGCTGATGGAGACCTCGACCGTGCCCGTCGGCGTCGCGGCGGAGGCGCACCGCTACCTCGCCGAGGGCGGGCCGCGGAACCTCGAGCAGCTGCACCGCTTCCTGTCCGACACCGTGCTGCTGACCGGTGAGGGCTTCGAGGCGCCGGAGGTGATCCCGGCGTGGGGGATCGTCGAGCGGCCGGGTGGTCTCGATACGCCGTCGCTCGTTCCTCGCGACGGCTACTCGACCAACGATCTCAGATCTGCTCGGGGAACATCTGG
>DATMHM010000027.1:0-4798 GCA_035554935.1 Nocardioides sp. | reverse complement strand
GAGCGTGCGCGGGCGGTGCAGGCCGGGGGTGTCGACCAGCACCAGCTGGCCGTCGGGGCGGTGCACGATGCCACGCACGACGGTGCGCGTGGTCTGCGGCTTGTCCGAGGTGATCACGATCTTCTGGCCGACGATGGCGTTGGTCAGCGTCGACTTCCCGACGTTGGGCCGACCCACGAAGCAGGCGAAGCCGCTGCGGTGGCCCTCGGGGACCTCGCCGGAGGCGAACACGGGTGCCGCCGGCGGGGGCAGCGCGCCGAAGTCCTCGTCGAACTCGTCGTCGAGGTCGTCGTCCAGCTCGTCGTCGTACTCGTCACTCATCGGTCGGCCTCCTGCGCGGCGTCGTAGTCGGCCCAGATCTCCTCGTCGGACTTCCCGGCAGCCTTGCCCGCGCGCCAGATCGGCCCGGGATCGACCGCGCGGGGCTGGCGCTGGGCGACCGACCGCCAGTAGCCCATCACGTCGTAGTGCGTGCTCGGGAGCTTGCGCTCCCGCATCAGGTGCTTGCGGATCGCCCGCATCTGCGCGGACTCCCCCGCCATCCAGAAGTAGCCGGGGCCGTCCGGGAAGTCGAGCGACTCCACGACCTCCGCCAGCCGGCTGGGGCCGTCGGTGGGGAGCCAGGTGACCTCGACGCCGTCGACGAAGTAGTCCTCGACCCGCGAGTCCGTCGGCACCTCGGCCACGATCCGGGTCGGCAGGGCAGCGCCCTGCTCGGCCGCGATCCGGGCCATGGCCGGCAGCGCGGTGAGGTCACCGACGAGCAGCAGCCAGCCGGCGTCCGGCGGCGGCAGGAAGGACCCCTTGGCCTCGGTCAGCACCACCTGCTGCCCGACGGGGTCGCCCGAGGCCCACTCGGTCACCAGGCCGACCTGGTGGACCACCACGTCGAGCACCAGCCGCGCCCCGTCGTGCGAGCGCACCGTGTAGTAGCGGCTCTGGAACTGGCCCGGGACCACCAGGCCGACCCACTCGTCGGGGATCCCGGTCGAGGCGAAGCCGGGGACATCGAGGGCCAGGCGCACCAGGTGCGGCGTCACCTGCTCGCGGGCGACCACGGTGGCGTCGTACTGCTGGGCCCTGGTGCTCACCGGCCAAGGCTATCGGCCGGCCCGCTCAGGCTCCGAACCCGTGACGGAGCGGGTAGCCGCTCTCCCCCTCGTCAGTCCGGGTGGCCAGCACGTGGTGCAGCTGGATCTCGTTGCGGTCGAACGCGATCCGCGAGCCGGCCATGTAGAGACCCCACACCCGTGCGGTGCCCTCGTCGGTCTCCGCGACGCAGGCGTCCCAGTGGGCGGCGAGGTTCCGCGACCAGCCCGCGAGCGTCTTCGCGTAGTGCGCCCGGAAGTTCTCGTGGTGCTGGACCTCGAGGCCGGCGTCCTCGATCGCAGTCACGATGGTGCCCGACCCGACGAGCTCGCCGTCGGGGAAGACGTAGCGGTCGATGAAGGCGCCGGTGGACCGGTCGATGTTGTCGTGCCGAGTGATGCAGTGGTTGAGCATCCGGCCCTGCGGCCGCAGCTTGTCGTGGATGAAGGAGAAGTACGCCGGGTAGTTCGCGACCCCGATGTGCTCAGTGAGGCCGATCGAGCTGACGGCGTCGAAGTCGCCCTCCGCGACGTCGCGGTAGTCGCAGTGCCGCACCTCGGCGAGGTCGTCGAGGCCCTCGCGCTTGATCTCCTCCTGCGCCCACGTCGCCTGCTCGCGCGAGAGGGTCACCCCGAGCGCCCGCACGCCGTGGTGCTTCGCGGCGTGGCGCACCATCCCGCCCCAGCCGCAGCCGATGTCGAGCAGGCGCTGGCCGGGCTGGAGGCCGAGCTTGCGGCAGACCAGGTCGTACTTGTGCTCCTGCGCCTCCTCCAGCGTCGCGTCCTCGGTCGGGAACACCGCGCAGGTGTAGGTCATCGAGGGCCCGAGCACGTGCTCGTAGAACGTGTTGGACACGTCGTAGTGGTGGTGGATCGCATCGGCGTCCCGCTCCTGCGAGTGCCGGCCCCAGCCTCTGAACGGGCTCGACAGCGAGCGCAGCCCCTCGAGGCGGTAGCGCCACGCGGGCAGGTGCTCCTGCGGCGGCGGGGGCGGCGGGACGAGGTGGCTGACGCCGAGCGCGCGGAGCACGCCGACCAGCTCCGAAGGCTTCGGTACGCCGAAGTCGGTGGTGTCCTTGAGCAGCGAGAAGGCCTCGTAGGGGTCGCCCGGATGGGCGCCATGGAGGACGAGGTCGCCGGCGACGTAGGCCCGCGCCAGGCCCAGGTCGCCGGGCGCGGTCATGATGTAGGACAGTCCGCGCTCGTTGAGGAGCTCGAGCCCGTAGGGCTGCTCGAGCGGGCCGGCCGCGCTGCCGTCGTAGGCGCGGAGCCAGACGGGCATGCCGCCCTTGAAGAGGGAGTCGATGGTGGGGGCGATGCCCCGGGGGGTGGTCATCGGCTCTTCACCGCCTTGTCGTAGAGGGTCGTGAGTCGGTCGTCGGGGTCGAACTGCCGCTTCACGGCGGCCAGGTGCGTGGTGTCGTAGAGCGCGGCGAAGGTCTCGCGGTCGTAGAACGCCTCCGAGTAGAGCGACTTGTGGCCGCCCAGCTCGGTCACCTTCGCCTCGATCGCGCGGTTCCGCGGGGCGTCCGCGGCCTCGGGGCCGACGTGCACGGTCCCCCAGAAGCCGACGTTGACGTAGAGCCGGCCGGGTTCGAGCGGGTAGAGCGGCCACCGCTCGCCGGTGCTCGACCCGGTCGAGACCAGCGGGCACAGCCAGACCGGGCGCATGCCGATCACCTCGTCGAACCAGGCGAGGAACTCCGCCAGCCTCTCGATGGGGACCTCGACGTCCTGGACCACCCGCTCCCGCTGCGGACGGCCGGCGCGCCGGTCCAGCCGGTCGGCGATCCCGAAGCGGCGGTCCAGTTGGAGCAACCGCATGTAGACGTCGGAGCGGCGCAGCCGGCGCGGCCACAACCGGCGGATCGCCGGGTTCTGCGCGCCGAACGCGCCGGAGCACCAGAACCAGTCGGTGTCCCACCGCCACAGGTAGTCGTGGGCCGTCAGCCGGTCGCGGTCGCAGCGCTGCAAGGAGCGGTAGTAGACCTGCTGCCCCGCGTAGTCCGACGTCGGGCCCGGCTCGTCGGTCCACCGGGCCAGCGTGAGCACGTGCTCCCCCGGCGCGAAGGAGACGCCGTCGAGCCCGTGGACCGGCTCGCCGTCGTGCTCCTGCGTCGCGGCGATCTCCGCCAGCGTCTTGGCCATCAGGTCGGCGTCGTCGAAGCGGAGGTGGCGCAGGGCGACGTACGACGGCACGGGCTCGAGCCGGATCCGCAGCCGGGTCGCGTAGCCGAGCGAGCCGTAGGAGTTCGGGAAGGCGTCGAAGAGCAGGTCACCGGGACGGGTGGTGACCACCTCGCCGGCACCGGTGAGGACGTCCATCTCGAGCACGGACTCGTGCGGCAGGCCGAGCCGGAAGCTGCTCGACTCGATGCCGAGGCCCGTCACGGCGCCGCCGAGCGTGATCGTGCGCAGCTGCGGGACGACGTAGGGCACGAGTCCGTGGGGCAGCGTCGCGTCGACGAGGGCCTCATAGGTGCACATCCCCTGCACCTCGGCGACCGGACCGTCGGGGCCGTCGGGCACCACCTCGATCACGCCGTCGAGCCCGGAGACGTCCAGCCCCGGCGCGGTGGTCGCCGCCCGGGCGCGGAACAGGTTGGTCGTGCGCTTGGCGAGCCGGACCGTGTCCCCTGCGGGGATCGCGGCCCAGGACAGCGCCAGCCGTTCGACGGCACCCTCGTGCTGGTGCCAGCCTCGATCTGCCACGTCTCGAACCTACCGCGGCGCAGGGACATTCCGCGTCCCGATTTTCCTCGCGTTTCGCGCCTGCGAGGCGGGCGTCGGGCGGACGTCAGGCGGCTGTCAGGCAGTGTCAGGCGGTGTCAGACGCTGCGGGTCGCGCTGATCGCGCCGCGCGGGTCACCGAGGTGCACCGTCACCCCCGCCGTACCGGCGAAGTCGCCGAGTACGGCAAGGTCCGGCTCGGACAGGTCCTGCGCCTCGCCCAGCACCACGCAGGCGTCGACGCCCGCGGACCCCGACGCGACCGCCATCGCCACCACCGCCTGCACCGCACTCAGCTGCAGCGACGGCAACGACACCGTGGCCGCCGCATAGGTCCGGCCGTCGGTGTCGCGTACGGCGGCACCCTCGACCGCCTGGATCCGCGCGCGGGTGGCGCGGGCGAGCGTGACGAGCTTCCTGTCCTCAGCGGAGAGGCCCGAAGATTCGGTCATGGGGAGATTGTGGCGCAGCGCCCATCCGGGGGCGGTCGGCGGGAGGGGGTCACGGCCGTGGCCGGCCTCCTCGACCAACGCGAGAGGCGACAGGCATGCCTGTATCCCCGCCCGGTGCTGCATGGTGGGCGGGGTACGGGGCGCGGTGGTCAGTAGCCGTCGTAGTCGTCGGGATCGAGCCGCCGCGGCGGGTCGAGCGCCGTGGTGCCGAGTGGTCCGACGTGGAAGTGCCGTCCGGACGGACTGATCCACAGGTAGTGGGCGGGCGCGATGATCACGTACCGCCACAGTGAGAACGTCTTCGCCCGATGGTGCCGTCGACACAGGGCGACGAGCTGACAGGGACAGGTCGGTCCGCCCTGGGCGTGGGGCGTGTGGTGGTCGATATCGCACTTCACCGCCCGGCGTGGGCAGCCGGGGAACCGGCACGTGTGGTCCCTTTGCTGGACCCTGCGCTTGAGCCGGTCCGGGATCTCGTAGGAGTCCACCGGGACACAGTCGGCGAGGTCGATCACCGGCCGGACGACG
>DATMHM010000026.1:0-27127 GCA_035554935.1 Nocardioides sp. | reverse complement strand
GTGGGCGGCGATGGCGAACTCGGAGAGGGAGAGTTCGGCGACTTCGGGGGTGCCGGGTCCGCCGAGGCGGGTGAGTCGGTTGCCGCCGAGGCGGGTGGGGGTGGCTCCGGGTTCGGTCTGGGGGTCGATGGAGTTGAGGTCGCACCAGGCGAGGAGGCGGTGGAGGGAGTCGACCTCGGCTTGGCGTCGTTGGTGCAGGCCGGTTTCCTCGGCGGCGAGGAGGGCTGCCGCGTCGAGGTCCGAGAACGCGTCCATGGATGTATGGTAACCGAACAGATTATCGAATAAAAGCACTTCAGGCGAATCGGCCGGCGGATTTCGGTTTCCCGGTCATGGCCTCGGGGCCGCGCCGAGCGCACCGGCGCCGGTTCGGGTCTCAATGTCCGACGAGCTTGGGTTGGGCCTCGATCGCCCGCAGTGCCTGCCCGTCGCCCTCGATGGTGACCGTCCCGGGGATGTCCTGCCACGGCCCATTCCCGACGCGATAGCGGCCGCCGTACGTCGTGCCGAGGCTTGGCCTGTAAGTGCCCTTCGCGAGGTAGTCGTGGGTCACTCGCAGATCCGGATACGGCGCCCCGGGGTCGGTCGTCGTCCGCCTGGTTCCGTCGCCGAAGTCCCAGTGGAACTGGCGTGGCGTGGCCTCGATCGTGACCCGCTGGCCGAGCAGCGTCACACGGCGGGTCACGGGCCGGGTGCTCGTCGTGAAGAAGTTCGTGTCGAAGTTGACCAAAGTGAGGCCGTCCGGTGGCTCGATCACAAGTCGAGGCGCCGGCCAATCGAGTCGGCGCATGGCGGTCAGTATCTGACCAGGCGTGATGGTCGCAGGGTCACTCGCTGCGCCGGGCCCGATGCAGCGAGTTCCGAGATACTCGCCAGCGACGATCACGTGATACATGACGGCCCCATCGCCCTCCGGTGTCGTGCAGGTCAGATTGCGACCACAGAGTCCTCCGACCTTCACCGCACACGCCGGGTAGATGAACACGTCCGGCCCGTCAGGTGGCGCTTGGCCGTCCTGCTCCTTTCCGCTGTCCCCGCACGACGCGTTCACCTCCAGAAGCGTGGCGCCGGTACTGCATGCCGCGGTGGCCGGCTTCTCGGAGGTGCAGAGAACGAAGGTGACGACGGTCAGACAGACCGTTATCCACGCCAGGCCGCGAGACATCAGTTCTTGTCCTGGAACTCGCCCATGGTCCAGTTGCCATCCGCCTTCACGATGAAGGCCAACAGTTGGTATCGACCACCGGGAAGGCGGGTCGACGGCTTCCCATCCTTGTCGAAGACGGTGGTGGGTGAACCCACGAGCGTCACGGACCACTGATCGCCACCGTCATGCTGGACGCGGGAGATCCGAGATCCGTCGGTGTCGATTCGTCCTCCGTCGCCGTAGACCTGCGAGACGTTGTCAGCCATGCGACGACACGAGCGGCAGTCCGGGCCGGCAAGGTCCAAGAAGGCCTCGGTGTCGCCCGTCTGTTGCATCTTGTCGACGAGCGCAACCCATCGCTCGATGAACTCGCGCGCAGTCTCTCCCTGGGCGGCGGTTGTCAACGGATCGGTCGGGGAGGGTGACGAGCTCTCGATCGTCCCCGTTGGCGTCCACGTCGACATGGGATCCCCGGCGTCGGGCCCGTCGTCGGAGCACCCACTGAGCAGCAGGATGCCCGCAAGGGCAGCGGTGGCGAGGCGAAGCACGGACAAGGGTCCTCCCGAGGTCAACTGCGCCCGGACCGGGGACGCGAAGCGACGCTAGCCTGATTCGCGCGCTCGCCGCCACAGGCGTCCATCGGCCTGTGGACGGAGCCAGTTGTCCACAGGTCCTGCGATCGCAGTGGCGGGCGCGCCAGCGCCCGTGCAGGGTGATCCCTCCCAGCGAACCTCATCTCGGGAGGACCACATGTACGCCCCACTGCACGCTGACACCGGCTTGACCATCAGCGGCTCCCTGACGATCAGTCCACGGCTCGACAGCGACGCCGTCGAGCTCCTGCACGCGATCGCGCTGGCGCGCCTGCGGTCGTGCCTCGACGACAAGCCGTCTGCCTTGGTCGAGGCCTTGGCGCCCGGCCACCCTGACGGCCCCAATCCGTGGGTCCCGTGTCCGGACGGCTGTTGCCTCGACATCAGCGAGACGGCGTACGTCCGGGTCGACGCCATCGAGCCCTGGCTCGCCTATCTGGTCGGCACCCTCTTGGTGGACCACACGTTCGCCGGGGCACTCATGCTCTGGGACCACGCCGAGCGTGCGTTCACGGCGCTGGTGGTGGAAGGCACCCGGGTACGACGCCAGGCGGTCCTGCGGCGTGCGGCGGGCAGGAGCGGCCGGGCTGGCAGGGACAGGGTCGCCGGACGACTGCGCGCACTCTGACGTGTGTAGCATGTGTGTATGGCGCGTCTCAACGTCTACGTCCCGGACGACCTCGCTGCGCGAGCCCGCGAGGCGGGGCTGAACGTTTCTCGCCTGACGCAGGACGCGATCGCTACGGCGTTGGGCGCTGCGGCGACGGACGCGTGGCTGGCCGCGCTCGAGGAGCGCGGCCCGCTCGGCGACGTCCCGCACGACCAGGTGCTGCAGGCGCTGGACGAGTCGCGTGACGAGTCAGGGGACTTCGTTGACGGCTGACGGCGTGGTGCTGGACGCGAGCACCGCCGTCGACCTCGTGCTCGGAACGCCTGTGGCATCGAGCATCCGGCACAAACTGGCCGGTCGCACCCTCCACGCTCCGCAGGTGATCGTCGGAGAAGTGATGTCGGCGCTCGCCCGGCTGACGCGAGCGGGCCACCTGACCGAGGACGCAGCGGCGCGCGCGGTCGCCGACTTCGTCGGCGCTCCGGTGGAACGACACTCCGACGCCGAGCTCGCCACGACTGCCTGGCGGCTGCGCGACAACCTCCGCGTCACCGATGGCCTCTATGTCGCTCTCGCGCAGGAGTTGGGGCTGCCGCTCCTCACCTCGGACGCTCGACTCGCCCGCGCCGTCAGGCAGTTCGGGTTGTGTCGGCTGCACGACCTGCCGGACTAGTGCCCGACGAGCTCGAGCTATGCCTCGATGGTGCGCAAAGCCTGTGCCCTTCCGCTCGCCGAGAGCTCACCGAGGGCTCACGCCGCGAGGAACACCGTGCTCATGTGCCACTCGAGCGCCTCTCGGTCGGGCTGCTCGCCGGGCGCCTCGGGGAGCCGGATCCTCTCGCCCCGGGCCTCTCGCGAATAGAGCTCGACGCCGTTCCCGAAGTGCTCACTGAGCCACGGGCTGACCCGTAGTCGATAGTCCGGGTCGACGCCGAGGTAGCCGCGGTCGTAGAGCGTGTGCATGTCGGAGCGCAGCGCGAGGCCATTGGTCACGCGGTGCTCGCCGCCGGACGAGTACGGGCGAATGTGCGCCGCCTGCAGGACCGGAGCCATCCGGGTTCCGGTGATCGCGCACCGGTTGGCGTAGGCATCCAGCACGGCGAGCCGGAACGATCCCTGGCCCAGCCGGTGCCGGGTGAGCACCGGGGCGCCGTACCGGTCAGCACCTGCCTCGAGATCGACGTCGACGAGGTCGTGGTCCCAGAAGATGTCGATGCGTGCTCCACCCTGGAATGCGCGGAACGCGTGGTCGACGTAGGCGTAGTCCGGGTCCTGCTGGTCGTATGTCTTGCCCTGGACGATGTTGGTGCCCCAGCGCGGCGGCGGAGCCAGGTCGCCGCCGGCCGGGGCGAAGAAGAGGTTGCGGAGGACGATGCAACCGATCGTCGGATCAGGGTCGTACGGCGACCCGTTCTTCGCCCGATAGCGGGTGATCGCCCGCAACAGCTCGTCCTCCGAGGCGACACCGTTGCCCGTGCCGAACGTCGCCCACGCCTCGCTCACCCGCAGTTCCCAGAACCGCACGAAGAAGCCGCCGCCGACCAGCACGTTGCGCGGGCTCTTCGTCTTGAACAGGAAGGGCTCGTCGGCGGAGGCGCGGCCCATGAAGTTGCGTGCTGACGGCACCCAGAAGTTCGCCTCGAGGATGTCGTCGTCGGCGCGCAGGAAGTCGGCCCATGTGTTGTCCGTGACGCCGAGGGTGATCCTCACGCGCGCCCTCCGGACTCCACTCCACGACCGTTGTCGACCAGGTAGGACGGATCGAGCTCCAACGCCTCCGCGAGCCGCCAGATCACGTCCAGGGTCGGATTGATCGGCTTGTAGGTGCCGGTCTTGGGGTCCTTGTGACCGCCGCGATTGTTCAGCAACAGCTGGATGTAGCCCCTGCTCAGCCCTGTCCGTTCGATCAGATCGCGCTCGGTGAGTCCCAGTTCGTTGCGCCGCTGTCGCACCTTCTCGCCGAAGAGCTTCGCACGCTCCGCGAAGTCCGGGAGGTGGTCGGCGGCGGGCACGAATCCACCCTGTTCGCCGGTTCTGTCGGACGTGGCCCAATATATTGAGCCAAAGCCCGATGTATTGAGCCGAGTCGAGGAGGGGATCGGTGGCGCACGACGACGACGTCGCTTCGCTGGCGAATCCCGTCATCAACTCCCCGTATGTCATGCCGGCCCGACACTTCGAGCTGGGCGCAACGGGGCCGACTGGTCGTGTGATCGACGGTCGTCGGCCCAGCGAGTCGTTCATCCCGATCGCGCCCACCCGAAAAGGCAAGCGCGGCAAGGACAACTCCGTCCAGGAAGCGCTGGCGCTCACGCACGAGCAGGTCGAGCGGAACTCGCTGATCAACGACCTGCGGACCGAACTGGTGATCTGGCGCGGACGCAACTACGACGGCGTGACGGCGACGAGCCGAAAGCTCCTGCTCCACTGGGCCGACGAGCATCGGGACAACCGCATCCTGTTCGCGCAGCGCGAAGCGGCGGAGACGGCCATCTACCTCGCCGAGGTCGCCGGTCGGCAGCGCTACGGCACCAACCGTGACTGGCGGGAAGCGCTCGAGGAGATCAACGTCGAGCACAACGCCGGCCTGTCCAGGGTCGCACTGAAGATGGCCACCGGAAGTGGCAAGACCGTGGTCATGGCAATGCTCATTGCCTGGCACACCCTCAACAAGGTCGCGCAACCGCGGGACGCACGCTTCGTTCGACGATTCCTGGTCGTCGCGCCGGGCATCACCATCCGCGACCGCCTCCGGGTCCTGCAGCCGAACGACGTCGAGAACTACTACGACCAGCGCGACATCGTCCCGGCCGACCTCCGGGCCCAGCTCGGCAAGGCTCAGGTCCTCGTCGTCAACTACCACCAGTTCCTGCTCCGCGACAGCAAGGAGATCAAGGGCGTCTCCGCGACGACCCGCAAACTGCTGCTCAACGGGCGCGAAGACCCGTTCAAGGAAACCGAGGACGCGATGGTCTCCCGCGTCCTTCGCGGCTGGGGCGTCGGGAGCGGCAAGAAGCAGAGCGAGATCCTCGTCCTCAACGACGAGGCCCACCACTGCTACCAGGACAAGCCGATCGCCATCGAGGGCGAGCACGCCGACGGCGAGGACAAGGAACGCAACGCCGACGCACGCGTGTGGTTCAAGGGCCTCCAGGCAGTCGCCCGCAAGGTGGGCATCAAGGTTGCGTATGACCTGAGCGCGACCCCGTTCTACCTCAAGGGATCGGGCCACAAGGAAGGCTTCATCTTCCCGTGGGTCGTCAGCGACTTCGGACTGATGGACGCCATCGAGTCAGGAATCGTCAAGATCCCGCGGACGCCCGTGGACGACGACGCCGAGCACGACCGGGTCACCTACCTCGATCTCTGGGACAAGGTGGGCAAAGACCTACCCAAGCGCAACCGCAAGGACCTCGACGTCTCGACGTGGACGCCGCCGGACGAACTGGTCGGCGCGCTGCGCAGTCTCTACGCCTCCTACGAGCGCGCTTTCGCGCACTGGGAGAGGGAGCTCGCCCCGGCGGGCCACACGCCGCCCGTCTTCATCGTCGTCTGTCCGAACACCGCTGTGTCCAAGCTGGTCTACGACTGGATCGGCGGGTACGACGCCGGCGAGGTCGACCAGGAGCGATGGGCGCCCGGCCAGCTGAGTCTCTTCAGCAACGTCATCGACGGCGTGCCGGTGCCGCGGCCCCGCACGATCCTCGTTGACAGCGCACAGCTGGAGTCGGGTGAAGCGCTCAAGAAGGACTTCAAGGATGCCGCGGCCGCGGAGATCGAGACCTACAAGGCCGAGCTGCGGCTGCGAAACCCCGGCGCGGACCTCGACCAGATCACCGACGAGGAGCTGCTCCGAGAGGTGATGAACACGGTCGGGAAGCGCGGTCGGCTGGGGGAGCAGGTCAGGTGCGTCGTGTCGGTCGCGATGCTCACCGAAGGCTGGGACGCCAACACCGTCACGCACATCCTCGGGATCCGGGCCTTCCGCAGCCAGTTGCTCTGCGAGCAGGTGGTGGGTCGCGGGCTGCGTCGTCGCTCCTACGACGTCAACGAGGACGGCCTGTTCGAGCCGGAGTACGCCAACGTCTACGGCGTTCCGTTCGCCTTCATCCCGACAGACAAGCCGGTCGGTCCCGTGAAGCCGCCGCGACCGTCGACCCTGGTGCGCTCGGTCGAGGGCCGTGCGGCTCAGCGGATCACCTTCCCGCGGCTCACCGGCTACCGCCTGGAGGCCCCCGAACAGGGTGAGCTCTACCTGCCCGAGGTCCTGCCCGTGTTCACGATTGGGCGGCAGTCGGTGCCGACCTGGACGGACGCGGCGCCGATCGTGGGGGAGGCTGAGCGGATCGCGGACGTCGCCGAGGCGAAGCGCCGCAAGAGCGTCGTCTTCCACCTGGCCAAGAGGCTCGTCGAGACGCACTACCGCACGGACGAGGGCGACCAGCGTCCCTGGCTGTTCCCCGAGCTGCTGCGGATCGCCGACGAGTGGCTCGAGCGATGCGTTGAGGTCGAGGACGGCTTCTCGCTCGCGCACCTGCTGCACTATCCCCAGGGGCAGAGCCAAGCGGCGGACGCCATCTACAAGGCGGTCAACCGGACCCGGCACAACCGGGTCCTGCTGCGGCCGATCCTGCACACCTTCGAGCCGGTCGGATCGACGGAGCGGGTCTCCTTCATCACCCGCAAGGCGACGATTCCCACCGACGAGACGCGCTGCGAAGTCAGCCACGTCGTTCTCGACGGTAAGGACGGCAACACCTGGGAGCAGCTCGTCGCGGAATACGCGGAGCACCACCGCTCGGTCGCGGCCTACGCCAAGAACGACCACCTCGGCTTCGAGATCCCGTATCTCCACGAAGGCAAGGCGCACGCCTACGTCCCTGACTTTTTGCTCCGGCTGAAGCAACGCGAGGACGACGTCGTCCGGACGCTGCTCGTCGAGGTGTCGGGCGGCCAGAAGCGCCTGGCCGCGCCCGGTCTGGTCGACATGAAGGTCGAGGTCGCGCGCAACACCTGGTGTGTCGCGGTCAACAACCACGGCGGCTTCGGGCGCTGGGGCTACCTCGAGATCACCGACATGCTCACCGCCAAGGCAGACCTCGACGCCGCGATCCACGGCCTGTACGACGACGGCCCGGTCATCGGTCACACCGACCGCTCGGACCTTTCTTCGAGGAGGTCCCGTGCCGCCTCGTAGGAAGAAGCCCTCGGGCCCCACCCCGGTGGAGTCGATCGTGCACGGCGACAAGCGCGCCAACCTGCCGACCGCGGATGCCCAAGAGTTCGTCACGCCGGAGGTCGAGGAGCGACGCCGGATCCTGGTCGAGCGCGACATCTCGCTCGACCCGCAGCTGGTCTGGAAGGGCAAGTACGGCGACGAGTCAACGGACTCGATCGCCGATGCCGAGACGCTCCTAGCGGACGCACCGCCGATCTACATTCAGGAGAAGATCGACCCTCGGGTGCTGATCGAGAACCTACGCCAGACCGCAGCGCGGCCTGACGACGAGCCCGAGCTCACCCTGTTCGACACCTTCGACGGCCTCGACGAGCTGGACCTGGTCGACTTCTACTCGCACGAGTCGAACTGGTCGAACCGGATGATCCTCGGTGACTCGCTGCAGGTGATGGGTTCGCTCACCGAGCGCGAGGAGCTGCGCGGCAAGGTCCAGATGGTCTACATCGACCCGCCCTACGGGATCAAGTTCGGCTCGAACTGGCAGGCCAGTGCCCGCAAGCGGGACGTCAAGGACGGCAAGGTCGAGGACGCCGCCCGCGAGGCGGAGCAGATCAAGGCGTTCCGGGACACCTGGGAGCTGGGGATCCACTCGTATCTGTCGTATTTGCGGGACCGACTGCTCGTCGCACGGGAACTTCTCACCGAGTCGGGCTCGTGCTTCGTGCAGATCGGCGACGCGAACCTGCATTTGGTGCGAAGTTTGATGGACGAGGTGTTCGGGTCTGAGAACTTCATCAGTCAGGTCTCCTTCAGGACCACGACGGGTGCTACCGCTGACTTCCTGGCGGGCACTGTCGATTTTGTGCTGTGGTTTGCCAAGGACCGAGAGTTGACGAAATACCGTAAGTTGTTTCGACGAAAGTCTGTTGGAGGAGCTGGAAGCGCGGCCTACTCGTTCGTCGATACCGCTGACGGACGGCGCCGGATGACGAAGGAGGAGAGAGGAGCCCCCGAGCAGACTGCCTCCCTCGGGCGCGTCTTTCGGTTGGACAACATCACTAGCCAGAGCGCTGGGCGGGAGAAGGGCGAGGGTGCTGCATCTTGGTTTCCAGTCGAGTTGGAAGGGCGGACCTTCCGCCCAACATCGCAGAGCCGCTGGAAGACCAACGAGCAGGGTATGAACCGCCTCAAGACCGCACAACGCTTGGGAATTGCCGGCAACACCCTCTCGTACGTGCGATACATCGATGACTTTCCGGCCTTCCCAATCAACAACTTCTGGGACGACACTTCTACCGCCGGGTTCGCGGCCGACAAGCTTTACGTGGTCCAGACCAATGTCAAGGTCATCGAGCGCTGCATGCTGATGTGCACCGACCCCGGCGACCTCGTGCTCGACCCCACCTGCGGCAGCGGCACCACGGCGTATGTCGCCGAGCAGTGGGGCCGTCGCTGGATCACCATCGACACCTCGCGGGTCGCGCTCGCGCTGGCGCGCCAACGGCTGATGGGTGCGAAGTACCCCATGTACCTGCTGGCCGACTCCGAGAAGGGCCGCGATGCGGAGGCCAAGGCGACGGGCAAGCCGCTTCCGCCTGCCCCGACGGGCAATGACATCCGTCATGGCTTCGTCTACGAGCGGGTGCAGCACATCACCTTGAAATCGATCGCCAACAACCCCGACATCGTCGAGGGGATGACCCGCGACGAGATCGATGCCGCCATCAAGCGCCACGCCGACTTCGAGCTGCTCTATGACAGGCCATACGAGGACAAGAACGCCGTCCGCGTCACCGGCCCGTTCACCGTGGAAAGCCTCAGCCCGCACCGCAGCCTTGCCTTCGCGGACCCCGGGAACGACCTGGAGTCCGGAACGGAGCAGGCGGGAGCGGAGCAGCCGGACGCTGCAACCTTCGAGCAGTCGATACTCGACAACCTGCTGCGCGCGGGTGTCCAGAACGGCCGCAAGAGCGAGCGCATCGAGTTCAGCACGGTCGAGCCCTACCCGGGACTGCACATCCAGGCAGTCGGCCTCTCGGTGAATCCGGCTGACGGGGCCGAGACGCGGGTCGGCATCGCAATCGGGCCGCAGTACGGCACCGTCAGCCAGGGTTTCGCCAAGGATGCGGTCCGCGAGGCCATCCGCGCTGGAGACATCGACCTCCTGTGTGTGCTCGGCTTTGCCTTCGACGCCTCGACCGGTGAGGTCACCGAGGAGGACGGCGTCACCGTCGACACGTCGAGCGAGGGCTTCGCCGAGGTCGCGGGAAAGCGTTCCTTCGGTCGGATCAAGCTCCTCTTCGTCCGGATGAACGTTGACCTGCTGATGGGGGAGGACCTCAAGAAGACGGGAGCCGGCAACCTGTTCACCGTCTTCGGCGAGCCGGACATCGACGTACGTCGACTCGACGACGGCAACGTCGAGGTCGAGCTCAACGGCGTCGACGTCTACGACCCCACGACCGGCGAGATCCGCAGCAGCGACACCGGTCGGATCGCGTTGTGGATGATCGACACGAGCTACAACGGGGACAGCTTCTTCGTGCGGCACTGCTACTTCACCGGTGGCGGCGACCCCTACAAGCGCCTCAAGACCGCGCTGCGGGCCGAGATCGACGCCGACGCCTGGGCCCAGCTCTACGGAACCGTGTCACGCCCGTTCGTCAAGCCTGACAGTGGTCGGATCGCGGTCAAGGTGATCAACGACTACGGGGACGAGGTCATGAAGGTCTTCGAGGTCGACTAATGGGGGCCACAGTCCACACTCCGCTGCCCGACGATCGCCACGAGCGCTTCCTCGCTGATCGCATCGTTCCCCGGCTGAGTGAGGACTGGCACCTCTGGTTCAACCTCCAACGCGGCGCCGGCACTGAGATCGACATCTTCGCGGTGAACGCTGATGCGGGCTGTCTCTGCATCGAGGTCAAGGGATACGAGCCGCAGTCGATCGACTCCTACTCCGACGACGAGATAGTGGTCAGCGGTCGGGCCCACCGCCACCCCCTGAAGCAGGCGCAACGTGCTCAGTGGGGGCTCTTGGACTTCCTCCAGGACCGTGGGTTGCGGAAGGGGAGGGATCTGCCGTACCTCTACCTGAGTGCCGCGTTCCCGCGCATCGAACGATCAGCGATGTACGACGCCTTCGGCTCGACGTTCGAGCGTCACTTCGAAGGCATGCTGTTCGACGATGACATCCACGGCGACACCGGTGCCGCCCTGCTGAGAATCGCTCGCAACCCTCCGATCAGTGGTGCCGCCCGGCACAGCCCGCCTGGCAAGGACGCGGTCCGTCGACTGCTTGACGTCCTGGACCAACGGGTCCTGCGACACCGTCAGGTCAACCCCGGCGTGGCTGCCAGCTTTGCGCGAATTCATCGGGCGGCAGTGCGGCAGGAGGAGCTCGACCTCGGAGTCGAGCCAGAACATGGGCGTGCCTCAGTTCGAGAATCGTGGGAGAAGTACCTCGCTCCCGGGGCATCGATCCACGACAACAAGAGTCGTGTCGTGTTTCACGGCAAGCCAGGCACGGGGAAGACCACCGACCTGTTGCGAATTGCCCTCGCGCATGCGCTCGCTGGCCAGCAGGTTCTGGTGTGTTGCTACAACAAGGTGCTCGCTTCTGACCTTCGGGCGCGTGTCGCCACGTTGCCGGACTTCCACGGGACGCGCGGGAACCTCCTGATCCGGGACGTGTACGACATCGCTGCCGTCACGTCGGTCTTCGACACGATCTGTGTCGACGAGGCGCAGGACTTCGAGGCGAGACAGTTCGGCTTGCTGGCGTCGAGAGCGAGCAGGACGGCCGAGTGGTTCCTGGCGGACTCGCCAGATCAAGCCCTGTACGGGGGGCGGTCGCGCTTCTTGGACGATGCTGTCGATCACGCCAAGGCCAACGGAACGTGGGAGACGTTGCGCTTGAGTCGCCGTGCATCCGCGTTGGTCGCCCAAGCGGGATTGGAGTGCTCTCCTGACCTCAGCCAGATCCCGCGATGGGTCGCTCGGCATCCGATGACGGGTACGAGGGTCTCTCGCGGCGACACGCCTCTCTTCGACGATCTCGTGGACGCCGCGGGCACAGTTCTGCTCCCGAGCATCTGGACCATGGGAGAGAGCGGGACGTCTGATCCGCGCCTGGCGGTGGAGGTCGAGCTCGAGCGGGCCGCCGCAAGGGGGGTCGTTCCGGACCTCGCCGTCGTGACGTTCCGGGCCACGGGCATCGACGATCAGTTGGAGGGCATCAAGGCGGCCCTGAAGGACTTCGGCTTGGCCTACCTGGACCAGATCGACCCGGACAATCGTCGTGTCAGCCCGGAGCCGGGGCAGGTCCGGATCGTCTCGGCGCATTCGAGCCGCGGCATTGAGGCGGACCGAGTCGTGCTCATCGGGCTCGATGATCTCGACCACATCCGGGCCAACCAGAACACGCTGCTGAACATCGCCCTGACGCGTGCTCGTCACGGCACGACCATCGTCCTTCCGGGGACTCGGGAGCCGGGGAAGCACCGGGCCTTCGTCGCTGGCCTTGTCGCCGCATATCAGGCTGCCGCAGTGACTGACGCCTGATCGTCGGCCGATCCATGGAGAGCAACTTCTGGACCTTCTTGCCGCGCAGGCTCGCGAGGCGCGCCACCTGCCGGACTGACTCGCTCACCTCACTCATCCCGGCAGCACCCGCTCGCCGAACACCTCGACGAACCGCTCCTGCTCCGGCCCCACGTGGTGGAGGTACACCCGCGCGATCCCCAGCTCCTCGTACGACGCCAGCGCCTCGACGTACCACTGGAGGTCCGTCTCGATCCACACGCTTGACCGGAGGTCGTCGATCGAGACGTGCTCGGCCGCGGCCGCGATCTCCTCGGGCAGGGGAAGGTCCTCGGTGAGCGGTGGCGGCAGCGTGTTGGTGCGCCAGCACTCCATCGCCCTGCGCTCCGCCTCGTCCCGCGTCGGTGCCCACGACAGGTGCGCCTGGACGTGCACCGGCTTGCCGTCGCCGCCGCCCTCCCTGAAGGCGTCGAGGACCGCGCGCAGCTTGGTGGGTGGGGCGTTCACAGTGATCAGGCCGTCGGCCCAGCCGGCGACCTCACGAGCGGTCGCCGGCGTCAACGCCGCGGCGAGGAGCGGGGGAGGGACGGACGGGAGTGACCAGACCCGGGCCCGGTCGACGGTCACCAGCCCGTGGTGCGTGACCTCCTCGCCGGCGAGCAGTCGCCGGATCACGGAGGCGCACTCGGCGAGGCGCCGGTTGCGCACCTCCTTCGGGGGCCAGGGCGCGCCGGTCACGTGCTCGTTGAGCGCCTGCCCGGAGCCGAGGGCCGGCAGGATCCGGCCGGGGAACATCTCCGCGAGCGTCGCGACGGCCTGGGCGACGACGGCCGGGTGGTAGCGGTCGCCGGGCGCCGTCACCACGCCGGCCGGCAGCGACGTCGCGGCCAGGGCGGCGCCGAGCCACGACCAGGCGTAGCCGGACTCGCCCTGTTGCCGGCTCCACGGGGCGAGGTGGTCGGAGGACAGGATCGCGTCGAAGCCGGCCTGCTCGGCGAGGACCGCCATCCGGAGCAGGCGCGACGGCGAGAACTGCTCGTGCGAGGCGTGGTAGCCGATCTCCATGCCGTGCCTCACCCGAAGAGATGGGCCGGATGCTGCAGCCACCGGTAGCCGTAGCCGGCCAGCTCCACCAGACCGCCGGTCTCGCCCGGCGGGGCGGAGTCGTCGTTCGCCAGGACGTCGACCAGCTCGCCCGTGCCGACGTCGGGGATCTCGAAGGACACCACCTCGCCGGACAGGTTGACGACGCACCACAGCAGGACCTCGTCCAGCCGGTGCCGCAGGCACAGCACCGCCGGTACGCCGACGTCGACGGCCTCGCAGTCGCCGAACCCGATCTCGCGGCGCCCCAGCCGGGTCCGGACGAGGTTGCCGACCCTGGCCAGCAGGCTCTGCGTCGAGGTGATCTGCCGGTGCGCCTCGGCCCACGCCATCGGCGTACGCACGGACCGCCGCTCCTCGCGGGAGAGGTCGTCGCCCATCCCGATCTCGTCGCCGTAGAGGAGAACCGGCGCGCCGGGCAGGCTCAGCAGCAGCGCGTGTGCCATCGCGATCCGACGGTCGTCGTCGCCGAGCATCGGGGCGAGCCGCCGGCGGATCCCCCGGCCGTAGGCCTGCATCGCCGGATCGGGCGCGAAGGTTGTCACCACCTCGTCGCGCTCGTCGGCGGCCAGCCGCTCGAGGTCGAGCTCGTCGTGGTTGCGCAGGTAGGTGGCGTACTGCCCGCGCTGTGGGGCGGTCGGCCGCTCCTGCAAAGCGCGTACCACGGGCTCGGCCTCGCCGCGGCCGAGCGCGAGGAAGATGTGGTTGTTGGTCCAGAAGTCCAGCAGCATCGTCATGCCGTGCCCGTCGCGCAGGTAGTCGGCGTACTCCTTCGGTGGCACGTCGACCTCCCCGAGCAGGATCGCGTCGGCGCGCCGTACGGCGAGGAAGTCGTGCATGTGCTCGACCAGCCACAGGCCGTCGTCGCCCGCGTCCGACGCCCGGGCGCGCTCCACCATGGAGGGGAGCGCGTCGACCCGGAACCCGCTGACGCCCATCCGCAGCCAGAACCCCATGACCCGCTCGAGCTCCGCCAGCACCCGCGGGTTGCCGAGGTCGAGGTCCGGCTCGTGGCTGTAGAAGGTGTGGCGGTAGTACTGCCCGGCCTCCTCGTCCCACGTCCACACGCCGTCCTCGACGGTCGGGAAGTTCTGCTGGACGCCGGTCTCGACCGGCTCGTCCGACCACACGTAGTAGTCGCGGTACGGCGAGTCCCTGCTGCTGCGCGCCTCCTGGAACCACGGGTGGTCGATCGAGGTGTGCTGGGCGACGAGGTCGATGATCACCCGGACGCCGAGCGCGTCCGCGCGGTCCATCAGGTAGGCGAAGTCGGCGACGTCGCCGAACCGCGGGTCGACCGAGAGGTGGTCGCACACGTCGTAGCCGCCGTCCCGGTACGGCGTGGGGTAGAACGGCAGCAGCCAGACGCAGTCCGCGCCGAGCCCGCGGACGTACTCCAGCCGGTCGGCGGTGCCGCGCAGGTCGCCCCACCCGTCGCCGTCGGAGTCGTGGAACTGGGCCACGTCGACCTGGTAGATCACCGCGTTGCGGTACCACGTCGGTTGCACGACTCAGCCCGGACCGCTGTCCGCCGAGCACGCCACGACATCCGCGCCGTTGCGGGGACACACCTGGTAGACCACCGCGGCGCGCCACCACTCCTCGTCCTCGTCCCTCACCCCCGGGGCGGTGCCCGGCCCCGGAAGGAATACCCGCCCGCGTGCCAGAGTTGGGTGAGTTTGCGTCCGCAAGCCGCGGCGCGCGGTCGAGGTGGGAGCAGGGGCGAGTGGCGACGGCAGGCAGCACCGGTACGACGTCCGCCGGGTTCGGCGTCCTCTGGGTCGCGATCAAGCGGGAGCCCTGGATCTTCGCCCTCTCGACGATCGGCAGCGTGCTCTTCGGCGCGCTGACCGTCGCCGACGCGTGGGTGCTGGGCTGGTCGACCGACCACGTGGTGCTGCCCGCCTTCCGCGACGGCGAGATCGGCGCCGGCCTGCTCTGGGCGGTGCTCGGTCTCTTCGTCGGCGTGGCGATCCTGCGCGCGGTCGGCATCGTCGCGCGGCGCCTGGGCGCGGGCGTCATGCAGTACCGGATGCAGGCCCACAGCCGGCGCGCCGTCACCCGCCAGTACCTGCGGCTCCCGATGTCGTGGCACCAGAAGCACCCGACGGGGGAGCTGCTGTCCAACGCCAACTCCGACGTCGAGGCGGCGTGGGGTCCGATCGCGCCGCTCCCGATGGCCGTCGGCACCGTCGCGATGATGGTGATCGCGGTCGTGCAGATGCTGCTCACCGACCTGGTCCTCGCCGCGGTCGGCCTGCTCGTCTTCCCGGTCGTGATCGGCACCAACGTCGTCTACCAGCGGCTCGCGCAGGGTTGGGCCACCCGCGCGCAGCAGCTGCGGGCCGAGCTGTCCGAGATCGCGCACGAGTCCTTCGACGGCGCCCTCGTCGTCAAGACCCTCGGCCGGGAGCCGCAGGAGACCGCGCGGTTCGAAGCGAAGGCGTTCGAGCTGCGCGAGGCCAACATCCGGGTCGGCCGGATCCGCGCCGCCTTCGACCCGACCCTGGCCGCACTCCCGAGCCTGGCCGTGCTCGTCGTCCTCGTCCTGGGCGTGCACCGGGTGCTGTCGGGTGCCACGATCGCCGGCGACGTCGTCACCGTGACCTACCTGCTCACCGTCGTCGCGTTCCCGATCCGGTCCATCGGCTGGCTGCTCGGCGACTTCCCGCGCAGCGTCGTCGGCTACCGCCGGGTCGCGGCAGTGCTGCGCGCCTCCGGCAGCATGGAGTACGGCGACCAGGCGCTCCCCGCGCGAGCCGGCGGCGCGCGCCTCGAGGTCGACCGCGCCGCCTTCGGGTACGACGTCGCGCGGCCGCTGCTGCGCGGGCTCAGCTTCGACGTCGAGCCCGGCCGCACGGTCGCGCTCGTCGGGGCAACCGCCTCCGGGAAGACCACCCTGACCAGCCTGCTCGCCCGGCTGGTCGACGTCGACGACGGAGCGATCCGGATCGACGGCACCGACCTGCGCGACCTGCGCCGCGGCGCCCTCGCCGAGTCGTTCGCACTCGTGCCGCAGACCGCCTTCCTCTTCGACGACACGGTGCGGGGCAACGTGACACTCGGGCTCGACGTCACCGACGACGAGGTCTGGGCCGCGCTGCGCACCGCGCAGGCCGACGGTTTCGTTGCGGCCCTGCCGGACGGCCTCGACTCGCGGCTCGGCGAGCGCGGCACGACGCTGTCGGGTGGCCAGCGCCAACGCCTCGCGCTCGCCCGGGCCCTCGTGCGCAACCCGCGGCTGCTCGTGCTCGACGACGCCACCTCCGCGGTCGACCCGGAGGTCGAGGCCCGGATCCTGGCGGGGCTGGACGGCACCGGCGCCACCCTCGTCGTCGTGGCCTACCGCAAGGCGACGATCGGCCTGGCGGACGAGGTGCTCTTCCTCGTCGACGGTGCGATCGCCGACCGCGGCCCGCACGACGAGCTGGTCGCGCGCAACGCCGACTACGCCCGCCTGGTCAACGCCTACGAGACCGACGCCGAGCCGGCGGAGGTGCTGCGATGAGCACGACGCTGCGCGGCCCCGAGCACACCCGGCTCAGCACCGGCGAGGACATCGGCGCCTGGGAGACGATCCGCCGCGGCGTGCACCACTCGCCGGAGCTGGTCGAGGGGATCGGCCGCACCCTGGCGCTCGCGGTCCTCGCCTCCGTCGGACAGGTGATCGTGCCGATCGCCGTGCAGCAGACCGTCGACCGCGGGCTGCGCGGGCCGGACGGCCCCGACCCCGCCTTCACCACCTGGCTGGCGCTGCTGGCCGGCGCCGCGGTGCTGGTGACCAGCTGGGCGTCGTACGCCATGACGGCACGGCTGTTCTCCACCGCCGAGCACGGCCTCGCGACGCTGCGGGTCAAGGCGTTCCGGCACGTCCACGACCTGCCGCTGCTCACCCAGAACACCGAGCGCCGCGGCGCCCTGGTCTCGCGCGTCACCAGCGACGTCGACCAGGTCAGCCAGTTCCTCGTCTTCGGCGGCCTGATCTTCGTGGTCAGCGTCGGCCAGATGGCCGTCGCGACGGTGGTGATGCTGTTCTACAGCTGGCAGCTGGCCCTCGTCGTGTGGGTCTGCTTCGCACCCCTGTTCCTCAGCCTGCGCTACTTCCAGCGCAAGCTCGCTGCCGCCTACGGGACCGTACGCCGACAGGTCGGCGCGCTGCTGTCGGCGGTCTCCGAGCCGGTGGTCGGCGCCCCGGTGGTCAAGGCCTACGCGGTCGAGGGGCGGACCCAGGCGCGGATCGACCGGGCCATCGACGCCCACAAGGCGGCGAGCACCCGCGCCCAGGGCTTCACGGCGTTCTCGTTCAGCCTCGGCGGCATCTCGGCCGGCTTCGCGAACGCCGGCGTGCTCATCGTCGGCATCTGGCTGGGCCAGGGCTTCGCCTGGGGCGAGGGGATCACCGCGGGCGAGGTGCTGGCGTTCGCGTTCCTCGTCACCCTCTTCGTCGGCCCGGTGCAGATGGGCACGCAGATCCTGACCGATGCACAGAACGCGATCGCCGGCTGGCGGCGCGTGATCGGCATCCTCGACACCCCGGCCGACCTGGTCGACCCCGGGCCGGACGGCCAGGCGCTGCCGAAGGGCGCGATCGACGTCCGCTTCGAGGGCGTCGGCTTCGCCTACCCGGGCGGCGCGGAGGTGCTCAGCGACATCGACCTCGTCATCCCGGCGGGCCAGCGGGTCGCCGTCGTGGGGGAGACGGGCTCCGGCAAGTCGACGATCGCCAAGCTGCTGACCCGGCTGATGGACCCCAGCCGCGGCCGGGTGCTGCTCGACGGCGTCGACCTGCGCGACGTCAGGGAGGAGGCGTTGCGCAGCAGCGTGGTGCTCGTGCCGCAGGAGGGCTTCCTGTTCGACGACACGCTCGCCGCCAACGTCCGCTACGGCCGGCTCGGCGCGACGGGCCAGGAGATCCGGGAGGCGGCCGACGCGATCGGCCTGGGCGACTGGCTCGCCGGGCTGCCCGACGGGATCGACACCCGCGTCGGGCAACGGGGCGAGTCGCTGTCAGCGGGGGAGCGGCAGCTGGTGGCGCTGCTGCGCGCCCAGCTGGCCGACCCCGACCTGCTGGTCCTCGACGAGGCGACCAGCGCGGTCGACCCCGAGCTGGAGACCCGCATCGGGCGCGCGCTGGAGCGGCTGATGGCGGGCCGCACGGCGGTCACCATCGCGCACCGGCTCTCGACGGCCGAGGCCGCCGACGTGGTGGTCGTCGTCGACCGCGGCCGGATCGTGCAGCACGGTCCGCACGCGGAGCTCGTCGGGCAGGCCGGCACCCCCTACGCACGGCTGCACGCGTCGTGGGTCTCCCAGCGGGGATAATGGAGCCCGTGACCTCCCTCGACCCGGCCGTCGCCGACCGCCTCAAGCGCACCGCCGACGGGCTGCTGCCCGCGGTCGTGCAGCAGCATGACACCGGCGAGGTGCTGATGCTGGCGTGGATGGACGACGAGGCGCTGCACCGCACGCTGACGACCGGCCGGGCGACGTACTGGAGCCGGTCCCGCGAGGAGTACTGGGTCAAGGGCGAGACCTCCGGCAACCCCCAGCACGTCCACGAGGTCCGCCTCGACTGCGACGGCGACACCCTGCTGGTGAAGGTCGACCAGGTCGGCGTCGCCTGCCACACGGGCACCCGCACCTGCTTCGACGACGGGCTGCTCGGTGGCTGAGCTCGAGCCTCGGCGTACGTTCGGACCGGTCGTCCTGCTCGGCCTCGCCGGCAGCGGCTTCGCCGCGATCGCCGGCCACCGCGAGATGCTGACCGTGCCCGCCGAGACGCTCACCGCGGTCGGCGGCATCGCGCTCGGGGTCGAGGACCGCTCCGTCGAGTTCCCCCTGGCCGGTGCGCTCGCGCTGGTCGCGCTCGCCTGCTGGGGTGTGCTGCTCGTGACCCGCGGGATCGTGCGGCGCCTGGTCGCCGTGCTGGCGGGCATCGCTGCGGCCGGCGTCCTCGCCGTCATCGTCGTGGGCGGCTTCGTCCAGGACGACGACGCCGCCTCCGACCTGCTGAGCCGGCTGGGCCTGAACTCCTCGGCGGCCGGCGTCGAGCGCACCCCCTGGCTGTGGGTGAGCCTCGTCTCCGCCCTCGTGGCGCTGGTCGCGGCGAGCGCTGCCGTGACCTGGGTCCGGCAGTGGCCCGAGATGGGCAGCCGGTACGACGCCCCGACCGGCTCCGGCGGCGCGGCCGCCCCGGCGGACGGCGAGCCGACGGCGGTCGCAGAGCAGTCCAACCTGGACCTGTGGAAGTCGCTGGACGAGGGCACCGACCCCACCGACGACTCGCGCCCCGGGTGACCCCCTAGAATCGTCGCGTTCCGCCCTTCACGAACGAGGAGTACCACTCATGGCCGACAACCACGGCAACACCCCCGCGGCCTGGACCGCCGTCCTGGTCTCGCTGGTCGGCTTCGTCGTGGGCGCGATCGGCATGTCGGTGTCGCCGCTGAACTGGCCGCTGTTCTGGATCGGCACCGTCATCGCGCTCGGCGCGGGCCCGCTGTTCCTGGTGCTCGCCAAGATGGGCCTCCACGAGTCCGGGCACTGATCGAGTGACCCTCACGGCGCCGCCACCCGCAGCGTACGGCGAGAAGTCTCGCCGGCGCCGGATGGTGCCGCCGATCGCGGTCGCCGGCGGCCTCGCCGCCGCGACCGTGGCGCTGCACCTGCGCGACCCGCACAGCCAGGGCAGCTGGGGCATCTGCCCCACCGCCGCGATCGGCTTCTGGTGCCCCGGCTGCGGCGGCCTGCGGGCCGTCAACGACCTCAGCAACCTGGAGGTCGGCGCCGCCGCCTCCAGCAACCTGCTGTTCGTGCTGTCGCTGCCGTTCATCGCCTACGCCTTCGCGCGCTGGGCGAACGGCCGCTGGACGGGCCGGCCGTGGAGCCCGACGGACCGCACCCTCAACGCCGGCGCGATCGTGCTGGGCGTGCTCATGCTGGTCTTCACCGTCGTCCGCAACACCCCGGCCGGCGCCTGGCTCGCACCCTGACGGGTCAGGACGATCCGGAAAAGCCGACGCCCCGGACCCTGGGGTCCGGGGCGCCGCTGCGTTCGCAGGTGGTGTCGCTCAGTAGCCGTAGCCGCCCGACGCACCGCCACCGCTGACGCGGTCGTACTTCGCGCCCTCCGGCTTCGACGGCAGCGCCATCAGCACCAGCACGACGATGCTCACGCACGGCACGAAGGCCAGCAGGTAGAGCCACCCGCTGAAGCCGGCGTCGTGCAGTCGTCGTACGCCCACCGCGATGCTCGGCACGATGATCGCGAGCGCGAACACCAGGACGAGCAGCCCGAAGATCAGGGTCAGTGCCGTGGACTCGGCGGCGGTGCCGATCGCCAGCGGGATGTAGAGGACGATGTAGATGACGAACAGGCCCAGCGCGAACCACCAGTACTCACCGCGGCTGGCGCGGCCGTCGAAGCGCGCGTACTTCTGGAAGGCCCGCTTGACGGCGTCGGCGAAGCCGATGCCGTACCAGGGCAGGTCGAGGGTGCCCGGGTCGCCCGAGGCGGGTCCGCCGAACTGCGGCTGCCCGTAGGGCTGCTGGCCGTAGGGCGGCTGTCCGGGCGGGGGCGGCGGAGTTCCGTAGCTCACGTCGATTCCTAGCGTCAGGCCCGGCCGATTCCGGGCGGCTCCGGCGAGCCTAACCACGCTCGCGGAGGTGAAACCATCCGCCGCGCCCGGATGTCACCCGGATGTCACCCGGATCTCAGTAGTCGTAGAACGCCACGTTCGAGACGACGATCAGGATCCAGTAGAGCAGGCCGATCGCGATGCCGACGATGCCCAGGATGAAGCCGGCCTGGGCGAGGCCCCGGCCGGTCTTGGCGCCGTTCGACTCCGAAATCTCCTTCTTGCCCAGGATGCCGAGCACGAGGGCGGTGATCGACAGCACGAAGCAGCCGCAGAAGAGCAGACCGATGATGCCGGTCACCAGCGAGATGATCGCCATCACCGACTGGCTCGGCGGGGCGCCCCAGGGCTGCTGCCCGTACGGCTGGCCGTAGGGCTGCTGGCCGTAGGGCTGGCCGTAGGGCTGGCCGTAGGGCTGGCCGTACGGCGGGTAGGGCTGCTGCTCGCCGTTCGGCTCCTCGCCGTGGGGCGGCTGCTGGCCGGGGCTGGGCGGCGGGTCGTAGCTCACGGTTCCTCCGGTGCTGGGCCGCGATCGAGGCGCGGGCGGTGTGTGGAACCCTAACCGCCGCGTGCCACACTCGAGGCAGCACACCCGGAACCGAACGGAGACGAACATGTCGGCCCCCCAGGCCTCCCAGCCCACGGTGCTCGACGGGATCGTCGCCGGAGTTCTCGAGGACCTCGCGGTCCGCCAGGCGGCGACGCCCGAGGCCGACCTGCGCGCCGCGCTCGCCGACGTCGACGCGCCACGGGACCCGATGCCGCACTTCCGCGGCGCCGGCTCGAGCGTGATCGCCGAGGTCAAGCGCCGGAGCCCCAGCAAGGGCGACCTCGCGGACATCCCGGATCCCGCGGCGCTCGCGCAGGAGTACGCCGCCGGCGGGGCCGCCGCGATCAGCGTGCTCACCGAGCAGCGACGCTTCGGCGGCAGCCTCGACGACCTGCGGGCGGTCCGTGCCGCGGTCGACGTCCCGCTGTTGCGCAAGGACTTCATCGTCACCGAGTACCAGCTGCTCGAGGCCCGCGCCGCCGGCGCCGACCTGGCCCTGCTGATCGTCGCCTCGCTGCCGGGGGAGCGCCTGGCGCAGCTGCACGACCACGCCCGCGAGCTCGGGCTGACCGTGCTGGTCGAGGTGCACGACGAGGAGGAGACGCAGCGCGCCGTCGACATCGGCGCCGAGCTGATCGGCGTCAACGCGCGCAACCTCAAGACCCTCGAGGTCGACCCGGACACCTTCGGACGCCTCGCGCCGCGGGTTCCGGAGGATCGCGTCCTCGTCGCCGAGTCCGGGATCACCGGGCCCGGCGACGTGCAGCGCTTCGTCGACGAGGGCGCCCGCGCCGTGCTGGTGGGCGAGGCGCTGGTGCGCGAATCTGGCAGCGGCGGACCGCGCGCAGCCGTGGCCGCCATGACGGGACTGGTGAGATGAGCAGGTTCGACGCCGACGCGCTCGGCTGGTTCGGTGGGTCGGGCGCCTTCGGCGGCCGCTTCATGCCCGAGGCCCTGATGGCCGCGCTCGACGAGCTCGACGTCGCCTGGCAGGAGGCAATGGCCGATCCCGCCTTCGTCGGCGAGTTCGAGGGCATGCTGCGCGACTACGCCGGCGTGCCGAGCATGCTCTACGACGCCACCCGGCTCTCCGAGCAGGCGGGGGCCCGGATCCTGCTCAAGCGGGAGGACCTCAACCACACCGGCGCCCACAAGATCCGCAACGTGCTGGGGCAGGCCCTGCTGACCAAGCGAATGGGCAAGACCCGGGTGATCGCGGAGACCGGCGCCGGCCAGCACGGCGTGGCCTCCGCCACCGCGGCCGCCTACCTCGGCCTCGACTGCACGGTCTACATGGGCGAGGTCGACACCGAGCGCCAGGCACTCAACGTCGCCCGCATGCAGCTCCTCGGCGCCGAGGTGGTGTCGGTCAAGAGCGGCTCGCGCACCCTCAAGGACGCGATCAACGAGGCGCTGCGCGACTGGGTCGCCAGCGTCGACCACACCGCCTACCTGTTCGGCACCGCCGCGGGACCGCACCCGTTCCCGAGCCTGGTGCTCAGCTTCGTGCGCGGCATCGGTGACGAGGCCCGGCAGCAGTGCCTGGACCTGACCGGCGGCCTGCCGGACGCCATCGCGGCCTGCGTGGGCGGCGGCTCCAACGCGATCGGCCTCTTCGCCGGCTTCGTCGACGACCCGGAGGTCGCCATCTACGGCTTCGAGGCCGGCGGCGACGGCGTCGACACTGGTCGCCACGCGGCGACCATCTTCGCCGGCTCGATCGGCGTGCTGCACGGCGCGCGGACGTTCGTGCTGCAGGACGAGGACGGACAGACCGTCGAGTCCCACTCGATCTCCGCCGGACTCGACTACCCCGGCGTCGGCCCCCAGCACGCCGCGCTCTCGGAGGCCGGGCGGGCGACGTACCTCCCCGTGACCGACGCCGAGGCGATGGAGTCGATGGCGCTGCTCGCCCGCACCGAGGGCATCATCCCGGCGATCGAGAGCGCGCACGCCGTCGCCGGAGCGCTGAAGGTCGCGAAGGACCGTCCCGGCCAGACCCTGCTGGTCAACCTGTCCGGCCGGGGCGACAAGGACATGGGCACGGCGCTCGAGTGGTTCGGCCTCGGCACCGCCGGCGCGAGCGCGGGGGAGTCGAAGTGACCAGCACGAGCATCGCGTTCGACCGGGCCCGCGCCGAGGGTCGGGCCGCGCTGGTGGGCTACCTGCCCGCCGGCTTCCCCGACGTCGAGGGGAGCATCGCCGCCCTGCGCACGATGGTCGAGGCCGGCTGCGACGTCATCGAGATCGGCCTGCCCTACAGCGACCCGGTGATGGACGGCCCCACGATCCAGGCGGCCGCCCAGCAGGCACTCGACGGCGGCGTCCGCACCCGCGACGTGCTCCGCACGGTCGAGGCCGTGGCCGCGACCGGCGTGCCGACCCTCGTGATGACCTACTGGAACCCGATCGAGCGCTACGGCGTGGAGCGGTTCGCGCAGGACCTGGCGAACGCCGGGGGAGCGGGCCTGATCACGCCCGACCTGACGCCTGACTTCGCCCCCGAGTGGGTCGCCGCCGCCGACGAGCGCGACCTCGACAAGGTCTTCCTCGTCGCGCCCTCGTCCACCGACGAGCGGATCGCGCTGACCACCTCCGCCTGCCGAGGGTTCGTCTACGCCACGGCCGTGATGGGCGTGACCGGCGCCCGCACCACGACCAGCGACCTCGCCGGCCCGCTCGTCGCCCGCACCAAGGCGACCACCGACCTGCCCGTCGGGGTCGGCCTCGGCGTGAGCACCGGTGCGCAGGCGGCCGAGGTGGCGTCGTACGCCGACGGCGTGATCGTCGGCTCTGCGTTCGTCCGGGCGCTCCAGGAGCACCCCGACGACCGCGACGCGGGTCTGGCGGCGCTGCGCACGCTCACCGCCGACCTGGCCGCTGGCGTCGCGGGGGCGGTCCGTGCCTAGCCGGTCGTCCGCGGTCCTCGTCCCGCTCGTGCTGCTGCTCGGCGGCCTGCTGGCCGCGTGCGGCAGCGAGCCGACCGAGTTCACCGGATCCCGCCTGGACAACCCCTACGCGGCGCCCGACACCGCGCTCACCGACACCGGCGGCGACCCGTTCTCGCTCGCGTCGAGCACCGACAAGCCGCTCACGCTCGTCTTCTTCGGCTACACCAACTGCCCGGACTACTGCCCGCTGGTGCTCAACAACATCGCTGCCGGCCTGAAGCGGCTCGAGCCCGACGAGAGGGAGCAGGTCGACGTCGTGCTGGTGACCACCGACCCGGCACGCGACGACGAGAAGACGCTGCGCACCTACCTCGACCGCTACGACAAGTCCTTCATCGGGCTGACCGGCGACCTCGAGACGATCATCTCGGTCGGCGACCCGCTGGCCATCTACGTCAGCGACGGAATGAAGCTGCCGACCGGCGGCTACGACCTCGGCGGCCACTCGACCTTCACCCTCGCGATCGACGGCGACGACGAGGCCGTCGCGCTGTGGAACCAGGAGACGTCGAGCACCGAGTTCGCCGCCGACATCCGCACCCTGCTCTCCGAGGACTGAGGCGAGGACCGCGCCATGAGCGTCATGAGCCAGCTGATCACCGCGACCATCCCGAGCCCGGCCAACGGGGTGTGGCACATCGGCCCGTTCCCGCTGCGCGGCTACGCGCTGTGCATCATCCTCGGCATCGTCGTGGCGATCTGGATCGGCGAGAAGCGTTGGCAGGCGCGCGGCGGCACGATCGGCGAGGTCCAGGACGTCGCGATCTGGGCGGTGCCGTTCGGCATCGTTGGTGCCCGGCTCTACCACGTCGCCACCGACTGGAAGAACTACTTCGGCGACGGCGGCGAGCCGATCGAGGCCCTCTACGTCTGGCACGGCGGGCTCGGCATCTGGGGCGGCGTCGCACTCGGTGCCGTCGGCGCGTGGATCGGCGCCCGCCGCAAGGGCATCCGGCTGGCGCCGATGCTCGATGCGCTGGCGCCGGGCGTGCTGGTCGCCCAGGCGATCGGGCGGTGGGGCAACTGGTTCAACCAGGAGCTCTACGGCCGGCCGACCGACCTGCCGTGGGGCCTGGAGATCGACCAGGACCACTTCAGCAGCGCCTACCTCGCGAGCCAGGACTACCAGGACGCGCTGGCGGCCAACGGCGGCATCGCGCCGGAGATGGCGACCTTCCACCCGACGTACCTCTACGAGTGCCTGTGGAACCTGGCCGCCTTCGCGCTCATCATCTGGCTCGACCGGCGCTACCGGCTCGGCCACGGCCGGGTGGTGGCCGCCTACGTCATGGCCTACACGCTCGGACGCGGCTGGATCGAGTACATCCGCATCGATGACGTCCAGCTCGACGACGTGCTCGGGCTCCGGTTCAACGTGTGGACCTCGATCGTGCTGTTCGTCGCCGCGGCGGCCTACTACGTGTGGTCCCTGCGACACCGTCCCGGCCGCGAGGAGAGCGTGTACGCCGACCGGGGGACCCCCGGGACGGAAGGTTCCGATGTGACGGACGAGGCGTCCACCGCGGACTGACGATTGCGCGGAGCCGCTTCCCGCAGTGGTAATCTAGCGCCTCCGCCGCGTGGGCCAGTGCTGTCCCTTGCGCCCCACCTTCTGTGGAACCCCGTCGCGATGGCTCCAACGTCGCTGCCGGGACGATGCAGACGTAGCCGACGGGAGAACCTTGGTGCCCTCCATGCACTCGTTCCCACCGCCGCAGGGTCTCTACGACCCGCGCCACGAGAAGGACGCCTGTGGCGTCGCCTTCGTCGCGACGCTGACCGGTGAAGCCAGCCACGACATCGTCGTGAAGGCGCTCACGGCCCTTCGCAACCTCGACCACCGCGGCGCCGCCGGCGCCGAGCCCAACTCCGGCGACGGGGCGGGCATCCTGCTCCAGGTCCCGGACGCCTTCCTGCGCGCCGTCACGGCCGACGCAGGTCTCACGCTCCCGGCCGCCGGCTCCTACGCCGTCGGCACGGCCTTCATCCCCGGTGACGAGGAGCAGGTCGCCAAGACCCGCGGCCGCATCGAGGAGATCGCCGGCGAGGAGGGCCTCACGGTCCTCGGCTGGCGCGAGGTCCCGGTCAACCCGGAGATCCTCGGCACCATGGCGCTCAGCGTCATGCCGACCTTCGTCCAGCTCTTCGTGCAGGCGGCCGGTGGGCCGCTCAACGGCATGGACCTCGAGCGCCTCGCCTTCTGCCTGCGCAAGCGCGCCGAGCGGGAGACCGACGTCTACTTCCCGTCGCTCTCGTCGCGCACCCTCGCCTACAAGGGCATGCTGACGACCGACCAGCTCGACAACTTCTTCCCCGACCTGGTCGACGAGCGGATGGCCTCGGCCATCGGCGTCGTGCACTCCCGGTTCTCGACGAACACCTTCCCGAGCTGGCCGCTGTCGCACCCGTTCCGGTTCATCGCCCACAACGGCGAGATCAACACCGTGATGGGCAACCGCAACTGGATGCGGGCCCGCGAGGCGCTGCTCGACTCGCCCGCCATCCCGGGCGACCTCGAGCGTCTGTTCCCGATCTGCACCCCGGGTGCGTCGGACTCGGCCTCCTTCGACGAGGTCCTCGAGCTCCTCCACCTGGCCGGCCGCAGCCTGCCGCACGCCATGCTGATGATGATCCCGGAGGCGTGGGAGAAGCACGAGGAGATGGACCCCGCCCGCAAGGCGTTCTACGAGTTCCACTCCTCGCTGATGGAGCCCTGGGACGGCCCCGCGTCGGTGGTCTTCACCGACGGCACCCAGATCGGCGCGGTCCTCGACCGCAACGGCCTGCGTCCCTCCCGCTACTGGGTCACCGAGG
>DATMHM010000025.1:0-18851 GCA_035554935.1 Nocardioides sp. | reverse complement strand
ATGATCCAGGTGATCTTGCCGTCGACGACGGCCGGGTACGGGTCGCTGTCGACCGTCAGCCACGGCGCGACCTTCTCGACCCGCTCGATGGGCTCGCGGTTGTAGAGGACCTTGGACTTGTCGTTCACCCGTCCGGACAGCAGGAAGTTCGGCTCGCCGAACTTGATCGCGTACATCAGCTGGTTGAACGTGCTGCCGACCGGGACACCGCCCTTGCCGTCGTACGTCGTCGTCTGCCGCTCGTCCTCAGACTCGTCGCCGTTGCTGGGCAGGCTCAGCTCCACGCCGTCCGCGTCCTCGTCGACCTTGCCGACGATCGAGTACGTCGGGCTCTTCTCCCCGTAGTAGACGCGGGTCTCGAACTCGCCGGCGGCGGTCAGGTCGTCGCCGCCGCCGTTGCCCTCGCCGCGGATGCCCTCGGCCCAGACGATGCGGCCGTTGGCCTGGTCGTTGATGTTGATCTTGTTGGCGTAGGCCGCGATCAGGCCCTCGCCGTGCGTGTACTCGGTGTGCAGGTTCGACCAGTTCTGGTCCGAGGCCTGGATTCCGCTCTGGTCGAGCTCGCGCAGCCCGAGGACGAGCGGCACCTCCTGGCCGTCGATCGTGTAGCGGTCGACGTCAAGGACCGCCGGCACCGAGTAGTAGCCACGCACGCGCTGGCGCTGCTGGAAGGTGTCGCGCACCTGGAGGGGATCGACCACGGGGGTCGTCGTGAGCTGCTTGAGCACCGTGCTCCCGCGCTCCTCGGTCGGCTCGCCGGACGGGATGCCCTGGTAGGACGTCTCGGTGGTGATGTCGCTCAGTCCGTAGGCCTCACGCGTGGCGTCGATGTTGGCCTGGATGTAGGGATTCTCCTTGTCGGCCTCGGACGGCTTCACCTGGAAGTTCTGCACGATCGCGGGCCAGATCATGCCGAGCAGCACCGCCGACAGCGCCAGCAGCGCGAGGCCGACCGACGGCAGCTGCCAGGTCTTGCGCCAGACGTTGAGGAAGAACAGCACCGCGCAGATCAGCGCGACCCCGACGAGGATGTTGCGCGCCGGGAGCAGCGCGTTCTCCGCGGTGTAGTTCATGCCGGTGAACAGCCGGTGGTCGTCGGTGACCAGGTCGTAGCGGTCGAGGAAGTAGTCGACCGACTTGGCGAGCACGAAGATGCCGAGCAGCACCGACAGCTGCACCTGCGCAGCGGGCGAGAGCCGGTCGTGCGCCTGCTGGAGCCGGATCCCGCCGTACAGGTAGTGCACGACGGCCGTGCCGATCAGCGCGACCACCGCGACCGCCATCACGAAGTCGATGACGAAGTTCCACCACGGCAGCTGGAAGACGTAGAAGCTGATGTCCTTGTCGAAGTAGGCGTCCTGCTGCCCGAACTGCTCGGAGTTGCGCCACAGCAGGAAGGTGCGCCACTGCCCGATCGCGGACGTCCCGGCGAAGATCCCGACGACGATCGCGACGCCGGCGAGCAGCCAGCCCCGGATCGGCGTGACGGCGTCGCGGTAGCGCTCGACGCTCGCCTCCGCCGGCGCGGCCATCCGGAACAGCGGACGGAAGCGGTAGGCCAGGTGCATGTTGACCGCGACCGCGGCGCCCATCAGGGCACCGAAGACGACGAACAGCCCGACCCGGGTCCACAGCATGGTGCTGAAGACCTGGCCGTAGCCGACCTCCTTGTACCAGAGCCGGTCGGTGTAGATCGACGCGAACGCCGTCAGCAGGAAGAAGCCGACGACCAGCACGCCGCCGGTGATCACCAGGGCGCGGGCGCGCCGTCCGGGCCGTTCCGGCGCAGGGCGCTCGGGCTCCTCGTCGAACAGGTCACTCATCGTTCCCACCCATGGACTCGTCCTCCGCCTCTTCCGGCGTGTCTTCCAGCGTGCCACGCAACAGCTCGATCAGGCCCGGTACGACGTCCGTCCCGCCCATCACGGCGCTGTCGTCGTCCTCGCTGCGCATCCGCAGCGCACAGTAGGCCGCGCCGTGCCGGGTGACCCCGGCGACGATGCGGACCTCCTCGGCGTCGGGGTGCTCCCGCGCGAACTCCAGCGCGGCCTCGGGGTCCTCGGGCACCTGGCCGTCGGCGGCCGGCGGCAGCACCAGCCGCTCGACCACTGCCGCGCAGCCGACCACCACGGCCGGCCACACGATGCCCGGGAGCACCTCCTCCAGCTGCTGGCCGCTCGGCAGCTCCTCCTGCTCGATCGGCGTCAGCGAGCCCTGCTCGGCGGGCGAGTCGAGGCCGAGCTGCGCTGCCAGCGCGGGCTCCTGCGCCACCAGCTGGCCGGTGTCGACCAGCGCATAGAGCCGTGCCGGCTGGTCCCAACCGGCACGCGCGTGGTGCCCCTCGATCTCGAGGACCGCGGCCGCGAGGGCCGGGTCGACATCCAGCTCGTAGTCCATGGGGCTCGCTTCTGTCTCGTCCGTGGGCAGTCGGTGGCAGGTCAGGTCGGATACGGTTCGGCGCGGGTCCGGTCAGCAGCTCGGGAGCTTCGCGGAGGGGTCCTCGACCCACGTCTCCAGCGCCAGCCGCGCCTCGTGCATCGTTGTCGCCTTCACCAGGCGCAGGTCCGGGTCGAGCCGCTTCGTGTCCGGGCAGTTGGCCTCGGGCACGAAGAACAGCTCCGCGTCGGCCTCCTCGGCGCCGGCGATCTTCTGCTGGATGCCGCCGATCGGTCCGACGGTCCCGTCGGGCAGCAGCTCGCCCGTGCCGGCGACGGCCGCGCCCCCGGTGAGCGACCCCGGCGTGAGGGTGTCGTAGATCGCCAGGGCGAACATCAGCCCGGCGCTGGGGCCGCCCACGGACGGGTCGACGCGCAACCTGATGTCGAAGGGGAACTCGTAGCCGAGGCCGAGGATGATCCCGACCTTCGGCTCGCCGTCGACCAGCCGCGGCTTGACCCGCACCGTCAGCTCGTCGTCGCCGCGCAGGATCCGGAACTCGACGTTGCTGAGGTCGTCGTGCTTCTCGACCGCCTCGACGATGTCGTCGGCGGAGGTCACCGGCTCGCCGTCGACCTCCTTGAAGATGTCGCGCACGAGGAGCTTGTCCTGCGCCGGGCTCTCCTCGTCGATGTGGGCGACCTGGACGGCCGACGCGACGTCGTACCCGAGCTCCTCGAGGGCCACCGCCTTCGCGACGTCCTGCGAGGTCGTCATCTGCACCGCGCCGCGGGTCTCCTCGTCGTCCGCGGTCTGCTCCGGCGGGTGGGCCACGTCGTAGGGCACCACGGCCTTGTCCGGGTCCAGCCAGCGCGACAGCGCGTCGCCGAGCGTGAGCTTCTGCCCGTACGACGACGCGACCACCGTCGTGAAGCGGATCTGGCCCTGGTCGTAGTAGGCCTTGTGCCCGTCGACCTGGATGATCTCGGCCTGGTTCTCGTCGATGCCGAGGACGTCGAAGGTCGGCCCGGGGCTGTAGGAGGCGTAGGGCAGCGGGACGGCGAGCGCGACGCCGCCGAGGATGAGCGCCAACGGCGCCGCGATGCACACGGCGATCAGGCGCTGGCTCATGGCGCCTACCCTCTCAGACCGCGCCAACGCGACCGCTGCGGAGGGTGCTCAGGAGGCCCGCCGGTCGCGCCCGCCCCGGCCGGCATCCCCGTCGGCGCCCTTGTCGGCGCTCTTGTCGGCGGCGTCGGCGCCACCGCTCCCGGGGAGCACCACCGGCCGCGACCGCGACGGTCGCAGCGCGACGCCGCTCGGCCGCTCCGGCTCTCGCTGCGGCGCGGCGTAGCCGGGTCGCCGGTCGCGCTCGCGCGACAGCGCCTCGCCCAGGCGGCGGGCCGCCGTCTCGCGGTCGACCTCGCCACGGCCCTCGCGCCCCCACCAGGCGACCCACACCATCGCGACGAGCGTCGCGACGGCCGCGGGCACGAGCCACAGCAGGATCTCCACCCGACGAGACTAGGTCGGGTACGACGGCGGATCGGTCAGGACACGCGGACCCCGGGACCTCTACGGAGATCCCACCCACTCGTCGCTGCCGTCGGCGAAGCGCTGGTGCTTCCAGATCGGCACCTCGGCCTTGAGCGTGTCGATCAGTGCGCGGCTCGCCTCGAAGGAGGAGCCGCGGTGGCCGGCAGTGGTCGCCACGACGACGGCGAGGTCACCGATGTCGAGGTCGCCGACCCGGTGGACGGCCGAGACGCCTGTGACGTCGTACTCCTCCGCGATCCGGTCGCACACGTCCTGCAGCCGCTCCAGCGCGCTCGGGTGCGCGGAGTAGGACAGGCCGGTGACGCCCTGGCCGTGGTCGTGGTCGCGGACCCGGCCGACGAACAGCACCAGTCCGCCGGAGCCGCGGTCCTCGAGGCTGTCGAGGACGTCGGTGACCGACAGCGGCTCCTCGGAGATCGCGACCAGGCGGACGGCGGCGTGGCTCATGGGGCCACTCTAGGAGGGTGCACCGGGTTCGGTTCCCGGGGTCCATCCGGGGCTCTCCCCCCTGCGACCGGTTGGCGATCGGGCGTAGATTCGGTGCCATGACCAACAACCCCGGCGAGCCTGGCGACGAGCAGCCGAACCCGTTCAAGGGCACGCCCTTCGAGCAGATCTTCGGCGCCCTCGGTGGCGCCTTCCCCGGCGGCGCGAACCCCCTCGGCCCCGGCGGCGGGATGGCGTTCTTCCAGCAGCTCCAGTCCCTGATGCAGCCCCACGACGGCCCGCTCAACTGGAACGCGGCCAACGACATCGCGCGCCGGCAGGCAGCGCAGGAGCCGGACCCGACGCCGACCCAGCGCGAGCGCGACCAGGTCGCCGACGCGGTGCGGCTGGCCGACCACTGGCTCGACACCGCCACCGAATTCCCCTCCGGCGTCTCGACGACCGCGGCCTGGTCGCGGGCCGAGTGGCTCGTGGAGACCCAGCCGGTCTGGAAGGGCCTCGTCGAGCCCGTTGCTGCGCGCTCGGTGACCAGCCTGTCCAGCGGCCTCCCGGAGGAGATGAGGGCCGCGGCCGGCCCGCTCGTCGGGATCATCGGCCAGGCCGTCGGCGGGATGCTCGCCATGCAGGTCGGCCAGGGCCTCGGCGCACTGGCCGGCGAGGTCCTCACCGCCTCCGACATCGGGCTCCCCCTCGGCGCCCCGGGCAAGGCGGCGCTGGTCACCAGCAACGTGCGCGCCTTCGCCGAGGGCCTCGACGTCGGCGAGGACGACGTGGTGCTCTACCTGGCGCTGCGGGAGGCCGCCCACCAGCGGCTGTTCGCCCACGTGCCGTGGCTGCGCGAGCACCTCCTCGGCGCGGTCACCGACTACGCCCAGGGCCTCGAGATCAACGCCCAGCAGATCCAGGAGCGGGTCCAGGAGCAGCTGCGCGGCATCGACCCGACCAACCTCGAGTCCGTGCAGGGCCTGCTCGAGGGCGGGCTCTTCGACCCGCCGCAGACCGAGGCCCAGGCGGCCGCGCTCTCGCGGCTCGAGATCGCGCTCGCCCTCGTCGAGGGCTGGGTCGACGAGGTCGTCGGGCAGGCGACGCAGGAGCGGATGCCGGCAGCGACGAAGCTGCGTGAGGCCGTACGACGCCGGCGTGCCGCCGGTGGTCCCGCCGAGCAGACCTTCGCGGCACTCGTCGGCCTGGAGCTGCGCCCGCGGCGCCTCCGCGACGCCTCGACCCTCTGGGGCGGCCTGCGGTCCCGTTCGGGCGCCGAGGCCCGCGACGGCGTGTGGATGCACCCCGACCTGCTGCCGACCGCGACGGACCTCGACGACCCGCTCTCCTTCCGCGCCGAGGCGACCGCACCGGAGCAGCTCAGTGAGGACGAGTTCGACGCGGAGCTGCGCAAGCTCCTCGACGGCCCGTCCGGCCCGTCCGGCCCGTCCGGTCCCACCGACTCGCCCAGCGGGGAGTGAGTCTCCACGCCGACGCCCACGCCACCCTCGCGGCGTGGGCGGCACCGGACGCTGCGCAGGAGCGCCTGCGCCGCCGGATGGTCGCGCACCTGGCGTCCACGCCGGACGGCATGTGGCGGACGTCGTATCCGGACCACCTGACCGCGGGGACCCTCGTCCTCGACGCCACCGGCGAGCGGGTGCTGTTGAACCTGCACCGCAAGGCGCAGCGCTGGTTCCACTTCGGCGGGCACGCCGAGGAGGGCGACTCGACGCTGGCCGCGGTGGCGCTGCGCGAGGCGCGTGAGGAGAGCGGGATCGAGGACCTCACGTTCCACCCCGAGCCGCTGCAGCTGGACGTGCACGTGGTGCCGTTCTGCGACCCGCGCGGCGGGGTCAGCCACCTCGACGTGCGCTATGCGGCGCTCGCACCGGCCGGCGCCCAGGAGGCCGTCAGCGACGAGTCGCTGGCCGTGCGCTGGTGGCCGCTGGACGGGCTGCCGGAGCTGGAGCCGCAGCTGCACGACCTGGTCGGGCTGGCCCGCGCGGCACTGCTCTGACCGGTCGGGATCAGTCGACCGCCTCGCCCGAGGGAAAGACCTCCTCCGACGGCGGTCGCGGGATCCGCACGGCGTCGGACCACCCGGCGAGGTAGCCCTTCGCCTTCTCGGCCGCCGGGTAGTGCGCCACCCAGCCCCAGAACTTCTCGTCGTGCTGCGGCTCGATGAGGTGCGCCAGCTCGTGCACGATGACGTAGTCGATCACCCACTCCGGCATCCGCTGCAGCCGCTCGGACAGCCGGATCGTGCGATCACGCGGCGTGCACGACCCCCAGCGCGAGCGCTGGTTGCTCACCCAGCGCACCGACTCCGGCACCGCCAGGCCACCGAGGTAGGCGTCGCTCAGCTCCCGCGCGCGCACCACCAGGTCCTCGTCGGTCCACTTCCGCGGTGCGGCCGACCGCAGCTCCTTGCGCTCGATCCGGGCGACCATCCGGGTCACCCAGTCACGCTCCTCGGTGCCCGAGAGGTTGTCGGGGACCAGCACGACGATCTTGTCGCCGTCGCGGTAGGCGGAGACCGTACGACGCCGGCGACCCGACCGTCGTACCTCCACCCGCGGCTTGCTCCGCGCACCCATGCCCCGACCCTACGACTCCCCCGGCCCGCACCGTCGGACCGCGAGGTCTCGGCGTGCGCCGTCGAGGTGGTCCGGTACGGCGATCACGGCCTCGCCCACTCGAGCAGCCGCTCGACGGGCCAGGTGTTGACGATCCGGTCCGCGTCGATGCCCGCCGCCTCGGCGCGCTCGCAGCCCAGCAGCGGGTAGTCGAGCTGCCCGGGCGCGTGCGCGTCGCTGTCGATCGAGAACAGGCAGCCGATGTCGCGGGACAGCTCGAGCAGCTTGGTCGGCGGGTCGCGCCGCTCCGGCCGGGAGTTGATCTCGACCGCGACCCCTTCCTCCGCACACGCCTCGAACACCGCCCGCGGGTCGAAGGTCGACTGCGGCCGGGTGCCGCGGTTGCCCGTCACCAGCCGCCCGGTGCAGTGCCCGAGCACGTTGGTGAACGGGTTGCGGACCGCCGCGACCATCCGCCGCGTCATCTGCGCGGGCTCCATCCTGAGCTTGGAGTGCACGCTGGCCACCCGGACGTCGAGCCGGCCGAGCATCGCGTCGGTCTGGTCGAGCCCGCCGTCGTCGAGGATGTCGACCTCGATCCCCTTGAGCAGCCGGAACCCGTCGCCGAGGTGGGCGTTCACCGCGTCGACGACGTCGAGCTGGCGGGCCAGCCGCTCGACCGAGAGCCCCCGTGCCACGGTGAGCCGCGGCGAGTGGTCGGTCAGCACGAGGTAGTCGTGGCCGAGCTCCATCGCCGTCATCGCCATCTCCTCGATGGGCGAGCCGCCGTCGGACCAGTCCGAGTGCGAGTGCAGGTCCCCGCGCAGCGCGCTCCGCAGCGCGGTGCCGGCCCCGTCGACGGTCTGCGGGCCGCCGTACTGCTGCTCGGCCTCGGCGAGCTTGTCCGGCACCCGGCCCGCCGCGGCCTGGCTGATCACCCGCGCCGTGCTGGCGCCGATGCCCGCCAGCTCGGTCAGCGACCCGGCGGCGACCCGCTGCGCGAGCTCCTCGGGCGGCAACGGCAGGATCGCCGCGGCGGCCTTGCGGTAGGCCTTGACCTTGTAGCTGTCCGCACGGCCGCGCTCGAGCAGGAAGGCGATCCGCCGCAGCGCCGCGACCGGCGACCCGTCGTACGCGCCCTCGCTCATGTGACCGCCCTCACGTTCTCAGCACTGGTCAGGATTTCTTTGTCCACAGTCGGTGGAAAGACCTGTGGGGAGCGTTCCCGCAGGTCAGACCGCGGTACGACGCCCCTCACGTGCCCGATTTCACCATGCCCTCCACACCCAACCCACCGTTCCCCCGTCACCATCCACCGAACCCGGCGCTCGTCCACAGATCCCTCCACAGCCTTGTCCACAGGCCGGGCAGGTACCGGATTGACCCCGGCAGCGCCGGTCCCTAGCGTCTCTTCCGACGAGGCCCCCGGGCCGCAGTCCCTCGCTCGCAAGGGGAAGGCAAGCGAGGAGTGCTGCGGGCCGGGGGCCCGTTGTCGTCCCGAACCGGATTTCCGGGCATTTCAGACATGCGGGGGCGCGCTACTTCGACTCCGCAACCCCGTGCCGTAGGGTCGAGGAGGTCTGGAGCCTGTCTCCGGACCCCGGCGGGCTTCCCCAAAGACCCCGTCGCGACGACCGAAGAACGAAACATGAGCAAGGAGGCCGTCATGGCGGAGACCTGGAGCGGCGAGTTCTACTGCGTGAAGTGCAAGGCCAAGCGTGAGGCCGAGGGCGAGGTCAAGGTCAACGAGAAGGGCACCCGGATGGCCAAGGCCGTCTGCCCCGAGTGCGGCACGAACCTCAACCGCATTCTCGGCAAGGCCTGATCACCCGGCCGCACAGACCGACAGCCGCGGGCGGCGCCACGACATCGTGGCGCCGCCCGCGGCAGTTTTCCGGCGGCCTTCCCGTGCCCGGGCATGGGCTGTGGATGACGTCCGCCGCCGGGGCCCGGACAGTGCCACCCTGCTGGTCATGTCGTCGACGCTCGGGACCCGCCACTCCGCCCAGCCCGCCCAGCCGCCGCGGCGCAGCCACCTCACGCTCCGGCCCGGCACACCGGTCCTGGCCCGGTCGCCGGGCGTGCTGCAGGTCGGCCTCGACCGGCCGTTCCTGCGGGTCCCCGACGACCCGGCCACCCGTAGCCTGCTCGCCGCGCTCAACCGGCCCGGCGGCGTGCCGGGCGACCCGGACGTCCTGCCGCCGGCGTCCGGCCGCCTGCTCGACGACCTGCAGCACGCCGGCCTGCTCGTCTCGCTCCCGGACGACCAGCCGCTCGGTGACACCCGGACCGTGACGTTGCGCGCCCAGTTCGGCGGCGACGCCGCCCGCCGCGTGCGGGCGCGCGAGGAGGCCGTGGTCGCCGTGTGGGCCGACCCGGCGACCACCTCCGTGGTCACCGCGCTGCTGGAACGCCACGGCCTGCGTCGTACGACGTGCGACGACCTGGACGCCTCCGCGCACCTGCTGGTGACGAGCGGTCCGCTGGACCGCGAGGTCGCCGACCCCCTCGTGCGTGGCTCGGTGCCGCACCTCCTGGTCAGCGGCGGGGCGGCCGGTCGGCGGGTCGGCCCGTTCGTGGAGCCCGGTCGGACCGCCTGCCTGCGGTGCGTGGACGCGCACGAGGCCCTGCACGACGTACGACGCCCGCTGCTCCTCGCCCAGGCCGCGCGCGCCGCGCGCGAGCAGCCGCCGCCGCTGGACCCCGTGCTCGACGAGCTGGCCCTGGCATGGGCGGTGCGCGACGTCGCGCGCTACGTCGAGGGCGACGAGCCGAGCACCTGGTCGACGACCGTCGACATCGGCCCGGTGGCGGCACCGGAGGTGGTCCGGTGGGGCCGGCACCCGGAGTGCGGCTGCGCGTGGGACGGCTTCACGCTGCTGCCCTGACCCGTCAGCGTGCACGCGAGCGGGAGGCCAGTCGGCTCACCACCACTCGCTGTCGAGCTTCGCCTCCATCGAGCGCAGGTTGGCCCGCGAGCACTCCTCGCAGTAGCGGCGCACCCGGCCGCGCTCGACGGCGGTGCTCCAGGTCAGCGGCGGCTCGTCCCCCGCCTCCCTGCGTCCGCAGAAGTCACAGCTGACCGTCATGGCCCCAGCGTAGGTTTCACCGCGCCCCGGGTGGCATGGTCGTGACCCAAAAGATGCCGAAGGGGCCGGAACCGACGGTGGTCGGTTCCGGCCCCTTCATCCCACCCGCGATCAGGTGTCCTCCGAGAGGAGGCGTGGGACGGGCCGTCCCACTCCGTGCGGCCCGCGAACGGGCAGCGCCGGTCAGAGAGCGCGAGCGAGGGCCAGGCGAGCCCGCTGCGCTGCCCGCTCGGCCTTGCGGCTCAAGCGGAGGGCGCGGGCCCGGCCACGGGCCTCGCGCAGCTGCTGCGCCTCTCCCAGGCGCGCGGCCGTGTAGGCCCGCACCTCTTCTGGCTGCATCGTGTACATGTTCTTCTCGTTTCTACGTTCGGGAATTGATCTGGTCGGTGCTGCTGATCACTGCTGGCCGGTCAACGGCTGGCCGGTCGACTGGCTGGTCACTGCTCAGGCGGCTGCGTCCTTGCGCGGGCGGCCACGCGGCCGCTTGCGCGGGATCACGACGCCGGCGAGGAAGAGCTCGCCGCCCCACACACCCCACGGCTCACGCCGCTCGAGTGCGCCGGACAGGCACAGCTGCTGCACGGGGCACTCCTGGCACAGCGCCTTGGCGGACTCGACGTCCGACGGGGACTCGGCGAACCACAGCTCCGCGTCGTTCAGCCGGCACGGCAGCAGCTCGTCCAGCGTCGGCTCGAGAACACTGGTCGTCATCTGCTTTCACCTCCTCTTCGTTGACCTGATCGCGTTGGTCGTTTCCTCGAGGGGATCTGCGACTTCGGCTTCTCAGGTCTTGAGAAACACGAAGGCCGCGGATCCCGGTCTGATTCGGGTTCCGCGGCCTGGAGGCTGCCGTGCTGACTCAGGTCAGCTCGGTGGGCTCCAGGCGAGGACACCCGGGACGTGGGCGGCGATGCCGCGGACGTCCGTGCCGGTGGCGCGGTCCCGCTTGACGGCCGTGAGGTCCGTGGCCACGGCGGCGTCGGCAGCGGCGAACGGGCCGAAGGCACCGTTGGCAGCCGGACGCGCAGCAATGCCCTGGACCGGGACGGTCACGAGGGCGGAGGCGGTGCAGGGACGCTCGGACAGAACAGGCTGCCAAGCGGTCATCGGGATCACCGTGAAGTTCTCCATGGTTCGCCACCTCCTTCGGGGCCTCGAGGGCGCCAGCCGTGCCAGGGCTGTTGTGCGCAGCGGTTGTTGCCTGATGACCGTAACGGTCCCGGATCAGGCGGGGCAAATGATTTATCGGGTTTTTTTCAAGATTTCTCCGAAACAAGTGCCAGCACCGCTGCGCCGTAGCGCTCGATCTTGCTGGGACCGACCCCGTTCACCTTCGAAAGTCCGGCGAGGCTGGTCGGCTTGTGCTCGGCGATCAGCTCGAGCGTGGCGTCGGTGAAGACGACGTACGCCGGCAGCGGCTTGCCGTCCTCGCCGGCCTCGCGCGCGGTCTCCAGCCGCCACGCCTTGAGTCGCTCGAAGAGCTCCTCGTCGTAGCGGACCGGGTGGTGGGCGCACCGTCCGCGCTTCTTCTCCGCGGCGCTCATCAGCGGCTGCAGGCAGTCGCGGCAGCGCGCCACCTTCGTCCGCCCGCGGGTTGCCTGCGGCTGCTGGGAGGCCGGCAGCAGCGGCACCAGGAAGCGCGAGGGCTGGCGGCGTGGGGCCTGGCCGGGGTTGCGGGCCGCCGCCCACGAGACCATCAGCTCCTTGCGGGCGCGGGTCATGCCGACGTAGAGCAGCCGGCGCTCCTCCTCCACCGCGCCCGGGGGCGCGCCCTCCTGGCTGGCGTAGGTGATCGGCACGGTGCCGTCCTGGACGCCGCAGCAGAACACCGCGTCCCACTCGAGGCCCTTGGCCGCGTGGAAGGTCGCGAGGGTGACGCCGTCCGCGGTCGGCGCGTGCTGCTCGGCAGCCCGACGGTCCAGCTCGTCGACGAAGGTCCCCACGGAGGCCTCGACGCCCTTCTCGGTCGCGAACTCCTCGGCCTGGTCGACCAGCGCCTGGAAGGACTCCCAGCGGTCGCGGGCCTGGCCGCGGGTGGCCGGCGGCTCGGCCGCCCAGCCCATCCCGCCGAGGACGGCCCGGACCACCTCGACCCACGGACCCCCGGCGTCGGCCTCGCCGGAGCGGGCGGCGCCGCGCAGCCGGGTGACCGCCTCCCGCACCTCGCGCCGCTCGAAGAAGCGTGCGGCGCCGCGGACGACGTAGGGGATGCCACGGTCGGTCAGCGCGTCCTCGAAGGTCTCCGACTGCGCGTTGATCCGGAACAGCACCGCCATCTCGCCGTAGGACGTGCCGGCGCGGTGCAGCCGGGCGATCCGGTCGGCGACGCTGCGGGCCTCGGCGACCTCGTCGGGCTCGCCGGCGTAGCGGACGGCGGAGCCCGCGGGCTGCTGGGAGCGCAGCTCGACGCCGGCGCTCTCCGTGCCGGCGAGCAGCTTGTTGGCCTCGCCCACCACCTGGGGCGTCGAGCGGTAGTTGCGAACCAGCTCGATGGAGGTGGTGCCGTCGTACTTCTTCGGGAAGTCGCGGAGGTACGACGCGTCGGCGCCCGCGAACGAGTAGATGGTCTGCGCCGGGTCACCCACCACGCACAGCTCGTCGCGCCCGCCGAGCCACAGGTCGAGCAGCGCAGACTGCAGGGGCGAGACGTCCTGGAACTCGTCGACGACGAACCACTTGTACTGCCGGCGCACCTGGGCCGCGACCCGCTCGTCGGACGCCAGCAGGCCGGCGGTCAGCAGCAGGACGTCCTCCATGTCCATCCGCCCCTGCCCGCGCTTGACGTCCTCGTAGGCGCTGAACACCCGGCCGATCGTCTCCGGCGTCTGGTCGGAGACGCCGCGACCGTGGGCCGGCGCGATCCGCGGGTAGTCGTCGGCGCCGACGTTGCTGACCTTCGCCCACTCGATCTCGGAGGCGAGGTCGCGGAGCAGGGCCTGGTCGGAGCGCACGCCGATCGTGCGGCAGGCCGCGGCGAGCATGCCGATCTTGGACTCGGTCAGCTCCGGCAGCTCGCTGCCGTGCACGTGCGGCCAGAAGTAGCGCAGCTGGCGCAGTGCGGCGCTGTGGAACGTGCGGGCCTGCACGCCGGGGGCGCCCAGCATCCGGAGTCGCTGCCGCAGCTCGCCGGCCGCCCGGGTCGTGAACGTCACGGCGAGCACCTCGGTGGGCGCGTAGACGCCGGAGTGCACGCCGTGCGCGATCCGGTGGGTGATCGCCCGGGTCTTGCCCGTCCCCGCACCGGCGAGGACCCGCACCGGCCCGCGCAGCGTCTCCGCCACGGCCCGCTGCTCGGGGTCGAGGGCCGCGAGCAGCTCGGTGACGGCGGTCGACGTCGAAGACATCCGGTGGAACAACTCCTTCACGCGCATGGTTGGGTGGAGACACAGACCCTAGACGCCGGAGGCGACACTTCGATGAGCTCCTTCACGATGTACACCACCCCGTGGTGCGGCTACTGCACGCGCCTCAAGGGTCAGCTCGATCGCGAGGGCATCAGCTACGACATCGTCGACATCGAGCAGCAGCCCGAGGCCGCCGCGATCGTCGAGTCGGCCAACAACGGCAACCAGACGGTGCCCACGCTCGTGTTCACCGACGGCACGGCGCAGACCAACCCGAGCGTGGCCCAGGTGCGCGCCAAGCTCGACGAGCTCGAGCGGCTCGGCGCCTGACTACCAGCTGCCGGGCAGCGGGCCGCCGTACCAGCTCTCCACCAGCGACCGGCTGATCGAGACGCCGCCCGGCAGCACCAGCGAGCCGTCCTCCGCACCGCGGCGCATCTCGTCCCGGGTGAACCACCGCGCCTCCTCGACGTCGGCGTCGTCCAGCCGGATGTCCTCGGTGAGGGCGCGGCCGTGGAAGCCGAGCATCAGGCTCGACGGCAGCGGCCACGGCTGGTTGCCGAAGTAGGTGACCTCGCCGACGACGATGCCCGTCTCCTCGAGCACCTCGCGGCGGACGGCGTCCTCGAGCGTCTCCCCCGGCTCGCAGAACCCCGCGAGCGTCGAGAACCGTCCTTCCGGCCACGTCGCGCCGCGACCCAGCAGGCACCGCTCGTCGGCGCTGCCCGGCTCCCCCTGCGCGATCAGCATGATCACCGCCGGGTCCGAGCGCGGGAACTGCGGCTTGCCGCAGTCGGCACACACCAGCTCGTGGCCGGCCGCCCGCGGGGTGAGCGCGCCCCCGCAGCGCGGGCAGAACCGGTGCGCCCACAGCCACTCCGCCAGGCCGATCGCGTGGAAGACCAGCGGCGCCTGTGCGACGGCGTCGCCGCCCAGGAACGGGAGGAGCCCCCGCAACGGCAGCCAGCGGTCCGGCTCGCCCTTCGCGACCTCGCCGGGGACGACGACCGCCCACCAGGTCGTGCCGCCCCGGTCCCCGAGCAGCAGCCGTACGCCGTCGGGCGCCCCGGCCGTCGGCACCCACTCGAGCCCGTCGGATCCCGGACGGACCCGGGTCCCGGAGATGACCAGCACCCGGCTCGCCGGGTCCTGCCAGCGCTCCTCCAGCCACGCCTCGTCGGTGCGCTGCAGGCCGAGCCGGTCGTGCGGGTCGGCGACCAGGGAGAGGTGCGGGAACGTCACGTGCCGAGCCTAGGACGGGCCGCGAACTGCCGGGACGGACGGTGTCGCCACAGCGCCCGGAGGGTCGATGATGGGGCCATGGACGCGACCCGGCTGCGCGCGACGCAGGCACCCCTGAAGGACCGCTACCGCACCGATCCCGCCAGCGCGCGGATCCCCACCTCGGCGACGGGCGACTACCGCGACGCCGACGTCACGGCCACCGTCGACGGGTTCGCGGGTGCGGTGCGTGCGGGGCTGCACGCCGCCGCCGGCGGGGACGGGACCGACGCGTGCTCGGCCGACCTGCTCCTGCAGGCACTGCTCGGCTGTGCGGGGGTGACGCTGCGCGCGGTCGCGACCGCCATGGGCGTCGAGGTCCGTGGCGCGGACCTGCGGGCCGACGGCTGGTGGGACGCGCGCGGGACGCTCGGGGTGGACCGAAGCGCACCGGTCGGCGTGCAGGACGTGGTCGTGACGATCACGGTCGACACCGACGCCGCCGAAGAGGACCTCGCCCGGCTCGCCAGGGCGACCGAGCGCTACTGCGTGGTCGGCCAGTCCCTCGCGACTCCCCCGGCCATCCGGGTGGTCCGCGGCTGATCGCCGGCCGTCACCCGAGGAGCGCCTCGATGCCGGACCGGTCCGGCAGGTCGTCCGGTACGACGAGCTCGCCGGTCCGGACGTAGAAGAACCCGGCCCGGACCTGCTCCAGCGGCAGCCCGCGCAGCTCGGCCCACGCCAGGCGGTAGAGCGCCAGCTGCAGCGGGTCCGCCGTGTGCCGGACGTTGGTCTTCCAGTCGACGACCAGCACCGACCCGTCGTCGTCCTCGTAGACCGCGTCGATCCGCCCCCGCACCACCTGCTGGCCTCCGTCGGGCGTGCCGAGCACCAGCGCGAACGGCGCCTCGACCGCGGCCGGCACGCGGGAGCCGAACGGTCCCTCCTCGAACGCGGACACCAGGTCCTTGAGGTCGGCCTCGTCCTCGATCCCGGCGTCGGCGCGGCCGGCCAGCTCGTCGGGCTCGAACAGTCCCTGCTGGCCGAACCGGGTCTCGACCCAGGCGTGGAAGCGGGTGCCGAAGCGGGCGGCCGGCGCCGGCGGGCGCGGCATGGGGCGGGCCAGGTCGCGTGCGAAGGCCTCGGGCTCGTCCCGCAGCCGGGCGAGCGCGGTGGCCGACAGCGACGAGGGCAGCGCGACCTCGACCTCGGCGGACCGCTCGGACCTCGCCTCGGCCAGCAGCCGGTCGATCTCGGCGTCCCAGTCGCCCACCCGGGCCGCCTGGACCAGGTCCAGCTCGGGGTCCGGAGCCGTCGGGTCCGCGGCGCGCACCCGGGCCGCGGCCTCGAGCCGGCGCGCCGTCTCCGCGCCGACGCCCTCGACCGGCCACGGCCGCGACGGGTCCTCGGCGTCGAGCGGGTTCGCGGCACCCTTCTCGGGCTTGTCGAGCCAGACGACCGGCTCCTCCCAGCGCTCGCACAGCTCGCGGATGGCGACCTGGAAGGACGACGGACCGTAGGGCGTCTTGCGGGTCCCCCACAGGAACGAGGTCACCCACAGGTCGTGCTCGGGCCGGGTGAACGCGACGTAGCCCAGGCGCAGCTCCTCCTCGGCCTCGTGGGCGCGGGTCGCGGCGCGGTAGGCGTCGAGCGCGGCCTTGTCGTGCCCGGCGAGCTGCGGCAGGTCGGGCGCGTCACCGCGCAGCGGTGCCGGCAGCACGCTCGGCGAGGACGTCCACAGCGACCGGCCCTGCGTGCTCGGGAACCGGCCCTCGCCGACCCCGACGCAGAACACCGTCGCCCACTCCAGGCCCTTCGAGCGGTGCACGGTCAGCAGCTTCACCGAGTCCGCGTCGGACGGCGTCGCCACCTCCAGCCCGTTGCCGGCCTCGTCCTCCGCGGTCAGCCACGCGATGAGCGCGGGCAGGCTCACGTCGCCGTCGACCGCCTGGAAGTCGGCGACCGCCTTGACGAACAGGTCGAGGTTCTCCCGGCGAGCGGCAGCCGCCTCGCTGACCGACGACGCCAGCTCGACGTCGACCCCGGTGACGTCGATGATCCGCCGGACCAGGTCGAGCAGGGGCTCGCCCACCGCCGTCCGCAGCATCCGCAGCTCGTCACGAAGCAGCCCGAACCGCTCCCGCGCCTCCGGAGAGTACGGCGCGTCCCCGGGGTCGGCCAGCGCGTCGTCCAGGCACGGGATCTCCGCCGGGTCGATGCCGTCGGCGATCGCCACCAGCTGCTCGTGCAGCGAGCCCTGCTCCTCCCGCCCGGCGCGGCCGGCGAGCTGGAGCGCCCGCTCGCCCAGCAGCTTCAGGTCGCGCGGGCCGACCGCCCAGCGCGGCCCCGCCAGCAGGCTCAGCAACGAGGCGTTGTCGGTGACGTCCTGGACGAGCTTGAGCGTGGCGACCACCGTCGCCACCTCGGGCAACCGGACCAGTCCGGACAGCCCGACGATCTCGACCGGCACCCCGCCGCCGGTCAGCGCGTCGAAGACCGCCTCGCCGTGCTGGTTGTCCCGGCTCAGCACCGCGATCCGGGCCCACGGCGTGCCGCGCTCGTGGGTGGCGCGCACCTCCTCGACCAGCCAGGCGAGCTCCTCGAGGTGCGTCTCGAAGACCCGGACCCGCACGTTCCCCGGCTCGGCCGAGCCGTGCTGGAGCGTGGCCACCTTGTCGCCGTACTTCTCCATGAGCGGAGCGGCGAGCGTGTTGGCGACGTCGAGGATCCGGGTGTCGGAGCGCCGGTTGACGGTCAGCGGCAGCACCGGCACCGGGCTGCCGTCACGCGACGGGAACACCTCCGGGAAGTTGACGATGTTGGAGACCGACGCGCCCCGCCAGCCGTAGATCGCCTGGTTGGGGTCGCCGACCGCCATCACCGGGTGGCCGTGTCCGAACAGTCGCGCCAGCAGCGTCGCCTGCGCGACCGAGGTGTCCTGGTACTCGTCGAGCAGGACGACCTTGAACCGGTCGCGCTCCAGCCGGCCGACCTCCGGCTGCTGCTCGGCGAGCCGGGCGGCCAGCGCGATCTGGTCGCTGAAGTCCATCAGCCCGAGGTCGCCCTTGAGCCGCCGGTACGACGCCACCAGACCCATCAGCTCAGCGCGTCGGTCGATCACGTCGATCGCCTTCTGCATCGCGTCGGCGTAGGTCTTCCGGTCCTTGCCGGCTCGCTCGTCGGCCAGGGCGCGCTCGAAGGACCGGCGCTCGTCGGCATCGAAGGCGAGCACGTCGTCCGGCCCGACCAGGTGCTCGCTCATCGAGCCGTCGAGGGCGAGCAGGTTCTGGATCACCGTCGGCGGGTGGTCGGACAGCTTCTCGACAGGCCCGTCGTAGCGGTCGACGGCGCGAGCACCGAGCTGGTAGCGCGCCGCGTCCGTGATCACCCTCGTGTCCGGCTCGTGGCCGATCCGCAGCCCGTGGTCGGTGAGCAGCGACGCGGCGTAGGCGTTGTAGGTCGCGACCGTGGGCTCGAGCACCTCGTCGGCCTCGTCGGCCTCAGGTCCCTGCGCGCGGCCGAGGTCGAGCACGCCGGCCGCGGTCAGTGCCGAACGGATCCGCTGCCGCAGCTCGGCGGCCGCCTTCGTGGTGAAGGTGAGGCCGAGGATCTCCTCCGGTCGCACCTGCCCGGTCAGGACCAGGTGGACCACGCGGGCTGCCATCAGGGTGGTCTTGCCCGACCCGGCACCGGCGATCACGACCACCGGCGAGAGCGGCGCGGTGATCGCCTCCCACTGCTCCGGGCTCGGCGGGAATTTCGCCTGCATCGCCCGCTGGAGATCCTCGGGCGTGCGCACCTCGCGGGCGCCGGTCATCGCTCCACCACCGATCCGGGGCTGCGCACCGGGCACAGTGGGACGAAGCCGCAGTCGCGGCAGTGCTCGCCGGCCGCCGCCGGGAAGGACTCCTCCCGCAGCAGCCGGGCCACGCCGCCGATCCGGGCACGCAGCGCAGCGCGCTCGGGACCGTCCGGGGCGTGCGCCTCCTGCTGCTGGGAGGTCGCCTGGAGCGTGCCGTCCTCGAGCCCGAGCTGGACCAGCTCCGCGCCGCCCGAGGTGAGTCCGACGAGGTCCTCGTCGGGCCGGTCGAGCGCGCCGGCGTCGACGGCGTACTGGTAGAGCGCGAGCTGCACGTGCTCCCTGACGGCCGGCCCCGACGGTTTGGTGCGCCCGGTCTTGAGGTCCACCACGACCACCGACGGCGCGTCTCCCGGGACCGTCGAGGCGAGCTCGACCCGGTCGGCGTACCCGTTGA
>DATMHM010000024.1:0-27647 GCA_035554935.1 Nocardioides sp. | reverse complement strand
TGGATCTTGCTGGCGATGAACTCGAGCACGTCGGAGGGCGCGGTGAGCCGGTCCATCGCGGCCTTCTTGCGCAGGATCGCGATCCGGGTCTCCAGGTCGGGCGCCTGGACGTCGGTGATCAGGCCCCACTCGAACCGGTTGCGGAGCCGGTCCTCGAGCGCCTCGAGCAGCTTCGGCGGCCGGTCGGAGGTCAGCACGATCTGCTTGTTGGCGTTGTGGAGCGTGTTGAAGGTGTGGAAGAACTCCTCCTGGGTCTGGGTCTTGCCCGCCAGGAACTGGATGTCGTCGATGAGGAGCACGTCCACCTCGCGGTACTTCCGCTTGAACCGGTCCTGCCGGTCGTCGCGGATCGCGTTGATGAACTCGTTGGTGAACTCCTCGCTCGAGACGTAGCGCACCTTGGAGCCGGCATAGATCGTGCGCACGTAGTGGCCGATCGCGTGCAGCAGGTGGGTCTTGCCCAGGCCGGACTCGCCGTAGACGAGGAGCGGGTTGTAGCTCTTGCCGGGCGCCTCGCTGACGGCGACGGCCGCGGCGTGCGGGAACCGGTTCGAGGAGCCGATGACGAACGTCTCGAAGGTGTACTTCGGGTTCAGCCGGGACTCGCCCGACGCCGGTGCGCTCGCGCCGGGCGCGGGGATGACGGCCGGCCGGTCGGGGGCGTCGAACCCGGTGTCGAAGGCGGGGGCGGTCCGCGGTGCGCCGTACGTCGACGAATCGATCTGTGGATTTGTCGACAAGTCGATCTGCGGAGCCTCGGTGGCCACGCCCGGCAGGTCGGTCTGCTCGTAGGCCGGCTGCTCGTAGGTGGGGCCGTCGTCGTAGCGCCGGGTCTCGAACGAGCCGTCGGTGGCCGGGTCGTGGTGCAGCGAGCTGTCCACCGTGACCGCGAGCTGCACCTCCTGGCCGAACCGCTCCGTGAGCGCGTCCTCGAGCTGGCTGCGCAGCCGGCCCTCGAGGCGCTTGCGGGTGAAGTCGTCGGGAACGGCGACGATCGCGGTCGTGCCGTGCAGGGTGACCGGCTTGCTCGACTGCAGCCAGGCGCGCTGGTGGGCCTGGAGGTCGTCGACCACGGCGAACCACTCGCGCTCGAGCCGGGCGGTCGGCTCCTCGTCGGGGCTCGTCTCGTTCGCGGGCCGATCGGGGTTGCCGGTCACGCCTCACACCTCTCGCTCGTCTGGGTCCTGCTGCGTCCGCTGTGGGTTCGGGGGTCTGGCTCCACAGGTTTGTCCACAGGTTGTGAACAATTGCACCACCGGTCTGGCGGTGCGGGGCCGAGACCGCCCGGAAGCGCCTTCTTGACCACGTTTGCGCAGGTCAGCGGCACCGAGGCGGTGAGCTGGCGTCGTACGCTGAACGTGGTCGAGCGGGGTGCTCCTGGACCGGCGGGGAAACCCGGATCGGTCGAACCTAACGTCCGACCAGCCTGTGGATCAACCCGCTATCCACAGGTTGTGACGCGGATGAGACCCCGCTCACCAGGGCGGCTCCGTGGTAGTGCGCCGGTTTGACCCGTGCTCGCGCCTGCGCGTACCGTTCCTTGGTCAACCGGAGTCGACCGGTGCCGCATGTCCACGACGCGCCTGACCACTGCCTGCAGCCACTGCAGGAGCAGGAGCACCGTGGCTGCGCGGTGCCGGCCGACGTGCCTCCCGGCTCCCGACCGGAGCCGCCCGGAGGCTGCCCGCCCCTGACCCTTCCCGTCATTGCACCTGAGAGGCCGATTCGTGAGCAAGCGGACGTACCAGCCGAACAACCGTCGTCGTCACAAGACGCACGGCTTCCGACTGCGGATGCGCACCCGCGCGGGCCGCGCCATCCTGGCGAACCGTCGCCGGAAGGGCCGCTCGAGCCTCAGCGTCTGAGGACGAACAGGCAGCCGGGGGTGTCCGCCCAGCGGAACCCGCGGGGCTGACGTGCTCAACGCCGGCCACCGGCTGACCGATCCGGACGAGTTTCGGGCGGCCAGCCGGCGAGGCCATCGGGCCGGGACCCGCACCGTCGTCACGCACCTGTTGCCCCCTCGCGGGCAACAGGTCGTCGGCATGTCCGGACCCGGTACGGCGTCGAGCGAGTCGAGCCAGTCGAGCCGGCCGGCGCGCGCCGGGTTCGTCGTCAGCAAGGCCGTCGGCACCGCCGTCGTGCGCAACCGCGTCAAGCGGCGGCTGCGGCACGCGGTGCGCGCCCGGATCGACGACATCCCCGCCGGGTCGCTGCTCGTGGTCCGCGCCCAGCCGGCGGCCGCCGGGTCGTCGTACCAGGAACTGGTGGCCGACCTCGACCGTTGTCTCCAGCGCATGGTCGAGCGCTCCGTCGACTCAGCCGACCCTGCCGAGTCCGGGGAGGCCCGATGAAGTGGCTGCTGATCGGGCTGGTGCGCGGCTACCAGCTGCTGGTCAGCCCGTTCCTGGGCCCCACCTGCCGTTACTACCCGTCCTGCTCGGCCTACGCCGTCGAGGCGCTGGGCGTGCACGGTGCCGTCAAGGGCACCTGGCTCGCCGCCCGTCGGCTGCTGCGCTGCCACCCGTGGTCCCCCGGCGGGGTCGACCACGTCCCGCCGCGGCGCGGCCGGCACGAGCACTCCCCCGGGCGCGACGAGCGCCACACCGACCTCCTGCCGGCGTCCGCCGGCGGTCCCGACTCCCAACAAGGAGCCTGATCCGTGGGTTTCATCGGCGACATCGGCCACTTCATCATGGTGCCGCTGTACTACATCATCTCGGCGGTGCTGATCGGCTGGCACGAGCTGTTCAGCGCGATCGGCCTCGACCCGGCCGGCGGCCTCTCGTGGGCGCTGTCGATCATCGGCCTGACGCTGGTCATCCGGGCGGCGCTCATCCCGCTGTTCGTGAAGCAGATCAAGTCCAGCCGCAACATGCAGCTGCTGCAGCCCAAGGTCAAGGAGCTGCAGAAGAAGTACGGCCACGACCGCAACAAGCTGGCCGAAGAGACCATGAAGCTCTACCGCGAGGCGGGCACCAACCCGTTCGCGTCGTGTCTGCCGATCCTGCTGCAGATGCCGATCTTCTTCGCGCTGTTCCGCCTGCTCGACCAGGCCGCGAAGAAGAACAAGGCGCACGGATTCCTCGACGCCGAGCGCGCCAAGCAGTTCGGTGAGTCCGACGTCTTCGGCAAGATCCCGCTGGCCGACTCGTTCTGGGGCTCGCGCACCTGGGGCGACGACCCCAACGGGCTGGTCATGGGCGTCGCGCTCGTGCTGGTCCTCGCGATGACCGCGACCACCTTCTTCACCCAGCGCCAGTTGATGGCCAAGAACATGCCCGCCGAGGCGATGAGCGGCCCCTACGCCCAGCAGCAGAAGATGCTGCTCTACATCCTGCCGGTGGCCTTCGGCCTCGGTGGCGTGGCGTTCCCGATCGGTGTCCTCCTGTACTGGACGACCTCGAACCTGTGGACCATGGGCCAGCAGTTCTACGTCATCCGCAACAACCCCGCCCCCGGCACCCCGGCCTTCAAGGCCAAGGAGGAGCGCGACCGCGCCAAGGCGGTCAAGCACGGCCATGCGCCCGAGCCCGAGGCCGAGACGGGTACGACGACGACCACCGAGCAGCGTCCCGCGGTCCGGCAGCAGCCGAAGCGCCAGACCCGCTCGCAGCGCAAGACCGGTCCCCGGCCGGGTGCGCAGGACCACCCCCAGACGAAGCAGGGAGACAGCAAGTGAGCGCCGAGATCGAGACCGAGACGGTGAACGAGGCCGACGTCAACGAGGCCCCGGAGGCCCCCGAGGGCGCCGAGGGCGCCGAGACGGATGGCCCGGATGGCGACGCGCCCGCCGCGGGCAACGCCGACAGCGACCGGGTCGCCCGGCTCGAGCAGGAGGGCGACATCGCCGCCGACTACCTCGAGGAGCTGCTGGACATCGCGGACCTCGACGGTGACCTGGACATCGACGTGGAGGCCGACCGGGCCGCCGTGTCGATCGTGGGCGCCGAGCTCTCGCAGCTGGTCGGCCCCGACGGCAAGGTGCTGGAGGCGCTCCAGGAGCTGACCCGGCTCGCGGTCTACCGCGAGACCGGCGAGCGTTCGCGGCTGATGCTGGACGTCTCCGGCTTCCGGGCCGACAAGCGGGCCCGCCTCACCCAGCTGGGTGCGGAGACGGCCGCCCGGGTCGCCGAGTCCGGCGAGCCCGTCTCGCTCGAGCCGATGTCGCCGTTCGAGCGGAAGATCGTGCACGACGCCGTCGCCGTCGCCGGCCTGCGCTCGGAGTCCGCGGGCGTCGAGCCGCGCCGCTACGTCGTCGTACTGCCGGCGGACTCCTGACCGTTCCACGAACCTGCGGCCTCGACGTTTCACGTGAAACGTCGAGGTCGCGTTCGTTCACCAGCCATCACGACACGGCCCACCGGGCCATCGGAGGGGGAGCATGACCGAGGATGACCCGGCGGTCGCGGCACGCGCATCGGCTGACCGCGAGACCGCCGCCCTCCCGTCCCTGCCCGCTCCCCCGGCGGCCGTCGCCACGCTGTTCCCCGCCTCGCGGGTCGACGCGGCAGTGGCGTACGCCGAGCTGCTCGCCACCGACGGCGTGGTCCGCGGCCTGATCGGTCCCCGCGAAACGCCCCGGCTGTGGGAGCGCCATGTGCTCAACTGCGCCCTGCTCGCGCCCGCGCTCCCGGACGGTGCCCGCGTCGCCGACATCGGCTCCGGTGCCGGCCTGCCCGGCCTGGTCCTCGCCATCGCCCGTCCCGACATCACGATCACCCTGATCGAGCCGTTGCTGCGCCGGACCACCTTCCTCGAGGAGGCCGTCGAGGCGCTGGCACTGACCAACGTCACCGTGACCCGCGGCCGGGCCGACGCGCTGCACGGCGTCGCCGACTTCGACGTGGTCACCTCACGGGCCGTCGCGCCGCTCGACCGGCTGCTGGAGTGGTCGATGCCGCTCGTCGCCCCCCGGGGCGAGCTGATCGCGATGAAGGGCAGCTCGGCTGCCGATGAGGTCGCCCTGGCCCGACCGGTGCTCGACCGCCTCGGATGCAGTGACCCGGTCGTGCAGACCCTGGAGGCTCCGGCGGTCCCCGGAGCCGCCGCGGCCTCCGCCCCGAATGTGAGTCCGATCCGTGTCGTGCGGGTCACCTGGGCCGACCCGGCCCGCGTATCGTTGCCGTCCCGGCCGCAGCGGAATCCCCGCGGATCCCGTGCTTCCCGTGCCCGGAACAAGAGGAGGAAGTCGTGACCGAAGGGTCGTTCCCTGGCGGGTTTTCCACCGGTGGAGAGGTGGGTGCTGAGCGTGGACATCCACAGTTCTCCGCTGGTTATCCACAGGAGGGGGCGGATGGACCCGGTGAGGTCGTGGCCGACGTTTCACGTGAAACGGAGACCGCGGCGGGCGATGAGGTTTCACGTGAAACCGCCTCCGGGTCGACGACCGGCGTGCTGACCGCCGCCCAGCTCGCCGAACGCGCACCGACCTTCGAGGACGACCTGACGCCGCTCGCACGCGCTGCGCAGGCGACGGTGATGGTCCGTGCCGGCATCCCCCAGGAGCAGTTGGACCGGCCGTCGGAGACCCGGGTCTTCGTGGTGGCGAACCAGAAGGGCGGCGTCGGCAAGACGACGTCGACGGTCAACCTCGCGGCCGCGCTCACCCAGCTCGGGCAGCGCGTGCTGGTCATCGACCTCGACCCGCAGGGCAACGCGTCGACCGCACTCAACATCGAGCACCGGCAGGGCACGCCGTCGACGTACGAGCTGCTCGTGGACGGCCTCGCCATCGTCGACATCGCCCAGCCCTGCCCCGACGCGGCGGGCCTGTGGGTCGTCCCGGCGACGATCGACCTCGCCGGTGCCGAGATCGAGTTGGTCAGCGTGGTGGCCCGCGAGCAGCGCCTGAAGAAGGCGATCGACGCCCACCCGCGGGTCGGCACCGCCGCGGACATCGGCGAGGAGCGGTTCGACTACGTCTTCATCGACTGTCCCCCGTCGCTCGGCCTGCTGACCCTGAACGCGCTCGTCGCGGGCGCGGAGATGCTGATCCCGATCCAGGCGGAGTACTACGCCCTGGAGGGCCTCGGCCAGCTGCTCGCGACCGTCGACATGGTGCGCGCCCACCTCAACCCCGAGCTGGCGGTGTCGACCATCGTGCTGACGATGTACGACGCCCGCACCCGGCTCGCCGCCGGCGTGGCCCAGGAGGTGCGTGAGCACTTCGGCGACCAGGTGCTCAAGACCGCGATCCCGCGCTCGGTGCGGGTCTCCGAGGCGCCGTCGTACGGGCAGACCGTGATGACCTACGATCCGGGCTCACCCGGTGCGCTCAGCTACCTCGAGGCGGCGCGCGAGATCGTCACCCGAGGAGCGCTGCTGTGACCAACGCACCCCGTCGAGGCCTCGGACGCGGCCTCGGATCGCTGATCCCGACCGCTCCCCCGGCCGCCCCGGACGCCACCGCGCAGAACGGCAGTTCGTCCCCGGTCGCGGACGGGATTGTCAAGCACGACGTCCAGAATTCAGACCTTGGCGCAGGAGCGCCTTCCAGCGCATCGGTGGACCCCGGGTCCACCGATGCTGCGAACGGCCCTCAGATCGCGGATTCGGGTCTGGCGCCCGTCGAGGGGGCGTTCTTCGCCGAGCTGCCGGTCGACGCGATCCGGCCCAACGCGGCCAACCCGCGGACCGTCTTCGACGAGGAGGCGATGGCCGAACTGGTCCACTCGATCAAGGAGATCGGGCTCCTCCAGCCCGTCGTGGTGCGCAGGACCGGCGCCGACTCCTACGAGCTGGTCATGGGCGAGCGCCGGTGGCGGGCCACCCAGCAGGCCGGGCTGTCCACCATCCCCGCGATCGTGCGGGAGACCGACGACACCGACATGCTCCGGGACGCGCTCCTGGAGAACCTGCACCGCAGCAACCTCAACCCGCTCGAGGAGGCCGCTGCCTACCAGCAGCTGCTCGAGGACTTCTCCTGCACGCACGACGAGCTGGCCCAGCGGATCGGCCGGTCGCGGCCGCAGATCAGCAACACGCTGCGCCTGCTCAAGCTCTCCCCCGCCGTCCAGCGGCGGGTGGCCGCCGGCGTGCTGTCCGCGGGCCACGCCCGGGCGCTGCTCGGGGTCGGCGACGCCGAGCAGCAGGACCGGCTCGCCCAGCGGGTGGTCGCCGAGGGCATCTCGGTGCGTGGCCTGGAGGAGATCGTCGCGGTCGGTGACACGGGCGGCCATGCCCCCCGTCCGCCTCGCGCGAAGCCGAAGGCCCCCGGCCTCAGCGAGCTCTCCGACCGGCTGGCCGACCGGCTCGAGACGCGGGTGAAGATCGACCTCGGGAAGAGCAAGGGCCGGATCACGGTCGAGTTCGCCAACACCGGCGACCTGCAGCGCATCGTCGACCTGATCGACCCGCGCAACCGGGCGGACCGCCCGATCTGAGTCGCCCTTCCCGGCGTACGACGGCCCGGCTCCCCTCGAGGGGTGCCGGGCCGTCGCGGTTCCCCGTGCCTCCCAGCCGCCGACGCAGGCGCGCTGTGTCTTCTTGTCGACAAGCCGACAAGTCCACTCGCACCACTCCAGTCCCGGATGTTTCACGGGAAACATCGGGGACCCGGGTCGTGCCGGTCTGGCGGCCGCCGGTGCTGCCCGATATCCGGTGGCGCCGACCTGCGAGAATGAGGCCCGTGCGCCAGATCCGCCAGAGCAAGAAGCTTCGCAACGTCCGCTACGACGTCCGGGGGCCCATCCTCGTCGAGGCCCAGCGCCTGGAGGCCGAGGGCCACAAGATCCTCAAGCTGAACATCGGCAACCCTGCGCCGTTCGGCTTCGAGGCGCCGGAGGCGATTGTCGCGGACATGGTGCACAACCTGCCCGACGCCCAGGGCTACAGCGACTCGCGCGGCATCTACTCCGCCCGCACCGCGGTCGCGCAGTACTACCAGTCGCGCGGCCTGAAGGACACCGCCGTCGAAGACGTCTTCATCGGCAACGGCGTCTCCGAGATGATCTCGATGGTCCTCACCGCCTTCCTCGACGACGGCAACGAGATCCTGGTGCCGGCGCCGGACTACCCGCTGTGGACGGGCGCGGTGTCGCTCTCCGGCGGAACGCCCGTGCACTACCGGTGCGACGAGGACAACGGCTGGATGCCGGACCTCGAGGACATCGAGTCCAAGATCACCGAGAACACCCACGGCCTGGTGATCATCAACCCGAACAACCCCACGGGCGCGGTCTACAGCAAGGAGATGGTCCGCCAGCTCGTCGGCATCGCGCGGCGGCACAAGCTGGTCGTCTTCGCCGACGAGATCTACGAGAAGATCCTGTTCGACGACGCGGTCCACCACCACGCCGCCGAGGCTGCGGGGCACGACGTCCTGTGCCTCACCTTCAGCGGCCTGTCGAAGGCCTACCGCGTCTGCGGCTACCGCGCCGGCTGGGTGATGGTCTCCGGGCCCAAGGAGCTCGCCGAGGACTTCCTCGAGGGCCTCACCCTGCTCTCCAACATGCGCATGTGCGCCAACGTGCCGGCCCAGCACGCGATCCAGACCGCCCTCGGCGGCTACCAGTCGATCAACGAGCTCATCGTCCCGGGCGGCCGGTTCTACGAGCAGGCGATGCTCGCCGACCGGCTGCTCAACGAGATCCCGGGCGTCTCCTCGGTCCGCCCCCGCGGCGCGCTGTACTGCTTCCCGCGGCTGGACCCCGAGGTCTACGCGATCGAGGACGACGAGCAGTTCGTCATCGACCTGCTGCGGGCCAAGAAGATCCTGGTCACCCACGGGACGGGCTTCAACTGGTTCGCGCCCGACCACTTCCGGCTCGTCACGCTCCCCGACGTGGACATGCTGGAGGAGGCGATCGGCCGGATCGCGGAGTTCCTCGCGACGCGACGCTGACGTCGGGCGTACGGCGGCCCTGACGTTGGTCGATACGCCCTCGCCCGGGGGCTCGGGCTACTCGAGACCATGGTGAGGTGGTCTCGATACGCCCTCGCCCGGGGGCTCGGGCTACTCGACCAGGGACCGGCCCCTGACGCTGGTCGAGTAGCCGGTGCGAGGAACGAGCACCGGTGTATCGAGACCATGGTGAGGTGGTCTCGATACGCCCTCGCCCCGGGGCTCGGGCTACTCGACCAGCGAACCGGGTGGGAGCGCGGGCTGCGGGGGTCTCGAGACGGCCGTGGCCGGCCTCCTCGACCAACGGGCCCGACGGTGGTCTCGATACGCCCTCGCCCGCGGGCTCGGGCTTTTTGTTCGCTGGGGACAGCGTTCCGGGTCCGATCTGCGTGACACGCAGTCGCACCGATCACCGCCGGTCTGACAGACTCCACCGGTGCTCGACATCACCTACCCGCCCGTCATCGTCACTGCCAAGGCGCTCTTCAAGCTGATGCGTCAGCGAGTGGTGGTGAGCGGCGCGGAGAACATCCCCCGCAAGGGCGGTGCGCTCCTCGCGATCAACCACACCGGCTACATCGACTTCATCTATGCCGGCGCCGGGGCCGAGCCGCGCAAGCGGCTGGTGCGGTTCATGATCAAGAAGGAGATGATGGACAAGCCGGGCGTCGGGCACCTGCTGCGCTCCTTCCACCACATCCGCGTCGACCGCGGCTCCGGCACCCAGTCGATGAAGGACGCGCTGGCCTACCTCAAGGCCGGCGAGGTCGTCGGGATCTATCCCGAGGCCACCATCTCCCGCTCGTTCGAGATCAAGGAGCTCAAGTCGGGCGCGGCGCGGATCGCGGCCGACGCCGGCGTACCGCTGATCCCCGTCATCGTGTGGGGGGCGCACCGGCTGATGACGAAGGACCACCCCAAGGACTTCTCGCGCTCGCCGAAGACGATCCTGGTGAAGATCGGGGAGCCGATGTATCCGACCGGCGAGGACACCGCCGCGGAGACCGCCGCGCTGCGGAAGGCGATGCAGGAGATGCTCGACGCCACCATCGCGGAGTACCCCGAGGACGAGAAGGCCCCCGGCTCCTGGTGGACCCCGGTCCGGTTCGGCGGCTCCGCGCCCACGCCGGAGAAGGCCGACGAGCTCGACAAGGCCGAGCTGCGTGCCCGTGCCGCGAAGCGGGCCGCCAAGGCCGCGGAGAAGCGCGCCGGCTGAGCAGGCGGCGTCATCGACAAGGCGACCTGTCGACGAGTCGATTTGTCGACAAGTCGCCACACTCCCCCGTCGGAACGCGGGCCTATCATCGGCAGTGATGGCCCGTACGACGGTTCCGCTCACCCTGGACCTGCTCGACGCGCTCGACGCGCCGTGCCGTAGCTGCCTGTTCTGGGAGCGGGAGCCGGTGCACCGCGACGGGCTCGACCCGGCCGAGCGGGCGCGGGAGAAGGAGGCCTGGTTCTCCGAGGTGCTGCGCGAGTGGGGGTCCTGCGGCCGCGTCGTGCTGGTCGACGGTGAACCCGTCGGCTACCTCGTCTATGCGCCCGCGGCGTTCGTACCCGGGGTCGCGGCGTTCCCGACCGCGCCGGTGTCCGCCGACGCTGTCCTCCTGACGACGGCATGGATCCGCGGGGAGCACACCGGCGGTGGACTGGGCCGGCTGCTCGTGCAGGGGATGGCACGCGACCTGGTGACCCGTGGCGACGGGATCCGCGCCGTGGAGGCGTTCGCGCGCAGCGGCGGTGGCCCGTGGACCGGCCCGGCCGACTGCGTGGTGCCGGCGGAGTTCCTCGCCCGGGTCGGGTTCAAGACCCACCGCGCCCACCCGCAGACCCCGCGGATGCGGATGGAGATGCGCTCCCTCGTCACCTGGCGCGGCGAGGTGGAGGCAGCGTGGGAGCGAATCGTGGGCGCCGTACGACGACCGCGGCACGCGCCGACGCCGGTCCCGCGCTCGACCTCGTCGGTCGAGTAGCCGGTCCGCGGAAAAAGCGGAACGGCGTATCGGGACCAGGGGGGTCTCGATACGCCGCTGCGCTCGTTCCTCGCTCCGCGGCTACTCGACCAGCGGGCGGGGAGGGGCGGGGTCAGTTGATGAAGTCGGCCAGCTCGTTGAGGATGGCGGCCTTCGGGCGGGCGCCGACGATGGTCTTCACGACCTCGCCACCGGAGTAGACGTTGATGGTCGGGATGCCGGTGACGCGGTAGGACGCCGGGGTGACCGGGTTCTCGTCGACGTTCATCTTGAGGAACGTGACCTTGTCGCCGTGAGCCGCGGCGATCTCGTCGAGGATCGGGGCGACCTGGCGGCACGGACCGCACCACTCGGCCCAGAAGTCCACGAGGACGGGCTTGTCGGACTTGAGGACCTGCGCGTCGAACTCGGCGTCGGTCACGGCGGAGATGTTGTCGGCCACTTGGGGCTCCTTCGGATCTGGTTGAACGAAACGTCTGTGGACTTGAACCTACGCGTTGGCGGTGGCATTCCCCGCGGTCGCGGCGGCGTGGTCGAGCGCGGCGATGTAGCGCTCGGCGTCGAGGGCGGCCGAGCAACCGGTGCCCGCGGCGGTGATCGCCTGGCGGTAGACGTGGTCGACGAGGTCACCGGCCGCGAACACGCCGGGGATGTTGGTCGCCGTGGAGCCGGGCTGCACGAGCACGTAGCCGTTGTCGTCGAGGTCGACCTGGCCGGTGAGCAGTTCCGAGCGCGGCTCGTGGCCGATCGCGATGAACAGGCCGGTCGCGGGGAGCTCGCTGGTCTCGCCGGTGACGGTGTCCTTGAGGGTCAGCGACTCGAGCGAGTCCTCGCCGTTGATCGACTCGACCACGGAGTTCCACACGATCTCCAGCTTCGGGTCGGCCAGGGCGCGCTCCTGCATGATCTTGGAGGCGCGCATCTCGTCGCGGCGCACGATGAGGGAGACCTTCGAGCCGAAGCGGGTGAGGAAGGTGGCCTCCTCGACCGCGGAGTCGCCGCCGCCGACGACGGCGATGTGCTGCTCGCGGAAGAAGAACCCGTCGCAGGTGGCGCAGTAGGACACGCCGCGGCCCGACAGCTTCTCCTCGTTGGGGAGGTCGAGCTTGCGGTAGCCGGAGCCGGTCGCGAGGATCACCGCCCGCGCGGTGTAGGTGTCGGTGGCGGTCTTGACGACCTTCACGTCGCCGGTGAGGTCCACCTCGACCACGTCGTCGGCGACCAGCTCGGCGCCGAACCGCTCGGCCTGCGCGCGCATCTCCTCCATCAGGGCCGGGCCCATGATGCCGTCGCGGAAGCCGGGGAAGTTCTCCACCTCGGTGGTGTTCATCAGCGCACCACCGGCGGTCACGGAGCCCTCGAACACGAGCGGCGCCAGCTGCGCCCGCGCCGCATAGACGGCGGCCGTGTAGCCCGACGGCCCGGACCCGACGATGATGACGTTGCGGGGCTCGGTGGTGGTCACGACGGACTCGGACATGGGACTCCCAATGCGGCTGGAAATGGTGACGCTCGATCAACCCGATCGTAGGCGCCCGCATTCCCTGCGACCCAGCCGGTACGGCGGCGTGGGACGCCGGCGCCGACGGGCTCAGCCGGTGGCGGACAGCGTCGTGGAGTGCAGCACGTCGCCCGTCCCGCAGGCGAGCACCTCGGCCACCTGGGTCGACCCCTGGGGCTCGCGGAACGCGACCACGGCGGGGCGGTCGTCGTACCGGACAGCGACGAGGTAGCCGAGGCCGTAGGCCGCGGGCTCGCACATGAAGCCCGCGGGCGCGCTGAGCGTGGCGCCGCTGTAGTCCGCATCGGCCGGGTGCGGGAGCGACACGTGCTGGAGCGCGACGAGGTCCTCGCGCAGCGTGGTGGCCCGCACCTCGCGAAGCGGCTCGTCGGTGACCACCCGCTCGGGCGTCACCCGGGCGACCTCGGGGGCGTGCGACTCGTGGCTCTCGGAGCCGGACAGGCCGGGGACTTGAGCGTCGTCCCGGGTCTCGCTGGGCCGGTCGCCGGCAGCCTCGACCTCGTCCGCCGCCGCGTCGCTGCGGGCCGGCTCGTCGGCGGTCAGGCTCCTGCCGCCGGCGGCGTCGAGGTCCGCGCCGCCCTGGTCGGTGATCACGCCGGCGGCGACGCCGACCGCCACGACCGCCGCGGCCGCACCGAGGAGGGCGCGCACCCGGACTCGACGACGGCGCGCTGCGGCGTCCATGGGTACGACGACCGCGCCGTGCTCCGCGTGCGTGACCGGCGGCACCGCAGCCCGCTCGGCGACGAGGCCGGCGAGGGTCTCGTCGAGCCGCCCGGCGACCTCCGCGGGCAGCGGCCCGGTGTGCGCGGCGTCGGCGAGCGCGCGCCGTACGGCCGTCTCGCGGGCGGGGTCGAGCCCCGGCTCGCCTGTGCGCTCGCCCGTGCGCTCGCCTGTGCGCTCGTCGGAGGGCTCGGTGGGTTCGGTCATCTCGGGTTCCTGGGTGGGGGCGGTCAGTCGGCGGTGGGGGCCGGCTCCGCCGGCGGACCCCGGGTCACCAGGGATCCGACGCCCGGGTCCGTCGCTGGGTTCCCGCCCGTCGCGTCCGACTCCTCGATCGGGTCCGGCGGCGTGGCGACGTCGAGCACGTCGGCGAGCAGGACGGCGAGCTTCGCCCGCGCCCGCGCGCACCGGCTCTTCACGGTGCCGACCGCGCAGTCGAGGATCTCGGCCACCTCCGCGACGGGGTAGCCCTCCATGTCGACCAGTACGACGGCCGCACGCTGCTCGTCCGGCAGCGCGGCCAGGGCGGCGAGCACCCGCTCGCGGCGCTCGGTGGCGACGGCGTGGTCGGCGGGGTCGATCGTGTCCGGACCGGCGACCGTCTGCCGCGAGGAGCGCTGGTGCTCGTCGAGGTCCTCGGGGAGCGGCTCGGCCCGCCGTACCCTGGCAGCGCGGAGGCGGTCGAGGCAGGCGTTGACGACGATCCGGTGCAGCCAGGTGGTGACGGCCGCCTCGCCGCGGTAGGAGTCGGCTCGCCGGAAGGCCGCGACCATCCCCTCCTGGAGGCCGTCGGCGGCGGTCTCGGGGTCGCTGCAGGTGCGCAGCGCCACGGCCCACAGCCGGTCGCGGTGCCGCGCGAAGAGCACGCCGAAGGCGGTGTCGTCGCCGGCCACGTGGGCGGCCAGGAGATCGGCGTCCGAGGGCCCGGTGTCCCTGGGCTCGGCGTTCCTGGGATCGGCCCGGGGGTCCGGCTCGATCGGCTCAGTTGCCACGGACGACCACCTCGGCGACCTCGCCGCGGAACTCGTCGCCGGAGACCTCGGGCAGGGACGTCAACCAGAGCACGAGGTAGCGCCCGGTGACGGTGGCCGCCTGCCCGCCCCGCGCGGGCGGCGCCAGCGTCACCGCGCCCGGGCCGGTGGCCGTCGCGACCGGGTTGCCGGACGGCGCGCTGGTCGGCGCCTCGTCGTACGCGTAGAGCTCGAGGACCGTCTCCCCGTCGCCCAGTCGTACGTCGACCGACGCGATCCGCCGCGACGAGCCGAGGTCGAGCAACAGTCCGACCCCCACCTTGAGCCCCGGCGGTGGGCCGAGCTGGTCGAGGTAGGTCTGGGTGGCCCAGGTCGTGCCGCGGTCGCCGTCGAGGACGAGCGGCGCGTCGTCGTTGTTCTCCTCGCCGCCGTCGGTGCCGAGGGGGTCGAAGGCGCTTGCGGTGACGCCCTTGAGCACCGTGGCCGCGGGGGCGCTGGCGGACGGGGAGCCGGAGGGGTCCTCATCGCGGTCGCCGCCCAGCGGGGTACGGCCGCGGCCGAGGTTGAACGCGATCACGATCGCCACCAGCAGCAGCACGGCGACGGCGACCGCCATCGCGAGCCGCAGCCAGCTCCGGCCGGGCACGGACTCGTCGACCCCGGTGTCGTCGTCGGGCGGACCGGCGACGCCGGCGGCGTCGGTGTCCCACGGCCAGTAGCCGGGCAGCGGCATGCCGTCGGGGCCGGTCGGCCGCGCACCCGGCGGGGTACCGAGGTCGGGCCGCGGCCGCCGGGGTGCGTCGGGCGCGAACAGCGGCCGCTCGGGCGGCTCCTCGAACGGCGGCGGCGGGGGCGGTGGCGTGCTGCGGGTGCGCAGCCACTGCACCTCGTCGTCGTCGAAGACCGGCATCCCGGCCTCCGTCGGCAGCTCGGTGACCAGCGGGATCGGCGGGTCGCCCGGGTCGCCCGAGTTGCCCGAGTCGCCCGGGTCGCCCGGCTCCTCGGTCATCTCCGGCCCATCCAAACCGCGCTCGTCCGCAGGCTCCTCGCCAGGCTCCTCCGCAGGCTCCTCGGCCGGGACTGCCGGGATGTCGTCCAGCGTCGAGTCGTGCGGCAGCGGGTCGCTCACCGCCGGCAGCCAGACCGGCCGCAGCTCGTTGATCGGTGGGATCGACTGGGCGAGCGACTCCGGCATGCCGGCGGGGTCGCCGACGAACGCGAGCAGCTCGTCGGCGATGGCCTGGGCGCTGCTGACATCGGGCTGGTCGACGCCGGCGCCGAGCAGCCGCCGCCGGCCCGACGCGTCGTCGGCGTCGAAGGCCCGCCACAGCGCGTCGAGCGGCCCCGGCACCCCGGCCCGGACCTGGCGCGGGCTGAGGAAGGCGCCGTTCTCGCGCGGCGCGGCCGGCACGATCGAGCCCGACGGGCCCGGCCACACGCCGGTGAGGGTGCAGTAGAGCAGTCCGCCGAGGTCCTCGAGGTCGCCCTGGACGTCACCGGGCGCGAGCCCGTGCAGCGCGGCGTCGACGCACATGCCGATCAGCCGGACGGCGCCGTACCGGTCGATCAGGACGTTCTCCGGGTTCAGCCGGCCGTGGGTCACCCCGGCCGCGTGGGCGCGGGCGATCGCGTCGGCGACATCGGCCACCAGCCACGCCGCGCGCCGCGGCGCGAGCGGGCCGGCGTGGGTCACCAGCACGTCGAGGGAGATGCCGGTCCCCCACTCGTTGACCACGAAGCAACGGCCGTCCTCCTGCTCGGCGTCGAGCACGCGCAGGATCCGCGGGTCGAGGACGCCGGCGGACGTCCGCGCCGCCTCGACCAGGCCGGGGGCGCGCGGGTCGTCGATCCCGATGACGTGCAGCGCCACGAACCGCTCGAGGACGTTGTCGTGGGCACGCCAGAACCGACCGCCGCCGCTCTCGCTCAGCAGGTCGATCAACCGGTAGCGGCCGGCGAGCACATCCCCCGACCGCGTCGACGTCGCCACACCAGTCCCTCTCTGATCGTCGCCATCCTAGTGTCGGCACCCGGCGCGTCCGGAGCGGCTGCCGCTCCCGGCGCGGCTACCGAGCGGCTACCGGCGCGTCAGGCGTGCGGTCACCGTCGACACCACCGAGGTGACCTCCTCGATCCGCAGCACCCGGGCCGCGAGCAGCAGCGCGGCGCCGGCGCCGGCCGACACCACCGCCGCCTCGATCGCCGCCAGCACGAACGTGCGCTCGAGGGCCAGCTCCTCGAAGGTGTCGGTGACGACCAGGTCGAGCAGCCACCCGGTCCCGAACACGACGGCCGCGGCGAGCAGGAGTCGTACGACGAACCGGGGCCACTCGCCCGCGCCGCGGTCCGCGGGCCGGTCGCCGCCGCGCAGCACGCGCAGCAGCACGATGGTGGAGAGCGTGGCGCCGACCGTGTAGGCGGCGGTGTAGGCCAGCACCAGCATCGGCGCGGTGTCCTCGGGGTCGACCCTGCCGACGAGCAGCACCGCCAGCGCGACGTTCGTGGCCGCGATCGCGCACTGCACGAAGAACACGGTGCGGTTGCGCTCGAGGGCATAGAACCCGCGCAGCACCAGGTAGTGCACGGTGAACGCGACCACCGCGAACCCGAAGAGCACCATCGACGTCTCGAACCGCTGGTAGGTCTCGCTGGTCGCCCCGTGTCCCCAGATCACCTGCGCCACCGGGAGCGCGATGGACGGCAGCAGCGCCGCGAACGGTACGACGACCGCGAGCGCCGTGCGCAGGGTGTGCCCCAGCGTCGCGGCGAGCCGGCCGAGGTCCTCGTTCGCGGCGGCGGCCGAGAGCCGCGGCAGGATCGCGGTGGCCAGGGAGACGGTGATGATCGAGTGCGGCACCATCACGACGAGCATCACGCTGGAGTAGATGGTGATGCCCGTGCCGTCCTCCGCCGCGGCGGTGCCGTTGGACGCGAGGCGCACCACGACGACGTACGCCACCTGGTTGACGATGACGAACAGCACCGTCCACACCGCCAGCCGGAAGGTCTGGCCCAGGCCGACGCCGCGGAAGTCGAGCCGCGGGCGGTAGCGGATCCCCGCCGAGCGCAGGTAGGGCACCAGGATCAGCAGCTGCATCGCGATGCCCAGCGTCGAGCCGATGCCGAGCAGCGCCTCCTGCCCCGGCGTGAACGGCCCGGACTGCTCGGCCTCGGTGGCCGGCCCGAACACGAACAGGTAGGTGACGAGGGTGGCGATCGCGATGACGTTGTTGGCGATCGGCGCCCACATCATCGGACCGAACCGGCCGCGGGCGTTGAGCACCTGCCCGACCAGCACGAACATGCCGTAGAAGAACACCTGCGGGAGGCAGAAGCGGGCGAAGTCGATCGCGGAGCGCCGCTCCTCGGCGAGCCGCGCGCCGTCGTACTCCGACCCGAGGACGACCGACATCACCAGCGGTGCGAACACGACGAGCAGCACCGTGACGGTGCCGAGGAAGAGGATCGCGAGCGTCATCACCCGGTCGACGTAGGCGGCGCCGCCGTCGGCGTCGTTCTTCATCGACCGGACCAGCTGCGGCACGAGCACCGCGTTGAACACGCCGCCGGCGAGCAGGATGTAGAGCATGTTCGGGACGGTGTTGGCGATGGTGAACAGGTCCGCGTGCAGCGAGACGCCGAGCGCCGCGGCCAGCAGCGTCGAGCGGATGAAGCCGCTGAACCGGGACACCACGGTCCCGGCCGCCATCACCGCGGTGTTGGCGAGGATCCGCTTCTGGTCCTGGTCCCCCTCCTCGACCGGGCCCTCGGCGCTCACGTCACGGCCTCGGCGGTCTCGGCGGTCTCGGCGGTCTTGTGGCGCCGGTAGCGGCGCACCAGCCGGATCGTGATCGCGACGAAGAGGATCCCGATGCCGGCGCCGATGATCGCCCAGATCACCGCGCCCGCCTGGCCCGAGCGCAGCGGCAGGCTGTCCTCGGCGCCGATCGGGTAGCCGTCGGCGTCGGTCAGCTGCAGCGTCACGTTGTGGACGCCGGTGCGGGCCATCTGTGCCTCCACGGGCACCGACGTACGGCTGTTGGCCGCGAGCCGGACCGGCCCGGCGACCCGGACCGCCGCGCCGGAGTCGGTCGACGCCCGGATCTCCACCGTGACCGGCTGGTCGAGGCCGTTGCTCACCGCCACATTGAAGCTGCCGGAGTCGCTGGACAGGGTGACGCCGCTGGGGGCGTCGATGTCCAACTGCCCCAGCTGGTCCTCCACCCAGCCGCGGGTCCGCTCGAGGCGGTCGGCCGCCTGCACGTCGCTGCGCATGGCGTACGACGTCCCGGCGAGCGCCTCCGCCACGAGGTCGCGCCCCACGGTGTAGTCCTCGCCGAGGATCGACTGCAGCGCCCGGGACACCCGGATCAGCCGCCCGGCCTCGGCGACGACCCGGCCGGGGAGCTCGTCCTCCTCCTGGGTCTCGGGGTAGGTGAGCTCGTCCGGGTCGAGCTGCCGGTCGCCGGCCGCGGCACCGGTGCCGCCGGATGCGGGCGCGGCCAGGTCGTCGAGCTCGACCAGGTCCAGCCACGGGAGGGAGAGCCCCGACCAGAAGTCCTCGGCGCCGGCGGCGGACACGGTGGGCGGGAGCACGACGACGAGCGGCTCGGCCTCGCCCCCGCGGGCGCGGAGCAGGCGGACGACGGCCTCGGCGAGCAGCCGCTGCCGCAGCGCCACGGGCGCCTGGGCCGGGTCCGGTCCGGGTCCGCCGTCGCTGGCTGCCGGCGCGGTGACCACGACCGGCCGGTCCCCCACCACGGCGCCGGTCGGGGGCCGGGTGAACGTCTCGGCCGGGAACGCCTGGTTGCCGAGGAGGAGCGTCGCGCCGTCGTCGACCGCGTCGATGCCCGCGGCGTCGAGGTACCCGTCCGGGGCCGCGACCACCGGCGTCGACGTCACCTCCCACGCGGTCAGCTGGACCGCCGGCTGCTGGCGGGCCGCGGGGTAGAGGCTCGGGAGCGCGTCCCCGGCCGCGGCGACGTCCGGGTCGCCGTACGGCAGCAGCGCGACGGCGTCGCTGGTCAGCTCGGTGCGGGCCTGCTCCAGCCAGCCCTCGGCGGCCCGGGTCAGCGCGGTCTCCTCGACCGGCTCCGCCGCCTCGGCGGGGGGCTCGGACTCCGAGGGCTGGTCGCTGGCGGACGGCTCGTCGTCGGGCGCGGGCCGGGGGGTGACGTCGCGCGGCGGGTTGCCGAGCGCGAGCCGGCGCACGGCGTCGGGGATGGCGGGGTCGACGAGCCAGCTCACCGGCGTCGCCCCGGCCGCGGCGCCGAACGCCAGCGGGCCGCCGAGGTCGCCGTCGACCGCGAGGGACTGCTCCCACCCGCTGGTGCGGGCCAGCGACCCGTCCTCCTCGTGGGCGATCCGGCCGCGCAGCGGCAGCACCACCGCGGCCTCGACGCCCGGCCTGCCGGGTGCGTCGGGGTTGCGGACCGAGGGCAGGAACGTGCGGGCGCGGCCGTCGGCGAACTGGTCGCGCGGCGTCGAGGTGCTCAGCCCGGAGGCGTGCACCCCGAACCAGTAGACGCCGGTGGTCCGCACCGGGAACAGCTGGCGCAGGATCCGCTGCGGGATGCGGATCGTGTAGCGGGCCGAGCCGCCGGGCGCGAGCGTGGCGATCGTGTCGTTGACCTCGACGTAGCGCGCACCGATCGGCGCCTCCGGGTCGGAGTCGGCGGCGGCGGCGAGCTCGTCGGGGGTCGTCATCACCGCCGCGCACCCGCCGCCGGCGCACCCGGGCCCGGCGTTGAAGAGCGGGTAGAGGTTGATCCCCTCCCACGTCTCCAGGTCGACGTTGGTGATCGTGCCGCTCACCACGAGCGGTCCGGTCCGCGGCAGCACGCCGGGGGTGAGCTGGTCGATGCTGATCTCGAGCGGGGCGACGTACCCCTCGTCGTCGGGGCTGAGGGCCGGGTTCCGGTCGCCCGGCAGGTCACCCGGGAGGGCCGCCGCCGGCGCGGCCAGCAGGCTGCCCGCGAGCGCGGCGCCCGTCACCGCTCCTGCGAGCGCGCGCAGGAGTGCAGGACGACCGACCACGCTCCCGAGGGTAGTGGCACGGCCGTCTCCTAAGATGGTGGCCCGTGACCGACGCCCCCGACCACCAGCCCGCCGCGCCGCTGCGCCTGGTCGACGTGCAGGCCGCGGTGCACGCCGAGCTGGACCGGATCGCGCCGGTCATCGACGAGCTGGGCGCGCTGTTCGCCGAGGCCGGCCACGAGCTGGCCCTGGTGGGCGGTCCGGTCCGCGACGCGATGCTGGGCCGCCGCTCCAACGACCTGGACCTCACCACCTCCGCGCGCCCCGACCAGACCGACAAGCTGCTCCGGGCGTGGGGCGACGCGTGGTGGGACATGGGCCGCGACTTCGGCACCATCGGCTGCCGCAAGGGCGACTGGGTGGTCGAGGTGACGACGTACCGCTCCGAGGCCTACGACCGCGACAGCCGCAAGCCGGAGGTGCAGTACGGCGACACGCTGGCCGGCGACCTCGGGCGCCGCGACTTCACCGTCAACGCGATGGCGGTCCGCCTGCCCGACCGGGAGATCGTGGACCCGTTCGGCGGGGTGATGGACCTCGCGCACCAGGTGCTGCGCACCCCCGGCACCCCGGAGCAGTCCTTCTCCGACGACCCGCTGCGGATGATGCGTGCCGCCCGCTTCGCCGCCCAGCTCGGCTTCGCCGTCGCGCCCGAGGTGGTCACGGCGATGACGGAGATGGCCGACCGGATCCAGATCATCTCCGCGGAGCGGGTGCGCGACGAGCTGGTCAAGCTGGTCTGCGCGCCGCACCCCCGGCTGGGCCTGGAGCTCCTCGTCGCGACCGGCCTCGCCGACCGGGTGCTGCCGGAGCTGCCCGCGCTGAAGCTCGAGCGCGACGAGCACCACCGGCACAAGGACGTCTACGAGCACACCCTGACCGTCCTCGAGCAGGCGATCGACCTCGAGCCGCGCCTCGCCGAGCGCGGCGACCTCGCGCCCGGCCCGGACTTCGTCTCCCGCTTCGCCGCCCTCATGCACGATGTCGGCAAGCCGAAGACGCGCCGCTTCGTCGACGACGGCACGGTCACCTTCCACCACCACGACGTGGTCGGGGCCAAGCTGACCCGCAAGCGGATGAAGGCGCTGAAGTTCAGCAACGACGAGATCGACGCCGTCGGCGACCTCGTCGAGCTGCACCTGCGCTTCCACGGCTACGGCTCCGGCGAGTGGACCGACTCCGCCGTACGCCGCTACGTCCGCGACGCCGGCGACCAGCTCGAGCGGCTGCACGTGCTCACCCGCGCCGACTGCACCACCCGCAACCAGCGCAAGGCCGACCGCCTCCGCCGGACGTACGACGACCTGGAGGCCCGGATCGACCGGCTCTCCGCCGAGGAGGAGCTCGCGGCGATCCGCCCCGACCTCGACGGCAACCAGATCATGGGGATCCTCGGCATCGGCCCCGGCCGCGAGGTCGGCGAGGCCTACAAGTTCCTGCTCGAGCTGCGCCTCGACAACGGCCCGATGTCCGAGGCGGACGCGACCGCCGCGCTGCAGGAGTGGTGGGCCGCGCGCTGACGCCGCCCGCTCGCGTTCAGCCGCCGAGCCGGAGCCCGAGCCGGATCAGGTTCTGCAGGACGCCGGCAGCGCCGTCGTCGGTGCGTTCGTAGTCGAGGGCACTGGCGACCAGGCCGTCGGCGTTCATGGTCGCGGTGATCCTGCCCTTGTCGAGCCAGCGCGCGGTCTTGTCGAGGTGCTTGACCAGCGTGGTCGCGAAGGTGGCGGCCTCCGGCACGGTGCCGAGCGCCGCGGCGGGCAGGGTGAGCCGGTGGAGCTCAGCGATCGTCCGGTCGAGGGCGGCCTCCGCTTCCAGGAAGTAGGTCCGCGCCTCGCGCAGCGTCTCGGGTCGCACCTCGGTGTCGTCGGCCAGGCCCAGCTCCGAGTACGGCGTGATGGTCAGGTTCCGGCTGGACCAGAGGTCGTCGAACGGCACGCCGTCCCCGGTGTCGTACTGGCCGGAGCCGGACTCGTAGGTGACCACGATGCCGTCGTCGGTGGCGACGACACCCTCCGCCATGTTCGGCAGGTGCTCGAGGCCGATCCGGCGGCCGGTCGCCATGTCGTAGGCGTGGAGGGCGCTGTCGTTGCCGCGGCCGCGGGATGAGGTGAAGTACATGATCCCGTCGCGTACCGCGACGCCCTGCGCCTGCGGCGGGGACTGGTACTCCGGGCCGAAGCGCTCCCACCTCCCGGTGTCCGGGTCCTGCCGGTAGGTGTAGAGCGAGCCCCACTCGTCGCTCGCCTCGTTGTGGCTGCCGACGTAGAGGATCCCGTCGTGGATGGTGTGGTAGGCGCCGGCGTCGACGCCCTGGGCGTCGCGGGCCGGCACCAGGTCGCCGGGTGCGCTGCCCATGATGTCGGCGAGGGAGTACGAGTAGAGGCGGTCCCCCGCGGACGAGGAGACGTAGACCCGGCCGTCGTGCACGGAGACGCCGCCGGCGTGGTCCGGAGGGAGCCCGTCCTCCTCGTCGGCGACCGCGCCCAGGCTGACCGTCCGGATCACCTCGCCGGTGTCCGGGTCGATGACGGAGAGCACCGCCTCGCCGTCGTCGGTGTAGCTGGTCTGGATCAGGTTGCCGGTCGCCGGGTCGACGCCCAGGCCCTGTGCGGTCGGTGCGTCGCCGTCGTCGACGTCGGCGTCCGAGCCCGTCGTGAGCGAGTCCGGGATCGTGGGACCGAGGTCGGTCGGGTCGGACAGGTCGAAGAGCAGCGAGCGGACCAACCCGCTCTCCAGCCATTCCCGCTGCTCGGGCGAGAGCGGGTCGGCCGTGAGGAAGGCGAGTGCGGCGCGCAGCAGGTCGCGGTATTCCTCGCGGTAGCCGGTCAGGGCGCGCTGGACCTCGGCCCGCACCCAGAGGAACCACGGGTCGGTCGCGGCGTCGTGGGTCGACCGGTAGGTGCGCCACCACTCGATGGTGGCGTCGGCGCGGCCCACGACCCACTCGTAGTCGGCGGCGACCCGGTCGAGCGCGAGCTTCGCCTGGTTGAGGTGGATGACGCCCATCTGCGCGACGGCTTGGTTGGCCCAGGCGAGCATGTTGAACTTCGTCCGGGCGCTGGGGCTGTCCCACTCGGGCACGTCGCGGGCGAAGGCGATGTGGTCGGCCGCGCCGTCGACGTTCATCAGCGCGACCCGCACGTCGAGGATCAGCGTGGTGACGGTGCCGAGGTTGCCCGACGTGAGATCGGCGTGCAGCTGCTCCGGGGTCGTCATGGTCCCTCCGCCAGGGGTGCGTCGACCACGACCGATTCCGCGACGCCGTGGCTGGGCAGCGCGTAGCCCTGCTCGCTGCCGGGGACCGGCGTGCACCGTCCGTCGGGCACCGAGCAGGTGATCAGCACGCGCGTCTCCTCGCCCGAGCGCCGGGCCACGGCCGAGCCGGCCGCCGTGGTCGCGTCCACCCAGGAGTCGAGGAACCACTGGATCTCGTCGGGCGGGTCGAGCGGGGAGAAGCCGAGGTCGGCGGCCGTGATCGTCGTGTCGACGACAGTGCCGTCGGCGGCGACCAGCCGGGGGCCGCCCTCCTCCTCCCGCGGGTCGATCGTCCACGAGCCGTCGGGGCTGTCGGCGACGAGCCCGGTGTCGAGGGCGTCGTACCAGGGCTCGCCGACGGGGCCGCCGTCGGTCTCGACCAGCTCGGCCTCGCCCGTCGCGAGCTCGACCGACCGGATGTCGCCGACGGTCTGGATCCAGGCGTGCTCGTCGTCGACGCCGAGGACGTAGGGGGTGGCGTCCTCGTAGAGGTCGGTGAGGTCGTCGACTGCGGGGTCGCCCATGCCGTCGGCGCCGCGGTGCACCTCGGCGCCGGTCTCGAGGTCGACGACGACCGCCTCGGCGACCGGGACGTCGTGGTCGTCGCGCTCGCCGCTCCGGTCGAGGAACGCGAGGTGACGGCCGTCGGGCGAGACCGCGAGGCTGTCGGGCTCCGGGTGGACCCCGAGCGGCTCGCTGCCGTCGGGGGTGACCCGGACCAGCTCCGGCCACGGCTGCGCGTCCGAGGCGGTGTCCGGTACGACGTACGCGCCGCCCTGCGCGACCACGAAGCTGCGGATCGGGCCGCCCGCGTCGAGCGTGCTGCCGTCGCCGAGGTGGATCGTGCTGCCGGCGGCCCAGACCAGGCCGCGGGCCTCCACGGTGGCCTCCGCGGCAGGCCACGCGGTGCTCGACGTCTCCTCCTCGCCGCAGCCGGCGAGGACGAGCAGCGACGCGAGGGTCGCGACGATCGCGCGGGCCGGGCGCCGGGCGACGCGGGGACTTCTCATGGAGAGGGTGCTTACCCGATCCGGCCGGGCCGGGAAACCCCTGTGGCGGGCGTCACGTACCGTCGGTCTGCTACTGGAGGGTAGTTTCCGTCAGAACCGATCCCGCCACCTGAAGGACGCCACCATGGCCGACACCTACGAGAAGCTGCTCGAGGACTCGATCGAGATCTCCGCACCCGCCGACAAGGTCTGGAGCCTGGTCACCGACATCCCGCGGATGTCGAAGTGGAGCCCGCAGGTCGTGAAGTCGACGGTGAAGGGCGGCGAGGTCAAGCTCGGCGCGACCTTCTCCAACCTCAACAAGCAGGGCATCAAGCGCTGGCCCACCTCCGGCAAGGTCGTCCGGTTCACCCCGCCGGCCGACGGCACCCAGGGCGACTTCGCCTTCAAGATCCGCGAGAACCGGACGGTCTGGTCCTTCGCGCTCGAGCCGACCGCCGACGGCGGCACCCGGCTCATCGAGCGCCGGGAGACCCCGCAGGGCATCTCCGGCGTCTCGATGGTGCTGACGAAGGTCGTCCTGGGCGGCCAGGAGGGCTTCACCGACGAGCTGCGCAAGGGCATCCGGCAGACCCTCGAGCGGATCAAGGCCGAGGCCGAGGCCTGATCGCCCGGCCGGGCGCCCCGGGACCGGGTTGAATGACCCCGTGAGCGACGACCAGTCCGGGGGCCCCGGCGAGCCCGGCGACGAGCAGCAGCCCGCGCCGTCGCCACTGCCGAAGGCCGTCACCGGTCCTGCGGTCAGCCCGGCCGCCCAGGTCGCCACCGCGGTGGTGGTCGCCGTGGTGCTGCTGGTGCTCGGCGTCGTCTTCGTGCTGCAGGGCGGCCGGGACGAGCCGCCCCGCGCGCCGGAGGCCGGTACGCCGGTGACCACCGTCCCCGACGTACCCTCCTCCGGCTTCCAGCCCAGCGCCGACTCGTCCCTCGCCGCTCCGGAGCTCGACGTGCCGGCGAGCCTGTGCCCGTCGCTCACCATCGAGCACCCGTTCACGGTGCTCTCCTTCAACATCCACTCCGCGATCCGCAGGAACGGCGGCCTCGCCACCGGCCAGCTGATCAAGGAGGTCGCCTCCTGGAAGCCCGACGTGGTGCTGCTGCAGGAGGTCGACAACACCCGCCGCCGCTCGGGGAACGTCGTCCAGGCCCGGCAGATCGGGGAGGCCCTGGGCCTCAGCTGGGTCGCCGGCAGCGGCGAGACCGGCAACGCGGTGCTCTCCCGCTTCCCGGTCACCGCGCAGAAGGTGATCGCGCTCCCGCGGGCCGGCGGCAAGTTCGACCGGCACGCGGTGCATGCGGTCGTCGACGTCGAGGGCACCGAGGTGAGCGTCTACTCCACCCACTTCGACCACATGTCCCAGGGCGCCCGGATCGCGCAGGCGAGCGCCCTCGCCCGCGTCGTCGCCGCGGACCCCCGCCCGACCGTCGTCGGCGGCGACCTCAACAGCCGTCCCGGCTCGACCGCGGTCAACCAGCTGCGAGCTGCGGGCCTCGGCGACGTCTGGGCGGTCGGCTCGGGCAGCGGGTTCACCGCACCGGCGGGCCGGCCGCGAGTGCGGATCGACTACGTCCTGTACGACGGCTTCCTGGAGCCGCTGCAGTCGGTGGTCCTCGCCTCGAGCGTCTCCGACCACCGCGCCGTGTGGTCGCGGCTGCAGCTGAGCGAGGAGCTCGGCTGCTTCAAGGTCGGCGAGTAGGGCGGGCAGGAGCGCGGGCTGCGGGGGTCTCGAGACGGCCGTGGCCGGCCTCCTCGACCAACGGGCGGCCCCCTTCGTTGGTCGAGTAGCCGGTGCGAGGAACGAGCATCGGCGTATCGAGACCGTGGTGAGGTGGTCTCGATACGCCCTCGCCCGGGGGCTCGGGCTACTCGACCGGCGAACCGGTCGGGCTGCTCGACCGACGAAATGGCGACCGCCCCGGATCCGTGCGGATCCGGGGCGGTGCTGTCAGCGTTGCGGAGAGGTCACTCGCCGGCGATGAAGCGCTCGAGGAGCGCGCGGCCCTCGGTGTCCTCGATCTGCACCGGCGGGCTCTTCATGAGGTACGCCGACGCGGGGATGATCGGGCCGCCGACGCCGCGGTCCTTGGCGATCTTCGCGGCCCGGACGGCGTCGATGATGATGCCGGCCGAGTTCGGGGAGTCCCAGACCTCGAGCTTGTACTCGAGGTTCAGCGGGACGTCACCGAAGGCGCGACCCTCGAGGCGGACGTAGGCCCACTTGCGGTCGTCGAGCCACGCGACGTAGTCCGACGGACCGATGTGGACGTTCTTGCTGTCGATCAGGCCGGCCAGCGAGCCGGTCAGGTTGGACGTGACGGCCTGGGTCTTGGAGACCTTCTTGGACTCCAGGCGCTCGCGCTCGAGCATGTTCTTGAAGTCCATGTTGCCGCCGACGTTGAGCTGGTACGTACGGTCCAGCGCGACGCCGCGGTCCTCGAACAGCTTGGCCATGACGCGGTGGGTGATGGTGGCACCGACCTGCGACTTGATGTCGTCACCGACGATCGGGACGCCGGCGGCCTCGAACTTCGCGGCCCACTCCGGGTCGGAGGCGATGAAGACCGGCAGCGCGTTGACGAAGGCGACGCCCGCGTCGATCGCGCACTGCGCGTAGAACTTGTCCGCCTCCTCCGAGCCGACGGGAAGGTAGGAGACGAGGACGTCGACCTCCTTCTCGCGCAGGATCGAGACGACGTCGACGGGGTCGAGGCCGGACTCGGAGATCGTCTGCTTGTAGTACTTGCCCAGACCGTCGAGCGTGGGGCCACGCTGCACCTCGACACCCTTGAAGGGGACGTCGGCGATCTTGATGGTGTTGTTCTCGGAGGCGTTGATCGCCTCGGAGAGGTCCTTACCGACCTTCTTGTCGTCGACGTCGAAGGCAGCGACGAACTCGACGTCAGAGACGTGGTAGTCGCCGAACGTGACGTGCATCAGGCCCGGGACACTGCCCGCCGGGTCGGCGTCCCTGTAGTACTCCACACCCTGGACCAGGGAGCTGGCGCAGTTGCCGACTCCCGCGATTGCTACACGAACCGAACCCATCGGGGCTCCTTCCATACTTCTGTCCGGTTCACCGGTCAGAAGGTCATTTCTCGTTCTCTAGGCTGCTCTGCGCTGTGCGCGAGACGTCCGCTTCGTCGCGTACGCCATCGTCATCCCCCAGATCCCCCTGACCCGCTGCCTGCTCGTTGATCGCAGGCTTGGGGTTGCGCTCGGCATCGATCAGCGAGGAGAGCCAACGGACCTCCCGCTCGACCGACTCGACACCGTGACGCTGTAGCTCGCGGGCGTAGGAGTCGACCTCTTTCTGG
>DATMHM010000023.1:0-40179 GCA_035554935.1 Nocardioides sp. | reverse complement strand
CTCGCCGTAGACCTCGCCCAGCGACCCGCCGAAGACGGTGAAGTCCTGGGAGAAGACGCAGACCTGGCGGCCGTCGATGGTGCCGTATCCGGTCACCACGCCGTCGCCGTACGGGCGGTTCTTCTCGAGGCCGAACGCCGTGGACCGGTGCCGGGCGAGCTCGTCGAGCTCGACGAACGAGCCCTCGTCGAAGAGCAGCTCGATCCGCTCGCGGGCGGTCTTGCGGCCCTTGGCGTGCTGCTTCTCCTGCGCCTTGGCGGCGGGGGCGTGCACGGCCTCGTCGGTGCGACGCTCGAGATCAGCGATCTTGCCCGCCGTCGTGTGGATGTCGATCGAGGAGTCGTCCTCGCTGAGCCGGAGTGTCATATTCTGATACTAAGTCTCATGCGCGAGGATTGTCCATCGTCGTGCAGCCGCCCGCGAGGCCCGGAGAGGAGGACGCCGTTGACGACGCTGTCGATGCCCGACGCGATCGCCGAGGCCGCGTTCCGGCTCTTCGCCACGCAGGGGTACGCCGCCACGTCGGTCGACGACATCGCCGCGGCTGCCGGCGTGAGCCGCTCGACCTTCTTCCGGACCTACGGCTCCAAGGAGGCCGTGGTCTTCCCCGAGCACGACCAGATCCTGCGCCGGGTCGAGGAGCGGCTGCACGCCACCTCCGCCGACTCCGCGCTGCCGGCCGTCACCGACGCGGTCAAGGTGGTGCTGTTCCACTACCTCGCCGAGGGCGACCGGGCGCGCGAGCGCTACCGCCTGGTCTCCACGGTCCCGGCGCTGCGCGAGCGCGAGCTGATCGGGACCGCCCGCTACCAGCAGCTGTTCCGCCGCTTCCTGTCCGAGTGGGGCGACGGCTCGCCGCAGTCGGAGCTGCGCGCCGAGCTGATGGCAGCCGCGGTAGTCGCCGCCCACAACCGGGTGCTCCGGCGCTGGCTGCGCGAGGAGACCCCCGACCCCGAGCGCGAGGTCGTCGAGGCGCTCGACGTGGTCCGGCGGGTGTTCGCCGAGGACCGCGCCCCGACGGGCGCCGTGGTGGTCGTCGCGGAGGGTACGCCGGTCGAGGACATCGAGTCCGCCGTGCGCAGCGCGCTCGGCGGACTCGCCGTCCCCGGCCCCTGAGTCAGCCGGCCAGCACCTGGGGCTCGGTCTTCTCGCGCACCTCGTCGAGCGTCACGTCGGGCGCCAGCTCGACGAGCCGCAGCCCCTCGGGCGTGACGTCGAGGACGCACAGGTCGGTGATGATCCGCTGCACGACGCCGCGGCCGGTGTAGGGCAGCGAGCACTCGTCGACGATCTTGTAGGAGCCGTCGCGGGCGACGTGCTCCATCAGCACGATGACCTTCTTCGCGCCATGGACCAGGTCCATCGCGCCGCCCATGCCCTTGACCATCTTGCCGGGGATCATCCAGTTGGCGATGTCGCCGCCGGCGGAGACCTGCATCGCGCCCAGGATGGCGGCGTCGATCTTGCCGGAGCGGATCATGCCGAAGCTGGTGGCGGAGTCGAAGAAGCTCGCGCCCTTGCGGACGGTGACGGTCTCCTTGCCCGCGTTGATCAGGTCGGGGTCGACCGCGTCCTCGACCGGGTAGGCCCCGGTGCCGAGGATGCCGTTCTCGCTCTGCAGCACCAGCTCGACCTCGTCCGGCACGTAGTTCGGCACCAGCGTCGGCAGTCCGATGCCGAGGTTGACGTAGTCGCCGTCGACGAGCTCCGTCGCGGCCCGCGCCGCCATCTGCTCCCGGTCCCAGGCCATGTCAGCCCTCCTCGCTGGTCGTCGCGGCCCGCACGGTCCGCTTCTCGATGCGCTTGTCCGCCGCCTGCTCCGGGGTGAGGGGTACGACGCGGTCGACGTACACGCCCGGCAGGTGGACGTCGTCCGGCGCGATCTCGCCGGGCTCGACCAGCTCCTCGACCTCCGCGATCGTGATCCGGCCGGCCATGGCGGCGGGCGGGTTGAAGTTGCGGGCGGACGCCTTGAACACCAGGTTGCCGTGGCGGTCGCCCTTCCAGGCGCGGACCAGGCCGAAGTCGGAGACGATGGCCTCCTCGAGCACGAACTCCTGCTCGCCGTCGCGGGTCTCGAACGTCATCACGGGCTTCTCGGGGGAGGTCTTCACGACGTTGCCCGCGTCGTCGTACTTCCACGGCAGACCGCCCTCGGCGACCTGGGTGCCGACGCCGGTGCGGGTGTAGAACGCCGCGATCCCGGAGCCGCCAGCGCGCATCCGCTCGGCGAGGGTGCCCTGCGGGGTGAGCTCGACCTCGAGCTCGCCGGAGAGGTACTGCCGCGCGAACTCCTTGTTCTCGCCGACGTACGACGCCACGACGCGACGCAGCCGCCCGGCGGAGAGCAGCAGGCCGAGGCCCCAGTCGTCGACGCCGGCGTTGTTGGAGACGACCTCGAGGTCGGTGGTGCCGGCGTCGAGGAGGGCGCGGATGAGCACGGAGGGGATGCCGCACAGCCCGAACCCGCCGACCGTGAGGGTCGCGCCGTCCGGGATGTCCGCCACGGCCTCCGTGGCCGAGGAGAAGACCTTGTCCATGCCGCCGAGCGTAGGCAGTGGACCGGGGGTGCGGTCAACAGGTGAGCGCGATCTCAGGCGTGATTGCTCGTTCGACGGGCAGCCGGTCATTCAGGCGTCCACTGAATGAACGCCCCCGTTAGGATGGTGCGGTGGACAGTGGGGCGACCGTCGTGGGCCGGGTCGGCGCGGTGCTGCGGGCGCTCGCCGCGCGCGAGCCCGACGGCGCGACCACGACCGGGCTGGCGACTGCCGTGGGCCTGCCGCGTCCGACGGCGCACCGGCTGCTGTCCGCGCTGCGCGAAGAGGGCATGACCGAGCGCGACGAGGCGAGCGGCGCGTGGCACCTCGGCCCGGAGTGCTACCTGCTCGGCGCGGCGGCCACCACCCGCCACGACATCGCGCCGGCGGCGCGGGAGGCGGTGCTGCGGATCGCGCGGGAGACCGGCGAGAGCGCGTTCTTCTCGGTGCGGCGCGGCGACGAGACCGTGTGCCTCCTCCGCGAGGACGGCAGCTTCCCGATCCGCTCGCACGTGCTGCACGAGGGGATCCGGTTCCCGCTCGGCGTGGCATCGGCCGGGATGGTCATCCTCGCCTTCCTCCCCGAGCGGGAGCGCGACGCCTATCTCGCCCGCGCCGACCTCGCCCCCGGTCACGGCGAGCAGCACACCACCGAGGGCCTGCGGGAGCGGATCGCCGACACCAGGAAGCGCGGCTACGCGGTCAACCCCGGCCTGATCGTCACCGGCAGCTGGGGCCTCGGCGCGGCGGTCTTCGACGCCCACGAGGAGCCGCGCTGGGCGCTCAGCATCAACGGCATCGAGTCGCGGCTCGCCCCGCCGCGCCAGCGCGAGCTCGGGGAGCTGCTGCTGCGCGAGGCGCACCAGCTCGGCACCCGGATGGCCCGCCACTGAGTCTAGAACACGTTCTATCGTTGCGCCCGTGGACGTGGGCATGACGCTGCCGGTGATGGAACCGCGCGTGGAGCCGGAGCTGCTCCGGGACTGGGCCACGCGGATCGACGCGGGCCCCTTCGCGACGCTGAGCTTCGGCGAGCGGGTGGCCTTCGACAACCCCGACCTGCTGACCCTGCTGGGTGCGGTCGCGGCGTGGACGAGCCGGGTCAGGATCAGTGCCACCGTCGTCGTCCCGCAGCTGCACGACCCCGTGCACCTCGCGAAGGCGCTCGCCACGGCCGACCGGCTCTGTGGCGGCCGGCTCTCGGTCGGGCTGGGCGTCGGCGGGCGCGAGGAGGACTACCGGGCCGTCGGCGCCGACTGGTCCACCCGCACCATGGCCGCTCTCGCCGAGCGCGCCGGGCTGATGCGCCGGGTGTGGGCGGGCGAGAACGTCACCGGCGCGACCCGGGCCGTCGGGCCGCGACCGCACCGTGCGGGTGGGCCCGAGCTGATGGTCGGCACGCTGGGACGTCGTACGACGCGCCATGCGGCCTCGTGGGCGGACGGACTGGCCGGCATGACCCTCGGCGCGGACGTGGCCGAGACCGCGGAGCTCTTCGACCTCGCGCGCGAGGCGTGGGCGGCGGCCGCCCGCCCGGCGCCACGGCTGACGACCTCGTTCTGGTTCGCCCTCGACGAGGCCTCGCCGGACCCGCGGGCGCAGGTCCACGAGCACCTGCGGCACTACATGAACTGGCTACCTGCCGACCTGGTGGACGCGCTCGCGCCGACGGCCGGCTTCGCCGGGAGCCTCGACGAGCTGCGCGGACTGCTCGACCGGTTCGCCGCCATCGGCACCGACGAGGTCCAGCTCATCCCCACCGGTGGCGACCCGCGCCAGGTCGACCTCGTGGCCGGCATCCTGACGCCCGCGGCCTGAGGGGTCCGGAGACTCAGGCCGTGGTGCCCGCCTCGCTGATTCCGTCGCGGTGCCGGCGGGCGAGCTCGGCGTAGTAGGGGGCGTTCGTCTCGACCCAGTACGCCGCGTGGGTGCCCTCGATCGGCTTCTTCACCTGGGCCGGGCTGCCGGCGGCGAGCACGCCGTCCGGGATCGCCGCGCCGGGCGCCACGAGCGAGCCGGCGGCGACCAGCGAGCCGTCGCCGATCGTCGCGCCGTCGAGGACCGTGCAGTCGTTGCCGACGAGCGCCCGGGTGCCGAGCCTCTCGCCGTGGAACACGCAGGAGTGCGCGACCGTGGAGTGCGCGCCGATCTCGACGACCACGTCCGGTCCGCCGTGGACGACCGAGTTGTCCTGGATGTTGGCGCCCTCGCGCACGATGATCGTGCAGATGTCGGCCCGCAGCACCGCGCCGTACCAGACGCTCGCGCCCTGCTCGATCCGTACGTCGCCGATCAGCGTCGCGGTCGGCGCGACGAACGCGTCGGGGTGGACCTGCGGGGAACGGCCTTCGAAGTCGTACGCGAACACGCCGCCACGCTAGTGGTGGCCGCGTCCGGCGCGACCGGGCGGGTCGGCTCGGCCCGGCTGCGCGTCAGAGGGTGAACCAGGTGACCTGCAGGCCGCCGGTGCACTGCTGGCAGCTGGCGACGGTGCCGCCGTGGTGCCGGATGTGCGCGAGGAGCCGGTCGAGCCCGTCCTTCGTCGTGGTCGTGGTGTGCCAGGTCATCAGCGGCCTCCCATCGGGTCGTCGTACTCGTCGTCGGGTACTCCTCGATGGTGCGCCCGCCGTGGCCGGCTCCGCGCCCTCCGCCAGGACGACGTTCGTAGCCCGTTCGGGGGAGCCGGCCCGTCCGTCCGGAGGGTGCGACCTCCTGTCCGAAAATGAGAACACGTTCTATTGTGCTGCCATGACGGACACCGCGATGCCCCGTGCCCAGCGCTTCACCGACCGCCGGGTCGTCGTGACCGGAGCCGCCGGCGGCGTCGGCCAGGTGGTCGCCGGGCTCTTCCGCGCCGAGGGCGCCCGGGTCGTGGCGACCGACGTCAGTCCGGCCGACGACGTGGTCGCCTGCGACCTCTCCGACGACGGCGCCCGCGACGCGTTCGTGGCCGACGCGCTCGACACCCTCGGCGGGCTCGACGTGCTCTGCAACGTCGCCGGCATCCAGCAGTTCGCCGAGCTCGGCAAGCTCACCCCCGCCGGGCTGCGCCGGCACTTCGACGTCAACGCGCTCGCCCCGCTGATGCTCGCCCAGTCCTTCGCGGACGCCCTCGTCGAGAGCGGCGGCAACGTCGTCTCCGTCGCGTCGATCTCCGCCGTGATGGGCCAGCCCTACAACGCCCAGTACTGCGCCTCGAAGGCCGCCCTCCTGCTCGGCATGCGCTCGCTCGCCGTCGAGCTCGGCACCCGCGGCGTCCGGGTCAACTGCGTGTCCCCGGGCGGGATCGCGACCCCGATGATCGAGGCCGCGGCCGCCGGCCTCCCGCAGGACGCCGACTGGAACCTGGTCGCCAAGAGCCAGTCCGTCATCCCCGGCTTCATGCCGCCCGGCGACGTCGCCGAGTCGCTGCTCTTCCTGGCCTCCGACGCGGCGGCGTCGATCACCGGCGCCAACCTCGTCGTCGACCGCGGCGTCGTGTGGTGACCGCGGGGGCGGGCCGCCGGGCGGTCGTCACCGGCGCCGGCCCGGGCTCCATCGGCCGCGCCGTCGCGGACGCCCTCGTCGCCGACGGCTGGGACGTCGTCGTCACCACCCGCACGACGCCGGTCGAGGAGCACGCCTGGCACCCGCTCGACCTCGCCGACCGGTCGTCGGTGGCCGCCTTCGCGCAGTGGTACGGCGACCGCGCGGACCGCCTGCACCTGCTGGTCAACAGCGCCGGGATCCACCTCGACCTCGGCTCGCGCTGGGCCGAGCCGCAGCTCCTCGACGGCCACGAGGTGCACTGGCGGACCAACTACCTCGGCACCGTCGACCTCACCGCGGCGCTGCTTCCGGCCCTGCTCACCGCTGCGGCCGAGGGCGGGGCTGTCGTGCTGCACGTCGTCTCCCAGCTGCACGAGCGCGGCACGACCGACGCGCTGCTCGGCCGGCCGGTCGCCTACGACTCCTGGGCGTCGTACGGCACCTCGAAGCTGGGCCTGGTCCACCACGCCGCCCAGCTGGCCGCCGAGCACGGCGACCACGGCCTGCGGGCGCTGGCCGTGCACCCGGGCGCGGTGTCGACCAACATCGCCGACCGCGGCCTGGAGACGCGCCCGGTGCTGCGCCGGCTGCGGAACCTGGCGCGCCCGCTCGAGCGCCGCATGCTAATGAGCCCGCGGGAGTCGGCCGCCCACCTCGTCCGGCTGGCGAGCGACCCCGGCGCGGTGTCGGGCTACTACCGCAAGGGCCGTCCGGCCGAGCCCGCTCCTGCCGCGGGCGACCTCGCCGCCCGGGCCGAGCTCGCCCGCACCACCGCCGCCTGGCTCGGCTGACGTTCGTCCAGGAGGCCGCAGCTTCCGTTCGTCGAGGAGGCCGGAGCGCCCGTTCGTCGAGGAGGCCGGCCACGGCCGTCTCGAGACGCCTGGCCACGGTGCACCGGACTGTCGTGGCAGGGTTCGCTGCACCGGATCGGGTGGTCTCGAGACGGTCGTGACCGACCTCCTCGACCGCCGGGCCTGGGATCGTGACCGCTACCGTTCCAGCACCGGCTCACCTGGTCTCGTGACGCGCCACGACCTCGCTTGCTTCGCGGCGCGAGCTCGCCGGCGCTCCTCGACCTTCGGCCTTCATCCGCGGCCTCGTTCCTCGCCCGCGGCGGCCTCCAGCAGCTCGGCCAGGTGCACCGGCGCCGTACCGGGCGCGAGCTCGTCGATCTGCGTTCGGCACGAGAAGCCGTCGGCGAGCACCACCCGCTCCCCGGCGCCGTCGGCGGTTCGCCGCAGCGCCGGCAGCAGGTTCGCCTCCGCGACGGCCACGGACACCTCGTAGTGGCCCTGCTCGACGCCGAAGTTCCCGGCCATGCCGCAGCAGCCCGCGACCGCCTCGACCTTCGCGCCGGCGCGCTCGAGCAGCGCCTTGTCGGTGCTCCAGCCCATCACCGCGTGGTGGTGGCAGTGCGGCTGCGCGACGACCGAGACGCCGCCGAGGTCGGGCGGCGTCCAGCCGGACACGCTCGAGAGCAGCTCGGCGAGCGTGCGGGTCGCGACCGCGACCCGGGCCGCGTCCTCGCCCGGCACCAGCTCGGTGAGCTCGTGGCGCAGCACCGCCGTACAGGACGGCTCGAGGCCGACCACGAGCATCCCGGCGCGGACGTCGTCGGCGAGGGCGTCGACCATCGAGCGCAGGCGGCGCGCGGCGCCGTCGAGCTGGCCGGTGCTGATCCACGGCAGGCCACAGCACTCGACCTGCTTCGTGATCTTCGGTTCGAAGCCGGCGTCGCGGAGCACGGCGGCCGCCGCGTCGGCGACGCGGGGTGAGAAGTGGTTGGTGAAGGAGTCGACGAACAGCACGACGGGCGTGCCGCCGCCTGCCTCCGGCCGGAAGGTACGGCGGAAGGTGCGCTTCGCGAAGGCGGGCATCCGGCGCCGGGTGTCCACGCCGGCGGCCTTGAGCGCGACCTTCCGCAGCGGTCCGATGTCCATCGTGCGGTTGGCGAAGCCGGGCATCGCGGACCCGAGCCGCGCCCAGCGCGGCAGCCAGCCCACCGAGTAGTGGCTGCGCGGGCGCAGCCGCCGCTTGTAGGTCTGGTGCAGCACCTCGGCCTTGTAGCTGGCCATGTCCGTGCCCGTCGGGCAGTCCGACGCGCAGCCCTTGCAGGACAGGCACAGGTCGAGCGCCTCGTGCACGGCCGGCGAGTCCCAGGTGATCGGGCTGTCGCCGTTGACGATCTCCTGCAGCAGCCGGGCCCGCCCGCGGGTGGAGTGGATCTCGTTGCGCGTGGCTTGGAAGGACGGGCACATCACGCCGCCGGACCCGCTGTTGTCGGCGCGGCACTTGCCGACGCCGGTGCAGCGGTGGACGGCCTGGCCGAAGTCGCCGCCGTCGCGGGAGTACGCCATCGCGAGGCCCTTGCTCAGGCCGGACGTCGAGCCGTAGCGCAGGTCCGCGGTGGCCGACGCCGGATCGACGATCACCCCGGGGTTGAGCAGGTCGTCGGGGTCGAAGGCCTTCTTGACCGAGGACATGAGGGCGAGCGCGCGGGGGGAGTACATCCGCGGCAGTAGCTCGCTGCGGGCCCGGCCGTCGCCGTGCTCGCCGGACAGGGAGCCGCCGAACGAGGCGACCAGGTCGGCCGCCGCCTCGACGAAGGATCGGTAGCGCTGCGGGCCGTCGGGCCGGTCGAAGGCGAAGTCCATCCGCACGTGCACGCAGCCCTCGCCGAAGTGGCCGAACGGCATCGCGGTCAGCTCGTGCTCGACGAGCAGCGCGTCGAACGCGGTGAGGTAGTCGCCGAGCCTCGCGGGCGGCACCGCCGCGTCCTCCCAGCCCGCCCACGCGGGCTTGCCGGACGGCGCGCGGCCGGCGAGGCCAGCACCGTCGGCGCGGATCCGCCACAGCCGGTCGGCGGCGGCGGGGTCCGGGACGACCAGCGCCGAGACGCCGAGGCCGGCACCCGCGAGCAGGTCCGCACGGCGTCGTACGTCGTCCGGGTCGTCACCGGAGATCTCGACGAACATCCACGCGTCGCCCGCGGGCAGGTCCGGCACCGCCGACTCGCCGCGGCGCTCGCGGATCACGTCGATGATCCGTCGGTCGATGCCCTCGCAGGCGCTCGGCCCGAACGCCAGCACGTCGGGGGTGGCGTGTCCGGCGGTCGGGAAGTCGGGGAAGCCGATCACCACGAGCAGCCGGGCGGCGGGGTCGCCGACCAGCCGCACGGTCGCCTCGGTCAGCACGGCCAGGGTGCCCTCGGAGCCGACGAGGGCGCGGGTGACGTCGAAGCCGTGCTCGGGCAGCAGCCGCTCCACGGCGAGCCCGGAGACGTGGCGCCCGAAGGTGCCGAACTCGGTGCGCGCCGTCGCGAGGTCGGCGGCGACGATGTCGCGGACCCGGTCTAGCACGCCGTTGGCGGCGGTCGCGGTCGGCCTGCCGTCCGGTCCGATCCCGGTCACCAGTTCGCTGCCGTCGGCGAGCAGCGCGCGGACGCCGAGCGTGTTGTGCGAGGTCCGGCCGAACGCCAGCGAGCGTGCGCCGCAGGCGTCGTTGCCGATCATCCCGCCGATCGTGCAGCGGGTGCTGGTGGACGGGTCCGGCCCGAAGCGCAGCCCGTACGGCGCCGCGGCGGCCTGCAGCACCGTCTGCACCACGCCCGGCTGGACCACGGCGGTCGCGGCGTCGCCGTCGACGGACAGCACGCGGTTCATGTGGCGGCTGAAGTCGAGCACGATCCCGGTCCCGATCGCGTTGCCGGCGACCGACGTACCGGCGCCACGCGGGGTGATCGGCACGCCGAGCTCGCGGGCAGCCGCGAGGGCCGCGCGCACGTCGTCGGCGTCGTGCGGGAACACGACGGCGGCCGGCGGCACGCGGTAGAGCGAGGCGTCGGAGGAGTAGGCGGCGAGGACGGCCGCGTCGTCACTGACGTCGGAGGCGCCGTGTCGCCGGATCTCGGGGGCGATGGCTGGCACCCCTGAAATCTAGGGCATGGACCGTGATCGGCCGCAGTCTCCTACGCTTTCGGACATGACCGACGAGCAGCGCTTCACCGTCACCCGCGACGGACACGTCGCCACCGTGGGCCTCGCCGGCCCGGGCGGCAAGGCGGTGATGGACGAGCGCTTCTTCGGCGAGCTCGCCGAGACCGTCACCGCGCTCGACCTCGACGACGAGGTCCGCGCCATCGTGCTGACCGGCGCCGGCGGGAGCTTCTCCTACGGCCTCGATCTCGCCGCGGCGGCCGGCACCTTCGCCCCACTGCGTACGGCGACCGACGCCGGAGCCCGCAGCGTGCTGCTCGCGCTGATCCGCCGCTGGCAGGCAGCGCTCGACGTCGTGGCGAAGACCCGCAAGCCCACCGTCGCGGCCGTCACCGGCTGGTGCGTCGGTGGCGGCGTCGACCTCGCCGTCGCCTGTGACGTGCGCGTCGCGTCGGCCGACGCCCAGTTCAGCGTGCGCGAGGCGAAGGTCGGGATCGTCGCCGACCTCGGCAGCCTCCAGCGCCTCGTCGGCGTGATCGGCGACGGCCACCTGCGCGAGCTCGCGCTCACCGGCGACGACATCGACGCCGAGCGGGCCGCCGCGATCGGCCTGGTCAACCACGTCCACCCGGACGCCGACGCGACGCTCGCCGCCGCGCAGGAGCTGGCCGCGCGGATGGCCGCCAACTCCCCGCTCGTGCTGCGCGGGGTGAAGGACGTGCTCGACGCCGAGCGCGGCCCGCGGGTCGAGGCCGGCCTGCGCTACACCGCGGTCTGGAACGCCGCCTTCCTGCTGAGCGACGACCTCGACGAGGCGATGCTGTCGTTCGTCGAGCGCCGCCCGCCGGAGTTCACCGGCAGGTAGTCCTCACCGGGCGGCTCCCCGCTTGCCCATGGTGATGCGGGCGACCGCACGGCCGTAGCGGATCGGCACCGCGCCGAGCGCCAGCGCCCGCTGCCGGGTCGGCTCGGTGACGTCGAAGTGCTCGGTCGCCGTACCGGGGTTCTGGATCCACCGCGCCTCCAGGCCGAGCCGCTCCGCGAAGGCCAACAGCTCTGCCCGTCCCGCCGCTCCCGGCAGGTCGGAGAGCAGGTGCGACCAGACGCCCTCGACCGGGCCCACCGTGGCCTCGAGCCGCATGTCGTCGACGTACACGGTCATGGGTGCATCATGCCCGCGCGCACGACGTCGTCGGTCGAGGAGGCCGGCCACCGTTGGTCGAGGAGGCCGGCCACGGCCGTCTCGAGACCTCTGGCCATGGTGCCGGGACCCGCCCCGCGGGCCTGCGGTGGCCCGGTCCGCCTGTCCGCTGCGGGGGTCTCGAGACGGTCGTGACCGACCTCCTCGACCAACGGCCGGGCGGTCCTGCTGGTCGGTGGTGCTGGTCGTCGGTCAGCGCACGCGGCCGTAGAAGACCGACGAGGACCAGATCCGCTCCTTGGAGACGGGGCGGCCGGGGCGCGAGGAGTGCCAGATCATGTTCTTCCCGGCGTAGATGCCGACGTGGTAGACGTCGCCACCGCTGTGGAAGAACACCAGGTCGCCGCGCCGCGGGCGGTGCACCCGGCGGGTGGCGCCGGCCTGGGCGTCGGAGGTGCGCGGCAGGCGCTTGCCGACCTTGCCGTAGACCCACTGGGTCAGGCCGGAGCAGTCGAAGGCGTTCGGTCCCGTGGCGCCCCAGACGTACGGCGACCCGGCGCGGCTGCGCGCCTTGGCGACCACGCGGTTGCTGAGCCGCTTGCGCTGGGCCACGCGCTGGGCGCGCCGCTCACGGCGGGTCTCGACGCGGGCCCGGGCCGCGGCCACGTCGGCGGCCAGGGCGGTGTTCGTGCCGGCGGTGATGCCGCTGGCGGCACCGCTGGTCAGGACCATCCGGGCCTCGACCGCGTGGGTCACCGGTGCAGGCGTCGCCAGGAACGCCGAGCTGGCGACCGGGACGACGAGGAGGCGCGCGGCAGCGCGCATGAGCGTGGTGGTCATCGGAGTGTCTCCGCAGCGACGCCTGCGAGAGGGGACCTGTCGGGCTGGGGCTGCTGGTGCCCCGGAACCTGTGGTTCCTTCGCCCCGAGCCGTCCGTTCCCCTGTGCTGCGGGGCGGTCGGCGTGGTGCTTGGCTCTCCCGTGCCCGCGACTACCTCATCGTTGTGCGATGTCGCTCCACGTCGTCGCGGGCCTCGGCGCGCGTGGGCGGCCTCCCCGGGTCGGGAAGGGCTGTTCCCCACCATTCCCGCATGCTTGCAATAGTTAGCGCAGTGGCTGCGGTCACGTTCGCGGCGTGGCGATGCTCACGGCATGTGTGCGTAACGCGCCCTCGTTGCGGTGCTTGCTGGTGCTAGCGAAAGGTGTCCGGTCTAGTCCGCGATGCCGTCCTCGACGTGCGGGTCCGCGAGCAGGTACTGCGCCATCCGGCCCTCCCGCGAGCGGTGCGGCCGCACCGGCTCGGGGATCATCCGGCCCTCGGCGGTGTCCCAGAACCGGTCCACCCGCTGCGCGACCTTGCGCGCGACCTTGCCGGTCAGCCCGCGGTGCGGGAGGTAGGGGTGCGGCCGCGTCGCGACGTGGCTCTCGGCGTCGAACAGCCGCTGGGCGAGCACGTCCCGGTCCTCGGGCGTGGTGGCCGCGGCGAGGTCCTCGACGAGTCCGTGCTCGAGCGTCCAGAACGACTCGAGCTCGTCGCCGACCTCCTGCCAGATCTCCGGCCACGGACGTCGTACGGCGAACGTGGAGCCGTAGAGCTTGGCCTTGGTCTGGAACAGCGCACCCTCGAGGCGACGGCTCTGCCGGGCGAGGTCCTGCGCGCGCTGGCGCCCGTCGGGCAGGTTGCGCCGGGCGGCCGGCCCGAGCACGACGTTGACCGCGGCCACGTGGCGGCTGGCGCTGGCCAGGAACGGGTCGGTGGCGCGGAAGCGGTCCCGTGGCCTGTCCCGGGTCGGGCGGCACGACTCGGCGTTCGTGAGCCGCTCGGTGAGCACGTCGTGTGTCTCGTTGACGGTGTCGGCCAGGGTGTCGGCGCCGGTCTCGCTGTGGTCGCTCATGGTGTCCGTCCTTCCCGAGGGACCCCCCAATTCGCAGTGTGCGCCTGCGTGCCGGCGAAGGCAAGGGGGGACGGCCCGCGGACCTCAGGGCAGTCCGAGGACGACGTTCTCCACCTGCTCGCGCTCGGTGCGGAAGGCGTTGGCGGGATGGTCCGGGTCGGCGTGGCCGAACGAGACGGCGCAGACGATGTCGCGGTCCTCGGGGACGTCGAGCTCGTCGCGGACGACGTCGGCGTACATCGCGATCGCGGCCTGGGCGATCGCGTCGACGCCCAGCGCCTGCGCCGCGGTGAGCAGGTTCGCGACGTAGCCGCCGCAGTCCATGACTCCGTAGGTGCCGAGCGCCTTCGGGGTGGTGATCACGGCGACGTGGGGAGCGCCGAAGAACCGGAAGTTCTCCAGCATCTGGAAGAGCCGTCCCTCGCGGTCCTCGCGGACGACGCCGACGGCGTCGTACAGCGCCATGCCGCAGGCCCGGCGCCGGTCCTGGTAGACGCCCTCGTAGCGCGCCGGCCCGGCGATGTCCGGCGTCTCGGGCCCCGCGGGCACTCGTGCGAGCAGCCGCTCCGACAGGGTGGCGACGTCCGGGCCGCCGAGCAGGTGCACCTGCCAGGCCTGCGAGTTGCACCACGACGCGGTGCGCTGCGCCAGGGCGAAGAGGCGCCGCAGCGTCTCGTCGCCGACGTGATCGGGTCGGAACCCGCGGCAGCTGAACCGGGAGCCGAGGATCGACTCGAGGACCTCGGCGGCGGGGAGGGTGGTCGTGGTGCTCATCGCCGACGAGTATGACGGGCACGGCCCGGCGCGGCGGCCCCGGTGCTGCAGGATGGCAGCGCCGCCCGCCGCTGCGGGCGTCCACCCGAGAGTGAGGAACCAGCATGCGGCTCGGCATGATCATCGACTACTCCGGCGGCTTCGCCGAGACCGTGGAGCTCATCCAGGAGTACGAGCGCAACGGCCTCGAGCTCGTTGCGATCCCGGAGGCGTACTCGTTCGACGCGGTCAGCCAGCTGGGCTACATCGCCGCGCGCACCGAGAAGCTGCAGCTGATGTCGGCGATCTTCCAGATCTACACCCGCACGCCGTCGCTCACCGCGATGACGGCCGCAGGCCTCGACTTCGTCTCGGGTGGCCGGTTCACCCTCGGGCTCGGCGCGTCCGGTCCCCAGGTCATCGAGGGCTTCCACGGCCTCAGGTACGACGCCCCGCTCGGTCGCACGCGCGAGGTGATCGAGATCTGCCGGCAGGTCTGGCAGCGCCAGCCGGTCGAGTACCGCGGCCGGCACTACACGGTCCCGCTCACGAAGGAGGACGGCGGCTCGGGCCTCGGCAAGCCGCTGAAGATCATCAACCATCCGGTGCGGTCCGACATCCCGATCTCGGTCGCTGCGCTCGGCCCGAAGAACGTCGCACTCGTCGCCGAGCTCGCCAACGGTTGGCAGCCGCTCTTCTTCCACCCGCACAAGGCGCAGCAGGCGTGGGGCGAGTCGCTGGCGGAGGGCTTCTCGAGGCGCGACCCCGCGCTGGGGGAGCTCGACATCCAGCTCCAGATCGCGTTCCAGCTGGGCGAGACCTCCCCGGAGGCATCCCAGGCGATTCGCAACCAGCTCGCCCTCTACATCGGCGGCATGGGCGCGCGGGACAAGAACTTCTACAACCAGCTGGCCCGCCGCTACGGCTACGAGTCGGAGGCCGCCGAGATCCAGGACCTCTACCTCGCCGGCCGCAAGGCGGACGCCGCGGCCGCCGTACCGGACGATCTCGTCGACGCCGTGAGCCTGTTGGGCGACGAGGACGCCGTCCGCAAGCACGTGCAGGACCTGTGGGCGGCGGGCGTGCGCACGCTGCTGCTCAACCCGCTCGCCGGCTCGGACGAGGAGAAGGTCGCCCAGGTACGGCGGCTCTCGGAGATCGTCGCGGACGCGGACCTGTCCTGACCCGTTCGTCGAGGAGGCCGGCCACGGCCGAGCGCCCGTTCGTCGAGGAGGCCGGCCACGGCCGAGCGCCCGTTCGTCGAGGAGGCTGGCCACGGCCGAGCGCCCGTTCGTCGAGGAGGCCGGCCACGGCCGTCTCGAGACGCCGCGAGCCGGTGCCGGAACTGCGTCTCCACAGTTCCAGCACCGGCTCGCCCGGTCTCGTGACGCGGCCTCGCTCCTCGGCCGCGTCGGCCTCGCCTCAGGCGCTCGGGAAGGTCCGGTACTCCACGCCCGAGATGTACTGCACCGTCCGCAGCACCTGGCACGAGTAGCCGAACTCGTTGTCGTACCAGACGTAGAGGATCGCCGAGTCGCCGTCGACGATCGAGGCACCGCCGTCGACGATCGAGGCCGCACGGGCGCCGATGAAGTCGGTCGACACGGCGTCGGTCGCGGTCGTGTAGTCGAGGTTGCGGGCCAGCGGGCCGACCAGCGACGCCTGGCGCAGGTGGTCGTTGACCTCCTCGCGGGTGGTCTCGCGCTTGAGCTGCAGCGACAAGATCGCGATCGACACGTCCGGGGTGGGGACGCGGATCGAGTTGCCGGTGATCTTGGCGTCGAGGTCGGGCAGCACCTTCGCGACGGCGGAGGCGGCGCCGGTCTCGGTGATCACCAGGTTGAGCGGCGCGGAGCGGCCGCGGCGGTCGGCCTTGTGGTAGTTGTCGAGCAGGTTCTGGTCGTTGGTGAACGAGTGCACCGTCTCGACGTGACCGCGGCTGATGCCGAACTCGTCCTCCATCGCCTTCAGCGGCGGGACGATGGCGTTGGTGGTGCAGGAGGCGCAGGAGAGCACCTTCTCGTCGAGGTCCACGCCGAGGTGGTTGACGCCGTGCACGATGTTCGGCACGTCGCCCTTGCCCGGCGCGGTCAGCAGGACCTTCGCGATGCCGGGGCGCAGGTGCTGCGAGAGGCCCTCGCGGTCCCGCCAGATGCCGGTGTTGTCGATGAGGATCGCGTCCTCGATGCCGTACTCGGTGTAGTCGATCTCCGCCGGGGAGTTCGAGTAGATCACCTGGATCACGTTGCCGTTGGCGATGATCTGGCTCTTCTCCTCGTCCACGGTGATCGAGCCGTTAAAGGCTCCGTGGATCGAGTCGCGGCGCAGCAGCGAGGCGCGCTTCTTGAGGTCGTCGCCCTTGCCCTTGCGGACCACGACGGCGCGCAGGCGCAGGCCGTTGCCGGAGCCCGACTTCTCGACGAGGAGGCGCGCGACGAGGCGGCCGATGCGGCCGAAGCCGTAGAGCACGACGTCCTGCGAGCCCGGGCCGGGGACCTTGTTGTCGCCGGTCGCCTCGGCCAGCGCCTGGGCGGTGAACTCGGCGACCGGGACCTGCTCGCCCGCGGCGCGGTAGGCACGGATCAGCAGCGCGAGGTCGATCTTCGCGGCGCCGAGGTCGAGGCCGGCGATCGCCTCGAGGAAGGGGAAGGTGTCGGTGACCGACAGCTCGACGCCGTCGATCTGGCGCGCGTAGCGGTGCGTCTTGAGGATGTCGATGACCGACTTGTTCACCAGCGAGCGGCTGTGGAGCAGGATCGTGACGTCCTTCTCCCGGTGCAGCTTGCCGACGATCGGGATCATCGCCTCAGCGAGCTCTTCGTGGTGCTTCCAGCGGTCGAACTTTTCCTCGATGGCGCTCAACGCAAATTCCCCTATAGCAGTCGACAAAACCGCTCGATCGTAGGCCCCGCCATGGGTCCGAAGGCCAATCCGGCCGCCCTCTGGGACGAGTGGACTCCGTCACACAGCAGGTCACACCGCAGGTCACACCGCAGGTCACCTTGCCCGCGGCACGCGCGTCACAGCACCTTGGTGCCGTACATCTCCCCGAGCGGGTCGGCGAGCAGCTCGAGGCGCTCGCCGTCCGGACCCGCGAAGTAGAGCGACGACCTGGACTCCAGCAGGTAGTCGATCCCGGCGTCGTCGAGCTTGGCGCGCAGCAGGTCCCACTTCTCCCGGGTGACCGAGATGGCGATGTGGTGGTGCCCGCCGAGCACCTCCTGGTAGGGCCCGAGGTCCAGGCCGGGCAGGGTGAAGAACGCCAGCAGGTTGCCGGCGCCGACGTCGAAGAAGAAGTGGTCGGAACCGGGGTAGTCGCGGTTCTCGAAGATCTCCGTCAGGGGCATCTCCAGCAGCCCCTGGTAGAACTCGATCGTCCGTCGTACGTCGGACGACAGCAGTGCGGCGTGGTGGATGCCGCGTGCGCTGCTCTCGGGGCGCTCGCCCTCCGCGGCGAGGTAGTCCTTCTTGATCCGCTCGCGGTCCTGCGTGATCGCGTCGAGGTCGATGGTTGCCATGTCAACTAGTCTCTGTCATGATCGTGGATGTGTCAACATCCTCCGCTAGGATCGCCGCGATGGGTACGACGACGTGGCTGGACGACGACCAGCAGCGCGCCTGGCGCGGCTGGCTGGACCTGCATGCCCAGCTGAACGCGCGGATCAACCGCCACCTGCAGGCCACGACGGGCCTGTCGTTGTCCGACTACGCGATCCTCGTCGAGCTGACCTCCGAGGGGGCCGAGGGCTCGCTGCGGATGTACGAGCTCGGCGAGCGCCTGCAGTGGGAGAAGAGCCGCGTCTCCAAGCAGGTCTCGCGCATGGAGACCCGCGGCCTCGTCGTACGACGCCACTGCGCCGACGACCGGCGGGGCGCCTTCGTCGACCTGATGCCGGCGGGCCGGGTCGCGATCGAGGCCGCCGCCCCCGGCCACGTGGAGCTGGTCCGCGAGCTGTTCTTCGCCGGGCTCACCGAGGAGCAGGTGCGCCAGCTCGGCGACTTCGCCGCCGGCGTGCTGGCGCGGCTCGACGAGACCGCCTGACCGCTCGTACGTCGAGACGCCCGGCCACTCCGTTCGTCGAGGAGGCCGGCCACGGCCGTCTCGAGACGCCCGGCCACTCCGTACGTCGAGGAGGCCGGCCACGGCCGTCTCGAGACGCCCGGCCACGGTGCAGGAACTCAGCCCAGGATGTCCCCGACGGCCAGCGAGGCGAACGTCATCGCCGCCCCCAGCGGCGCTCCCGGTCCGGGGTACGCCGAGCCGAACACGGACGCCGTCGAGTTGCTCGCGGCGTAGAGGCCGGGGATCGGCTGCCCGTCGCCGTCGAGCACCCGCGCGGACGCGTCGGTGACGAGCCCGCCCTTGGTGCCGAGGTCGGAGAGCACGAACTGCGCGGCGAGGAAGGGTGGCTGGTCCAGCGGCACCAGGGCCTTGTTGGGGCTGCCGGCGGAGGCGAAGAAGGTGTCGTACTCGTCGGTGCCGCGGCCGAAGTCCTCGTCCACCCCCGTAGCGGCGAAGCCGTTGAAGCGCTCGACGGTCGCGACGAGCGCGGCGGGGTCGAGGCCGGTCGCCGCGGCGAGCTCCTCGATCGTGTCGGCCTGCACCCAGGTGCCGGCCGCGAGGTGCTCGGCCGGGTCGCCCTCGGGCATCGCGATCGCCGGCAGCCTGCCGCCTTCGCGGGAGTCGAAGAGGAACCACGACGGCACCCGCTCCGGTGCGGCCGCCATCACCCGGCCGAAGCGGTCGTAGGGCAGGCACTCGTTGCCGTAGCGCCGACCGGTCTGGTCGACCATCAGCCCGCTGCGGAAGCCGAGCGTGAAGGTGCCGCTGCCGTCGGGCTGGCGCAGGCCGGGGCAGAACCAGCCCTCGCCGGACCAGTCGGTGGCCGCGCCCACGGCCGCGGCCGCGTCGATCACCTCGCCGGTGTTGGTGCCGCGCGGCGCCATCGACCACTCCGCGCGTCCCGGCGTGCCGTGCGTCGCGCGCCGCTCGGGGCTGCCCTCGAAGCCGCCGGCGGCGACCAGCACGCCGCGGGTGGCGCGCACCTCGACCGGCCCGTCCGGTCCATCAGCCAGCACCGTCGAGAGCCGGCCGTCGTCGTCGCGGCGGAGTCCGGTGACGTGGTGGCCCGTCGCGATCGTGCCGCCGTCGCGCAGCACCATCGCCGCCAGCCGGCCGATCAGCGACTGTCCGCCGGACAGCGTGGACCGGCCGGGGAGTCCGTCCCGGTCGCGCTCGACCGGCGGCCGCAGCAGCTCGCCCACCCGCGGGTCGAGGTCGTCGCGCCGGATGTCCGCGGGCTTGATCGAGCGGCCCATCGGGACCCGGCCCGGGGCGTCGTAGTACTCCGAGAACGGGATCCACTCGAACTCCATCAGCGGGTCCGCCTCAAGCGCAGCGACCAGTCGCGGAGCCTGGGCCAGCAGCGCGTCGACGCGCTCCTGGTCGGGCTTGTCGAGCACGGCGGCGAGGTAGTCCCGCGCGCCCTCGGTCGAGTCCGGGAGGCCGGCCCGCTGCTGGACGTCGGTGCCCGGGAGCCAGCACGCGCCGCCGGAGTAGGCCGACGTGCCGCCGATCAGCCCGGTGCGCTCGAGCACGAGGACCCGCAGCCCGGCCTTCGCGGCCAGGGCCGCGCCGGTGAGGGCGCCGCCTCCGGAGCCCACCACCACGACGTCGTACGTCGGCTCGACGGCGGGACTGTTCGCGGAGGGCTCACTCATGGCGGGACGATAACGTGTTCTAGTCCGCCCGCGGAGGAGTCGGCCCACTCACCGGGCGGGCGGTGTCGAGGCCAGTCGTCGCAGCCGCCGCAGCCCGGCGGGGTCCGGTCCGTCGCTCGGCCGGAGGGCCGTCGCCAGGGCGGCGCCGGCGTGGCCGGGGTCGAGGTCGAGTCCGATCGCCACCAGCGTGCTCGACGCCGGCGGCGGGCAGGCGGCCACGTGCACCTGTCGGCCGACGACGTGCACGACGTAGCCCTGGCGACGGCGGCCCGCGTCCACCGCCACGGTGCCCTTGACCCGGTAGGCCCCGGCCGGAGGTGCCTCGAGCAGGTCGACGAGGGCGGCCGGTGCGACCGGACCGTCGACCCGTGCGTCTGCGGACGCCGCGTGGGCGTGCTCGTGCGCGGCCGGCCGCTCGGCGCGCAGCAGGGCCGCGATCGGCAGCTCGTCCTCGGGCTCCTCGGCCGACGCGACGTCGTACACGAGGGCGGGGTCGACCCGGCCGCCGCTGGTGCGGACGACGTGGACCCGCGGTTTGATCTCCCGGACCCGTGCCTCGATCCGGTCCACCGTCGCCGGGTCGGCGAGGTCGCACTTGTTGATGACGACCAGCGTCGCGACGGCGAAGCGGGCCGGCGGCATCCCGCCGCCGTCGACCGTGTCGAAGTACTCGACCGCGTCCACCACGTCGACGACACCGCCCGGCCGGACGTGCGCCGCGCTGCTGGACCGGATCATCGACGCCAGCGCGCCGGGTTCGGCGATGCCGCTCGCCTCGACGACGACCACGTCGAGCGCGCGGCGCGGGTGGGCGAGCCTCTCCAGCGCGTCGTCGAGCCCGCCCGCATCCTCCAGGCAGCACACGCAGCCGCCTGCGATCGACGCCGGCTCGTCGACCTGCCCGCTGACCAGGGCGGCGTCGACGTTGATCGAGCCGAAGTCGTTGACGACCACGCCCACCCGGGCGCCCGGCTGGCGGAGCAGGTGGTTGAGCAGGGTGGTCTTGCCGGCCCCGAGGTGGCCGGTGAGGGCGACGACGGGGACGCGGCGGGACACGCCCGCATCGTAGGAGGTGCGCCGGGACGAGCTCAGCCCTGCCGCCCCTTCATCCGCGGGTTCTGCTTGTTGATGACGTAGGTTCGCCCGCGCCGGCGCACCACCTGCGCGCCGGGCTGGTTCTTGAGCGAGCGGATCGAGTTGCGGACCTTCATCGGGTCCTCCTTCCGGTGCGCGGGTCGACCAGGCCGTCCATCACCGCGCCGACGAGGCGGCGCGGGACGCGGAACTGCTCCCCGTTGATGGTGACCGGCACGAGGTCGGGGGCGGTGGCGCGCCACTGGGCCCGCCGGTGCCGGGTGTTGCTGCGGGACGTACGACGCTTCGGGACCGCCATCACGCCACCTCCCGGATCGGACCGAGCCAGGGTTCGAAGCCGTCCTCGTCGGCCGTGCGGCGCACGGCCTCGCCGGGGGCGACCAGCAGGTGGTCGAAGGCCGGCCGCAGGTGGGCGGGCGCCGCGCCGACGCCGGTGACCACGATGCGCGTGAACGGTGTCCGGCGGCCCCAGGCGCCGTGGTCGCCGATGCTCAGCTGTCCGCCCGCGCCGTCCCACTCGACGATCCGGCCCGGCCGGGTGGGCAGCCAGAAGCAGCCCCGGGAGCGGTGCGTCCCGCCGCCGATGCTCTCCAGCGACTCGAGCAGACGCTCGGGGTGGAAGGCGCGCGTCGACTGCAGGTCGAGCCGCCACACGCCCTCGGCCGCGAGCTCGGGAAGGGCGTCGGTGCGGGCGGGGTCGGTCCAGGCGTCGGTCCGCAGGTGCTGGTGCAGCCGGCCCGTCAGCTGCGCCCCCTCGAGCCCGTGGCCACCCTGCACGACGGCGGCGCCCGGCCGGGCGAGCGCAGCGACGAGCCCGGCCGCGACCGGTTCGGCCGTGCCGTCGAGGGCCACCACGTCGGCGTACTCCACCATCGCGGCGAGCACCTCGCCGACGCCCCGGCGGTCGTCGTGCGAGCAGTGGCTGCCGCGGTCGGCCAGGAGGTCGTCGCCGAGCAGGTCGCGCACGGGGTGCCGGGTGCCGACGGCGGTGATCACCGCGGAGACGCGCAGGTGGCGGGCCAGTCGGGTGTCCCAGGTCAGCACGTTGCACAGGTGCGCCGCCTCGGCCCCGACGGGCAGGTGGGCGACGATGCTCTGCCATCGGCCGTCGCGGGCGAGCCGCTCGAGCGTCGGGAGGATGTCCTCCCTGATCGCGCAGCTGATGCAGGCGTGCTCGAGCACCGTCTCGTGGGACTCCACGACCCCGCTGAGGTCGCTCACCGTCCGGGTCAGCACGCCGCGCTCGACGTCGATGTGGTGCCGTACGGCGACCGCGCCGGGCAGGTCGAACTGCAGGCCCACCATGGCGGACGCCATTGCGTCCGGGTCGACCCCGCAGAGCAGGACGACGGGAATGCGCATCTGGTTCCTCCTGTTAGAATGAGAATCGTTCTCAATCATGGCACATGCCTCGAGGAAGGGAGAAAGTCATGGCACGCACCTGTCAGGTGACCGGCGCACGGCCGGGCTTCGGCAACCACGTGTCCCACTCACACCGGCGCACCCGACGACGCTTCGACGTCAACGTCCAGCGCAAGCGCTACTGGGTGCCGTCGCTGGGGCGGCACGTGACGTTGCGGGTGAGCGCCCGCGGCATCAAGACCATCGACCAGCGGGGGATCGAGGCCGTCGTGGCCGACCTCCGCGCCCGAGGAGAGAGGCTCTGACATGGCGAGGAAGGGCAGCGACGTGCGGCCGATCGTGAAGCTGCGGTCCACCGCAGGCACCGGCTACACCTACGTCACCCGCAAGAACCGGCGCAACGACCCGGACCGGCTCGTGCTGAGCAAGTACGACCCCGTCGTGCGCCGGCACGTCGACTTCCGCGAGGAGCGCTGATGGCGAAGCAGTCGAAGATCGCCGCCGAGGCGCGGCGGCGCGCCACCGTCGAGAGGTACGCCGACCGGCGAGCCGCCCTCAAGGAGGCGGTCCGCCGCGCGGCCCCCGGCTCCCCGGAGCTGGCGGCGGCGGTGCAGGCACTGAACGCGCTGCCGCGCGACGCGTCGCCGGTCCGGCTGCGCAACCGGGACCAGGTCGACGGCCGGCCGCGCGGCCACCTGCGCAAGGCCGGGCTCTCCCGGATCCGCTTCCGGGAGCTGGCGCACCGCGGCGAGCTGCCCGGGATCACGAAGTCCAGCTGGTGACCTGACAGGCTGGTGCCCATGGGTCACGGGCACTCCCACCGCGCAGCCGACGGCATCGACGAGCAGATCGAGGTCGGAGCGACGGCCCGGACCGCGCTGCTGGCGGGTCTGGGCGTCGCTCTCCTGCTCACGCTCGTCGGCCTGGTCGTCTGGCTGCCACCGGGCAACGTCGCCGAGCGGGCGGCCGAGAAGGGCGGTGAGGCCGCCCAGTTCGCAGCGCCCGGCGTCACCTTCCCGACCGCCACGGTGGTCTCGGTCGCGCCGAAGTGCGAGGGGCGCGGTCTGCCCGACGGGTCGGGCTGCAGCACCCTGCGCGTCGAGGTCGAGGACGACCACGCGGTCGTCGACGTCCCCGTGCAGCCGGACGTGATCGACTCCGGGATCGGCGAGGGCGACAAGGTCGAGCTGCAGCGCACGCCGACCCCGGAGGCGGAGGACGGCGCGGAGGCGTCGTACTCCTACTTCGCGACCGAGCGCAACGGCACCCTCGTCTGGCTGACCCTCTTCTTCGTGGTCGTCGTGCTCGCGATCGCCCGGCTGCGCGGCCTGTTCTCGCTGCTCGGCCTCGCCTTCGGCGGCGTCGTGGTCTGGTGGTGGATGCTGCCCGCGCTGCTCGACGGCTCGCCGGGCGTCGGCGTCGCGCTCACCGGCGCCGCGGCGATCATGTTCGTCGTCCTCTACACCACCCACGGCTTCTCGCTGCGCACGAGCACCGCACTCGCCGGCACCCTGCTCGGCATCGTGCTCACCGCGGGGATCGGCGTCATCGCGATCGGCGACGCCAAGCTCACCGGCATCAGCGACGAGGGCGGCGCCATCCTCGCCACCTTCGGAGCCCTCGACTTCCAGGCGCTGCTGGGCTGCGCGCTGGTCATCGCCGGCCTCGGCGTCCTCAACGACGTCACCATCACCCAGGCGTCCGCGGTCTGGGAGCTGCGCGCGGCCTCACCGGACGCCAGCCGCGCGGAGGTCTTCGCCAGCGCGATGCGGATCGGCCGCGACCACATCGCGTCGACGATCTACACGATCGTCTTCGCGTACGTCGGCACGGCGCTGATCCTGCTGATGCTGCTGCGCGTCTACGACCGCCCGCTGCTCGACCTGCTCTCGACCGAGCAGCTCGCCGAGGAGGTCGTCCGCACCCTGGTCACGTCGATCGGCCTGGTCCTCGCCGTGCCCGTCACGACGGGCCTCGCGGCGCTCGTCGCCGCGCCCCGCCCGGTCACAGCGTCGGATCGGTCCACGCCAGCTGGATGACCTCGGCGCCGCGGTCGCGGGTGACCAGGCGGCCACGTCCCGGCTGGGCCGGACCCGGCCGCAGGTTGCCCAGCAGCACGCCCTCGTCGCGGTTGCCCGCGAGCAGGATGCCCGGCATCGCCAGGTCGCGCATGGTCTGGATGACCGGCTCGTAGAGCGCGCGGCCCGCGCCGCCGGAGCGTCGCGCGACCACCACGTGCAGGCCGACGTCGCGGGCCTGGGCGAGCAGCGGCTGGAGCAGCGCGATCGGCGAGCTCTGCTGGGTCGCGACCAGGTCGTAGTCGTCGACCACCACGAACACCTCGGCGCCCGACCACCACGAGCGGTTGCGGAGCTGCTCGGGGGTGACGTCGGGTCCGGGCAGCCGGTTCTGCAGGTAGGACGCGAGGTCGTTGAGCGCCGGCTGCGCCTGGGTGGCGGAGGTGAGGTAGTTGAGCAGGTACTCCTCCGGCACCTCGCCGAGCAGCGAGCGGCGGTAGTCGACCACCACGATCTGCGCCTCGGCAGGGGTCCGGGTCCGCATGACCTCCTGGCAGTAGGTGCGCAGGAAGTTGGACTTGCCGGACTTGCCGTCGCCGAAGAGCAGCAGGTGCGGCTCGGCGTCGACGTCGAGCGCGACCGGTGCGAGCTCCTTCTCGTTGATCGCGAGCAGCAGCTGCCGTGCCGGCGGCGTCGCCGTGAGGGCGCGTACGTCGGCCAGCGAGATCCGGTCCGGCAGCAGCCGCAGCTTCGGGCCGGCCGGCCCGCGCCACGCCTTCGCGACGGCGGAGATCAGGTTGTCGACACCGTCACCGAGCGTGGTGGCGGTGTGGTCGCCGTCGATGCGAGGCAGCGCGCCGAGGAAGTGCAGCTTGCCGGGCACCAGGCCGCGTCCGGGCCGGTTCATCGGCACCAGCGCGGCGACCTTGCGGTCGATCTCGGAGTCGATGGGGTCGCCGAGGCGCAGCTCGAGCCGGGTGCCGAGCAGGTCACGCATCGCCGCACGGAAGTCCGGCCAACGGGTCGAGGACGTGACGATGTGCAGGCCGAAGGTGAGGCCGCGTCCGGCGAGCTGCTGGATCTCCAGCTCGAGGTCGTCGAAGTCGGTGCGCAGGGTGCCCCAGCCGTCGACCACGAGGAACACGTCGCCGTACCCGTCGTCCGCGCGGCCCTGCGCGCGGCGGCTGCGGTAGGTCTCGATGGAGTCGATGCCGTGCTGGCGGAAGTAGGCCTCGCGCCGGTCCACGATGCCCTTCACCTCGGCGAGGATCCGGCGCACGACCTCGGGCTCGGAGCGCGACCCGACGCCGGCGACGTGCGGGAGCGCGGTCATCGGCGCGAACGTCCCGCCGCCGAAGTCGAGGACGTAGAACTGCGATTCCAGCGGCGTCGTGGTCAGCGACAGGCTGGTGACGATGGTGCGCAGGAGCGTGCTCTTGCCGCTGCGCGGCCCACCGACGACGGCGACGTGCCCGGCCGCGCCGCTGAGGCTGACCGTGAGCGTGTCGCGGCGCTGCTCGCGCGGCCGGTCGACGGTGCCGAGCGGCACGGTGAGCCCGCCCGCCTGCCGCCACCGCATCGACACGAGGCCGAGGTCGGGGTGCGGGGCGAGGTCGGGGAAGAGCTGGTCGAGGGTGTCGGGCTCGTCGAGCGGCGGCAGCCAGACCTGGTGGGCGGCGGGGCCGCGACCCTCCATCCGCTCCACGGCGATGTCGAGCAGCGAGGCCGATTCGCCGGAGCTCGCGGCTTCGGGCCGCACCTGCTCCGCGTCGTCGCCCGACGTGTCCTCGAAGGTCTGCACCTCGGAGATGGTGAACGGCAGGATGCCCAGCACCTTGCCGCCGCTGCCGCGGGTCACCCGTCGGCGGCCGGCCTCCGGCGGGCCGGAGACGTAGGCGGCCTTGAACCGGGTCAGCTGGGTCGGGTCCGGCTTGAGGTAGCCGAGGCCCGGCACGGCCGGCAGCTCGTAGGCGTCCGGGACGCCGAGCACGGCGCGGGACTCCTGGGCGCTGAAGGTGCGCAGGCCGATCCGGTACGACAGGTGCGACTCCAGCCCGCGCAGCCGGCCCTCCTCGAGGCGCTGCGACGCGAGCAGGAGGTGCAGCCCGAGCGAGCGGCCGAGGCGGCCGATCGCGACGAACAGGTCGATGAACTCCGGCTTCGCGGAGAGCATCTCGGAGAACTCGTCGACCACGATGAACAGCGACGGCAGCGGCGGCAGCTGCGCGCCGGCCGGGTCGCCCGACGTGCGCGCCTTCTCGTAGTCGCGGATCGAGGCGAAGTTGCCGGCCTCGCGGAGCAGCTCCTGACGGCGCACCATCTCGCCCGACAGGGCGTCCTGCATGCGGTCGACGAGGGTGAGCTCCTGGGCGAGGTTGGTGATCACCGCGGACACGTGCGGCATGTCGGCCATGCCCGCGAAGGTCGCGCCGCCCTTGAAGTCGACCAGCACCATGTTGAGCTGCTCGGGGGAGTGGGTCATCGCGAGGCCGAGCACCAGCGTGCGCAGGAACTCGGACTTGCCGGACCCGGTCGCTCCGATGACCAGGCCGTGCGGGCCCATGCCCTGCTGGGCGGACTCCTTGATGTCGAGGTGGACCGGGCCGGCGCTGTCGCCGACGCCGATCGGGACCCGCAGCCGGTCGCGCGCGGGGCGCGAGCGCCAGGCCGCGTCGGGGTCGAACCGGAACACGTCGCCCAGGCCCAGCAGGTCCATGAAGTCGGTCGGCGCGGTGATGTCGACGGCGTCGTCGCCCACGGCCGCGCCGGCGCTGGGCGTGAAGAGCGGGGTCAGCCGGCGCGCGAGCGCCTCGGCGGTGGCGACGCTGCACTGGTCGCCCCGCGCACGCACCGCCTCGGTCCGCAGTCGTACGGCGGCCAGCGGCACGCCCTCCGCGTCCGCACCTGACCCGGGCCGCGCGTCCTCGAGTTCGAGGCGCAGCGCGGTCGGGCTGTCGAGTTCGCCCCAGCGGGACGGCAGGTCGATCACCGTGACTCCGTGCAGGCCGTCCGGGGGGATCACGTGGTTGCCGGGCGGCAGCTCGGCGCCGTCGGTGACGAGCACGATGTGCGGGATCGCTGGCCGCTCGTCGGCGCCGAAGCGCGGCCGCTCGCTCAGGTCCGGCGGCAGCATGGTGGCGAGGTCGCTCAGCGACGTCGAGACCATCCGTGACGGGCCGACCGCGTCGGTGTGGTGCTGGCTGTGGGCGTGGGGCAGCCACTTCACCCAGTCCCAGTGCGCGAGGGTGGCGTCGGTCGCGAGGACGGCGACCAGCAGGTTCTCCGGCGACTGGAAGGTGGTCGCGGAGCAGAGCAGCGCCCGCGCCATCGAGCGGGCCTCCTCCTCGCCGCCGCAGACCTCGATCCGGTCGAAGGCGCGCAGGTCGATCGAGGCGGGCAGATCGGGCTGCAGGCGGTGCACCACCAGCAGCCGGTGCAGGGCGGAGGCCGACGCCGGGTCGACGTCGTCGATCGGCGCGCCCTCCGGCGGCACCAGCTCGAGCGCCAGCGGCTGGGCGCACGTGCCGTAGCGGACCTGCAGGAAGGACGGGTCGGCGGACGAGCGCTCCCAGATCCGGGAACGGTCCTCGGCCAGTGCCGGGAGCGCCGTCGGGGAGGGGTGCAGCCAGGTGAGGGCGCGGCGCTGCTGGTCCGCGGCGTCCCGCGCCACCCCGCGAACGGTGGAGAGGTAGCGCAGGTACTCCGTGCGCGAGCCGGTCACCTGCTGCTGGCGCTGCTTCCGCTGCCGGTCGATCTGCACCACGATGAAGCCCAGCGTGGCGAACAGGAACATGCCGGCCGCGATGAACCGCAGCGACTGGTTGCCGCTGTTGCCGCCGAGCCCGGCGACCAGCACGATCGAGCCGAGGCTGCCGAGCATCGGGATCGCGTTCATCGCGACGCCGGCGGCGCCCTCGCTCGGCTGGATCTGCGGCGGGGGCTGCAGCTGGAGCTGCCCGGTCGGGAGCTCCGGACGCTCGCCCCGGCCGCCCCGCTGGGTCAGGCTCCCGGGTGCGGCCGCCCGTCGGCCCTGCTGGCTCGCCTGCGTCACCGTCACGCCTGGTCCCCTGTCCGCTGTGTCGTCGTCGACGCCCGATTCATCGTGGAGCGACCCGGACGATGATAGGACCCGGCCAGGACGGGTAGGAGGCAGCGCACATCTGCTCCGACTACCCTGCGGGCAGGACGATCAATCTCTCGGGGGAGGCCCGATGTCGGGTGCGGGATCCCGGTCACCGGTGGCCGGCGCGGTCACGGCGCTGACCGTCCACGGTCCGCGTGGGGTCGTGGACCTCACCGTGCCCACCCACGCGACCCTCGCGGACGTGTCCCGGGCGTACGCCGGCGAGGCCGGCCTGCCCGCGGCGCTGCCCTTGGTCAGCCGCTCCGGTGAGCCGCTGCGGATGTCGAGCGAGGTCGGCGCGGCCGGGCTCGTGTCGGGCTCCGTCGTCGTCGCGATCGACCCCAACGCCCCCGCTGCTCCGCCACGGCGCCGGTTCGGGGCGGGCGAGTCGGGCCCGTCGGTCGTGACCGGTGGCGCCGCCGTCGCCTGGCTGGCAGTGGCCGCGGTCGTCGCGCTCGTCGCCGGCTGGTCGGCCGGCCAGCTCCCCGACGACGAGCGCTGGCCCGCCGTCGTCGTACTCCTCCTCGCAGCACTGGTCGGCTGCCTGCCGGTCGGCGCGCTCGCGCCCCAGCGGGTGCTGGCCGCGCCCGCGTTCGCCGCGGCGGGCGTGCTCGCGCTCGTGTGGGACCCGCTCCCCGAGCGGCTCCCCGTCGTCCTCGGTACGGCGGCCCTCGCCGCCGCCGTCACGGCCGGCGTCGGCCGGGCCCTCGCCGAGCCGGACAACGGGGCCGAGGAGGGCCTGCGCACCTGGATCGTCGTCGGCGTCGCGTGGTTCGTCGTCGCGGGCGTCGGCGCCCTCGCCAGCGCCTCGCCCCAGACGGTCTGGGCGATCCTCTTCCTCGTCGCGGTGCTGGGTGCGCGCTACGTGCCCGAGGTGGCCGTCGACGTCCCCGACCAGTACCTCCTCGACCTCGAGCGACTCGCCGTCACCGCCTGGTCGGCTCGCGAGCGGCCCACCGGCCGCCGCGGGCGGATCGTGGTGCCGGAGCAGGCCGTCCACCAGGTCGCGAGCCGCGGCACCCGCACCGTGCGCGCGGCCGCGGTCGCGATCTTCGTGGTGGTCCTGTTCTCCGCGCCATTGCTGCTGTGGACGGCCGTCCTCCCGCTGGACCGGGTGGGCGCGCGCTGCCTGGTCGGCTTCGGTGGCGCGGCGCTGCTGCTCGCTGCCCGCAGCTACCGCCACGCCGCGGCCCGGCGGCTGCTGCGGCTCGCGGGTGTCGTCGCGTTGGCCGTGGTCGCTGCCGTGCTGCTCGGCCTGGCGCCGGGCGGGAGCGACGGCTCGGGCCTGCCGGGCGTCGTGGCCTTCACGGCCGTCGCCGTCGCCGCGGTGCTCGTCCTGGTGGCGGTGCTGGTGGGGCGCGGGTGGCGGTCGGCGTGGTGGTCGCGTCGTGCCGAGGTCGCCGAGGCGCTGGCCGGATCGTTCGCCGTCGGCTCCCTGGTGGTCGCCGTCGGTTTCTTCAGGTACCTGTGGGAACTCACGGGTTGATGTTTAGGCTCGGCAGGGCCACGGGTAGCAAGCAGGGCATCGGCTTCTTGGCACGACTCGGGGAAGCCACACGATGGAAGTCATCCGAGGGCGGAGCAGCCGCCCACCTGACCAAGGAGCAAACGAATGTCGAATGTCGAGTTCGGCCACGCAGAGGGCGCACTCAAGCAGATCGCTGACCGCGTCATCCAGGCGAAGGAGGAGTTCGGGCAGCACTCCACGACGATGGAGAGCCAGCTCGAGGGCATGCGCCAGGCCTGGGTCGGCTCCGGTGGTGTGTCGTTCCAGCAGCTGAAGAGCGCGTGGATCGAGAAGCACAAGGTCGTCGTCACCGCGCTGGACCGCTTCCACGCGTCGCTGACCGAGACCGAGGCGGACAACAAGGCTGTCGACGAGGCGGCCGGTTCGGGCATGAACACCCTGCTCAACCGCCTCGGCCAGCAGTGACCACCACCCCCACGACTTCACGAACCAAGGAGACAGATCATGAGTGACTTCGGACTTGACGGCCTGCGCGTCCAGCACGGTGCCCTGGACGCTGCGGCCGAGGCGATGTACGCCACGGTCAAGAAGATGGACGAGAGCCTCAACAGCCTCGAGAGCGACATCGCCCCCAAGGTCGCGACCTGGTCCGGCCAGCAGCAGGAGGCCTACCGCGCGTCGAAGGCCGCCTGGGACTGGGCGATGCAGGAGCTCAAGGACCTGCTCGACCGCAGCCACCAGTCCGTCTACCAGTCGAACGCCGAGTACATCGCCGCCGACAAGCGTGGCGCCGGCCGCTTCGAGTTCTGAGCGACTGAATCGGGCGGTCCGGCGGAGCATGGCCGGCCCGCATCGGAGGGACCGATCCCCCTGGCCTCCAGGGTGTCGGTCCCTCCCGTCATGTCCGCCGCAGGCAGGTGAGAGCCTCGTGCCACGATGGGCCACCTCGGTCTCTCGGGAAGGGTTGAGCAGATGACACAAGTGGGGCGGATCCCCGGTGCGGTCGCGTCCGGCCTGGTGCGGGTGACGGTCACCTCGGGCACGCGTCGCGTCGACCTCGTGCTGCCCGGCGCGGTGCCGGTCGCCGAGCTGCTCCCCGAGCTCGCCCGCAGCGTCGGACTGCTCGACCCGGCGACGGTGCACGGCGGCTACCGGGTCGGCACCGCCGACGGACGCCGCCTGGTGCCGGACACCGGCCTCACCCTGCAGGGCGTCGAGGATGGCGGGCTGCTCACCGTGACCGCCGGTGTCGACGACCCCGCGCCGCGCGTCTACGACGACGTCGTGGAGGCGATGTCCGACGTCGTCGAGCACGACCTCCAGCCCTGGCGCCCGGCGTCCGGACGTCGTACGGCGCTCTTCGCGGCCGCGCTCTTCCTCGGCCTCGGTGCCGCCGCGCTCCTCGTGCAGCGCGGCTCCGACCTGGCCGCGGCCGCCACGGGTGTCGTCGCCCTCGCCCTGTGTGCCGGCGCGATCGTGCTGTCCCGGGCCCAGCGGGAGCCCGAGGCGGCGGTGGGCGTGGCCTGGCTCGGCGCCGGCTATGCCGCGGTCGCCGGGATCATGCTCGCCTCGACCGACGGACCGCTCCTCGGCCAACCGCTCGCGTTCGCGGGCGCAGGCGCACTGGCCGCCGGGATCGTCTGCGTGGTCGGCCTGGACGCCGGGCGCACCCTCGTCTTCCCGCCGGTCGTGGTCGGTGCGCTGGCCCTGGCGGTCGGCCTCTACCTGCACTCGGCGGACGGCGACGGCTTCGCGCCCGCGCCGCTGCTCACCACGATCCTCGCGCTCGTCGTGCTCGCCGGCAGCGTCTTCCCCTGGCTGGCGCTCGGCGCGACCTCGACCCGCGTCGACCAGCTCTACACACCTGCCGACATCACGTCCGACCCCGCCGACATCGAGCCGTCGCAGGTGGCGGCCGACGCCCGGATCGCCCACGAGATCCTGCTGGCGATCTCCGGCACCGTCGGGCTGCTCCTGGTCCTGGTCGTGCCGCTCGCGGTCAGCCTCGGCGTCTCCGGCACGCTCCTCGCGATCGACGCCTGCCTGATCGTGATGCTGCGGACCCGGCAGTACCGCACCGGCAGCGAGGTGCTGACCGGCCTCACGGCGGGGATCGCCGGCATCGCGACGACCGCGCTGGCCGTCCTGGCGCTGCACCCCGACTGGCGCCCGACCCTGGCGGTCGTGCTGGCGGTCGTCGGCGCCGTGCTCCTCGCGGCGACGCTGACCCCCTCGGTGCCGTCCGTCCGACGCGGCCGGCTCGGCGACGTGCTGGAGTCCGTCGCCCTGCTGTCGCTCCTGCCGCTCCTCGTGGTGGCGGTCGGCCTGTTCACCCACGTCCGCGAGGCGCTTGGCTGATGGCCACCAAGAAGGACCTCGTCGAGGCCTACTCGTTCAGCCGGCGGCGCCTGGTGACGGCCTTCGTCTCCGGGGCGCCGGGCGGCCGAGAGGTCGAGCCGGCCCGTCCCGGCCGGATGATCGTCGGCGGGGTCGCGCTGGCGATCCTGCTCGTCGCAGGCGCGGCGGTGGCCGGTGCGCTGACGGACCGCGCCCCCGTGAAGTGGACCGAGCCGGGGCTGGTCACCGACGACCACGGCGCGCTCTACGTGATCCTCGACGAGGAGCGGGCCGGTGCGGATCCGCGGCTGCGGCCGGTCATCAACGTGACGTCCGCGCAGCTCATCCTCGGCGCCGGGGTGAAGACCCAGAGCGTGCCCGACGACGAGCTCGCCGCGCAGCAGAAGGGCCCGTCGATCGGGATCCTGAACGCGCCGCCGACCGTGCCGCCGGCCGACCGGCTGGTCAACGGCGGCTGGATCTCCTGCACCGCGGACACGATCGGCATCCGCACCGAGGTCCGGCCCGAGGTCGACGTCAGGAACGCGTCGGGCCAGGGCTTCCTGGTGCGCGCGGCGGCGAGCGGGAAGCGCTACCTGATCGCCGAGGCCGACGTGCCGGGGCACCCGGTGCGGGCCTACCGCTACGAGCTCCCCGCGCGCAACGACGGCCTCGACGCGGACCTCCGCGTCTCGACGGCCGACCAGATCGAGGTTCCGGACGAGTGGCTGTCGTTGTTCCCCCAGGGCGGTGCGCTCGACGCGGCCGGTCTCGGGCTCGAGGGCTGGGGCACCCCGTTCGACCTCCCCGGCTACGGCCGGGTCCGGGTCGGCGACTACCACGTCCGCGGGGGTGCCACCTTCGCCGCCACCCGTGACGGCTTCGTGCGGCTGACCGGTTTCGCCACGGCGGTCCTGCAGAACACCCCGATCGGCGCAGGCCGGCCGCGGGCGATCGAGGCGGCCTCCGCGACCGCCGACTTCGACACCGCGCCCCAAGTGCCCTACGCGGACGCGTCGTGGCCCACCGAGGTGCTGGACGGCTCCGCCGCGAGCACCGACACCGTCTGCGGCGTCCTGGAGACCGAGGAGGGCGAGGAGCCCGCGGTCCGGCTCGCCACCTTCCCGCCCGGGTCGACGATGCTCGAGGACGTCGGCGCGGGGGAGCGGTCGGTGACGGTCGAGCCCGGGTACGGCGCCCTCGTGCGCGCCGGCGGGTGGAACAGCTCGAGCGGCGGGATCGTCCACCTCGTCGACGACAGCGGGCGGATCTACTCGGTCGCCGGTGACGACGAGGTCGTCAACCTGGGCTACGAGTCGGTGCCGGCGGTCGTCGTACCAGCGGCGTGGAACAAGCTCTTCCGCCCGGGCCCCGACCTGTCGATCCTGGACGCGCTGTGCCCGCCGCAGGCCGATGGCGAGGGCGAGGCGGCGGGGCCGACGTGCTCCTGACCCACGCCCCCCGCTCCCGGCGGCTGGCCCCCGCGGCCCGCGCCCTGGCGGTCGCAGCCGTGCTGCCGGCGCTCGCGCTCCCGGTCGCGGCGCCGACGATGCTCGCACCACCGGTCGCGGCAGCGGCCGAGGACGACCCCACCTGCGAGTCACCGCAGGCCGACGGGCCGCGGACCGTGCAGGGCCCGAACCTCGCCAGTGAGGCGCTCGACGTGCCGCGGGCGACCGCGCTGGCCGCGAAGGAGGGCGTGCGCGAGGCCGGCGACGGCGTCACCGTCGTGGTCGTCGACGCGCCCTTCGGCGGGCTCGACCCGGCGACGTTCGAGGGCCTGGACACCGGCCACGGCGTGACCGTGGCGGGGATCATCCGGGGCCGCGACCAGCAGTCGCCGCCCGTTCCGGTCGGGATCGCGCCCGGCGCCCGCCTCGAGGAGCGCCCCTTCTACGTCGCGACCAGCGGCAGCGGGGACGACGGCAAGCCGGAGCCGACCTCCGCGGCACTGGGCAGGGTGCTGTCGGGCCTGGCGGGCGACGTACGGTCCGGACGGCTCGGCGAGCGCACCGTCGTCGTGGTGCCGACCGAGGTCCAGGCCACGCCCGCCCTGCGGGCTGCCGTCGGCCGGCTGCACGCCGCCGGGGCGCTGGTCGTCGCGGCGGCGGGTGACCGCGGCGCCGCCGAGTTCCTCGACGACTACGACGACGGCGGGCCCGCGGCCGGCGAGGACGCTGCCGCCGACGTCGGCCCCGCGGCCAGCGACGACGTGCTCACCGTGGGCGTCTCGTCCCCCGGCGCCACGAACGTGCTGCGCAACTCCCAGACCGACGTCGCGGCACCGGGCCTCGGCTCGGTCTCGATCAGCGTCGAGGGCGGGGGCTCGTGCCTGGTCACCTCGGTCTCCAGCCACTGGGCGGCCGCCCAGGTCGCGGGCGTCGCGGCCCTGGTCTGGTCCGTCCACCGCGGCGACACCGCCGACGAGCTGCGCGCCCGGCTCGAGGGCACGGCGACCGGCAACGGCAGCCAGGCGAGCCCGCTCACCGGGTTCGGCATGGTGCAGCCCGTCGAGGCGATCCAGCGTCCCGTCGAGGGGATGGACGGAACCGGCGCGGGCGGGGAGGTCGTGCCCCGCGGCGAGGTGCCCGAGGAGCGCGCCGACCTGCTGGCCACCACCCGCCGCGACGCCGTGTGGTGGGGGCTCGCCGGTGGCGGCGCGCTGGTCGTGCTGCTCGTGCTCCGGCCGGTGTTGGCCCGCCGCCGCTGACCCGGTCGGACTGCCCGGTCGGACTGCCCGGTCGGATTGGGGGCTCAGGCCTCGGTCGTCGTGGCGGCCTGCTCGGTGACCTCCGGGTGGCGGTCGGTCCACGTGACCACCAGCCGTGGCGCGAGCTCGCGGACCTGCTCCAGCAGCGCCCGGAGGAACAACAGGCCGCCGGTGATCTCCAGGGTCTCCTCCATCGTCATCGTCAGGAGGTAGACCAGCGACGTACGGCCCTCGGCGACCGTGTTGCCGCCGACCATCTCGAACGCGACGGCGCCGCAGAGGTAGACCAGCGCCGCCATCGCCATCCGCGGACGGACGGTCGACGACATCGACGCGAACACCGGCGCGAAGGCGAACCCGGCGGCGACGACGACGACCAGTGCGGGGATCAGCCACGCGAAGTAGAGGATGCCGAAGTCGAGCCCGAGGCCGTGGCGCAGCGGTCCGGTGGCCATGTCGTGCAGCTGGGAGGTCTCGTCGACGGCCATCAGGAGGAAGAGGCCGGCCATCGCCGTCCAGCGGCCGGCCAGCGGCAGCCCGCGCAGCGCGCGCACCTTGGCGACCAGCAGGCACAGGCCCGCCGAGCAGGTGAGCAGGAACGAGGAGAACCACGCGGCCAGGTTGCCCTCGGCGTTGAGGTCGAACTGGCGGACCAGGCCGAGCTCGGGGTCGACGCCCCAGGCCTCGCGCAGTGCGAGGCCGACGAGGTGGCCGGCCACCAGGACGACGGCGCAGGTGACGAGCAGGCGGAGTGGACGGGAGTCGAGCACACCTGAGGGTAGGTGCCGCAGGGGCGTGCTGCTGTGTGATCTCGGCGGCGCGGACGTCGTACCGGGTGAGCACGGAAAAAGAAAAGGCCCCTCGCACACCCGACAGAGCCCACTTACCCTTGCTGCCTTCCGGCCCTGGGGGAGTTGGGTGAGGTATCGCCGCACGAGGGGTTGGCCCCACTGTAGACGACGGCTGCGGAGCGCCCGAACTCCGGGGGGCGCCCCGCTGGCACGGCCCGGTCACCCGTGGGCCACGCGATTTCCGGCTCCCGGTCACTGACCGGTAGCCTCCTCCGCGGAGGTATCGCCTAGTGGCCTATGGCGCTCGCTTGGAAAGCGGGTTGGGTTAACGCCCTCGGGGGTTCGAATCCCCCTACCTCCGCCGATCGAACGGCGCCGGCGCACAGCCGGCGCCGTTCTGCATCTCCGGGTGGTCGACGCCGCCTGTCGCCTGTCGGAGGCGCTGGTTAGTGTTCAGGGGTGGACTCCCCGCTCGCGCTCTATCGCCGCTACCGGCCCGAGACCTTTGCCGAGGTGATCGGTCAGGAGCACGTGACCGAGCCGCTGCGCTCCGCGCTCGCGGGCAACCGGGTCAACCACGCCTACCTGTTCTCGGGGCCCCGCGGCTGCGGCAAGACGACCAGCGCGCGGATCCTGGCCCGCGCGCTGAACTGCGAGAAGGCGCCGATCGCCGACCCGTGCGGCGAGTGCGAGAGCTGCCGTGACCTGGCCCGCAACGGGCCGGGCTCGATCGACGTGATCGAGATCGACGCCGCCTCCCACGGTGGCGTCGACGACGCGCGCGACCTGCGGGAGAAGGCGTTCTTCGCGCCGGTGAAGAGCCGCTACAAGGTCTACATCATCGACGAGGCCCACATGGTCACCACGCAGGGCTTCAACGCCCTGCTGAAGCTGGTCGAGGAGCCGCCGCCGCACCTGCGGTTCATCTTCGCCACCACCGAGCCGGAGAAGGTCATCCCGACCATCCGCTCGCGCACCCGCCACTACCCGTTCCGGCTGATCCCGCCCCGGCTGCTGACCTCCTACCTCAGCGAGCTGTGCGAGCGGGAGGGCGTGGCGATCGAGCCGGCCGCGCTGCCGCTGGTGGTCCGCGCCGGCGCCGGCTCGGCCCGCGACACGCTCTCGGTGCTCGACCAGCTGCTGGGTGGCGCCGGAGCGCAGGGCGTGACCTACGACCTCGCCAGCGGGCTGCTGGGCTACACCCCCGACACCCTGCTCGACGACGTGGTCTCCGCGTTCGCCAGCGGCGACGGGGCGGCGGTCTTCGGCGTGGTCGACCGGGTCGTCGAGACCGGGCAGGACCCGCGGCGGTTCACCGAGGACCTGCTGCGGCGCCTGCGCGACCTCGTCATCATCTCCGCCGTCCCCGACGCCGCCGCCTCCGGTCTGCTCGACGTGTCCGGCGACCAGGCCGACCGGCTGGTCGCCCAGGCCAACGCGTTCGGTCGGGCCGACCTGACCCGCGCCGCCGACCTCGTCGCCGCAGGGCTCACCGACATGCGCGGCGCCACCGCGCCGCGGCTGCTGCTCGAGCTGATCTGCGCGCGGATCCTGCTGCCCGGCGCCGACCACAGCACCGAGGGCGTGCTGGCGCGGCTGGACCGGCTCGAGCGCCGCGCGTCCATCAGCGGTACGACGTCCGCGGAGTCCGCCCCCGCGGCGGCACCCGCCGCCGTACCCGCTCAGGACCGGCCGGCCCCGTCGCGGGCCGAGCGGGCCGCCCCCGAGCGGGTCGAGGACCGGCCCGCACCCGCACCCGCACCCGCCCAGCCCACCCCGCGCACGCCGGATGTCGAGGAGGTCGCGCAGCGCACCTCGGACGTCGAGGAGGTCGCCCAGCGCACCTCGGACGTCGAGGAGGTCGCGCAGCGACCGTCTCGAGACGCCCGGCCCGTCGCTCCCCAGCCCGTCCCGCACGTCGAGGAGGTCGCCCAGCGACCGTCTCGAGACGCCGCCACTCCCGCAACTCCCGCCGCCCCGGCCGGCGGCGGCCTGAACCTCGTCGACATCCGTCGGCTCTGGCCGGCGGTCATCGACCGGGTCAAGGGCGTCAAGCGGGTCACCTGGATCCACCTGACCCAGAACGCCCAGGTCGTCGGGTTCAACAACAACGTGCTGGCGCTCGGGTTCCAGGCCGACGGGCCGCGGCGCTCGTTCGAGACCGGCGGCCACGCCGACATCGTGCAGCAGGCGGTCGTCGACGAGATCGGCGTCCAGGTCCGGATCGACGCGATCATCGACCCCGGCGCCGACCCGGGGGCGCCGCCGCCGGGCCCCGCCACTCCGCCGCCCGCGGCCTCGCCGGTGCCCGAGCAGCGCCCGGCAGCCCCCGTCGCCCACGACCAGCCGGACCGCGACCCGTGGGCGTCCGAGCCGCCGCGGGCGGCCGCGGACGACCCGCCGCCCTGGTCGGTCGAGCCACCGGGCGGGCCCGAGCCCGCCGCCGCGCCGGGGACCGGCCCTGGTGCCGGGGAGGACGCAGCACCGCGCCGGATCCGGATGGCCGACATCCAGGCCCAGGAGAGCGCCCGCGCCGACACGCCACCGGAGGACCCCGACGCCCACGTCGACCTCGACGACGCCGAGGTCGACGCCGAGTCGAGCGCCGAGCTGCTCGCCCGCGAGCTCGGCGCCCAGGTGATCGAGGAGATCCCGCGCGGCGGATGAGCCCCCGGGACCCAGACCCCACCCGAACCACGACGGAGAAGAGACGAGCCATGAGCCAGAACCCGTTCGACGCCCTCGGCGGAGGCGGCCTCGACCTGAACGCCCTGATGCAGCAGGCCCAGCAGATGCAGGAGCAGCTGGTCGACGCCCAGCAGCGCCTGGCCGACGCGACCGTCGACGGCTCCGTCGCGGGCGGTGCGGTCAGCGTCACCATCACCGGCGCCGGCGAGCTGTCGGCCGTGCGGATCGCCCCGGAGGCGCTCGAGGGCACCGACGCCGACGCGCTGGCCGAGCTCGGTGACCTGGTCGTCGCCGCGTTCCGCGACGCCCGTGCGAAGGCCGACCGGCTCGCCGAGGAGCTGATGGGCCCCTTCGCCGGCGGCCTGCCCGACATCGGTGGCCTCCCCGGGCTGGGTGGCGGTGCGGGCGGGCCGGGCCAGGCGCCCGGCCAGCTCGGCTTCTGAGCCGGAGCGCCGACCCGTGTACGAAGGCGTCGTCCAGGACCTCATCGACGAGCTCGGCCGGCTGCCGGGCGTCGGCCCGAAGAGCGCCCAGCGGATCGCGTTCCACCTGTTGCAGGCCGACCCGGCCGACGTACGACGCCTCGCCGACGTCCTGATCGAGGTCAAGGACAAGGTGAAGTTCTGCTCGATCTGCTTCAACGTCGCCGAGGACGACCAGTGCCGGATCTGCCGCGACCCGCGCCGCGACCCGAGCGTGCTGTGCGTGGTGGAGGAGTACAAGGACGTCGTCGCGATCGAGCGGACCCGCGAGTTCCGCGGCCGCTACCACGTCCTCGGCGGGGCGATCTCGCCGATCGACGGCATCGGGCCCGAGCAGCTGCACATCCGCGAGCTGCTCACCCGGCTCGGTGACGGCGCCGTCACCGAGGTGATCCTCGCCACCGACCCGAACCTCGAGGGCGAGGCCACCGCCACCTACCTCACCCGCATGCTCGGCCCCCTGGGGTTGCGCGTGACGCGTTTGGCCAGTGGACTTCCGGTGGGAGGAGACCTCGAGTACGCCGACGAGGTCACCCTGGGTCGGGCATTCGTGGGAAGGCAGACAGCGACGTGAGTGGGAACATGACAGACGACAGCAGCAGCACCGAGCAGCTCCCCGGCCTGGCGGCCCTCGAGGCGCTGATCGCCCTCGAGACCGAGACCGTCCGCTTCGCGGACGACATCGCCGCGTCGGTCACTTCGTTCCTCGACGGCCTCCGGGTCGTCGCGGCGGAGGCGACGGGCGGGCAGGCGGTGTCCCTGCTGCTGCTCCAGATCGGCCAGATCGCGCTGACCGGCGCCCGACTGGGGGTGCACCGCGACTTCGCGCCGCGCGACGAGTACCAGCCCGACGACGGTCCGGACCCCGACGACATCGACGCGCTGCGCCTGCAGCTCGCGGGCCTGCTCGGTGACCTCGACACCTACAGCTACGTCTTCGACCCCTACCAGCCCGAGGTGGTGGAGGGCCTGCTCTCCGACGACCTCACCAGCATCGCCGCCGACCTCGCCGTCGGCGTCCGCCACTACGAGGCGGGCGACGTGGAGGAGGCGCTGTGGTGGTGGCAGTTCTCCTACGTCTCGTCGTGGGGAGCGCTGGCCGGCTCCGCGATGAAGGCGCTGCTGTCCGTCGTCGCCCACGACCGGCTCGACGTCGACCTCGACACCACCGAGGAGCTGGCGCTGGTCGAGGCCGCGGCCGCGGTGCTGGACAGCGCCGAGAACGCCTAGCGCCGCTCGGTAGAATCAGCCCCGGAGCAAGACTCCGGGGCCCGGCGGCCAGTGGTCGCGAGGGGCCTCGTCCCTTCCCCCGAACCGCCAGGAGTGAGCCCTCGTGGGCATTGTCGTGCAGAAGTACGGCGGCTCGTCGGTCGCCGATGCCGCCGGCATCAAGCGCGTCGCGCAGCGCATCGTCAACACCAAGAAGCTCGGCCATGAGGTCGTGGTCGTGGTCTCGGCGATGGGGGACACGACGGACGAGCTGATCGACCTCGCCAACGAGGTCTCCCCGCTCCCCCCCGCCCGCGAGCTGGACATGCTGCTCACGGCCGGCGAGCGGATCTCGATGGCGGTGCTCGCCATGGCGATCCAGAA
>DATMHM010000022.1:0-13972 GCA_035554935.1 Nocardioides sp. | reverse complement strand
GTTCGGCGTGCTGTTCCAGGACGGCGCGATGTTCGGCTCGATGAACCTCTACGACAACGTCGCCTTCCCGCTGCGCGAGCACACCAAGAAGAGCGAGTCCGAGATCCGTGACATCGTCATGGAGAAGATGGACCTCGTCGGCCTGCTCGGCGCGGAGATGAAGCTCCCCGGTGAGATCTCCGGCGGCATGCGCAAGCGTGCCGGCCTCGCCCGCGCCCTGGTGCTCGACCCCGAGATCCTGCTGATCGACGAGCCGGACTCCGGCCTCGACCCGGTCCGCACCTCGTTCATCAACCAGCTCTTCGTCGACCTGAACGCCCAGATCGACGCGACCTTCCTGATCGTGACCCACGACATCCACTCCGTGCGCGTGGTGCCCGACCAGATCGGCCTGCTCTACCACAAGCACCTCGCCATGTACGGCCCGCGCGAGATGCTGCTGTCGTCGGACGAGCCCGTCGTGCGCCAGTTCCTCAACGCCCAGACCGTCGGCCCGATCGGCATGTCGGAGGAGAAGGACGCCGACCAGCTCGCCGCCGAGAAGGACATGGACCTGCCCCCGTTGCCGCCGATCCCGCTCCAGCTGGAGCCCTCGAACGGCATTCCCCGTCGCGCCCAGCGCGAGCCCGGGTCCTGGTGCCGGGAGAACGGCGTGACGCCGCCTCCCGGATCGTTCACCAAGGAAGCCGAGCACGCCAGCGGTTCCTCCCAGCAGTCCCACTGACGGCCCCGATGTCACTGACGGTTACTCGGGCTCTCCAGCCTGTCGGAACCGCCGGCAAGCTCTTCGCCTTCGCGCTCGACGTGGGGCGGGGACTGTTCCGGCGGCCGTTCCAGACCAGGGAGTTCCTCCAGCAGGCCTGGTTCATCGCCTCGGTCACCATCGTGCCGACGGCGCTGGTCGCCATCCCCTTCGGCGCGGTCATCGCGCTGCAGGTCGGTGGCCTCATCAAGCAGTTCGGCGCGCAGTCGTTCACCGGCTCGGCGTCCGTGCTCGCGGTCATCCAGCAGGCCGGACCGATCGCGACGGCGCTGCTGATCGCGGGAGCGGGCGGCTCGGCCATCGCGGCCGACCTCGGCGCCCGCAAGATCCGTGAAGAGCTCGACGCGATGATGGTCCTCGGCATCGACCCGATCCAGCGCCTCGTGGTGCCGCGCGTGCTCGCCTGCATGCTCGTCGCGGTCTTCCTCAACGGCATGGTCAGCGTGGTCGGCGTCGGCGGCGGCTATGTCTTCAACGTGATCCTCCAGGACGGCACGCCGGGTGCCTATCTCGCCAGCTTCACCGCGCTGGCGCAGCTGCCCGACGTGTGGATCGGCATGATCAAGGCACTGGTGTTCGGCCTGATCGCTGCGATCGTGGCGGCCTACAAGGGCATGAACGCCGCCGGTGGCCCGAAGGGCGTGGGCGACGCGGTCAACGAGTCCGTCGTCATCACCTTCCTGCTGCTGTTCGTCGTCAACTTCACTCTGAGCACGATCTACCTCCAGGTCGTCCCCCCGAAGACGGGTTGAGGCGAGGGACATGGCGAACATCAAGGCGATCTACGACCGGCCCCTCAAGGGGCTCGACACGCTCGGTCACGAGCTGTCCTTCTACATCAAGGTGCTGCTGGCGCTGCCGCGCTCGGTGATGCACTATCCGCGGGAGATCCTGCGGATCCTCGCCGAGGTCACCCTCGGCTCCGGTGCGCTCGCGGTCATCGGCGGCACGGTCGGCGTCATCGCCGGCATGACCTTCTTCACGGGTGCGCAGGTGGGCCTCTCCGGCTACGCCGCGCTCAACCAGCTCGGCACCGCCGCGTTCGCGGGCTTCGTCTCGGCCTACTTCAACACCCGCGAGATCGCACCGCTCGTCGCCGGCATCGCGCTGGCGGCGACCGTCGGCTGCGGCTTCACCGCGCAGCTGGGCGCGATGCGGATCTCGGAGGAGATCGATGCCGTCGAGGTGATGGCGATCCCGTCGATGCAGTTCCTCGTCACGACGCGGGTGGTCGGCGGCCTGATCGCGATCGTGCCGCTCTACGTCGTGGGCCTGCTGTCGTCGTACGTCGCGAGCCGGCTCGTCGTCACGAAGTTCTACGGCCAGTCAGCAGGGACCTATGACCATTACTTCAACCAATTCCTGCCACCCGGCGACGTGCTGTGGTCCTTCGGCAAGGTGCTCGTGTTCGCGGTGGTCGTCATCCTGATCCACTGCTACCACGGCTACACCGCCTCCGGCGGTCCCGCCGGCGTGGGCGTCGCGGTGGGACGTGCGGTGCGGACCAGCATCGTGGCCATCAACGTGATCGACCTGTTCCTGTCGATGGCCATCTGGGGCGCCTCGACGACGGTCCGGCTGGCGGGGTGATCGGACGATGAGCAAGATCCTCAGCTCCCACAAGCTCCTCGGCATCGTGTTCGTGGCGCTGCTCCTCCTCGGCGTCTGGGCGACCTACGCGACCTTCACCAAGAAGTTCGTCGACTACGACGAGGTCACCCTCACCGCCTCCAACATCGGCCTGCAGCTGCCGAACCGCGCGGACGTCAAGGTCCGCGGCGTGATCGTCGGCGAGGTGCTCGACGCACGCGCCGACCGGGACGGCGCCAAGCTGACCCTCGGCCTCTACCCCGACAAGATCGACGTGATCCCGGCCAACGTGACCGGCTCGATCGTCCCGAAGACGCTCTTCGGCGAGAAGTACGTCTCCCTCGTCATCCCCGAGAGCGGACCCTCCGGGACCATCCAGGCGGGCGCCGTCATCGACCGGACCCAGGTGGCGACCGAGCTCGAGGAGGTCCTCTCCGACATCTACCCGCTGCTGCGGACGGTGCGGCCGGCGGACCTCAACATGACGCTGAGCGCGATCGCGACGGCGCTCGACGGTCGCGGTGAGCAGCTCGGCCAGAACCTGGAGACCCTGGACTCCTACCTCAAGCGGATCAACCCGCAGATCCCGGCGCTGCTGGAGGACCTGAGGCTCACCGCCGACGTGTCCGACGCCTACGCCGACATCCTCCCCGAGGTGGCCCAGATCCTCGACAACACCGTCCTGACCACCGGCACCTTCGAGGAGAAGGAGGCGGCGCTGACCGCGACCCTGCGCGACGTCCGGAGCTTCGCGGACACCGCCCGCGCCTTCCTCGACGCCAACGAGGCGAGCCTGCGCGAGGGCGGCGAGCTCAGCACGGCGTCGTTCCGCGCCGTGGCCCGCTACGCCTCGACGATCCCGTGCATGGCTGCGGCCATCGTGAAGACGCAGGGCCGGCTCGCGGAGACCTTCCGCGGCTTCGAGCTGCACATCGTGCTGGAGACGCTGAAGGACCAGCCGCGCAAGTACACCCCGGAGGACGCGCCGGTCCTGCGCGACGACCGCGGCCCGGACTGCGTGGGCCTGCCGAACCTGCCCTACAGCCAGCAGAACCCCCACCCGCCGCTGCCGCGACTCAACGACGGGATGAACGGCAGCACCGGCAAGGGCAACCGCCGCGTGGCTCCCGGTGCCTACGGCGGCTACGCCGGTACGCCGGACGACGTGGTCGCGCTGCGCGGTGCGCTCGACGAGGGCTACGACGGCGCGGGCAGCGACTTCAACGTGCTGCTCGCCGGCCCGCTCGCGGCCGAGGGGGGTGCGCGCTGATGGCGGTGCGTGGACTGGACAAGCGGACCAGCCAGGACCTGGTGCGCCTGGTCATCTTCATGGTGACCACGGCACTGGCGACGGGTGTCCTGGTGATCACGATCGGCAACCTCTCCTTCGGTGCCACCAAGGAGTACGACGCCGAGTTCGTCGACGTCACCGGCGTCAACACCGGCGACGACATCCGGATCGCGGGCGTCAAGGTCGGCACCGTGCAGGAGATCGAGATCATCGGGGCGAACCGTGCGCGGATCACGTTCACGGTCGACGACGAGACGGTCATCGACGACCAGACGCACGCGACGATCAAGTACCGCAACCTGCTCGGCCAGCGCTACATCTCGCTGACCCAGGACGGCTCGGACGGCGAGCGGCTGCCGGAGGGAGGCACGATCGAGGTCGACCGCACCACGCCGGCCCTCGACCTGACCGTGCTGTTCAACGGCTTCAAGCCGCTGTTCCAGGCGCTGTCGCCCGACGACATCAACAAGCTGTCGTTCGAGGTCGTGCAGGTCTTCCAGGGCGAGGGCGGAACGCTCGAGAGCCTGCTCTCCAGCACCGCGTCGATCACCCAGACCCTCGCCGACCGGGACGAGGTCATCGGCCAGCTGCTGGACAACCTCGACGAGGTGCTCGACCACGTCGCCGACCGTGACGACCAGCTGAGCCGGCTGATCACGAGCTTCCGCACCCTCGTGGGCGGGCTGAACGAGGACCGCGAGGCGATCCTGTCCTCGCTGGACGCGATCTCCGAGCTGTCGGTCCAGACCGCGTCGCTGGTCTCCGACATCAAGGACCCGTTGGTCAAGGACATCAAGGAGCTGCGCAAGGTGGCGGGCAACCTGGACCGCAACCGCAGGGAGATCGACCGGTCCATGCAGGTCCTGCCGATCAAGCTCCGCAAGATCGGCCGGACCGCCACCTACGGCTCCTGGTTCAACTTCTACCTGTGCCACTTCACGGCGACGATCAAGGTCCCGGGCCAGGCGAAGCCGATCAGCGCGGCCTACAACGTCGGCGCCAACCGTTGCTCGCTCGCGAAGGAGGTGGGTCTCGAATGAAGCCGTTCCGTGAGCGCAACCCCGTCGTGGTGGGCGCGATCAGCATCGCCGTACTGCTCCTGATGATCACCGCCGCGATGCGGGCCCAGGACCTGCCGCTGATCGGCGGCGGCGACACCTACTACGCCTCCTTCGAGGAGGCCGGTGGGCTCAAGGTCAAGGACGAGGTCCGGATCGCCGGCGTGCGCGTCGGCCAGGTCACCTCGATGGAGCTGGACGGCAACTCCGTCAAGGTCGGCTTCCAGATCAAGACCGACGCGCGGTTCGGCGACGACACGCGCGCCGACATCCGGGTCAAGACGATCCTCGGCTCGATGTTCGTCGCGCTCACCCCGGGCGGCTCCGGCCAGCTCGACGAGGGTGCGGTCATCCCGATCGAGCGGACCACGTCGCCGTACGACGTCGTGGAGGCCTTCGAGGGCCTCGCCGAGACGTCCGCGGAGGTCGACACCGACCAGCTCGCGAGCGCGCTGACCACCTTCGCCGACCTGACCCGCAACACGCCGGAGGAGTTCCGCTCGGCCCTCGCCGGTGTCTCGGCGCTGTCGGAGGTCGTGGCTTCGCGCGACGAGGAGATCAACTCGCTGCTGCAGAACCTCGACCGGGTCTCGACCGTGCTCGACGCCCGTGACGAGGACATCGTGGGCCTGATGTCCGACGCCGACAGCCTGTTCCGCGCGCTCGTGCAGCGCAAGGCGCAGGTCCACCGGCTGCTGGTCTCGACGACCACGTTGAGCAAGCAGCTCACCGGGCTGATCCGGGAGAGCCGGGCGGACCTGAAGCCCGCGCTCGACCACCTCGACTCGGTGCTGCAGGTCGTGAAGAAGAACGAGAACAACCTCGAGGACGCAATCCGGACGATGGCCCCCTTCTACCGGGTGTTCGCCAGCACCCTCGGCAACGGACCCTGGTTCGACACCTACGTCTTCAACCTCCCGCCGGTTCCCGGCCCGAACGGAGGTCCGGCATGAGCGCCGTGCGCCGGTTCCTCCCGCTCGTGGTGGTCCTCCTGCTGGTCCTGACCGGGGTGGTCTGGCTGTTCGGCAGCGGGGGAGACGCCCGGACCGTGACCGCCTACTTCCCGCGCGCCGTCTCCCTCTACGAGGGCAGCGACGTCCGGGTCCTCGGCGTGGCCGTCGGGCAGGTCGAGGAGGTCGTGCCGGAGGGCACCCAGGTCAAGGTCGTGATGACCTACGACGACGACATCAAGATCCCGCAGGACGCGGCGGCGCTGATCGTCTCGCCCTCGGTGGTCGGTGACCGCTACGTCCAGTTCGCCCCCGCCTTCGAGGAGGGCGACGACGTGATGGCGGACAACACCGTCATCAAGGTGGACCAGACCGAGATCCCCCTCGAGCTCGACCAGATCTACTCCAGCATCGACCGGCTCACGGTCGCGCTGGGTCCCGACGGCGCCAACCGGGACGGTGCCCTCACCGACCTGCTGGAGCAGACCGCCAAGAACTTCGGCGGCCAGGGCGAGGCGTTCAACCAGACCATCAAGGACTTCGGCCGGTTCAGCGAGACGCTCGACAACAACAAGGACGAGCTGTTCCAGTCCACCGAGCGGCTCGGGAACTTCATCGAGACGCTCGCCGACAACGACGACACCGTCCGCGGCTTCAACCGGTCACTGGGCCAGGTCTCGACGCTGCTGGCCGACGAGCGCCAGGAGCTGTCCACCGCCCTGTCGAACCTGGGCGTCGCGCTCGGCGAGGTCGCCCGGTTCGTCAAGACCAACCGTGCCGTGCTGGGTCGCAACATCAGGGACGTCAACCGGGTGGCCAAGGTCCTGGTCCGCCAGCGCGCGGCCCTCGACGAGCTGCTGCGGGCCGGCCCGCTCGCGCTGACGAACCTCTTCCACACCTACAACCCCAAGAACGGCACGCTCGACACGAACGCCAACATCGGCAACCTCGTGCACGATCTCACCTCCGACCCGGGGACCGTGCTGTGCAGCCTCGTCGCCGCCGCCGACCCCGAGGGCGAGGTGTGCGACCTGATCGGCACGCTGCTGCCGCGAGGGGCGCCGTTCGGGACCGGATCCGCGTTCGGCAACCCCTACGACCCGACGCTCAACGGACTCGTGGAGGTGGAGCGATGAGGCCCCTGCGTTCCCGGCTGCGCGCCGCCACGGCGCTCGTGGTCGGCATGGTGGCCCTCAGCGGCTGCGACTTCGACGTCTACCAGCTGCCGCTGCCCGGCGGCGCCGACGTCGGCGACGACCCGATCGCGATCACCGTGAAGTTCGACGACGTCCTCGACCTGGTCCCGAAGTCCTCGGTCAAGGTCAACGACGTGACCGTCGGCCAGGTGACCGATGTCGAGCTCGACGGCTACCGCGCCGTGGTGCAGCTGGAGCTGCGCAACGACGTCGACCTGCCGGACAACCCGGTGGCGTCGATCCGGCAGACCAGCCTGCTCGGCGAGAAGTTCGTCTCCCTCAGCGCGCCCGCGCAGGGCGGCACCGGACGGCTCTCCAGCGGCGACGTGATCGAGGACGGCGGGCGCAACCCCGAGGTCGAGGAGGTGCTCGGCGCGTTGAGCCTGGTCCTCAACGGCGGCGGGGTGGCCCAGCTGAAGACGATCGCGAGCGAGCTCAACCTGGCCCTCGAGGGTCGGGAGGACTCGGCCAAGTCGGTGCTCACCCAGATCGAGTCGCTCGTCGGACGCCTCGACGAGCGCAAGGGCGACATCGTCGACGCCATCGAGTCGATCAACCGCCTGGCCCTCACCGCCCGGCAGCAGCAGGACAGCATCGACCTGGCGCTCGAGGAGCTGCCGAGCGCGCTCGACTCGCTGGACCGCCAGCGCGAGGACCTGGTCGCGATGCTCGACGGCCTCAGCCGCCTCAGCGACGTGGGCGTGCGCGTCATCAACGCGACGCAGACCTCGACCGTGAACTCGCTGAAGGCGCTCGACCCGATCCTGACCCAGATCGCCAAGGCGGGCGACGACTTCGTCGACGGCTTCAGCACGTTCCTCACCTTCCCGTTCACCGACGAGGCCGTGGGCCGCGACCCGCAGGTGGCGAGGAACCTCCACATGGGCGACTACGTGAACCTGTCGGTCGAGCTCGAGCTCGACCTCGGCGAGCTGGCACTGCCCGACGTGGCCTGCGTGCTGACCAACCAGCTGCCCGACAGCCCGCTCGACGAGCTGGTCGACCTGCCGCGCCTGTGCGAGAGCACCCGCGACACGCTGCAGGCCTGCCTCAAGACGCCGCCCGACCAGGAGGCCTGTGCCCTCCTGCCGCGCTACCTCCTCGACGACGTGTGCGAGGCGGTCAGCCTCCTGTGCGGCCTGCCGAGCGGCACCCCGGGCAGCCCCGGCAGCGACGACCCGATCCAGGGCCTGCTGGGCAGCGTCCTCGACGGCGGCGGCCTCGGCCGTCCCGCACCGGGCGGCGACGACGACGTCAGCTCGATGTGGCACGACTTCGACGCGGCGTACGACGCCGACCTGGTCGGCCTCTATGCCGGCCCGCTGCTGGCGACGGACACCGGACGGAGGGCTGCCCGATGATCACCCGTCGTACGCGCATCCAGCTGATCATCTTCGCGATCATCACGCTGGTCGGCGTCTCCTACGTCGGTGCCCGCTACGCGCAGCTCGACCGCGCCGTGGTGGACCAGGCCTACACGGTGACCGCGCACTACCCGGAGTCCGGTGGCATCTTCGCCGGCGCGGAGGTCACCTATCGCGGCGTCGGCATCGGCAAGGTGGACGAGCTGGAGCTCACCGACGAGGGCGTCGACGTGAAGCTCGAGATCGACAACGAGTGGGACGAGATCCCGCGCGACACCATCGCGCTCGTCGGCAACCGCTCGGCCGTCGGTGAGCAGTACGTCGAGCTCCAGCCCCAGACCGACGACGGCCCCTACCTGGTGGACGGCTCGGAGATCGACGACGTCGCGACGCCGATCGCGACCGAGAAGCTGCTCGCCGACCTGTCCGCGACGGTGTCCAGCGTCGACCGCGACGCACTGCGGACGACGGTGGAGGAGCTCGGCAAGGCCTTCGCCGGCACCGGGCCCGAGCTGCAGAAGATCATCGACACCGGCAACTCGTTCATCGAGACCGCCAACGAGAACTTCGACATCACGACCGCGCTGATCCGCGACAGCAACACCGTGCTGACCACCCAGCTCGCCACCGAGAGCTCGCTGCGGACCTTCGCCAGCCAGCTCTCGGCGTTCAGCACCTCGCTGGCCCGCTCGGACGACGACCTGCGCACCGTCATCGACAACGGGTCGCTCGCGGCCACCCAGCTGCGCACCTTCCTGGAGCAGAACGGCGTCGAGCTCAGCGAGCTGCTCGCCAACCTGGTCACCACCGGTCGGGTCGTGGTGCGGCACCTGCCCGAGATCAAGCACCTGTTCGTCGTCTACCCCTACGTCGTCGGGGGCGGCTTCGTCACCGTCGGCCGGGACGGGCCGAACGACTTCTGGGACGCGCACTTCGGCATGATCATCGCGCCGGACTCACACCCCTGCTACGAGGGCTACCTCGAGGACCAGCGCAACCCGGAGTCCGAGCGGACCGAGGACCTGCCGATGCCGAACGTCCGCTGCGCGGAGCCGATCACCAAGTCCAACCCGCGTGGCCTGCAGAACCTGCAGCGCGTGGCCCCGATGAGCTACGACGTCTACGCCGACATCGACGAGGCGACGGGCGAGGTCACCTGGGACGCCGTCGACGGCGGCTCAGGCGAGCGGGGTAACGTGGCCCCTCCGTCGCTGGGAGAGGACTCGTGGAAGTGGCTGTACGTCCAACCGATGCTCGACAGTCGTTGAGGCCCGACGCGTGACCGCTGACAGCTCGACCACGTCATCCACCACGTCAACCACCACGGCACGCAGCACCACCCCGAACCCCACGCTCCGCTGGAGCGTGCTCGGACTGCTGCTCGGTGTCGTCGTCGCGAGCCTCACCGTCTCCTCGCTCGTCGTCTTCGGCAACGGCGCCGGCCCCGGCCTGGGCAACCGCGTCTCCTCGGTGTTCGACCCGCCGAGCGACCCGGCGAAGGACCGCGAGCAGGCCATGGCCGCCGCCCGCACCTTCGTCCAGAGGTTCAACACCTACGGCCCCGCCCTGCTCGAGTCCGACGGGACGATGCCGGAGTACGCCGAGGTCGGCGAGCTGATGACCGCGAACTTCCGCAAGGTGTTCGACGAGAACCTCACCCTGGCCGAGCAGACGGTCGCGACCACGGGCATCGACCGGATCGGCAGCGTCTACGGCGTCGGCATCGCCGCGATCGACCCGGACTCGGCGACGCTGCTGGTCGGCTCGACCGTGACGTCGTCGTACCCGAGCAAGGACGACCCGCAGCAGCGCGTCGACTTCGCGCCGCAGCGCTTCCGCTACGAGGTCGTGCTGGTCAAGCTCGACGGCCGCTGGCTGGTCGACGACATCGACGACGTCGACGACGGCCTGCCCTCGCTGGCCCGGTCGAGCGGCGGCACGCCGACACCGGGCGCCACCCCGACGGGCGAGCCGACGACCGAGCCGAGCACCGAGCCGAGCACCGAGCCGTCCGGGGGGAGTGACACGCCGTGAGCGCGAACCTCTACGACCTGCTCGACGTCGACGAGTCCGCCAGCGCCGACGAGATCCGCGCAGCCTGGAAGGCCGCGATCGCCGACCTCGACCCGACCGACCGGCGCTTCCGGGCGTTCAACGATGCCGCGGGCGTGCTGCTGGACGAGGACCGGCGGACGGCGTACGACGCGACGCTGGCCGAGGCGCGCGCCGAGGAGGGCGCCGACGAGCCGACCGACGCGGCGGACGACACTCCGGCCGTCGTGCCGGTCGACGCCGGAACCACGACGGCCCCGGACACCGACCCGGCCACCGACACCCACGCGGCCACTGACACGGCAACGGACACCGACACGTCCGGCGACGACGATGCCGCTGCGCGGGAGCGGTCGGGGCCTGCGGGCTGGGCGCTCGGCGCCGCCGGCGTCGCGGCCGTGCTGTCCGCGGTGCTGGCGCTGGTGCTCCTGCTCCAGCCCGGCGGCAACATCTTCTCGGGCGAGTCGCCCCAGGAGCGCGCCGAGCGGGTGGACCGGATCGAGGCCGCCTCGATCGCTGCCGAGGGTGCGGCCGAGCGGTTGATCGCCCCGGTCTTCTCCTACAACTACGAGACGATGGCCGCCGACCTCGAGCGGGTCAGCGACTACCTGACCCCCGACCTCGCGGCGAAGCAGGCCAAGCTGTGGCCCGAGCTCACCGAGGAGGCCGTCGCCCGCAAGCAGGTGGTCGAGGCCTCCGCGCAGGCGACCGCGCTCACCCGGGTCAGCGATGCCGGCGACCGCGCGACCGTGATGGTCTTCCTGCGCCAGGACAGCACCCGCGACGGCGTCGACCAGCGACCGCTCGAGATGTGGGCGTCGCTGGACCTGGTGCTGAAGGCCGGGAGCGAGGACGAGTGGCTGCTCGACGACATCTGCGTCGACTCGGGGTGCGAGTGAGCGCCGCCCGGCCTTGACCTGAGCCGCGTCGCCGAGCATGATCGGCGCACCGGTTCGACCGCACCACTGACCGAGCCGCTCTCGGCTGCGAGATTCTTGCGCAGCCGGTGTTGAAGAGCGCTCTCAGGTGATGTATCGTGGCTCCTTGCGCCTGCCCTCAGATGCGCTTCGGCCTGCCCGGTGGCCGATGACGTGGTGGGCCGGGCGCTCTCGAAGAGTCGAACCCGTCGAAGGACAACTCTTGGCCGCGCGCACCACCCCCGGTAAGTCCCGCATTTCCTTCGCGAAGATCCAGGAGCCCCTGGAACTTCCGCAGCTCCTCTCCCTCCAGACCGACAGCTTCGACTGGCTGATCGGCAACGAGGCCCACAAGGCTCGTATCGAGGCTCGCATCGCCGCTGGCGTCGACGCCACCTTCAAGTCCGGCCTCGAGGAGATCTTCGAGGAGATCTCCCCGATCGAGGACTTCTCCGAGACGATGTCGCTCTCGTTCGAGAACCCGGTCTTCTACGACCCCAAGTACACCGTCGACGAGTGCAAGGAGAAGGACCTCACCTACTCTGCGCCGCTCTACGTCTCGGCTGAGTTCACCAACAACGAGACCGGTGAGATCAAGGGCCAGACGGTCTTCATGGGTGACTTCCCCCTGATGACCCCGAAGGGCACCTTCGTCATCAACGGCACCGAGCGTGTCGTCGTCTCGCAGCTGGTCCGCTCGCCCGGCGTCTACTTCGAGCGCTCGGCCGACAAGACGTCCGACAAGGACATCTTCACCGCCAAGCTGATCCCGAGCCGCGGCGCGTGGCTGGAGTTCGAGATCGACAAGCGCGACATGGTCGGCGTGCGCCTCGACCGCAAGCGCAAGCAGAACGTCACGGTGCTGCTCAAGGCGCTGCAGGCGATCGCCGAGGACACCGGCGAGGAGTACGACTACGAGGCCGTCATGGCCGACCTGCGCCAGTTCGAGTCGATCCAGCTCACCGAGGAGAAGGACAACACCTCGGGCCCCGACGACGCGCTGCTCGACATCTACCGCAAGCTCCGCCCGGGCGAGCCGCCGACGCGCGAGGCCGCGCTGACGCTGTTGAAGAACTACTACTTCAACCCGAAGCGCTACGACCTCGCCAAGGTCGGTCGCTACAAGATCAACAAGAAGCTGGGCCAGGACCAGGCGTTCGACCAGCAGACCATGACGATCTCCGACATGGTCGCGACGATCCGCTACATCGTGGCGCTGCACGACGGCCGCAACGACCTCGAGACCCCGCAGGGCGCCATCGAGATCGCCCCCGACGACATCGACCACTTCGGCAACCGCCGGATGCGGACCGTCGGCGAGCTGATCCAGAACCAGCTGCGCACCGGTCTGGCCCGCATGGAGCGCGTCGTCCGCGAGCGGATGACCACCCAGGACGTCGAGGCGATCACGCCGCAGTCGCTGATCAACATCCGCCCGGTCGTCGCGGCGCTGAAGGAGTTCTTCGGAACCTCGCAGCTCTCGCAGTTCATGGACCAGACCAACCCGATCGCCGGCCTGACGCACAAGCGTCGCCTCTCGGCGCTCGGCCCGGGCGGTCTCTCCCGTGACCGCGCCGGCATGGAGGTCCGTGACGTCCACCCGTCGCACTACGGCCGGATGTGCCCGATCGAGACGCCGGAAGGCCCGAACATCGGTCTGATCGGCTCGCTGGCCTCCTACGGCCGGATCAACCCGTTCGGGTTCGTCGAGACGCCCTACCGCAAGGTCGAGGGCGGTGTCGTCACCGACAAGATCGACTACCTCACCGCTGACGACGAGGACCGCTACGTCATCGCGCAGGCCAACGCCGCGCTCGACGCCGACGGTCGCTTCGCCGAGGAGCGGGTGCTGGTCCGTCTGCGCCAGGGCGAGGTCTCCGAGGTCCCGGCCGACGACGTCGACTACATGGACGTCTCGCCGCGCCAGATGGTGTCGGTCGCGACCGCGCTCATCCCGTTCCTCGAGCACGACGACGCCAACCGCGCGCTCATGGGCGCCAACATGCAGCGCCAGGCCGTGCCGCTGATCCGGAGCGACAGCCCGATCGTCGGCACCGGCATCGAGTTCCGCGCCGCCGTCGACGCCGGTGACGTCGTCACCGCCACCGCCGCCGGTGTCGTCAAGACGGTCTCCGCCGACCTGGTCGAGACCATGAACGACGACGGCACCTACTCGTCGTACCGGCTCGCCAAGTTCAAGCGCTCCAACCAGGGCACCTGCATCAACCAGCGTCCGCTGGTCGAGGCGGGCGACCGCGTCGAGGTCGGCTCGCCGATCGCCGACGGTCCCTGCACGGACAACGCGGAGATGGCGCTCGGCACCAACCTGCTGGTGGCGTTCATGCCGTGGGAGGGCCACAACTACGAGGACGCGATCATCCTCAGCCAGCGCCTGGTGCAGGAGGACGTCCTCACCTCGATCCACATCGAGGAGCACGAGGTCGACGCCCGCGACACCAAGCTGGGCCCCGAGGAGATCACCCGCGACATCCCGAACATCAGCGAGGAGATGCTGGCCGACCTCGACGAGCGCGGCATCATCCGCATCGGTGCCGAGGTCCGCGACGGCGACCTGCTCGTCGGCAAGGTCACGCCCAAGGGCGAGACCGAGCTGACTCCCGAGGAGCGCCTGCTCCGCGCGATCTTCGGCGAGAAGGCGCGCGAGGTCCGCGACACCTCGATGAAGGTCCCGCACGGCGAGACCGGCACGGTCATCGGCGTCCGGGTCTTCGACCGCGAGGAGGGTGACGAGCTGCCGCCGGGCGTCAACCAGCTGGTGCGCGTCTACGTC
>DATMHM010000021.1:0-110734 GCA_035554935.1 Nocardioides sp. | reverse complement strand
TGGTTGACGCTCGCCGTGGTTGGCGGGCGGGTCAGGCCGGGCGGGTCTCCTTTCGGCGTGTGGTTCGGCTGGTCAGCCGGTAGCTGGTGGTGCCGGTCTGGATGATGTGGGCGTTGAAGGTCAGCCGGTCGACGACCGCTGCGGCGAGCCGTGGGTCGGTGAAGGTTGCGCCCCACTCGCTGAACGGTGCGTTGGACGCGCACGCGATCGATGCCCTTTCCTCGCGGGCGGTGATGATCTGGAACAGCAGCTCGGCGCCGCGTGGGTCGAGGTGGACGTAGCCCACTTCGTCCAGGCAGAGCAGGTCGAGTCGGGCGTACCGCGCGACGACGCGGGAGAGTTGTTTGTCGTCGGCTGCTTCGACGAGCTCGTTGACCAGGGCTGCGGTGGTGACGTACCGGACGCGGCGGCCCTGTTCGGCCGCGGCGGTGCCCAGCGCGATGAGCAGGTGCGTCTTCCCGGTGCCGGAGTCCCCGAGCAGGACCAGCGGCTCGCCGGCATCGATCCACGCACCGCCTGCCAGGTGCGCGAGCGTCGCGGGTGGCAGGTCCGGAATCTTGCTGGTGTCGAAGTCGGCCAGTCGCTTGGTGCGGGGGAACCTGGCCTCGTTGACCCGCCGGATCCGTTGTCGTGCGTCGCGTTCGTCGCACTCGGCGCTGAGGATCTCGGCCAGGAACGCGGTGTGCGACAGCCGCTGCTTGGCTGCTGCCCGGGCCAGGTCGACAGCCTGCTCGCGCACGGTCGGCAGGCGTAGCGCTGTGGCCGCGACGGTGACCGCTGCTTGGGCGGCCTCCTCACTCATCTCCCGCACCGCGGGACTGCTGGTCGTGGTCATCGGGCTGGTCATGCCGATTCCTCGCAGGTGTGGAGGAGTTGGTCGTAGCCGGCCAGCGACGGGACGGGACGAACGACTGCCGCGGCGGCACTGGCGCCGGGCGGCAGCGGCACCAGGGGCGGACTGGCGGTGATGTGCTCGCCTGCGCGGCGTGCTTCGACCGCGACGAGGTCGGGGTCGTAGTTCCCCAACAGCAGCGCGGCATCCATCCCCGCACTCACTGCGGCCGGGGTCATGGTGCGATGCAGGAGCAGCACCCCGACCAGGCAGCGGGTTCCGCCGGCGTCGCCGTGTGCGCGCCGTGCTGCTTCCCAGAACCGTTGATGCGTGGGCGTGAACGCGCCGGACGCGCGGGCGGCGACGAGGGCGGTCGACCCGGCCAGTGCACCGGGCTTGCGGTTCAGGACCTCGAGGTAGTGGTCCAGCACGAGATCCTCGGAGCCCTTGTGCAGCGACCTGGTGTGGGTCGCCACGACCTTGCCGTGCGCGCTGGGGTCGAGGACTCGGATAGTGGTTGCGCCGAGCCGGACCTCGAGCCGCCGGCCGGCGTAGCGGGCGGGCACGGAGTAGTAGGACTGCCGCACACAGACCCTCGCCTTGGCATCGACCCGACACGACAACGTCGCGGCCACGTCGAACGGGTCCGCTGGCAGCGGCCGCAGCAGCGGCAGTTCCCGCTGCGCGGCGGCGCCGACGGTCTCGGCACGGGCACCGATCCGGCGGGCGTCGTCACGAGCATCAGCGGCAGCCAGCGCTTCGTTGAGCGCGGCCAACGATCCGACGTGTGGGATCGGGGTCAGGTGCCGGCGGCGGAACCGGCCGATCTCTCCCTCGACGCCGCCCTTCTCGTGTGCGCCGTCCTTGCCCGGGATGCAGTAGAAGGAGTCGTAGCCGTAGTGGGAGCGCAGCGCGATGAACCTGGGGTGCTCGAACCGCTCCCGGCCCAGCGCGACCCGGATCACCGCGGGCTTGAGGTTGTCGTAGCGGATCATCCCGACCGGCACCCCGCCCAACGCTTCGAACGCGCGGACGTGGCCGTCAAGGAAGGACTCCTGGGACTGGTTCGCATACGCGATGTGGACCGCCTTCCCCGAGTGCGACAGGCGCAGGCAGAACATGAACAGCTTCATCACCACGCCCGCGATCGAGGCGGTGAACTCGCCGAAGTCGACCTCGGCCTCCTCGGCTGGCGGGTGGGTCTGCGGGACGCTCACGTTCAGGTGCTCGCCGGCGATCTCGACCCGGAGCCTGGCGACCAGGTTCCGCACACTGGACTCGGCCACGCTGGCTCCTTCCTCCTCGATCAGCCGCTGCCAGACACGCCGCGCGGTGTGTCGTTGCTTCTTCGGTGCGTCCAGGTCCTCGACCAGCCACCCGCGGACGGTGGCCTCGTGCGGGCCCAGCACCGGCGCGACCCGTTCAGGCGCCTTGCGTGGTGGTGGGACCGCGTCAGCCAACGCGGCGCGGACCGTGCGGCGGTGGACCTTGTGTCGCTCAGCGAGCGCACGGATCGACAGCCCTTCGTCGCGTGCGTCGCGTCGGATACGTTCGAACTGCTCCACTCTCGATCTCTCCTTCAACCCCGTGCTCCTCGTGCTCGTCTTGGCGGACGGCACGGAAACTACGGGGCCTCGGTCGGGTCGAGGGTGGGGCCACTTCAAGCCAGCACTACGGCTCCAAGCGGGGCCAAATCAGACTGGCACACTCACGCGACCGACGCCGCTGGGACCGCCGCCCGCATTGAGGCCCTTGTAGGCGCCGATGATCGCCGCAAGCCAGCCGAAGATGACCGCCTTGACCATCGCGATGTAGAGGTCCGGCAAGGACGCCAGCGCGGTGAAGGACGAGAGGAACGCGCCGGCCGAGCCGCCCTGGATGATGACGGTGAAGAAGTAGCCCCCGCCGATACCGGTTCCGATCACGATCCCATTGATCATCAGGGCCACGAACATGGTCGCGACCACGCGCGGAGCCACCAGGCGCTCGAGCGGGTCGATGCCGAGCACCTCCATCGCATCGATCTCCTCGCGGATCTTGCGCGAGCCGAGGTCCGAGCAGATCGCCGAGCCGGCTGCTCCGGCGATGATCATCGCGGCCGCGATCGGGGCGGCCTCGCGGACGGTCGCGAGCACCGCCGTGGCGCCCGCGAAGGACTGCGCGCCGAGCTGGCCGGTCAGGTTGCCGACCTGCAGCGAGATGACCGCGCCGAACGGGATCGACACCATGATCGTGGGCACCAGCGTGACACTGGTCACGAACCACGCCTGCTCGAGGAACTCCCGAACCTGGAACGGCCGGGTGAAGATCCGCTTGGTCACCTCGACCACCATCAGCGCGATCTCGCCGGGGCCACGCACCACCGAAACGGCGTTGAACGCCACGCCCCGTCTCCTCTCCCCGCAGTAGGTCAGCCTCCACCCGGTGAAGGACCTTCGGCATATTAGAACACGTTCTCATTGTGACCAACGTGACGTCTTGTGGCCCGGACCACATCCGGCGCGGACCCCACGAGGACAACGGCGAAACGGCGCCGTTGGTCACGGCAGGGATGCGCCATGGCGCCTGTCGGACGAGTGCGGGCGCGGGTGCGCCGGTTGACGGCCGGCGCTACGGCTGGGCCGGGCCGAGCCCGACCATCGACGAGCCGCCCGCGACCTGCTCCCGCGTGGTCAACGACCGGACGCGGCGCCGGTAGCGGACGATCTGCACGGCGCCGAGCCCCCAGAGCAGGTACTGCACCGCCAGGGCCCACCGGAACGCCTCCGGGGAGTACGTCGACCCGGAGCCGGTGGTGAGGAGATCGAGCACGGCACCGACGCCGACCACGACGAGCAGCGACGAGGTGAACCCGCCGACGTTGATGATGCCGCTCGCGCTGGCCACCCGGTGGTCCGGGTTGCTGGTCCGGGCCACGTCGAAGCCGACCATGGAGCCCGGCCCGCCGGCGCCGACCACCAGGATCAGCAGCACGAGGAGCCACAACGGGGCGTCGCCGGGCCACAGCAGCACAGCTGCCCACGCCGTCGCCATGGCGGCGACGATCGTCAGGCCGACGGTCGACCGGTGCCACGGGTGCCGTCCGACCAGCCAGCCCAGGAGTGGGCCGTAGACGACATTGGTCACGAACAGCAGCGAGATCAGCGCACCGGCCGTCGCCGGGGAGCGGTGCTCGGCGCTCACGAGGAACGGAAAGCCCCACAGCAGGCCGAGCAGCGCCGGGCTGAACGGGGTCGAGAAGTGGATCCACAGCCCCAGCCGGGTGCCGGGCTGCTCCCACGATGCGGCGAGACTGCGCGCCAGGTCCCGGGCCGACATCGGCACGCCCCGCAGGTGCGCCTGCGTCGGCGAGTCGTGCAGCAGCAGGCGCAGCAGGACCAGCATCCCGGCCCCGGCCACCGCACCGGCCAGGTAGGCCCGGGTCCAGCCGAGCTCGCCGAGCGCCCAGGTCATCGGCGCGGCGGCGGCCAGCGCACCGAGCTGGCCGAGGTTGCCCGTCAGCTGGCTCACCAGCGGGACCTGCTGGCGGGGGAACCACGAGCCGACCAGGCGCAGCACGCAGATGAACGTCATGGCGTCGCCCGCGCCGACCAGGACGCGCGCTGCCAGCGCCGTCGGGTAGTCGCCCGCGAAGGCGAAGGCGGTCTGGCCGGCGCTCACCACGGCCACCGCGACGGTCAGCACCGTCCGCGAGCCGTAGCGGTCGACCATCAGTCCGACGGGGATCTGCATCGACGCATAGACGAGCAGCTGCAGCATCGTGAAGGTCGCCAGCTGGCTGGCGGAGATGTCGAACCGCTCGGTAGCCGCGAGCCCGGCGACGGCGAGGCTGCTGCGATGGAAGACCGCCAGGCCGTAGATGGCGAGGCCGACGCCCCAGACGGCGTAACGGCGGGAGGTGGTCAGCGGACCCTCCAGAGCCCGGCCTCGTTCCTCGGCTGGCGCTCGCTCCTCACTTCGTCGCCTCCATCATCTGCCGCAGCTCCTTCTTGAGCTCCCCGATCTCGTCCCGCAGCCGTGCGGCCAGCTCGAACTGCAGCTCGGCGGCAGCCGCCTTCATCTGGTCAGTGAGGTCCTGGATCAGCTGCGCCAGGTCCGAGCTGGGCAGGCCGGCGAGCTCCGCGGCGTGGCCACCGATGTCGGTCGAGCGCAGCTGCGGAGTCGGCGACTTCTTCGGCTTCACGCCACCGGCGCGGCCCTTCTGGCCGACGTCGGCCCAGGTCTGCAGCAGCTCCTGGGTCGTCTCGTCCTCGCGCGCGAGCATCTCGGTGATGTCCGCGATCTTCTTGCGCAGCGGCTGCGGGTCGATGCCGTTGGCCTCGTTGTAGGCGACCTGCCGGGCACGGCGCCGGTTGGTCTCCTCGATGGCCGACTCCATCGACGGGGTGACCTTGTCGGCGTACATGTGCACCTCGCCGGACACGTTGCGCGCCGCGCGGCCGATGGTCTGGATCAGCGACTTGTCCGAGCGGAGGAAGCCCTCCTTGTCGGCGTCCAGGATCGAGACGAGGGACACCTCGGGCAGGTCCAGGCCCTCGCGGAGCAGGTTGATGCCGACCAGCACGTCGTAGAGGCCGAGCCGCAGGTCGCGCAGCAACTCGATCCGCTTGAGGGTGTCGACCTCGGAGTGCAGGTAGCGGGTCCGGATGCCGGCGTCGAGCAGGTAGTCGGTCAGGTCCTCCGACATCTTCTTCGTCAGCGTGGTGACGAGGACCCGCTCCTCCTTCTCCGCGCGCAGCCGGATCTCGTGGATCAGGTCGTCGATCTGCCCCTTCGTCGGCTTGACCACGACCTCGGGGTCGACGAGCCCGGTCGGGCGGATGATCTGCTCGACCACGTCACCCTGGACCTTGTCGAGCTCGTAGTCTCCCGGCGTCGCCGAGAGGTAGACGGTCTGCCCGATCCGGTCGAGGAACTCCTCCCACCGCAACGGCCGGTTGTCCATCGCACTGGGCAGCCGGAAGCCGTGCTCGACGAGGTTGCGCTTGCGGGACATGTCGCCCTCGTACATGCCGCCGATCTGGGGTACGGCGACGTGCGACTCGTCGACGACCAGCAGGAAGTCCTCGGGGAAGTAGTCGAGGAGTGTGTTGGGCGCGCTGCCGCGGGAGCGGCCGTCCATGTGCATCGAGTAGTTCTCGATGCCCGAGCAGGAGCCGACCTGGCGCATCATCTCGATGTCGTAGGTCGTCCGCATCCGCAGCCGCTGCGCCTCGAGCATCTTGCCCTGCCGCTCGAAGGTCGCCAGCTGCTCGGCGAGCTCGGCCTCGATCCCCCTGATCGCGCGCTCCATCCGCTCGGGGCCCGCGATGTAGTGGCTCGCCGGGAAGACGTAGAGCTCCTGGTCCTCGGTGATCACCTCGCCGGTCACGGGGTGCAGCGTCATGAGCCGCTCGATCTCGTCGCCGAAGAACTCGATCCGCACAGCCATCTCCTCGTAGACCGGGAAGATCTCGAGGGTGTCGCCGCGCACCCGGAACGTGCCCCGGGTGAACGAGAGGTCGTTGCGGGTGTACTGGATCTCGACGAGACGGCGCAGCACCGAGTCCCGGTCGTGCTCCTCCCCCACCCGCAGCCGCACCATCCGGTCGACGTACTCCTGCGGCGTGCCGAGGCCGTAGATGCACGAGACGGTCGAGACCACGATGACGTCGCGCCGGGTCAGCAGGCTGTTGGTCGCCGAGTGCCGCAGCCGCTCGACCTCCTCGTTGATCGAGGAGTCCTTCTCGATGTAGGTGTCGGTCTGGGGGACGTAGGCCTCGGGCTGGTAGTAGTCGTAGTAGGAGACGAAGTACTCGACCGCGTTGTCGGGGAAGAGCTGGCGCAGCTCGTTGGCGAACTGCGCCGCCAGCGTCTTGTTGGGCTGCAGCACCAGCACCGGGCGCTGGACCTGCTCCGCGACCCACGCCACCGTCGCCGTCTTGCCCGTTCCGGTCGCACCCAGCAGCACGACGTCGGGGGTGCCGTCGTTGAGCCGCTTCGTGATCTCCGCGATCGCGGCCGGCTGGTCACCTGAGGGCGAGTAGTCCGACTTCACCTCGAAGGGGGCGACACGACGCTCGAGATCGGTGACCGGACGCATGGCTCCCAGCGTACGGGCGGGTACGGACAGTCAGGTCCGCGAGGGCTTGTCCGGCTGTACCCGCAGGGCGTGCAGCGCCGTCGCCAGCATCGAGTAGTGCCCGACCAGCATCACGACCTCGATCCGCTCGCGGTCGTCGAAGTGCGCGCCCAGCTCGGCCCACAGCCCGTCGGACAGGTCCTGGCTCTCGACCAGCTCGTCCGCGGCCCTGAGCAGGAGCTGCTCGCGGACGGAGAACGACGGGGCGGCTCGCCCCGTGCTGCCTTCGACGCCGTCCTCGATCGCGGCGACCTCGGCGGCCGTCAGCCCTGCCCGACGCCCGAGGCGACGATGCTGGGCGAGCTCGTACGCCGAGTCGCGGCGCGCAGCCACCCGCAGGATGACGAGCTCCGACTCGCGGCGCGTGAGCCGGCCACCCGGCATCAGCCGGCCGGCGAAGTGCAGCCAGCCCCAGAAGAGCCGGCGGTGCCGGCCGAGGGTGAGGAACACCGCGGGCGGCTCGGTGCCCTGGACCCGGCCCGCGATCGCTGCGAATCCGGCGACGACGGGACCGACGTCGCGCCACCGGCCCGGGGCGATCCGCGCCCCGTTCCCCGGAGCGTCCGCGGTCACCGCAGGTCCGTCCGCCGGGCCCGCTCGACCGCGGGCAGCACCCGGTTCGCGCCGGCGTTGAAGACCCGCATCGCCAGGGCGTAGCCCGGCGGGAACCAGCGCTGGAGCCAGTGCGCGAGCCGGATGTCCGACGATGTGTAGACCCAGTACCGGTTGCGCAGCGCGCCCCTCCAGATCGCCGCGGCGGCCTGCTCGGGCGAGACCGCCCGCCTCTGGAAGTGCCGGCGAGCCCGGACGAAAGCCCGGCTCTGCTGGTCGATGCCGGCGATCCGGATCGTCTCGACCAGTCCGGTGTCGACGCCGCCGGGGCACACCAGGCTGACGCCGATACGGTGCTTGCGCAGGTCGTAGCGGAGCACCTCGGACACGCCCCGCAGGCCGAACTTGGACGCGCTGTAGGCGGCGTGCCACGGCATCGCGATGATGCCGGCCGCCGAGGAGACGTTGACGAGCTGGCCGCCGCGGCCGCCGTCGATCATGGGCGGGAGGAGCTCCTCGATCACGTGGATCGGGCCCATCAGGTTGACGTCCACCAGGCGCTGCCAGTGCTCGTGCTCGAGGCTGCGCACGGTGCCCCACACCGCGATCCCGGCGACGTTGAGCACGACGTCCATCGGACCGGACCGCTCGGTCACGAGGCGCGCCAGGCGTCGTACCTGCTCGATGTCGGAGACGTCGGCCGCCTCAGCGGTCCCCACCCGGCCGCCACGGGCCCGGATGCCGTCGGCGACGAACGCGAGTCGGTCGGCCTGCAGGTCCGTCAGGTGCAGCACCGCGCCCGCGGCGGCGGCCTGCTCGGCGACCGCGCGTCCGATCCCGCTCGCGGCGCCGGTGACGAACACCTGCTTGCCCTCGAGGTCACGCACCGGCGCGCGGAACCACATCGCCTTCCTCCTCACAGCAGCGGACGCAGGGGCGCCAGCACCATCTCGGTGAACTTGCGGTGCACGTCGCGTGCCTCCCACTCACCGCTGGTGAGCTCGAGGCAGTGGGACTGGTCCACCTCGAAGATCGCCTCGAGCTCGTGGGCGAAGGCCTCGTCGATCACCTCGACGTTGATCTCGTAGTTCCCTTGGAGGCTGAGCCGGTCGATGTTGGCGGTGCCCACGGTCGCCCACGTCCCGTCGACGGTGGCCGTCTTGGCGTGCACCATCGCGTCGCGGTAGCGCAGGATCCGGACGCCGGCGTCCAGGAGCTGGCTGAAGTACCCGCGCGAGATCCAGTCGGCGACGATGTGGTTCGACTTCAGGGGCAGCAGCAGGCGTACGTCGACGCCCCGACGCGCCGCCGCCTTGACGGCGTCGATGAAGTCCTCGTCGGGCAGGAAGTAGGCCTGCGTCATCCAGACGTTGCGGCTGGCCCGGTTGATCGCCTCGATGTACATGGAGCGGATCGGGAACATCCACAGCCGCGGGACGTTGCGCTGCAGCCGGACGCGGGGCTCCCACGTCGAGGCCGTCTCCAGCAGCAGCGGACGCTCGGAGCTGCGGAGCCGGCGTCGCCGGTTGAGGTTCCAGAAGTCGGCGAACGCGCGCTTGAGGTCCCACACGGCGGGGCCGGTGATGCGCACGTGGGTGTCGCGCCACTCGCTCTCGTAGGCCGAGCCGATGTTGTAGCCGCCGACGAAGCCGACGGCGTCGTCGACGACGAGGATCTTGCGGTGGTCGCGCCCGTAGCGCCGTAGGTCGAAGAAGCGCCAGCCGGCCGTGTAGACGGGGTAGCGCAGCACCTTGACGTTCGACGGGAACCGCTGGAACGCCGGCGACACCACGAGGTTCGCGAAGGCGTCGTAGATGCAGTAGACCTCGACGCCGCGGTCCGCGGCCGCGATCAGCGCCCTCTTGAACCGCTCCCCCGTCGCGTCGCCCTTCCAGATGTAGGTCTCGAAGAGGATCTGGTGCCGGGCGCCCTCGATGGCGGCGAGCATGTCGTCGTACAGGTCCCGCCCGTAGGTGTAGGTGGTGACCTGTCCGTCGCCGACCGCCACCGTCTGCGGCTCCCGCGTCGGGAACGGCTTGGGTCGCTTGCCGCGGCGGCGGTAGGAGTCGACCAGCGACATCGCGATGGCGACCACGAACGGGACGCCGACCAGGGTGAACAGCAGCCGGCGCAGGAAGGTCCTCAGGCCCGCCAGCGGGTCCGCGTCTCGATGCGCCACGCGCGTCAATCTAGGGCACTAGGAGTTGAGGGCGTTGAGGAAGGTGAGGGTGTCCACCTTCCAGGTCCCGTCGACCAGGCGCATCGTGAGGTTGATGCTCGACTGCTCGACGCTCACCTCGCCGCTGGGGTCGGTGATCGCCTGGTCGACGAACGCCAGCACCTCGACCTGGGTCTGGTCCACGACCCGGCCGGCGGACTGGACGACCTGGCCCTGCGCGGACGTCCTGCTCGCCACGATCGTCTTCTGCAGGTCGGCCACCCGCTCACGGAACTGCTCGCGCACGTCCACGTCCTGGAGCTCGTCGACCCAGTCGAAGTCGTGCTCACCCTCCTTCCAGGAGTAGGTCGTCACCTTGGCGACGAACGCGTTCGCAGCCTGGATGGCCTCCTTCTCGGCGGCCTTCTCGGCCTCGAGCTGCGCGACCTGCCCCCGCGCGGAGGCCGCGTCGTCGGCGCTGTCCCCCTTCTCCTTGACCAGCCACCCGCACACGGCGAGGGCGACCACGAGGGCGACCGCGAGGGCGACGACCAGGCTGCCGGGGCCCTTCCTCGCCTCCCCCGTCATCGGACCGGCCCCGGGGCGTGGGCGGCACCGCGCTGCAGGGTGCGGAACGACGATGCGCACCGGCCGTTCCTCTGCAGGGCGCGACGCTCGTCGACCTTCGGGTCGAGGCGGGTGGTGCCGTAGCTGCAGCGCGGGTCCTTGTCGGGGATGATCTCGATGCGCAACTCGCCGCCCCGCACCTTCGCCAGGACCGAGCCCAGGCCGGGCGAGTAGTTCTGCAGCAGGGCCCGCAGGTGCGGCTCGTAGGACAGGAACACGTCGGTGAAGCTGACCCCGGTCGACAGGAACCCCGGCAGCACCTCGTTGGCGTCCTTGACCAGCTTCACGAGCTCGTTCATCTGGCCCGGACCGCGCTGGAGGACGCGACGCAGCTCCGGGTCGTACTCGCGGAGGAACTGGGCGAACTGCTTGGACGAGCGGGCCAGCTGCCGCAGCGCGTCGGCATTGTCCGTCGCGATCGACAGCACCGACCCCGAGCTGGTGATCACCCGGTCCGTCTCGGGCCACACCTCGTCGAGGGTCTGGAGCAGGGCCGTGCCCTGGTCGAGGATCTGGCCGAGGTCCTCACCGGTGCCGTTCAGACCGGTGCTGAGCTCGCCGAGCACGATGCGCAGCTTCCTGTCGTCGATCTGGCGCAGCACGTTGTTGACCGCGACGACCGTCGAGCTGAGGCTCTTCGGCAGGTCGGTCGACTCCGCCGGTACGACGTCGCCGCTGGCCAGGAACGGCCCCTCGGCCGCGTCGGGCTGGAAGTCGAGGTACTGCTCGCCGACCGGCGAGAGGCTGCGTACGCGGGCGATCGAGTCCCTCGGGATCTCGGTGCCCGACGTGATCGCGACCGTCGCGACGACGCCCTGCTCACCGGGGACGATCGACCGGACCTTGCCGACCTTCACGCCGCGGTAGGTGACGGCGGACCCCTCGAAGAGGCCGCCTGTCTGCGCGAGCTCGACCTTGACCTCCACCGGCCGTGCGGTGAGCGGCTGGTCGAGGACCTCGGCGAAGACGTAGGCCACCGCGAAGACCAGCACCAGGATGATGCCGATGAGACTGAGGTAGAGCTTGTTGCCCAGGATCTTCAACATCTCAGCGTCCCCCTCCCAGCAGACCGTCCACGAGGTCGGCGAGACCCAGCGGGCCGGTGCCGCCGGTCGAGCCGCCCGTGCCGCCCGAGCCGCCCGAGCCGCCCGAGCCGTCGGCGTGCACGGACGAACCGGCCCTGCCCGCCCCGGTGAGGCCGCCCAGGTCCAGCAGGTCGCCCAGGTCGAGGCCCAGGTCGGCGGGGTCGACGCCGATCAGGTTGAGCAGGCCGGCGAGGCTGCCCTCGACGAGGCCAGCCGCGCTCAGGCCGTTGAGGTGGAGCTCGAGGCTGATGTTCAGGTAGTCGGTCGCGATCACCTCGTCGGCGGCGGACGACGCCTTGATCACCTCCCGCAGCGAGGTCTGGAACTCGCCGTCGTTCCGGGCGAACTCCGCCAGCACCGGCTCCAGCTCCTTCAGCAGGGTGAGCAGCTGTGAGCGGGTGGCGTTGACGGTGCGGTTCGCAGCCCCGGTGAACCTCTCCACCTCAGCCAGCAGCTCGGTGAACTGCGGTGTCTTCTCGCGCAGCACCCGTGCCGCCGGGGTGATCTCCTTGACGGCCCGGTTGATCGTCTCCTCGCGCGTGGACAGCGTCCGTGAGAGCGAGTTGAGCGAGGTCAGCACCTGGTCGATGCTGCTGGTCGTCGCGTTGGCCTCGGCGAGGAAGACGGACGCCCGGTCGAGCAGGGTGCGGTAGTCGCCCTCGTTGCCGTTGAGCGCGGTGTTGAGCTCCTCGGTCACGGTCTGCAGCTGCTCCAGGCCGCCGCCGTTGATCAGCAGGGACGCCTGCGCCAGCGCGTCCTCCACCGTCGGGGCGGTCTCGGTGTCCTTGAGCTCCAGCCGGGCGTCGTCGCCGAGCGCAGCGCCGCTGGCCGGATTGGTGATGTCGACGAAGAGCTCTCCCAGCGGGGTGGTGTAGCGAAGGCGGGCGTGGGCGCCCTCCCGCAGATCGGCGTCCGTCTTCAGGGTGAGCGTCGCCTCCGCGACGTAGTCGTCCACGGTGATCGACTTGACCTTGCCCATGTCGACGCCGTTGACCTTGACCGGAGCGCCCTCGGCGAGGTTGAGCGCCTCGGCGAACTCGGCCTTCACCTCGATGGTGTCACCGGCCACGCCGGTCCCCGGGATCGGCAGGTCGCGCATGGTGGTGCCGCAGGCCGAGAAGCTGCCCAGCGCGACGACCAGGGCCGCGGCCAGGGTGGCGCGCACCGGCTTCTGTCGCAGTGTCATCGTCCGCCTCACCGTCCGAGCTGGATTCCGTCGAGGATCTCGCACAGGTCGCCCGGCAGCGAGCCGCAGATCTGCTGGAGCACGCCGCCGAGCGGGTCCAGGATCAGGGGGTCGATGCGCACCGGCAACCGGTCGCCATCGATCCGACGCAGGTTCTGCAGGGCAAGCGGCATCACCCGGAGGATCTCGGCCAGCTGGTCCTGCCTGGTGAGCACCGTCTTCATCAGCTCGGTGCCGCCGTCGAGGTTCTCGACGATCTCGGCGCGGTTGTCGACCGCGAACCGCGCCACGGTCGTCACGGCCTGGTCGAGCGAGCGCAGCGCCTGGCGGAAGTTCTCTCGCTCGTCGGCCAGCAGCCTCGACGCGCGCGACACCTGCTGGATGAACGCGCGGGCCGTCGACTCGTTGGTCGAGATGGTGGTCAGCAGCACGTCCAGCGACTTCAGGGTCGCGGCGACGTTCTCCCGCTGGCTGGCGAGGCCGTCGACGCCGTCGGCGAGCGAGTGGATCGTCTGGTTCAGCAGCGGTCCACGGCCCTGGAGCGCCTGCGTGCCCGCGTCGATGAACCGCTGGACCGCCTTGGTCGTCTCCTTGTTGCCGCCGATGCCGGTGGCGAATTCGTTGAGTGAGGCCAGCACCTGGTCGAAGTCGACCGGGGTCTGCGTGTCCTCGAGTGCGATGGTGGCGCCGTCCTGCATCTTCTCGTCACCCTCGTGGAAGACGGGGGTGAGCTCGATGTAGCGGTCAGTCGCCACCGAGCGCGCCACGACCGCCGCGCCCGCGTCCGCCGGGACCGCATGGTCGCCGTCGACCTCCATGGTGACCAGCACCCGGTCCCCCTGGGGCTCGATCGAGGTGATCTCGCCGACGGTGACGCCGAGGATGCCGACGTCGTTGCCGACGAACAGGCCCGCGGAGTCGGCCAGGTAGGCCTTGACGGTCATGGTCTCGCCGCCGCCCACCGCGCTGCACCCGGAGGTGAGCCCGACGGCCAGAGTGGCGGACGTCGCCGCCGCGGCCCGGAGCAGCTTCGTGGTTCGCATCAGCAACCTCCCTGCAGGCGGCAGGTCGAGTCGTCGGCCGGGATCGCCGGCGGGTCCAGGTAGAGCGGCAGGAACGGCCCGCTGCCGGTGGCGTTCGCGACGTATCGCACCGCGGGCGCCATGACCTCGAGCAGGTTCTTCAGCTGCCTGTCCTGGGTGTTGAGGGTCTCGAGCACCGCGTCGAGGTCCTCCAGGGCGGGCTCGAGCTTGCCGTTGGTGGACCTCACGATCGCGGTGAGCGCTCGCGAGAGCTCGGTCGTCTGGACGAGGAGCCGGTTGATCGCGGCCCTCCGGGCGGTGATCTCGCTGACGACGAGGTTGGCCTGCTTCATCAGGCCGACGATGTCCTGGCTGCTGTCCGAGAGCTGGTCGGTGACCTTGCGGGTCGACTCGAGCAGGTCACCGACCTGGCCCGAGCGCTTCGAGACCACCTCCGAGAGGCGGGCGACGCCCTCGAGCGCCGGACCGATCTCCTCCTGGCTGGCCCCCAGGGTGCCCGCCAACGCCGTCAGGGCCTTCGCGAGCAGCTCGGGGTCGAGCTCGTCGAGGGCCCCGGACCCCTCCTCGATGACGTCCTGGAGGTTGTAGGGCACGTCGGTGCGCTCGAGCGGGATCTGGTCGCCGGCGAGGGCGCCGGAGCCGTTGGGATCGACCTCGAGGTAGTGGCTGCCGAGCAGCGTGGCCACCTTGACGGTCGCGGTGGTGCGGTCACCGAGGTCGATGTCGGAGTCGAGCGCGAAGGAGACGACGACGTGGTCGCCCTCAAGCTCGATGCCCGTCACCTTGCCGGAGTTGACGCCGTGCACCTGGACGTCCTCACCCGTGCGCAGACCCGCGGTGTGCTCGAGGACCGCGGTGTAGCCCTTGGTGCCGAAGTTGGTGAAGCTGAGCACCACCACGAGCGCACCGATGAGTCCGATGACGACGAGGGTGATGATGCCGACCCGCATCGGGTCGCGCTCGTTCATGGGCTTCATCGGCACACCTGTCGCCACGGGCCGTTGTTGCCGGCCGGGTTGATGCCGCTTCCGTTCGCGGTGACCGCGATCGACAGCGAGCAGACGTAGACGTTGAGGGCGTTCTCGTAGGACGTCACACGTCCCAGCGAGCCCAGGATCATCGCGTACGCCGGGATCGCCTCCTTCAGCTCCTTGCGAGAGCCCTCGAGCATGTCGGCGACGGTGACGAGGCGGTCGGTGGACCGCACCAGCGGCACCTTGACCTCCTGGAGCAGCGAGCTCGTGGCGCCGACCAGCCGGCTGACGCCGTCGATCGAGGCGCCGATCGACTTGCGGTCCCGCGCGAGGCCGGTCATCAGGGCACGCAGCTCGCGAACCGTCGTGGTGAGCTCGTCGCCCTGACCGGCGAGGTTGTCGAGCACCGGCTTGAGGTTGGTCATCACCTCGCCGATCACGTCGTCGCGGTCCGCGAGGAAGTTGGTCAGCTGCCCGGTCTGGCGCAGCAGCTGCTCCACCGTGCCGCCCTCCCCCTGGAGCACCTTGACCAGCGACGTCGCGAGCGTGTTGACGTCCTTGGGCTGCAGCACCCGGAACAGGGGCCGGAACCCGTTGAGCAGGCCGGTCAGGTCGAAGCCCGGGTCGGTCAGGGTCACCGGGATGATGTCGTCCGAGGAGATCTCCGCGCCGCGATCGGCGCCCTGGACCAGTCCGATGTAACGCTGGCCGAGCAGGTTCTGGTAGCGCATGACCAGCCGGGTGTTGTCGTAGAGCTTCTGCTCGTCGACCAGCTCGAGCGTGATGGTGGCGCCCTCCTCGGACACCCCGATCCCCTTGACCTGGCCGACGCGAACGCCGGCCGCCTTGACGTCGTCGCCGACGCGCAGGCCGCTGACGTCGGTGAACTCCGCCGTGAACTCGCGGGTGTCGCCGCTGACGCCGTTGTTCATGGTGTTGACGAGCAGCACCATCAGCAGGCCGCTGAGGGCGGCGAACGCGATGAACTTCGCGGCGATCTGCTTCAGGCCGGTCATCGGTCCTCCCCCAGGGAGGCGAAGCCGGAGTCACTGGAGCCGGCCGCGCGGTAGCTGGGCCGCTGGCCGCTCGAGTAGTAAGGCGGTACGCCGAACCGGAGCGTCCCGTCGGTCTTCACGAACCCCTCCTTGAGGGTCGTCGGCAGGGTGCGGCCGAGCGCCGTGTTGATGGCCAGCGCGTCGGTGATGCCCGCCTTGCGGTTGTCGTGCACGGCGTCGAGCAGCACGGCCGAGCCGTTGATGAAGCGGACGAGGTCGCGCTGATTGCGGTCGAGGAAGCCGCGCGCCGTACGGGCGAGGGTGGTGCCCCCGCTCAGCAGTGCGGTCAGCGCCGCCTCCTGGGTCAGGATGGTGTTCATCGTGACCAGCACGTCGTCGGTTGCGTCGAGCAGGTCGGGGGCGATCTCGTCGAGCAGGCGCGTCGTCGACGCCAGGGCCTCCAGGTCCGAGCGCACCTGCGGCATCCGCGGGTTCAGCCGGGCGAGGTAGGAGTTGAGGCTCCGCACCGTGGTGCCGATCTGGTCGCCCCGCCCGTCGAGAGCCTCGGCGGCCGACCCGATCGCCGACGCGAGCTCGGCCGGGCCGAGCGCCTTGACGAGCCGGTCGATGTCGTCGAGCGCCTGCTGGAGCTCGAGGGTCTCCTGGGTGGCGTCGGCCTCGACGACGTCGCCCGCGCGGAGCGGGCCGTCCGACGCCTCGCCGTGCACGACCAGGTCGACGAACGTCGTACCGAAGACGGTCGCCGGGAGGATCCGGGCGACGACGTTGCCGGGGATCGCCTCGAGGTCGTCCTCCGACATCGCCATGTCAACCGTGACGCCGCCACCGTCCTCGGATCGACGGATCTCGCTCACCTTGCCGACGATGACGCCGTTCATCTTCACGTCGGAGCCCGCACGGAGCGCGCCCCCCGCGTTGGCCACCTCGGCGGTCACGTGCGGCTGGGTGCCGAACGTGCCGTTGCTGCGCAGCGTGACGAACGTGCCGATCACGGCCAGCGCCACCAGCGTGATCAGGCCACGCCGGGCCAGCTGCTGTCGGGAGATCTCGCGTGCCATGTCCCTCACCTCACCCGGAGATCCGGAAGCCGGGATCGCCGCCCCAGAACAGCAGGGTCAGGACCATGTCGAGCACGACGACGGACACGATGCTGGCGCGGATGCCCGTGCCCGTCGCCTCACCGACGGCCTGCGGCCCGCCACCGACCTTCATGCCGTACCAGCAGTGGATCAGCGCCACCGTCAGCGCGAACACGAGGATCTTGATGACGGAGAAGACGATGTCGCGGCCCTGGATGAACGTCGAGAAGTAGTGGTCGTACTGGCCCGGCGACTGGCCGAACAGGATGACGACCGAGGCCTGCGAGGCCACGTAGCTGCCGATCAGGCCGATCATGTAGAGCGGCAGGATCGCGACCATGCAGGCGATCACCCGGGTGGTGACGACGTAGCGCATCGCGCTGACGGCCATCACCTCGAGGGCGTCGACCTCCTCGTGGATCTTCATCGAGCCGATCTGGGCCGTGAACCGGCAGCCGACCTGGGCTCCGAGCGCGAGGGCGGCGATGAGCGGCGCCAGCTCGCGGGTGTTGGCGCTCGCCGAGATGAAGCCGGTGAGCGGCGCCAGGCCGACGATCTCCAGGCCGTTGAAGCCCTCGATGCCGATCGACGTTCCCGCTGCGACGGAGAGCAGGATCATCACGCCGACCGTGCCGCCGCCGACGAGCAGCGCCCCGCTCCCCCAGGCGATGTCCTTGATCTGACGCAGCACCTCCTTGGGGTAGAGCGTGACGGTCGCGGGGACCTCACGGAACACCTTGACCGCGAACGTCATGAAGTCGCCGAGCACGGCGAGGTTCTTCATCACGCCGTCGGCGACGGCGACGACGGCGTCGGAGAGCCGGGCCCCCACGCCGCGTCCGAGCTGGACCTCCGACATCAGGCACCTCCCGGGAAGAGCATCACGTAGGCCTGGGTCAGGCCGACGTTGATCACGGCCAGCAGGATCACGCTGAGGACGACCGCCTGGTTCACGGCGTCGGCGACACCCTTCGGGCCGCCCCGGGCAGTGAGGCCCTTGTGGGCCGACACGATCGTGGCGACGAACCCGAAGATGAACGCCTTGAACTCGGCGAGCACGAAGTCGGCTGGTTGTGCGAGTCCGACGAAGGAGTCGAGGTAGGTCCCCGCGGAGATCTGGCCCTGGCCGACCACGATGATGAACGCGGTGGTCATCGCGGTCATCGCGACGATGACCGTGAGCAGCACCGCGACGAGCAGCGCCGCGAGGATGCGCGGTGCGACCAGGCGCTGGATCGGCGAGATGCCCATGACCTTCAGCGCGTCGATCTCCTCGCGCACGGTGCGGGCACCGAGGTCGGAGCAGATCGCGGACCCCACCGCACCGGCGATCATCAGCGACGTCACGAGCGGCGCACCCTGCCGGAGCACGCCGATGCCGTTGACGGCGCCGATGAACGACTGCGCGCCGATCTGGTTGGCCGCAGCACCGATCTGGACCGAGGTGATGATGCCGAACGGGATCGAGACGAGGATGGTCGGCAGCAGCGATACGCGGGTCATGAACCAGCACTGCAGCAGGAACTCGCTCCAGGAGAACCGCCGGGCGACGATGTCGGAGAAGCCCCACTGGATGGACTCCACCGCCAGCTTGACCAGGTCCCCGGTGGTGCGGACCCCGGCCTTGAAGCGGCCTGTCATGTTGTCGACGACGGAGCGCCCTCCCGCGACGACCGCGCTCATCAGGCCACCGCCGAGGGGATGTCGAACGCAGCGTTGAGGCGCAGGGCAGCGGCCTTGTCGCCGCGCACCCGGAGCTGTCCACGAAGGACCCCGGACACCACGCTGAGGTGGCCGGTCACCAGGCGCAGGAAGTCGTGCGCGTCGCAGGTGACGGTCGCATCGCGATCGTCGCGGTCGACGCTGTCGGCCGCCTCCCCCGCGAGCACGGTCGCCTGACCGTCGCTGAGTCGGAGCACGTAACGGTCCACCTCTCCGTCGGGGCGTCCGGTCAGGCGGAAGCCCACCGTGATCCGGGCACCTGCCGCCTTCCGGCCGTTCACATGGTCCGGCATCCTGGCGAAGATCTCGTCGAGGATGACGTCCCGGATGTCCGAGGCCATCACCGAGCGCAGGTGGTCGGCCGTGACGCCGACGAGCGCCGTCGAGATGTCCAGCGGCGCGATGTCGCGCGGGTCGACCGGCGTACCCGTGACCGGGGCGGTGCCGTCGGCGGCGAACAGTGCCGCGAGCGCCAGCGCCGCGCGTCCGTCCCCCTCGATGCCCAACTGGTCGCCGAGGTGAGCGACCGCGACGTCGAGCTGTCCGGCGACCAGGCGCAGCAGCTGTCGCAGCGTGCCTCGTACGACGACGTCCGCGCCGCCCCTGGCGAAGGGCTTCGCCGCGCCGTCGCGCAGGTGCACTGCGCCCGACGCGCCGGGATGGTCGGCGCACTCCCACCGCACCCGCACGTCGAGGCCCTCGACCTGCGTCGGGACGGCCAGATCGCCGATGCGCTGCATCACGCCCACGACAACGGACGAGCACCGCTCCGCGTCATGTGCGATGGCGTGAATTTGCGGCTCCACTGACATATCCGTGGGTTGTTGATCGCGCCTGAACGGCCACACGCCGCTCCCGGCCTAGGTTTCTGGCTTGTCGAAGGTCAGAAACTGCAGAGCGGAGAACGGCGTGCGAAACGCCAGCCTATGGCGTGCCCTGTTGGGCGTCGAGAACACCGTCATCGAAGAGATCGAGTTCGACGAGCTCGAGGAAGTCGTCGTCGCTCACGTGCGGCCGCGACGAGCTGGCCATGGCCGCTGCGGCGCGTGCGGGAGCCGTGCTCCTTGGTACGACCGGGGCGAGGGGCGTCGGCGGTGGCGCAGCCTGGACCTGGGGACGGTCGAGGTGTTCCTTGAGGCCGACGCGCCACGCGTGAGCTGCCCAACCCACGGCCCCACCGTGCGGCAGGTGCCGTGGGCACGTCACGGGGCAGGACACACGCTGGCGTTCGACCAGCAGGTCGCCTGGCTGGCTACTCAAAGCTCGAAGTCCGCGATCACCGAGTTGATGCGGATCGCGTGGCGCACCGTGGGCGCGATCATCACCCGCGTCTGGGCCGACACCGCCGAAGGGATCGACTCGTTCGCCCGGCTACGGCGCATCGGGATCGACGAGATCTCCTACAAGCGCCACCACAAGTACCTCACCGTCGTGGTCGACCACGACACCGGCCGCCTGGTGTGGGCCAAACCCGGCCGCGACAGAGCCACGGTCGACGCGTTCTTCGACGCCCTGGAGTCCTCCGGCCGGGGCAGGTGCGCTCAGATCACCCACGTCACCGCCGACGGCGCGGACTGGATCGCCGACGTCGTTGGACGTCGCTGCCCGCAAGCAGTGCGGTGTGCCGACCCGTTCCACGTCGTCGGCTGGGCCACCGACGCCCTCGACGCGGTGCGCCGCGACGCCTGGAACCAAGCCCGCCGCGCCGGCAACACCAAGACCTACGGCTGGGCCGCCGGTCGTCCCAACGTCGTGTCCACCGGCCATGCGCGAGCATTGAAGAACGCCCGCTACGCGCTGTGGAAGAACCCCGAGAACCTCACCGAGAACCAGCAGGCCAAGCTCGCCTGGATCGCGAAGACCGATCCCCGGCTCTACCGCGCCTACCTCCTCAAGGAAGGCCTGCGCACCATCTTCCGGTTGCCGCCCGACGAAGCAGCCGACGCGCTCGATCGGTGGCTCGCCTGGGCGCGACGCTGCCGAATCGAGTCGTTCGTGAAACTCCAGCAGCGCATCGTCAAGCACCGCGCCGAGATCCTCGCAGCGATCGAGCACGGCCTGTCCAACGGGCTCGTCGAATCGGTCAACACCAAGATCCGCCTCATCACCCGCATGGCCTTCGGGTTCCGCTCACCCGACGCCCTCATCGCCCTGGCCATGCTCAACCTCGGCGGCCACCGCCCCGCCCTGCCCGGCCGATGACCCACGGATCAGTCACAAGAGCCGAATTTGCTCGTCGGTCGCGGCGCGCACCGCCTCGACCAGCGCGACCGCCTCCACGTCGCCGAGGAAGGACGCGACCTCCCCGGCGGAGGCGTGCGCCAGCGCACCGAGCCCCACCTCTGCCATGACACCCCTGTCCCACAACCTGCCAGAACCGCCCGGGGGAGCTCCCGTTCGGCTGCCTGTTGCTCGGTGTAACAGATATCACGGGTTGAGGTCACGCGTCGGGAGATGTTCACGGGGAGCCATCCGCGGACCGCGGCGCGGCCGGCGCAGGCCGGCGGCGCCGACGAGGAGCTGAACCCGACCGCGATGCCCGCGCCACGGCTCGAGCAGGCGGGCCAGCCCGGCGTCGTCCACGGGTCGCCCGGTCAGCGCCCAGCCCACGTCCTTCGCGACGTGGTAGTCGCCGAAGGACACCGCGTCGGGGTCGCCGAGGGCGCGCTGACGCACCTCGGCGCTGGTCCAGACCCCGACGCCGGGCAGGCTGCGCAGCCTCCGGTCGGCCTCGGATCCGGTCACGGCGGCGACCCGCTCCAGCGCCTCCGCGTGGCGCGCGGCGGTCACCACGGCACGCGACCGGGCCGGGTCGACGTGCAGCGCGAGCCACTCCCAGGAGGGGATCGCCCGCAGCGTCGCTGCGTCCGGCGGCACCATCAACCGGATGCGTGGCCCCGGGCCGGGGGCCGGCTCGCCATGCCGGCGGACGAGATGACGGAATCCCGCGAACGCCTCCTGGCCGGTGACCTTCTGCTCGATGATCGACGGCACGAGCGCCTCGAGCACCCGACCGGTGCGCCCGATCCGCAGGTGCGGGTGGCGTCGCCGCGCCTCCTCGACCACGCGATGGCGCGGTTCGAACCCGGACCAGTCGTCGTCCTCGCCGAGCAGGGCGGGGAGCTGGTCGAGCGCCCAGCCCGAGCCCGGCCCCCAGGCCCTCGCGGCGACGTCACCGGCGCCGTCCTGCGCCGCCACCGCGAGCGTGACCGGACCCTCCGGCGTACGGCTCGCGCGCCAGTGCCAGCCCTCGACGTCCAACCGATGGGTCGGGTCTCCCCCGCCGCGCCGTTGCTGGCGCAGGATCGCGGCGACCGGCACCGGGCGACCCGGTCGCCACCTGCGCTCCGCGTCCGGGATCGTCACCCGGCGCACTCTAGTCCCGTGATCGGCCCGACTTCATTAGACTAGGCTCTCTCGCGCAGCGACGAATGACTTTCACAACTCATGCTCCGGAGGGCAGTTGACCATCGACACGACCCGTGGTCGGCGCGGCCGCCTCGACCAGGAGGCGGTGCTCCGGGCTGCCGAGGCCCTGGTCGACCGCGACGGCTACGACGCCCTCACCATGACGTCCCTGGCAGCCGAGCTCGAGGCGCGCGTCTCCAGCCTCTACAACCACGTGGCGAACCTCGAGGACCTCCGGGCGCTGGTGCAGGTGCGGGCGATGCGCATGCTCGGCGAGCACGTGCGCGCGGCCGCGATGGGGCACGCCGGGACCAACGGCCTCCGGGCGCTGAGCCACGAGCTGCGCACCTTCGCGCGCACGCATCCGCAGCGCTATGCCGCCCTGACCCGGCCACCGATCGACCGGGAGGGCTTCTACGCCGCCGCGGTCGACGCGATCGAGGCGTTGGCCGTGATGGTCCGCTCCGCCGGGCTGCCGGAGGACCGCCTGCTCCAGACCGCGATGGCGCTGTTCGCGTCCCTGCACGGCTTCGTGTCGCTCGAGGTCGCCGGCTACTTCGGCGACCTCTCGGGCACGAGCGCCGACCTCCTCGACCTCGACGAGGTCTACGAGCAGGTCATCGACGGCGCGGTCAACGCCGCCGTCCTCGAAGCCAGCCACTGACGACGGGAGCCGGGGTGCTGCTTGCCACGCTCGTCGAGACCTCCGGCGCCGTGGCCGCGACCCGGTCGCGCAAGGACAAGGTCCGGCTGATCGGCGACCTGCTGCTCGCCGCCGAGCCGGAGCAGCGGGTGCTCGCGGCGCACTACCTGAGCGGCCGCCTCCTGCAACGGCGGACCGGGCTGGGTTGGCGCAGCCTGCGCGACCTGCCCGAGCCCGCGGCCCGTCCCGGCCTCACCCTGCCGCAGGTCGACGCTGCGTTCGCGACCATGGCCGGCCTGGCCGGCCCGGGCTCGGCCGGCGCCCGCGCGGCACTGGCCGCCGAGCTCTTCGGCCGGGCCACGGGCGAGGAGCAGGCCTGGCTCCGGTCGGTCGCCGTCGGCGAGGTGCGCCAGGGAGCCCTCGAGGCGGTCACCACCGAGGCGCTCGCCCTGGCGACGGGGGTGCCGCTGGCCGCCGTACGACGGGCGGCGATGCTCGCCGGCGGGACGACGTGGGTCGTCGACGCGGCGTTCGAGGGCGCCGACGCCGTCGCTGCGGTCGGGCTCACCGTGGGACGACCGGTGCAGCCCATGCTGGCGTCGTCGGCCCCGGACGTCGCGGCCGCGATGGACAAGGCTGCCGGCACGGACGGCACCTGCGGCGTCGACGCCAAGCTCGACGGGATCCGGATCCAGGTCCACCGTCGCGGCGAGGACGTCGTGGTCGCCACCCGCAGCCTCGACGACATCACCGCCCGGCTGCCCGAGGTGGTCGCGGCCGTGCGCGCGCTGCCGGTCCGCGACGTGGTGCTCGACGGCGAGGCACTGTGGCTCGCGGCCGACGGCCGCCCGCGGCCCTTCCAGGAGACGGCGTCGCGGACCGCGTCGCACGGCGCCGAGCTCGCCGCGGTGACGCCGTACTTCTTCGACCTGCTGCACCTCGACGGCGAGGACCTGCTCGACCTGCCGGCACTCGAGCGGTGGGCCGCCCTCGAGCGGGTGGCGCCCGAGGCACATCGGGTGCGCCGGTGGGTCGGGACGGATCGTGACGCAGCCGAGGCGTTCGCCCGGCAGGCCCTCGCCGACGGCCACGAGGGCGTCGTGGTCAAGCACGCCGGGGCGGCCTACGAGGCCGGCCGGCGCGGCTCGGCCTGGGTGAAGGTGAAGCCGGTCCACACCCTCGACCTGGTCGTGCTCGCCGTCGAGCACGGCTCCGGCCGGCGGCGCGGCTGGCTCTCCAACATCCACCTCGGCGCCCGTGACCCGTCGTCGCCCACCGGGTTCGTGATGCTGGGCAAGACCTTCAAGGGGATGACCGACGAGATGCTGCGCTGGCAGACCGCGCGCTTCCGCGACCTCGAGGTCTCCGACGACGGCTGGGTGGTGGCCGTCCGGCCCGAGCAGGTCGTGGAGATCGCCTTCGACGGGCTGCAGCGATCGACCCGCTACCCCGGCGGGTTGGCGCTGCGCTTCGCCCGGGTGGTCCGCTACCGGGACGACAAGGCCGCCGCCGAAGCGGACTCGATCGAAGCGGTCCGCGCGCTGGCCGGACTCTGAGGATCGAACGCGTCACAGATGTTGCAACAGCGAGTTGCACGAGCCGTACACTCTCCTCATGACCAACGCTCCGGCGACCGACGGCCGCCGCAAGGCCGCAGCCGCACGTCGCCGCGCCCGGCAGGCCCAGATCATCGCCGCCACCCGGGAGATCTTCGACTCCAGGGGCGTGCGCGACGTGCAGATCGAGGAGATCGCCACGGCGGTCGGGATCAACCGGGCGATCGTCTACCGGCACTTCACCGGCAAGGAGGAGCTGTTCGCGCTCACCCTCGTCGGCTACCTCGAGGAGCTGCACGACGCGATGGCCGCGGCGGCTGCCGGCACCGACGTGCCGAACGACCAGCTGGCGGCGATCGTCGGCGCGTTCGTCGACTACGGCGTCGCCCACCCGGCCTTCGTCGACTGCGCGCAGGCGTTGATGGTGCGCCCCGGTGACGAGCTGCTCGACGAGATCGCCGAGGGCCCGCTGTTCCGGCTGGGGCGGGGCATCACATCCTGCCTGACGGTGCTGTCCGAGACCCTCGCCAGCGGTGTCGACAAGGGTGCGTTCGCGCTCAGCGACGACCCGGTCCTGCTGGCCAACGCGCTCTACGCCTCCGGACTCGGGGCCCTGCAGCTGGCGCGCCTGGGCATCCTCGTCAGCGAGATCGCCCCCGGGATCCCGACCGTCGGCGAGATCTCCGCCGCGCAGGTGCGCGACTACATGGTGACCTCGGCACTCGCCCTGGTCTCCCCCGCCCGCGCACACGCCTGAGTCCCCCGGAGACGGCAGCGGCCCACCCGGATCACTCCGGGCGGGCCGCTGCGGTTGCCGACGAGAGGGTCGCTCAGCGCTCCATGATGGCGACGACGCCCTGGCCGCCGGCCGCGCAGACCGAGATCAGCGCACGACCGCCGCCGTTGGCCTTGAGCAGCTTGGCGGTGTTGGCCACGATCCGGCCGCCGGTGGCGGAGAACGGGTGGCCCGCGGCGAGCGAGGAGCCCTTGACGTTGAGCTTGCTGCGGTCGATCGAGCCGAGCGGCGCGTCGAGGCCGAGGCGCTCCTTGCAGAACACCGGGCTCTCCCACGCGGCGAGGGTCGACAGGACCTGCGACGCGAAGGCCTCGTGGATCTCGTAGAAGTCGAAGTCCTGCAGGGTCAGGCCGTTGCGCTCGAGCATCCGCGGGACGGCGTACGCCGGCGCCATGAGCAGTCCCTCGGCACCGTTGACGAAGTCGACCGCGGCGACCTCGGAGTCGACGAAGTAGGCGAGCACCTCGAGGCCGTGGGCAGCGGCCCACTCCTCGGAGCCGAGGAGCACGGCGGAGGCACCGTCGGTCAGCGGGGTGGAGTTGGCGGCGGTCATCGTGGCAGCCTCGCCCTTGCCGAAGACCGGCTTCAGCTTCGCGAGCTTCTCGAGCGAGGAGTCGGCGCGCAGGTTGTTGTCGCGCTCGAGGCCGCGGAACGGCGTGACCAGGTCGTCCTGCCAGCCCTCGTCGTACGACGCCGCGAGGTTGTGGTGCGAGGTGACGGCCAGCTCGTCCTGGGCCTCGCGGGTGATCTGCCACTCCAGGGCGGTCAGCGCCTGGTGCTCGCCCATGGACAGCTTCGTGCGCGGCTCGCCGTTGGAGGGGACGGCGAGTCCGATGTCGCCGGGCCGGAGCGTCGCCAGGATCGCGAGGCGGTCCTTGGTGGTGCGCGCGTTGTTGAGCTGGATCAGCTTCTTGCGCAGCTTCTCCGAGATGGCGATCGGGGCGTCGGACGTGGTGTCCACGCCGCCACCGATGCCGGACTCGATCTGGCCGAGCTTGATCTTGTTCGCGATGTAGTTGATCGCCTGGAGGCCGGTGCCGCAGGCCTGCTGCAGGTCGACCGCAGCGGTCTCGGGGGCGAGGCGGGTGCTGAGCACCGACTCGCGGACCAGGTTGAAGTCGCGGCTGTGCTTGAGCACGGCGCCGCCGGCGACCTCACCGAGGCGCTCGCCCTCGAGCCCGAAGCGGGCGACCAGGCCGTCGATGGCCGCGGTCAGCATGTCCTGGTTGGAGGCCGTGGCGTAGGCGCCGTTGGACCGGGCGAAGGGGATTCGGTTACCGCCGAGTACGGCGGCGCGGCGAACTGTCTCAGTCATGGGGCAATCCTCACTCAGGGTCGCCCTCCGGAGAACCCTTTGAGGGCGAGATCACGAAATGTGGACTCAGAGTTACACATCTAGTTACATGGTGCACATGACTGACAAGTACCAGGGCTTCGTGAGCTCCCCGATCGGCAAGCTCCTCGTCAAGAACCTCGGCCTCCCGAACCCGACCAAGCTGGACCGCTACAAGGCGGGCGACCCGCTCGTCAAGGGCACCGTCCTGGTCGGCGGCCGCGGTCGCCTGGCCGAGTCCCTGACCGGCCTGCTCGACGTGCTCGGCATCGACTCGGCCACCGCGCAGGTGGACGGCGAGAAGTACAAGGGCCTGGTCTTCGACGCTACCGGGATCACCTCGGTGGAGGAGCTCGTCGAGCTCCAGGCGTTCTTCACCCCGGTGCTGCGCAGCCTGAAGAGCTGCGCGCGCGTGGTCGTGCTCGGCACGCCCCCGGGCCTGGCCGACGGCAGCGAGCAGATCGCCCAGCGCGCGCTCGAGGGCTTCACCCGCAGCCTCGGCAAGGAGATCGGCAAGGGCGGCACCGTCCAGCTGGTCTACGTCGCGGAGGGCTACGAGGACTCGGTGCTGTCCACCCTCGGCTTCCTGCTGAGCCCCAAGTCGGCCTACGTGTCGGGCCAGGTGGTCCGCATCGGCGCCCACGACGAGCAGAAGGGCGCGGCGCTGGTCGACTGGACCACCCCGCTCGCCGGGAAGGTCGCCTTCGTGACCGGCGCCAGCCGCGGCATCGGCGAGGAGATCGCCCGTGTGCTGCACCGCGACGGCGCGAAGGTCGTCGGTCTCGACGTGCCCCAGGCCGCCGACGACCTGGTCAAGGTCATGAACGAGCTGGACGGCGACTGGCTGACCCTCGACATCACCGCTCCCGATGCCCCGCAGCGCATCGCGCACCACCTCAAGGAGAAGCACGGCGGCGTCGACATCGTCGTGCACAACGCGGGCGTCACGATGGACAAGAAGCTCGCGAACCAGACGCCGGAGCGCTTCGGCAAGGTGCTCCAGATCAACCTCGAGGCGCCGGAGCGGATCACCGCCGAGCTGCTGGAGCAGAAGGTCGTCAACGCCAACGGCCGGATCATCGGCGTCGCGTCGATCGCCGGCATCGCGGGCAACCTGGGCCAGACCAGCTATGCCGCGTCCAAGGCCGGTGTCATCGGGTTCGTCGACTCGCTCGCCGACAAGCTCGAGGACGGGATCACCATCAACGCCGTCGCCCCCGGCTTCATCATCACCCAGATGACCGCCGCCGTGCCGTTCGCCACCCGCGAGGTCGGCCAGCGACTCAACGCGATGGCGCAGGGCGGCCTGCCGGTCGACGTCGCCGAGACCATCGCCTGGTACGCCTCCCCCGCCTCGACCGCCGTCAACGGCAACGTCGTGCGGGTCTGCGGCCAGATGATGCTGGGTGCCTGACATGGCACTCCCCGTGATGCTGAAGGCGGCGCTGCCCGCCGTCCCCGGCGTGAACCAGCTGCCGGGCATCAAGAAGACCGGCGGCGCCCTCCCGGACCTGGTCCTCGAGCGCACGGACGTCGTCGTCGAGCGTGCGGCCGTCGACCGGTACGCCGCCGTCTGCGGCTTCCCGAACCGCGACGTCGCGCCGGTCCCCTACCTGCACATGCTGGCCTTCCCACTGCACATGCAGCTGATGACCGATGCGAGGTTCCCCTTCCCGGCCATCGGCTCGGTGCACCTGGAGAACACCATCGTCCAGCACCGTCCCGTCGCGATCGGCGAGACCGTGTCGCTGCGGCTGCAGGCCGACAACCTGCGCAACAGCACCAAGGGCCGCGCGTGGGACATGAACGTCACCGGCACCGTGGGTGACGAGGTCGTGTGGGAGTCGGTGTCGACGTACCTGCGCGTCGGCAAGGGCGACAAGGAGAACGGCGACCCGGGCATGTCGCTGGCGTCCGTCGAGGCCAGGGGCCCGGTCTGGTCGCTGCCCGACAACCTGGGCCGGACGTACGGCGCCGTGTCGGGCGACCGGAACCCGATCCACCTCCACCCGCTGACCGCGAAGGCGCTGGGCTTCCCCCGCCACATCGCACACGGCATGTGGAGCAAGGCCCGTTGCATCGCGGCGCTGGAGAACCGGCTGCCCGACGCGGTGAAGGTGGAGGTCGCGTTCAAGAAGCCGATCTTCCTGCCCGGCAAGGCGCAGTTCGGCGCCGAGCGGACGGCGACCGGCTACGACTTCGCGCTGGTCAACCCGAAGAGCGGTGCGCCGCACCTGCTGGGACGGACCACCGCCCTGTAGTCCCCGCACGCTAGGGCGCGCGCGGGGCGACCTGTCGCGCCTGCTCCTCGGGCATCGGCTCGTAGTGGGCGAAGGTGCGGGTGAAGGTGCCCGCACCTCGCGTCGCGGCGCGGAGGTCGACGGCGTACCGGACCAGCTCGCGCTGTGGCACCTGCGCGCGCACGCGGGTCCGGCCGCCGTCGACGTTCTCGTTGCCGAGCAGCCGGGCCCGCCGCGCCGACAGGTCGCTCATCACCGGGCCGACCACGTCGTCGGGGACGAGCACGGCCACGTCGTCGTAGGGCTCCAGCATCGAGATGCTGGACCCGTCCGCCGCCTCGCGCAGCGCCAGCGCGCCGGCGCTCTGGAAGGCCATGTCGGAGGAGTCCACGCTGTGCGACTTGCCGTCGGTGAGGGTGACCCGCAGGTCGACGACCGGGTAGCCGCAGCGCAGGCCGCGCTCCATCTGCGCACGCACCCCCTTCTCCACGCTGGCGATGTAGTTGCGCGGCACGGCACCGCCGACCACCCGGTCCACGAACTCGAAGCCGCTCCCGGCCGGCAGCGGCTCGACCTCGATGTCGCAGACGGCGTACTGCCCGTGCCCGCCGGACTGCTTCACGTGCCGACCGTGTCCCTTCGCCGGCCCGGCGAAGCATTCGCGCAACGGCACCAGCAGCTCACGCTGCTCGACGGCCACACCGTGCCGCTGGGCCAGGCGCTCGAGCACGACGTCGGCATGCGACTCCCCCATCACCCAGAGCACCAGCTGGCCGGTCTCGGCGTTGTGCTCGATCCGCAGGCTGGGGTCCTCGGCCGCCAGCCGGCCCAGCGCCTGGGACAGCTTGTCCTCGTCGGAGCGGGTGGCCGCCTCGATCGCGACCGGCAGCAGCGGGTCGGGCATCGACCACGGCCTGAGCACCAGCGGACGGTCCACCGCGGAGAGCGTGTCGCCGGTCTCCGCGCGCGAGAGCCTCGCCACCGTGCCCAGGTCGCCGGCCAGCACCCGCGCGGCGGGCACCTGGGTCGCTCCGAAGGGATGGCCGACGGCCCCGATCCGCTCGTCCTCGTCGTGGTCCTCATGGCCGGCGTCGGCGGCGAAGAACGACGCGAAGTGGCCCGAGACGTGCACCGGCGTGTCCGGGTCGAGGGTGCCCGAGAAGACGCGCACCAGGCTGATCCGGCCGACGTACGGATCGCTGGCCGTCTTCACGACCTCCGCGACGAGCGGGCCGGCGGTGTCGCACACGAGCGTGCCCGCGGACGCTCCCGCCGGGGTGAACACCTCGGGCAGGGCGTGCTCGAGCGGCGACGGGAAGCCGTCGACGCACAGGTCGAGGAGCTCCGCCAGGCCCACCCCGGTCGCAGCGCACACGGGGACCACCGGGTGGAGGCTGGCCTTCGCGACGGCGGTCTCGAGGTCGCCGACGAGCAGACCGAGGTCGATGTCCTCACCGGCGAGGTACCGGTCCATCAACTGCTCGTCCTCGGACTCCTCGATGATCGCCTCGATCAGCTCGCCACGGCGCGGGTCGTCGCTGCCACCGGCGATCAGGCCGGTCAGCCCGTCGCCGTCGACGACGTGGACCGGCAGCACCTTCCCGCCGAACGCGTCGCGGGCCTGGGCGACCACGGCGTCGACGTCCGCGCGCGGGTGGTCGAGCTTGGTGACGACGACCGCGCGGGGCATGCCGACCTGGTCGCATTCGCGCCACAGCTGCCGCGTGCTCTCGTCGACCTCCTCGTTCGCCGCGACCACGAACAGCGCGCAGTCGGCCGCCCGGAGCCCGGCCCGCAGGTCCCCGACGAAGTCGGCGTAGCCCGGCGTGTCGATCAGGTTGACCTTCACCGAGCGGTGCACCAGCGGCGCGACCGCGAGCGAGATGGAGCGGCCGCGGCTGCGCTCGGCGTCCTCGCTGTCGCAGACCGTCGTGCCGTCGGCGGTGCTGCCGGCCCGGGTGATCGCCCGGGTGTGGGCGAGGAGCGCCTCCACCAGCGAGGTCTTGCCCGACTGGGAGGGCCCGACCAGGACGACGTTGCGCATCCTGTCGGGCCCGGTCGCCGCGAGGCCGTGCTCGCCCCGCCTCTCTGCGTGCTTGTCCGCCATGGGTTCACGTAACTCCTGTGCGGCGCAGGAGGCAAGGGCGGAGGCCCGGGCAACCCGCTCGTACCTCGCGGCCTACTGCGTCCTCGGCCGGATCAGCCCCTCCTGCGCGACCGTGGCGACGAGCAGCCCGTCCTGGGTGAAGATCCGTCCCATGGCGAGGCCGCGGCCCCCGCTGGCCGACGGCGACCACTGGTCGTAGAGCCACCACTCGTCGGCCCGGAACGGCCGGTGGAACCAGATCGTGTGGTCCAGCGAGGCCATCTGGACCTTGTCCGGCCCGTGCCCCGGGTGGGCGGCCAGGGTGGCACCGAGCAGCGACACGTCGCTGGCGTAGGTGAACGTCGCCAGGTGCTCCATCGGGTCGTCGCCGAGGCGTCCGTCGACCCGGATCCACGCCCGCGTCCGCGCGGGGTGCATCGGGTCGTCCTCGACGCCGCCGTGGGCGGAGCTGCCGAGCCAACGCACGTCGAGCGCGGCCCACTCCTTGCTCAGGCCGTCGTCGGTCCCGCGCTCGGCCATCAGCGCCATCATGTCCAGCCCGTCCTCGGGCGGCTTGACCTCGGGCATGACGTCCTGGTGCTCGAGACCCTGCTCGTCGCGCTGGAAGTTGAGCGACTGGTAGTAGATCGGACGCCCGTGCTGACGGGCGAGCACCCGCCGGGTCGCGAACGACCGGCCGTCCCGGATCCGCTCGACGTCGTAGATGATCGGGACCTCGTAGTCGCCGGGGAGCAGGAAGTAGGAGTGCAGCGAGTGCACGTGGAAGCCCTCGTCGACCGTCCGCGACGCGGCGATCAGCGCCTGCGCGGCCACCTGTCCGCCGTACACCCGCTGCCGGATGGTCTCCGGCTGCTGGCCGCGGAACAGGTCGGTGTCGAGCTGCTCGAGGTCGAGCAGATCCACCAGCCGACGGGTGGCCTCGCCCATCACGCGCTCCTCCGCGGGCTCGGTCACGGACTCGGTCATGGGCCCGGCCACGGGCTCAGTCATGGGCGCCTCCGGTCTCGTCGGGGCCTTCCAGCCCGGCCAGGAACTGCTCGAACTGCCGGCCGATCTCCTCGCCCGTGGGCAGCGGCTCGTCCTCGGCGAGCAAGCTGCTGCCCTCGTCCTCGGCCCGGGCGAAGGTGTCGTACTGCTGCTCGAGTGCGGTGACGACCTCCTGCACCTCGTCGTTCGCGGCGAGGTAGCGCGCGATCTCCTCCTCGCGGTCGTCCGCGAGCGCGGTGAGGTCCGTCAGGTCGACCGTCAGCCGGGCCGCTCGCTCGACCTGCTCCAGCAGCTCCTGGGACGCGCGGGGGTAGTCGAGCTGCGCGAGGTAGTGGGGCACGTGCGCCACGAAGCCCTGCGCATCACGCCCCCACTCCCCCAGGCGCACCTCCAGCAGCGCCTGCGCGCTGCTCGGCACGCGGAGCTCGCCGCGCCACGGGCTGGTGCCGGTGAGCAGGTCGGGGTTGTTGGCGTGGTGGGTGATCGCGATCGGCCGGGTGTGCGGCACCGCCATCGGCACCGAGCCCATCGCGACCACCAGCGACACGCGGAACCGCTCGACGACCTCCAGCACCGCGCGGCAGAACGCCTCCCAGCGGATGTCCGGCTCGGGCCCGTGCAGGAGCAGGTACGGCGAGCCGCCGGTGTCGTGCAGCAGGCGCACAACCAGCCGGGGCGGCTCGTAGCCCTCGTAGTGGTCGCGCGCGAAGGTCAGCGGGGGCCGGCGGGCCCGGTAGTCGTGCAGCTGGTCGATGTCGAAGGTCGCCACGACCACCCCGCCTGCGTCGGGCGAGGAGGCTCCGGTGCGGACGAGGTGCCGCGCGGCGAGCGCACCGGCCCGTCCCGCGTCGAGGAAGCCCTCGAGGGCGACCACCATCGGCAGCGCCGTCGTGTCGTCGAGCTCCGGCACCTCGTCGACGATGTGGACGAGGCGGGTCGGGGAGTTCACGTGGAGAGCCTATTCCCCGCGACGTCAGCCGTGCGCGTAGGTCGTGGTCATCAGCGCCACCCCGCGCTGGGCGAGCTGGGAGGGCGTCAGCCCCAGCGACCGGCCCAGCACCTGCTCCTGGTCGGCACCTCCGGCCAGCTCGTCGAGCAGCAGGAGCAGGACGTCCTCGCCGTAGGCGCTGGCGACGTACTCGCACACCCACCACGCGACGGCGTACCACGCCTCGGCGTCGGGGCCGGCGAACTCGGCGTCGCCCGGCAGCATGGTGGCGGTCGCCCCGACCTCGAGCGCCCGCTGGGGCAGCCGGCGCTGGCCGGGAGCCAGCGGCCGGACCGAGACGTACTCGGCCAGCCCCTCGCTCAGCCACAGCGGCGCACCGCTGCCCCGGGAGCCGAGCAGCGCGTGGGTCAGCTCGTGGCGCACCAACCGGCCCACCACGACGTCCGGCTCGCCGAGGACCCGCGGGTTCACGAAGATCCGGTACGACGCCACGCCGCGCCCCGGCGCGCGCGGGTCGACGGGCACGGCGATGGTCAGCCCGTCGGCGCGGTCCGGGTCGCCGACCGTCTGGCCGGCGAGACCGTCGAGGAAGGTGGGGTCCTGGAGCGAGTAGACGACGACCCCGGCGACCTTCGCGTCGGACCCGACGACGGCACGCACGTCGGACCGCCCGGAGCTGGCCGCATCGAGCACCCGGGAGGCGTCCTCGTCGGTCCACTGGTCGAAGATCCCCAGGACGCCGGGGGCCTGCTCGACCACGACCTCTCCCAGGTCCCACGGCTGGGCGTTCCCGGGGTGCTCGCTCTCCCAGCCGGGGTCGGTCGTCGAGCCGATCAACAGCCGCGTGCCGTCGGCGTCGGGCACGAACAGGAAGCGGTCGCGGGTCCGCACCGGGGCCGCGTCGAAGCCGTCGAGCCGCAGCGCGACCACGACCTCGGCCCAGTACTCGGTGCGCCCGTCGAGGTCGCTGCCCTCGACCGGGGTGATCGTGTCCTCCACGACGCGCAGCCGGTAGCGGCCGACCGGCAGCTCGCCGAGGTTGTCGAAGTAGGTCTGCTCGCTGTCCAGCAGGCCGGCGTCACCGCGGTCCAGGGTACGCCGGAACCGGGCCACGTCCTGTCGCTCGATCGCGACGGACCGCTGGTTGAGGGTGCGCTGGATCAAGGTGGCGACGTCGTCGTACGCGCCACCGGAGTAGGTGGGCGGCGGCAGATCGTCGGAGCAGGCCGCCAGGGGCAGGAGGGCCGCGCAGGCCAGCGCGACGGTCGCGCGCCGGAGCACCGGGCCCAGCTCACCGGCTCCGGTCGGCATCGAGGAGCGGCTGCCCCTCGGCAGCGGGCTCGGCGGTGACGTCGTGCACCGCCTGCAGCGCGATGGACGCGGCCGTCAGGCCCACCCGGTCGAGGATCGCGGCGCGCTTCGCGTGGTCGAGGAACTCCTGCGGGATGCCGTGCAGCCGCACCGGCGTGCGGACGCCCGCCTCGGCCAGCGTCTGCAGCAGGACCGCGCCGACCCCGCCGACGACCCCGTTGTCCTCGATCGTCACGACCCGGCGGTGGCTCGCGGCGAGCTCCACCAGGGCGGGGTCGACCGGCTTGACCCAGCGCGGGTCGACCACGGTCACGCCGATGCCCTGGGCGACCAGCCGGGCCGCGACGTCGACCGCGACCGGCGCCATCGCGCCGACCGACACGACGAGCACGTCGCAGTCGCCCTGGCGCACCAGCACGTCACAGCCGCCGACCGTCCCGACCGCCTCGACGTCCTCCGGCGGCGGTCCCTTCGGGAAGCGCACCACGGTCGGCGCGTCGGACACCTCGACGGCCTCGTCGAGCAGCTCCCGCATCCGCGTCACGTCGCGCGGCGCGGCGAGCCGCAGGCCCGGGACCACCTGCAGGATCGACATGTCCCACATGCCGTTGTGGCTCGCGCCGTCGTCACCGGTGACGCCGGAGCGGTCCAGGACGAAGGTGACGCCGCACCTGTGGAGCGCGACGTCCATGAGCACCTGGTCGAAGGCCCGGTTCAGGAAGGTCGCGTAGACCGCGAAGACCGGGTGCAGGCCGCCCATCGCCAGGCCCGCGGCGGAGGTCGCGGCGTGCTGCTCGGCGATCCCGACGTCGAAGGTGCGCTCGGGGAACCGGGCCTGGAACTTGTCGAGGCCGACCGGATGCATCATCGCGGCGGTGATGCCGACGACGTCGGGGCGGCGCTCGCCGATCTGCACGATGTGGTCGGCGAAGTGGTCGGTCCAGATCGGGCCCTTGGGCTTCTCGGCCCCAGTCTGCACGTCGAACGGGCCGGGCGCGTGGAACTGGTCCGCCTCGTGCCGCTCGGCGGGGTCGTAGCCGAAGCCCTTGCGGGTGATCGCGTGCACGATGACCGGGCCACCGAACCGCTTCGCCTGCGCCAGCGCCTGCTCCATGGCCGCGCGGTCGTGGCCGTCCACCGGGCCGACGTACTTGAGGCCGAGGTCCTCGAAGAGGCCCTGCGGCGCGAGCGCGTCCTTGATCCCCTTCTTCATCGCGTGCAGCGCGTCGTAGGCGGCGGGGCCGACGCCGGGCACGGCGTTCAGCCGCTTCTTGACGACCTCGAGCACGGTCTCGTAGCGCGGGTCGGTGCGCAGCGAGGTGAGCGCGGTCGCGAGCCCGCCGATGGTCGGCGTGTAGGAGCGTCCGTTGTCGTTGACGACGATCACGAGCCGGCTGTCGTGCTGGATCGCGATGTTGTTCAGGGCCTCCCAGGCCATGCCGCCGGTCAGTGCGCCGTCACCGATGACGGCGACGGTGTGCCGGTCCTCGCCACGGATCGCGTAGGCCTTGGCCAGGCCGTCGGCATAGCTCAGGGCCGTCGAGGCGTGGGAGTTCTCGACCAGGTCGTGGTCCGACTCGGCCTGGCTGGGGTAGCCGCTCAGCCCGCCCTCGCGCCGCAGTGAGCCGAAGTCCGCAGCTCGGCCGGTGACGAGCTTGTGCACGTAGGACTGGTGCCCGGTGTCGAAGACGACCTTGTCGCGCGGCGAGTCGAAGACGCGGTGGATCGCGAGGGTCAGCTCGACGACGCCGAGGTTCGGTCCCAAGTGCCCGGAGTTCGTCGCGACGGTGCGGATCAGCAGGTCGCGGATCTCCGCCGCGAGCTGGGTCAGCTCCTCCTCGGAGAGCCCCCGCAGGTCGCGCGGGCCGGTGATCTTCTCGAGGACGGGCATGGGGCGAGTCTAGAACGTCAGAGGTCGTGGGCCGCGATTGCCGGCTCGTGCAGGCTGCCCATCCAGACCCGGCCCTCGTGCTCCCGCACGCCGGTGACCATGTGGTACGACGCACCGTGGTCGGCCGGCCGCAGGTCGACGTCGTGCACGAGCGTGCCGCGGTCGTCGTACGCCACCACCCGGACGGTCTGCTTCGGCTTGGGCTGGAGCGCGTCGGGCAGCACCGTGGCGAGCCTGCGCAACACCATCGGGGCAGTCTGCAGCCGCTCCACGACCGGGTCGGCCGGGCTCGCGATCGTGATCCAGATCAGCCCGTCCGAGCCGCGGGCGATGTTGTCGGGGTAGCCCGGCAGGTCGTCGCAGAGCAGGTCGCGCGTGCCCTTGCGCGGCCCCGCCAGCCAGTGTCGTACGACGGTCCGGGCGCCGGTCTCCGCGACGCAGACGTAGTCGCCGGCGGCCGACAGGGCGACCCCGTTGGCGAAGGCGAGCCCGTCGAGGACGATGCTGACGCTCCCGTCGGGGTCCCGGCGCATCAGCCGGCCGGTGCGCGTGTTGCGGACGAAGTCGTGCTTCCACTGCTCGATGCCGTACCTGGTCGAGGAGTCGGACCACCAGATGGTGCCGTCGTCGGCGATCGCGGCGTTGTTGCAGAACAGCATCGGCCGGCCGCCGACGTCGGCGGTGATCAGCTCGACGCCGCCGGTCGCGGGATCGACCCAGAGCAGGCCGCGCTTCGCGTCGCACACGAGGAGCCGGCCGTCGGGAGCGAACTCGATGCCGAGCGGGCGGCCGCCGGTGTGGGCGACCCGGTCGACCCGCGCGCCGTCCGGCGAGACCCGGAAGATCGCACCGTCCTCGGTGCCGGTGAACACACAGCCGGCATCGGGGCCGGAGGTGGCGACGACGACGTCCTCGGCGCCGGGGCCCGGGACGGGGATGACGGTGAACGCGGTCATGGCAGCAGCTCCTGGTAGCGGTCGGAGTCGAGGAACGCCGGCAGGACCTGCCTGGCGGCGGCGGTGAGGGGAAGGCCGAGTGCGACGGCGGGGTCGACGAACACGATCCGCCGGCCCTCCCCCACCACGATGTCGGCGTCGTCGAGAGTGGTCGCCGCGACGTGCACCCGGACCAGGTCGTCGGTGCCGTAGGCCTCGTGGAACACCATGAACTCCCGCCACAGTGGGAGTCCCGGTGGGTCGACCCGGACGCCGGTCTCCTCGGCGAGCTCCCGGTAGGCGGCAGCGTCTGGGTCCTCGCCCTCGTCGACGTGGCCGCCGACGAATCCCCAGCACTCCGGGTCGATCACGGGGTGCTCGTCGCGCTCCTGCAGCAGCACCCGGCCGCGGGCGTCGACCAGCAGGACGGAGGCGAACACGTGGCTCATGCGGCGACGTCGGAGTCCGGAACGTCGTCCGGGTCGATGCCTCCATTGCACGAGGCGAACGGCTCGGGTGCGGTGTCGCCGGCGCCGTACTCCTCGACGAACAGGGCGATCCTCGGGTCGTCGGGGCCGAGCAGCTCCAGCTGGCGGCCCCAGACGGTGATCACGACCGGCACCTCCTGGTCCGGATAGGGCGACATGATCCCGTTGTCGGGGAGCTGTTCCGCCAGCCGGTCGACGCCGTCGTCGTCGACGAGGTCGTCGCGATAGGTGATCCACGTCGTCCCGTGCTCCAGGTCGTGCACGGCGCTCGCCTCGGGGATCGGCTCGTCGTGGACGCCGCACTCGAGCCAGTACGGCGCGTGGTCGCCCCCGACGGCCGGCGACTGCGGGTAGTCGACGGACTCCCCCGGCTCGATGTGCCGGGTGGTGAGGTCGTCGTAGGACTGCACGAGGTCGAGGTTGCTGGTGTCGACCGCCCCCTCCGACCCCGGCGAGCCCGGGCCGCCCTCCGCCTCGCGGTCGCCGTCGTCGTCACGGGTGAGCAGCCACGGCACGAGGATCGCGGCCGCCAGGACCACGACCGCGGCGACCACGGCCAGCACGACCGCCACCGCCCTGCCCGTGCGCGGCGGCTCGGGCGGCGGAGCCCAGGCCGGGCCCGGTGGCGGGCCGTACGGCGGAGGACCCGGCGGAGGCGGAGGCGGGTACGGCGGCTGGCTCACTGCTCGAGGATCCTCTCCACCCGCGCCACCTTCGCGTCCAGCTCGCCGGTGAAGCCCGGCCGGATGTCGGCCTTGAGCACCAGCCCGACGCGCGGCGAGACGGCGGCGACGACGTCGACGGCCTGCTTGACGACCGCCATCACCTCGTCCCAGTCGCCCTCGATCGTGGTGAACATGGCGTCGGTGCGGTTCGGCAGCCCGGACTCCCGGACGACGCGGACCGCTGCCGCGACGGCCTCCGACACTCCTCCGGTGTCGTCGGCGGCCGACGGGCTGATGCTGAAGGCGACGAGCATGGGGCCACCGTAGCGACCGGCACGCACGCGGCGGAGGCAGGCCTCGAGCCAGTCCCGGCACCGTGGCCGGAGGTCTCGAGACGGCCGTGGCCGGCCTCCTCGACCAACGAGGTGACCGGGCCCGAGGACAGCGGTCTCGAGACGGCCGTGGCCGGCCTCCTCGACCGACGGGAGGAACGCAGACGGCCCGCCCCTCACGAGGAGGAGCGGGCCGTCGGGACGGGCTGGATCAGCCGCGCAGCAGGTTGCGCAGCACGTACTGCATGATGCCGCCGTTGCGGTAGTAGTTCGCCTCACCGGGGGTGTCGATGCGGACGACCGCGTCGAACTCCACGCCGGAGTCGGTCGTGACCTTCACCGTGCTCGGGGTGGTGCCCTCGTTGAGCTCGGTGATGCCCGCGATCGAGAAGGTCTCCTCGCCGGTCAGGCCGAGCGACTCGGCGTTCTGGCCCTCGGGGAACTGCAGCGGGATCACGCCCATGCCGATGAGGTTGGAGCGGTGGATGCGCTCGTAGCTCTCGGCGATGACCGCCTTCACGCCCAGCAGCGAGGTGCCCTTGGCCGCCCAGTCGCGCGACGAGCCGGAGCCGTACTCCTTGCCCGCCAGGACGACCAGCGGGATGCCGGCGGCCTGGTAGTTCACCGAGGCGTCGTACACGGTGGTGACCGGGGCGTCGGGGACCGTGAAGTCGCGGGTGAAGCCGCCCTCGGTGCCGGGCGCGATCTGGTTGCGCAGGCGGATGTTGGCGAACGTGCCGCGGATCATCACCTCGTGGTTGCCACGGCGCGAGCCGTAGGAGTTGAAGTCGCGCGGGGCGACGCCGTTCTCCGTGAGGTACTTGCCCGCGGGCGAGTCGGCCTTGATCGAGCCGGCCGGCGAGATGTGGTCGGTGGTGACCGAGTCGCCGAGCTTCAGCAGGACGCGGGCACCGTCGATGTCGGTGACCGGGGCCGGCTCGTCGGGCATCCCGTCGAAGTAGGGCGCCTTGCGGACGTAGGTCGACGCCTCGTCCCACGTGAAGGTGTTGCCCTCCGGCGTGGGCAGCGAGCGCCAGCGCTCGTCGCCCTTGAAGACGTCGGCGTACGACTCGGCGAACATCTCGGAGTTGATCGCGTTGGCGATCGTCTCCTCGACCTCGGCCGGAGAGGGCCAGATGTCCTTGAGGAAGACGTCGTTGCCGTCGGAGTCCGTGCCCAGCGGGTCGTTGAACAGGTCGACGTCCATCGAGCCGGCCAGCGCGTAGGCGACGACCAGCGGCGGGGAGGCCAGGTAGTTCATCTTGATGTCGGGGCTGATCCGGCCCTCGAAGTTCCGGTTGCCGGAGAGCACCGAGACGACGGCGAGGTCGTTCTCGTTGACGGCGGCGGAGACCTCGGGGATGAGCGGGCCGGAGTTGCCGATGCAGGTGACGCAGCCGTAGCCGACGAGGTTGAAGCCGAGCTTGTCGAGGTACGGCGTGAGGCCGGCCTTGTCGTAGTAGTCGGACACGACCTGCGAGCCCGGCGCCAGGGTGGTCTTGACCCACGGCTTGCGGGTCAGGCCCTTCTCGACCGCCTTCTTGGCGAGCAGTGCGGCGCCGATCATCACCGACGGGTTGGACGTGTTGGTGCAGGAGGTGATCGAGGCGATCGTCACCGCACCGTGGTCCAGCGTGAAGGTGGCGCCGTCGGCGAGGGTCACCTCGACCGGGTTCGAGGCCCGGCCGCCGTCGGCGGGAGCCGCCGACAGGTGGTTGCTCGGCGCGGCCTCGCCGTTGGACTGGGCCGGGTCGTGCGAGGGCGCGTCGGAGCCCGGGAAGGACTCCTCGACGGCCTCGTCGTAGCCCTGGGAGTCCTGCGGCTCGCCCGCGTAGTCGACCAGCGCGCCACGGAAGGCGGTCTTGGCCTCGGAGACGAGGACGCGGTCCTGCGGGCGCTTCGGGCCGGCGATGGACGGGACGACCGTGGCGAGGTCGAGCTCGAGCTTCTCGGAGTAGCGCGGCTCGGCGTCGGGGTCGAGCCAGAGGCCCTGCTCCTTGGCGTACTTCTCGACCAGCGCGAGCTGCTCCTCGGAGCGGCCGGTCAGGCGCAGGTAGTTGACGGTCTCGCCGTCGATCGGGAAGACGGCGATCGTGGAGCCGAACTCCGGCGACATGTTGCCGATGGTGGCGCGGTTGGCCAGCGGCAGCGCCGCGACGCCCGGGCCGTAGAACTCGACGAACTTGCCGACCACGCCGTGCTTGCGGACCATCTCGGTGATGGTGAGCACGAGGTCGGTGGCGGTCGAGCCCTCGGGCAGCTCGCCGGAGAGCTTGAAGCCGACGACGCGCGGGATCAGCATGGAGACCGGCTGGCCGAGCATCGCGGCCTCGGCCTCGATGCCGCCGACGCCCCAGCCGACGACGCCGATGCCGTTGACCATCGTGGTGTGCGAGTCGGTGCCGACGCAGGTGTCGGGGTAGGCCAGCAGCTCGCCGTCGACCTCACGCGTGAAGACGGTGCGCGCGAGGTGCTCGATGTTGACCTGGTGGACGATGCCGGTGCCCGGCGGGACGACCTTGAAGTCGTCGAAGGCGCCCTGGCCCCAGCGGAGGAACTGGTAGCGCTCGCGGTTGCGCTCGTACTCGATCTCGACGTTGCGGGCGAACGCCTCGGGCGTGCCGAAGACGTCGGCCATGACGGAGTGGTCGATGACCATCTCGGCCGGCGCGAGCGGGTTGATCTTCGTGGCGTCGCCACCGAGGTCGGCCATGGCCTCGCGCATGGTGGCGAGGTCGACGACGCACGGGACGCCGGTGAAGTCCTGCATGATCACGCGGGCCGGCGTGAACTGGATCTCCTTGTCGGGCTGGGCGTTCTCGTCCCAGCCGGCGAGGGCCTTGATGTCCTCGGCGGTGATGTCCGCGCCGTCCTCGGTGCGGAGCAGGTTCTCGAGCAGCACCTTCAGGGAGAAGGGCAGGCTCTCGACGTCCAGGCCCTCGCCTTCGACCGCATCGAGGCGGAAGATCTCGTAGGACTTGCCGTCCACGTCCAGGGTGCTCTTGGCGCCGAAGCTGTTCTTGCTGGCCATCGCGTCTCCGTCCTCATCGACTGCCATCGACTGTGTTGTCGCCGTGGTGGCGGTTGTCGGTAGGTCTCTCCCCAGCATCCTGCCGCCGCGGGACGGCGTACGGATAGTGAGGCTGACCTAAGTTTCCAGGACACCGGACTCCCGATATCTCTTGACGTCAAGATACACGAAGTCGAGCGGGAAATCCACGCAGGTCCGGTCGTACGGCGGGTCGCCGCTCAGCCCGCGGCGACGACCTCCGCGCCGCCGGCCTCCTCGGCGAACTGGGTGCGGTAGAGCTCCTCGTAGCGGCCGCCCGCGGTGACCAGCTCGGCGTGGGTGCCGCGCTCGACGATCCGCCCGCCCTCGACCACCACGATCAGGTCGGCCGCGCGGATGGTCGACAGCCGGTGCGCGATCACCAGCGCGGTCCGGCCCTCCAGCGCCTCGGCGAGGGCAGCCTGCACCGCGGCCTCCGAGGTCGAGTCCAGCGACGCGGTCGCCTCGTCGAGGATGACCACCCGCGGCTGCTTGAGGAGCAGTCGCGCGATGGTGAGCCGCTGCCGCTCCCCGCCGGAGAGCCGGTAGCCGCGCTCCCCCACCACCGTCTCGAGCCCGTCGGGCAGCGAGCGGACCAGGTCGGCCAGCCGGGCCCGCGACAGGGCGTCCCACAGCTCGGCCTCGTCGGCCTCGGGCCGGGCGAGCAGCAGGTTGCCGCGGATCGAGTCGTGGAACAGGTGCCCGTCCTGGGTGACCATGCCGACCGCACCGCGGATCGCGTCCGCGGACAGGTCCCGCACGTCGACGCCGGCGAGCCGGACGGCGCCGGAGTCGACGTCGTAGAGCCGCGAGACCAGCTGCGCGATCGTGGACTTGCCCGCACCGGACGAGCCGACCAGCGCCACCACCTGGCCCGGCTCGGCCCGCAACGAGATCCCGTGCAGGACCTCCTCGCCACCCCGGGTGTCCAGCACCGCGACCGCCTCCAGCGAGGCCAGCGAGACCTTGTCCGCGGAGGGGTAGGCGAACCGGACGTCGTCCAGCTCCACCGCCACCGGTCCGTCCGGGACCTGCCGGGCGTCCGGCCGGTCCTTGATGAGCGGCTCGAGGTCGAGGACCTCGAAGACCCGCTCGAAGCTGACCAGCGCGCTCATCACGTCGACCCGGGCGCTCGCGAGGGCGGTCAGCGGGGCGTAGAGCCGCACCAGCAGCAGGGAGAGCGCGACGACGTCGCCCGCGTCGAGGCTGCCGCGCAGCGCGGCGAGCCCGCCCACGCCGTACACGACGGCGACGGCGAGGGCCGAGACCAGGGTGAGCGCGGTGACGAAGGTGGTCTGGACCATCGCCGTGCGTACGCCGATCTGGGCGACCCGCTCCGCCCGCGCCGCGAACTCGGCGGACTCCTGGGCCGGCCGGCCGAAGAGCTTGACGAGCGTCGCGCCGGGCGCCGAGAACCGCTCGGTCATCTGGTTGCCCATCGCGGCGTTGTGCTCGGCGGCCTCGCGCTGGATACCGGCGAGGCGGCGGCCCATCCGGCGGGCGGGCACGACGAACACCGGAAGCAGCACCAGGGCGAGCAGGGTCACCTGCCAGGAGATGCCGAGCATCACGACGAGGGTCAGGGTGAGCGTGACCACGTTGCCGACCACGCCCGACAGGGTGGTGCTGAACGCCCGCTGCGCACCGATCACGTCGTTGTTGAGCCGGCTCACGAGCGCGCCGGTGCGGGTGCGGCTGAAGAACGCGACGGGCATCCGCTGCACGTGGTCGAACACGCTGGTGCGCAGGTCGAGGATCAGGCCCTCGCCGATGCGCGCGGACAGCCAGCGCGCCACCAGGCCGGACCCGGCGTCGGCCAGGGCCAGGGCGGCGATGGCCAGCGCGAGGCCGGTCACCAGGCCCTCGCGGCCGCCTTCGACGATCGCGTCCACGACCCGGCCGGCGAGGACAGGCGTGGCGACGGCGAGCGCGGAGGTGACGATGCTGAGCAGGACGAACCCGACCAGCTTCCGGCGGTGCGGCCGGGCGAACTCGAGGATCCGGCGCGCCGTCGCCGCGCTGAACCCGCGATCGACCTCCGCGCCGTGCATCCCCCGGTAGACCTGGTTCCAGGCGATCGACTCCATGCTCATGGCAGCGACGGTAGAACCTCAAGTCGGGTTGAGGACAAGCCGGTTCGCTACCGGCGCAAGAAAAGTCGTCCGCCCGTGTCGCATCTCTCCGGGCCTGTTCGTGGAGAGGATGAGACGCGCCCCCGAACCGACCCAGGAGGTCACCATGCGCACCCTGATCTACACCGCCTTCGTCTCCGTCGACGGCGTCGTCCAGGCTCCGTCGCCCGAGCCGGGCTACCGCAACGGCGGCTGGACCTTCCAGGGCATCGAGTTCCGCGAGGACGTCTACGACCTCAAGGCCCGGGAGCAGGAGGAGGCCGGCGCCCTGATGCTCGGCCGGGTGAGCTACCAGGCCTTCGCGCCCGTCTGGCCGACGATGACCGAGGAGTTCCCGAGGTACAACGCGATGCCGAAGTACGTCGTCTCGACGACCCTGAAGGAGGACGACCTCGTCGACAACTGGGGCGAGACCACCATCCTCCGCTCGCTTGACGACGTCGCCGCCGTCAAGGAGACCGACGGCGCACCCATCTCGATCCACGGCTCGGCCAGCCTCGCGCGTGGGCTCGCCGACGCCGGTCTGCTCGACCGCTACCACCTGCTGGTCTTCCCGTGGGTGCTCGGCGCCGGGACGCGGATGTGGAGCGAGACCGACAAGGACAGGCAGAAGCTCGAGCTGGTCGAGTCGGAGGCCTACGCCAACGGCGTGCAGAAGCTCTGCTACGCCGTGGTGCGCTGAGAACGGGCCGTCACGCGACGGGCGTGAGCGCGACACGCCGGGTTGATCGGCGTGTCGCGTGCGCGAGCCGCAACAGGTGGCCCCTCACAGCCGTGCCACGAAGTAGGCGTTGAACGGGTCCGACTCGAGGTCGTGGACGGTCACCTCTCCGAAGCCCGCTTCCCGGACCATCCGCTCAGCCGTCTGCCGGCCCCAGACCGTGCCGAGGCCGTCGCCCCCCTGGCCGAGCGACACGGACATGCAGTGCACCACCGAGATCATGTAGAGCAGGCTCGCCCAGGGGATCTCGTGGTTGTCCTCGAGGTTGCTGGACGCGTTGATGTCGACCATCAGGAACGTGCCACCGGGAGCGAGCGCCTCGCGGATGTTGCGGAGGACGGTCGCCGGGTGAGCCTGGTCGTGGATGGTGTCGAACGCCGTGATCAGGTCGTAGGCGCCCGGGTCGGCGACCGGGCCCGCCACATCGCAGACGACGAAGTTCGCGTTGGTCAGTCCCCATTCCGTCGCCTCGGCCCGGGCGCTGGCGATCGCCTGCTCGCTGAAGTCGAAGCCGAAGAAGCTGCTGCGCGGGAACGCGCGCGCCAGCACGTTGACGGCATGCCCGGACCCGCACCCGATGTCCGCGACCGTGATGCCGGCACGCAGCCGCTCCACCTCGCCGGTCAGCGGAACGACCGTGTCGAGCAGCGATGCGTCGACGATCGTGGCGCTCTCGGCCGCCTGCAGCTCGTGGAAGCCCGGGTAGTCGTCGTACGACAGGCCGCCCCCGTTGCGGAAGGTGGCCACGACCTTGGGCTGCACCTGGCCCGACATCGCGACGTAGCGTGCGAGGGTGGCTAGGTTGTCCGGGCCGTCGGTGAGGAACGGCAGGTGGTCTGGACACAGGTAGTACGCCGCCTCCGCCGGCAGGTACCGGACGAAGCCGGCGGTCACCATGCCGCCCAGCCACTCGCGGACGTAGCGCTCGTCGAGCCCCGCGGCGTCGGCGACCTGCTGGCTGGTCGCGGGAGGGAGGGATGCGAGGGTGTCGAACAACCCGAGCTCGTGACCGATGCTGGTGAGGATGGCGATCGCACCGTCGTTGAGGATGCCGATGATGCGTCCGGCGATCTCCTCGGGGTCGCCAGCATCGGTGGCGGTTGACGCCGGGTTCGCTGCGGCTGTGGTGCTCGGGGGCGTGTCGAGGGTGGTCATGGCCGTCTCCTGCCGAAGGTGCCGGGCCCCGGTGGTCCGGCGGATGCCACGACGCTAGGTCTCCGGGCGCTCCGGGCGCGTCGGCCGGATGCGTCATCCGGGCGACGGGCGATGGTGCATTCGCCCCACCGACCTCAGAGCACCCGGTGCTCCCTGGCCCATGCCGCCGCGGCCGTCCGTGAGGACGTGCCCGTCTTGGTGAAGATGTTGCTGAGGTGCCGCCCCACGGTCTTGTCGCTGATGACCAGAGCGCGGGCGACCTCCTTGTTGGACAGACCGGAGGCGACGCGTGCGAGGACATCGACCTCGCGGGCGGTGAGCCCGGCCGGGAGGGCGTTGGTCGCGTCCAGCCTCGCGAGCGGGGCGGTCGCGCCGAGCGAGGTGTAGATGGCGCGTGCCGTCGCCAGCGCCGCCGCTGCGCGTGTGCTGTCGCCGCGACCTCCGTGGACCGCTGCCAGCTCCTCGTGCACCTCGGCGAGCTCGAGGCGCTGGCCCTGCTGGCGGTAGGTGCGGGCGGCGTCCTCGAGCGACTCCTCCGCTCCGGACCAGTCCCCCACCGACGTCTGGCAGGTCGCCCGCGCACGCGCCGCGCCGGCGAGGAGCCCGGGCGTCCCGAACCGGGAAGCCGTGGCGGAGAGCTCATCGGCGAGCTGTCGGGCGAGGTCGACGTCCCCGCTTGCGGCCGCGATGCGTGCGGACGCCGGGATGAGGCGCGCCCGCTCCAGACCACCCGCACCCGCGAGTGCGACGAGCAGGCCCTCGAGCGCCCGTTCCGGATCGCCGGCGGCCGCCAACAGCAGCGCCTCCCCGGGCTGGGGCTCCAGGCCGAACCCTCGGACCAGCTCGTACGCCGCACGGGCGGCATCGTCGCGGCCGCGGAGCCGGTGCACCTCGCCCAGCTCGTAGTAGCCCGCCCCCGCCAGCCAGCCGTGCTTGTCCGCGATCGCCGCGCTCTGCTCGCCGATCTCCCGCTCGACCACGTCCCACTCGCCGGCGGCGCGAAGCAGCTGGAGCTGATGGATCCGGGTGACGCCGACGAAGAGGAACGTGCTGGAGAGCGCGGACGCCCATGCCTCGAGGGTCCTCGTCCATGCCCGCATCCGGCCGAAGTCGCCGAGCATCTCGCACATGTGGATGATGCTGCAGAAGATGTCCCCACCCCAGAACGGATCGGTGTGGCCGCCGATGACCGGGAGCATCGCCTCGTCGAGCGACGCGAAACCGCGCAGGTCCCCCGAGCGGATCGCAGCGACGCCCCGGACCATCAGCGCGAAGCTCTCCAGGGTGCGGTCGGGAAACCGGTCGGCCAGCCGGCCCAGCTCCCCGACGGCCTCGGCGACGGTCGCCGGGTCGTCGCCCATCTCGAGTCGGGCGACCGCGTCGAGGTAGACGGCGTATCCGTGGACCTCGCACTCCGGCACGCCGGCGAGGATGCGTTCGGCTCGGCCCAGCCACGCCCGGGTCAGGGTGAGGTCACCTCGAGTGCCCCACATCAGGGCGATCCGCATGGCGCGCATTGCCGCCTGGGCCGCGTCGCCCTCCGCGAGGAGCCGCGTGTGCAACTGCTCCTCGAGGCGGAGCGTCTCACCGATGTCGCCCAGCCACCAGCGCTCCTCGGCGAACTCCCTGAGCTTCCGCGCGCTGGTGTCCCGGGTGGTCTCCACGCGGACCTCCAAGCTGTCGCACCCGACAAGTCCCGAGTGGTCCCCAGCGTAGGCCGCCTGCCGGCCGAGCGACAGATCAGCAAGTACGGCGCCCGTTGCCGCAGGAGCAGCTCGTGCCACGGCGGATCCCGGGGTGTTCCTTCAGGCCGTCGCGTTCGGGAGCTCGATGACCATCGGCCGCCACGCAGGGCACACGCCGCATCACCGCAGGTCGGCGTCAGCCCGCACCACTGTGGCGACAACCTCGACGTGGGAAGTCATCGGGAAGACCGTTGCGGGCCCTGAGCGTGGGCGGGATGGTTTGCGATCGACTGTCTCGATCGGCCCAACGGGCGCCCTGACCTGCGGAGATGCCACCTTCAGGTCTTGCAGTCGGCTGCACCTGTTTGCGGTTCGTCAATTTTCAAAGTGCGCCCAAGCCGCGCCCTCGAGCGCACAGGCACCATCGGCCGCAATCGATCGCCCGTCACGTCTCGCCGCGAGCGCGGGCTTCGAGGTACTTGTCCATGACGACGGTCGGGATCCGACCGCGGTCGGAGACGGCGATCTCGAGGCGCGCGGCCCAGCGGCGTACGTCGGCGGGTGTGGGCGGCGCGGGTGCCAGTGGCGGCGCCGCCTCGAGACCGCGTAGGGCGAGGTCCCCGACCATCTCTTCCGACAACCCGACTTGCGCCGCCGCAAGGAACCGGTAGGTCCATTCCTGGGCGAGTTTGCGGGTCTCGCAGAAGACGATCGGCACGGTCGGGAACCGGATCTGGCACTCGGCGATGCCGTCGGCCACGACGCTGGGTCGAATGTGGTCGAGTTTGAAGACCTGGGAGTAGCGCTCTTCGACGACCACTGCCGCGCGCGGGATCGTGGAGAGTTCGGTGAGCTGGAACTTCAGCTTTCCGGTGGTCAGTGAGGTGGCGAGGTCGGCCAGAGACTTGCGCTCGACGCTCGCCTGGAGCACCCCGTCGACGATGAGTCCGTAGTCGCCGGCGCTCAGCGGCGTGCGTCGGGTCGTGGCCTGCCGGTCGGCGAAGGTGAACGGGTAGCGCTCGCGGATGTCGACGGCGATCTCCAGGTCGGCGACTCCGCTGGCGCGGGAACCCGGCAGGGACACGGCGGGGCGCGCTTGCTTGGCGGTGCGGGCGGTCTGCCAGAAGATCATCTGGCGTCCGCGGGCGTTGGTGATGACGATCTGGGAGCGGTTCTCGCGGCCGCGGTCGAGGACGAGGTCGATGGCGGCGCCGCGTCGTACGCAGGACCGCACGGGCACTCGCTCGATGATCTCGGCGTCAGGTGGCCACTTGTCGATTCGGTGGCAGTAGACCTTGCCGGTGCGTGGCCAGGTGTCCTTGGCCTTGAGAATGATCCCGTCGCCGAGCGGGATGCGCAGGAGGTAGGGCAGCGTCGACCCGGGCTCGTCGTTCCTGGCGATGACGAAGTCGTCGGGCATGGCTACAACTCCCCCGCCGTGACGAGTCTATCGATCGAGTTCTCTGCGTCAGGGAGGTCGAGCAGGAGCGCGCGGTCCTTCTGGACGGCGGCGACCATGGCGCGCAACCGCTGCCGGTCCTTCTTGGTGAGTTCAACGTCGCGGAAGTCGCGAGCCGCGATGAGGCCGGCCGATACGACGAAGTCGCGCCGATGGCGACCGAGTCCGGGGTCGCTGACGTTGCTCAGTGCCGCTGCCTTGCCTACCAGAGCGCCGACCAGGTTGGGGCGGCGTACGGATCCCTCGCGGCCAGCGACCGTCACGGCGACGGTCTCGCTGCGCTGGAGCGCCTGTGTCCCGCCGGCGGTCGGGAGGGTCGGACTGCCGGTGACGCCTTGACGCAGGCGCGCGCGCTCGCCGATCCCTTCGGAAGCAGGACGTCGATGGAGGCATCTCCGCGGATCCAGCGATGCTGGAGGCCCTCGGCCGAGACGCCATCTGACTCGAACCCAAGGTCGGTCAGGACGCCGGTGAGGGTGGCGAGCATGCCGGGGTCTGCGCGGACGCCGATGACGGTGTCGGCGTCGTTCGTCGGACGGACCGGGAATTGACCTCGTTCGGCGCAGTGCAGGTGGACAAACTGACCACCGATGAGCGTCCAGCCGTCGGCCAACCTTGCGTGCAGGTCGAGGAGACCGAGCCAGGAGGCGGTCTGCTCCGGAGGCATGGCGGGCAGGACAATCACCGGGCCGCTTCCTTCCACTCCATGGCGAGTTCGTGCAGGAGTTCAGCCGCGCGGGCCTCCTCGCGTGGTCCGCGGTGTTCGGCGAGGTCGGCTGCAAGCCGGAGTCGTGAGTTCAAGAACGGGTCCTGCGCGTCGGGGATGACGTGGAGTACGACGTTGGCGTCGCGGTCGGATTCGACGAGGAGGTAGTCCTTGGCGACGCCATGGACCTTCGACTCCTCGAGGTATCCCTCGACGTCGGCCGAGGCGATGCCGCTTGCGCCGACGTCGACCAGAGAAGCCCACCTCGGATCGGCCCGCAGGTCGGCGAGGTCTGCGGTCGCCGCCCGGAGCTGTCGGCGCTCGGCCCTGTTGCGGAACATCGAGCGAAGGGAGGCCGCCAGTTCCTTCACGGAGTCCTCGCCGCCGGGTGGCTCGACGGCCATCCCAAGCAGGCGACCCAACTGCTTGCGGGCGCGCGAGCCTGCCGCGGCTCCGCTCGGGCGCAACGCGTTCGGGTCGTGCTCCGAGACTTCGATGAGTGCCCACGCGGAGCGGGCCGAATAGGGACGACCTGCCTTGCTTCGCTCCTGAACGTGCAGAAGAGATCGCTCATCGACGACCCACTGGGCACCGATCCGCTCGGCAGCCAAGGAGCCGTCCGCGATGCGCTGGTGGATCCTGGGCACGCTGACGCCGAGCCGCTGTGCGGCTTGAGCGACGCTGATTGACCCCATGCGCACAATCATAGAAGAGTTTCAAGGATTGTGGAACGACGCTGGGTCACAGCCCGAGGTCCTTATGTGGTTCCCCCCCGAATCGTGGAGGGCTTCCCTATGCGGCTTCCCGGTCGAGGGCCGCGGTGTTCTCGTAGCTGACGGGGCTCATCATGCCCGCCGAGCTGTGCTGGCGGTCGTGGTTGTAGAACCCGTAGCACCAGTCCAGCACAACGGCCCGAGCGGCGCGGGTGTTGGTGAACTCGTGTCGCGACAGCACCTCCCACTCCAGGGAGGAGAAGAAAGCCTCGGCCGCGGCATTGTCGAAGCACGATCCGACCCGGCCCATCGACTGGCGGACCCCGAGTTGACGGCACAGTCTGGTGAACGAGTTCGCCGTGTAAGTCGAGCCTCGGTCGGTGTGGAAGATGACGCGCTGGGTCTCGTCGGTGCGCCAGTCGGGACCGTTGACCGCGTCCACGCCGCCACGGGCCGCGACGGCCATCTTGAGCGCCGAGCAGGCCAGTTCGGCGTCGGGATGCAGCCCGGTGGCCGCGCCGAGCAGACGCCGGGAGTAGAGGTCGATCACGGTCGCCAGGTAAAGCTTCGGGCCCGGCCGGCCGTGCTCGTCGACGGTCGGGATCTCGGTCATGTCGCCGACCCACCTTGCGTTGGGCCGCTGGGCGGTGAAGTCCCGCTTGAGCAGGTCAGGGAACTTCGGCGCGGTCTTGTCTTGCCTGTTCAGCCCGTTGCGAGGTTTGATCCGACGCGCAACCAGGCCCTGGCGACGCATCGAGTCCGCGACGGTCTTCTCGCTGACCTGCCAGCCGTCGTCACGCAGATCATGGACCAAGCGGGGCGAGCCATGCAGGCCGCGCTTGCTCGTGAACATCACCTTCACGGCCCGGTCGATGGTGTCGCGGCGACGGTCCCGAGAGGTGTGCAGACCGCTGGTCGCCGACGGTCCGGTGGCACGGGTGAGCCACTTGTAGAACCACGCTAGGGACACCCCCAGCAGCAGGCAGGTCACGGTGTGTGGCACCCGGTAGTTGGTCCTCTGGTCGGCGATGAAGCGTGCCACGCTCACTTCGTCGCCTCCTTGACCAACAGGACCACGGATCGCTTGAGGACATCACCGCTCCATCCGGAGCTCGGCTACCTCGGCACGCAGCCGCTTGAGCTCCTCGACGTCGTCCTTCGACAACCCTCTGGTGCCCTCGGCAGCCTCGCGTGCGCGGTTCACCCAGTTGCCCAACGTGCCCTCGTTCACGCCAAGGTCGCGCGCGATCTGGGCGATCGGCTTCCCGGTCTCTTCAACGATCCGGACAGCTCCCTCACGGAACTCCCGGTCGTACTTCTTCCGCTTCTCTGGCATCTCGATCTTCATTGTCGATGCCTCTACGGTCCGGGGGGAACCTCACTCTTCCTGACCGGGGTCTGGGGCTACTCCGTGCTGCGTACAGCGCTGGCTGTGCTCCCCAGCCCGCTGCTGGCCGCAGCGCTGTCCCCGGTCTCGCGGCGCCTTGCCGACCGGTTCGGTTTGCGGGTGCTCGTCGTGCCCGGTGCACTGTCGATGACCGCGGGCGTCGCCTGGCTGGCCACCCGCACCGTTGGTGAACCGTCGTACGTCGTTGACTTCCTGCCGGGTTCGGTGCCCATCGGGATCGCCATCGGCTTCGCGCTGCCCACGCTCGGGGCGGCAGGGGCGTACGTGCTCCAGCCTCACCAGTTCGGCACCGGCAGCGCCGTCGGCGCGACCGCCCGACAGCTGGGCGCGGTGATCGGTGTGGCCACGCTCGTCGCGGTGCTTGGCGAACCCGGACCCGCGGACGCGCTCGACGCCTTCCGCCGTTCCTACGCCGTGATGGCCGCCGCCGCGCTGGCCTGCGCGGTGGTCAGCCTCGGACTGTCGGGCCGCCCACGCACCACCCCGACGGACTGAGACGGCCCGCGGGAGGCGCTCAGTCCCGCTTGCGCTGGTCCCGCCCCGTGCGCGCCCACAGGACCAGGGCGAGGGTGCACATGCTGATGCCGAAGCCGAAGTCCTCGACCGGGATGTCCCACGGCGCGCGGACGCCGGAGATCGCGTCGGCGGCGTAGCGCACGACGGGGGCGTCGAGCTTGGTGAGCCAGCCGTCGACCAGCACCATGAAGGCCAGCACGATCACCATGCTCAGCCAGTAGCGCCCGGTGAGCAGCACGCGCGTGCGCAGCCACACCAGGTCCAGCGCCGCAACCAGGGGCATCGCGGCCAGCGCCATGAGGGTGTACTCCCCCATCAGGCGCCCCTCTCGACGCGGAGCCCGGCCCGCGACCGGATCAGCGTCAGGATCGACCCGACCGCCTCCCACGTGAGCACGGTGCAGATCGGGATCACCACAAAGAACGCGAGCTCCTCCACGGGCACCTGACCGATGCCGGCGCCGGTAACGAAGCGCGCGTTGTAGCTCCAGTGTCCACGCAGGATGCCGACGAGGTCCCACGCGACGAAGACCACCAGCAGCGGGACGAGGGTACGCAGCAGTCGACGCGGCGCTCGCCAGACACGGACGCCGGGGAAGAACTCCAGCGGCAGGGTGATCGCCAGACATGCGACGAGGAGCGCGGCGTACTGCCAGTGGTCAGGCACGGTGCGGGACCCCGACGTCGAGCGCGGCGGGCAGCAGCCTCGGGTTGCCCTCCGGCCACCGTCGCGGGTCGTCGCCGAGACGGGCGAGCAACGCGACCTGCTCGCGGCACCACGGCGAGAGACCCGTGGCGGGGTCGGCCGCGGCGGCGACGAGCCGGGGCCACTCCCACCACTGCGCGTCGGCGACCTCACCGGGGTGCAGCGCCGTCGGCGGGTCGACCCGGTCGACGCTCGCGACCAGCACGGGGCAGCGCTCGTGCTCGACCAGCCGGTCGGTGCGGGCGCGGTAGCCGTAGTCGGGCAGGACCACCCGCAGCGCGGGGCTCCCGGGGCTCCCGAGGCCGATCTCGAGCCCGAGCTCGTGCCGCACCCGACGGCGCACGGCCTCCTCGAGCGGCTCACCGGGGCGGGGGTGCCCGCAGGCGGAGTTGGTCACGACGCCGGGGAAGCTCGCCTTGCCGTGAGCCCGCGTCGTGACCAGCACCCGGCCGCGCGGGTCGACGACGTAGCAGGAGAAGGCCAGGTGGAGCGGGGTGTCGTCGTGGTGCACCTGCGACTTGGGCGCCTCGCCGACGGCGCGGCCGGCGGCGTCGAGGAGCACGACGTGGTCGTCGTCCGGCCAGCCCTCACCCGCACCGATCGCGCTGCCGACCGGGTGGACCGCACCGTCCGCCAGAGCGTACGCCTCGGGTGACGGCGAGCGCAGCACGCGGGCGGCGACCCCGGCCTTGTGGCGCCGGGCCACCCGCGCCCGGCCGGCGAAGACGTCGAGGTCCTGCGCCTCGATCCGCTCGAGGATGCGGGCGTAGAGAACCCGCGCCGCCGTCACACAGCGACGCGCGCCCAGCGGCAGCGCCGCAAGACCCGCGTCGGCCTCGCGGTAGAGCCGCCGGTTGCGCTCGACCTCGAAGCGCATCAGCGCTCGCCACGGGCCCTGCCAGGACTCGTCGGCGCTTCGCTGGGAGAGGTCGACGCCGAAGTGGTCGAGGTCCTCACGGGGCAGGTACACGCGCCCCCGGTCGAGGTCCTCCCCGACGTCGCGCAGGAAGTTGGTGAGCTGGAAGGCCAGGCCCAGGGCGCGGGCCGCGGGGGTGCTGGCGGCACGCGACCGCGGGTCCGGCTCGAGCACCGGCAGCATCATCTCGCCGATGACGGCGGCCGAGCCGTCCATGTAGCCGAGCAGGTCGGCCCAGGTGGCGTACGAAGTCGTGGTGAGGTCCTGCCGCATCGCGGCGAAGAAGCGCGCGAAGTGCGCCTCGGGGATGCCGCACCCGCGGGCCGAGGTCGCCGAGGCCAGCACGACCGGGTCGGACGACCGGCCCGACCCCATGGCCTCGCGGTGCTCGCGCTCGAGGGCGTGCAGCGCAGCGGCGACCGCGTCGGGTCCGCGGCCGCCGGGCTCGTCGACGAGGTCGTCGGCCGTGCGGGCGAGGCCGTAGACGGCGAAGACGTGTCGACGCTGCTCACGGGGCAGGAGCCGGGCGCCCCAGTAGTACGTCGTGCCGTGGGCGCGGGTGAGCCGCGCCGCCGTTCGGTAGCCCTCGGCGAGCAGAGCCGCCTGGGCCGGGTCCTGCCCTGCGCCGCAGCTCGCGCCCCGGCGGCGCGGCGTCGTCGTGGTGCTCATGCCGCCGCACCGCGTCGCGCGGTCGGACGGGGCCGACCGGTGGCGCCGCGTCCGCCGAGGTGTTCGGCGACCCGCCAGGCGGCGTGCTTGCCGCTCATCAGCACCATCGGGATGCCGACGCCGGGCGTCGTGCCTGAGCCGGCGAAGACCAGGCCCGGCACCCGGCGGTCGACGTTGCGCGGCCGGAACGGACCCGACTGACCGAAGGTGTGCGCCAGCGCGAAGGGGGTGCCCAGGTGCATCCCGGCCCGCTGCCAGTCCTCCGGGGTCACGAGGCGCTCGACCGCCACGTCGGAGCCGTAGCCGGCCTGTTCGACGAAGGCGTGGAGGCGTTCACGCATCCGGGGCGTCTCGTCGGACCAGTCGACCCGTCCGGCGAGGTGCGGCACCGGCTCGAGCACGTAGAGCGTGCTGGCGCCGGACGGCGCCACGTGCGGGTCGCTCACCGACGGCACCGTGACCAGGCGCGAGGGGTCGGGCATCAGCTCGCGCCGGTCGATCAGCGCGTCGAAGGCGCCGGCCCAGTCGCCGCCGAAGTGGATGTTGTGGTGGGCCGTGCCGGTCGGCACCTCGCTCGACAGCCCGACGTGCCACACGACGGCCGAGGGCGAGTATGCGCCGCGACGCACCGCGCGCGGGGCCTTCAGCTCGGGCAGGAACCGGTCGTACGCCACGGGCAGGTCGACGGTGCAGACGACCGCGTCGGCGTGCTCCACGGTGCCGTCCGCGCGGCGTACGCCCGTCACGGCGCCGCCCGGGTCGCGGACGATCTCTGCGACCTCGGCGCCGGTCTCGACCCGGCCGCCGGCGGCCTCCAGCGCGGCGGCCATGCCGCGGGGCACCGCGTGCATCCCGTCGCGGGGGTGGAAGACGCCGCGCACGACGTCCATGTGGGCGATGACCGCGAGCACCGCGCGGGCCGCCTGCGGCGACACCCCGGCGTACAACGCCTGGAAGCTGAAGACCTTCTGCAGCCTGTCGTCGTGGAGCCGCCGGGCGATCGCGCGGTCGAGGCTGCCGAGACCGCCGAGGCGGAGCAGCTCCAGCGCGTGGCGCGGCGAGGACATCAGACCGAGCACCGAGGAGTAGTTGCGGTCGAGGAAGGCGTCGATCTCGGTCTCGTAGAGACGCTCCAGCCACCCGAGCAGGCCCTGCAGCCGGGCCGCCTCGGCGGGAGAGCACACGGCCGCGACCTCGGCGGCGAGGTCGCGCATGTCGGCGCGGACGTCAAGGCTGCTGCCGTCGGCGAAGTGGGCGCGGTAGCTCGGGTCGAGCCGGCTCATCGGGACGGTGTCGGCGAGGTCGGCGCCGACGGCTGCCAGGGGCTCGGTGAGCAGCTCGGGCATCGTCATGACGACGGGTCCGGTGTCGAAGCGGTAGCCGCCGGACTCCCAGCTGCCCGCGCGCCCACCGACCTGGTGGTCGCGCTCGAGCACGAGCACGTCGTGGCCCGCGCCTCGCAGGTGGCAGGCGGCGGCGAGGCCGGAGAGGCCGGCGCCGACGACGACGATGCGGGCGGGACGGGTCATCGCGGTCTCCTCGCGAGTCGGACGGCCAGGTCGTGGAGGTCGGTGTGGTGGTGCGGCGCAAGACGCACCCCGGGCCCGGTCGGGTCGGTGAGTAGGTCGTGGGCGACGGTCAGCAGCCAGTCGATCTCGCTCTCCGCGCGCTGGGGGACGCCGACCCGGATCATCGCGTCGGCCAGCCGCTCCGCGGCGTCGGGCTCCAAACCCGCGGCGCGGCACTGCTCGACCAGCGCCGCGTCCTCACCGTCGAGGCGCTCGGCGGCCCAGGCCAGCAGTCGGGTGGCGGTGCCGTCGGTGAGGTCCTGGAGCCGGGGCTTGCCGGTGGCGTCGGGGTCCCCCCAGATGCCGAGCAGGTCGTCGCGGAGCGCGAAGGCGTCACCGACCAGGTCGCCCCACTCACCCAGCAGGCCGATCAGAGCGTGGTCGTCGGTCGCCAGCGAGGCGCCCAGCTCGACCGGCCGGCGCACCGTGTAGCGGCCGGTCTTGAGCCGCGCCACCGCCGCGCTGGCGTCGGGGTCGGCGGCGTGGGGCGACGCGGTCGCGGTGACGTCGAGCAGCTGCCCGTGGACCAGCTCGACCACCATGGCGCGCCAGCCGCCGCGGACGGGGGACGGGAGCCCGGCGACGAGGTCGGAGGCCTCGGCGAGGAGCAGGTCGCCGAGCAGGATCGCGACGCTCTCGCCGTAGCGGCCGGCGTCGCCGCGGCCGCCGGCCGAGCGGTGCAGACGCTCGGCGAGGTGCTGCACGGTCTCGATCCCCCGGCGGGAGTCGGCGCGGTCCATGACGTCGTCGTGCACGAGCGCGAAGAGGTGCAGCAGCTCGAGCGCGGCCGCCAGCTCGACGACCTGCCGCGTCGGCCCGGCGGCATCCGTCGACCCGACGCCCACGGCCCGCCCGCCCGCCGCGAGGAAACCGGCGTACGCCAGGCGGGGCCGCAACTTCTTGCCGCCGACCTCGGTGCGGATCCGGGCCTGCTCGGCGAGGTCGATGCCGTGGCCGCCGAAGGCGTGCGGGTCGCCGCCGACCCGGGAGAGCAGGTCGGCGACCTGACGGACGCGCTCGGCGACGACCCGGTCGGCCGCGAGGAGCAGCTGCTCGGTCGCGGCGTCGACGCTGGGCGGTGCGGCGGTCATCGCTGCGCCATCCGATGCTGCAGCGCCTCGACGAACCGGTCTCGGATCACGGCAAGCACCGCCCCGATGGCGCCCTCGACGACCGCCGCCGCCGCGCGGGGCGCCGGCACCCGCGCCTCGACGCGCATCTCGAGCTCGAGCCGGACGTGGTCGGCGCGCTCGGCCCCGGTGGTCCGGAAGAGCCCCTCGGCGCCCGCGAGCTCCTGGTGTCCGCGCCGCGAGCCGGGTCCAGCGTCGCCTGCGTGGGGATCGTGCCGGAAGGCGATCTCGTGCGGCGGGTCGAAGGTCATGCGCTGGGTGAAGCCCGCGGTGAAGGTGCCGCCGGGATAGCGGATGCCGCCGATCTCCCAGCGCCAGACGTCGTCGGCGAGCGGGGTGATCCGGCGGACGAAGGGGGCGCTGCGGGCGACGAAGTCCGGGTCGCGCACCACGTCGTACACCTGCCGGGCGGTGCCGGGCACCTCGGTGGAGGCGGTGATGCCCCGGTGGAAGGTGTTCAGCATGGCCCGACCGGGCCTCGCTGCACCGCTGCTCGCACGAGGTCGATCGTACAGACCGGGCGATCGGGCCCGGCCGCGGGGGTCCGGGCCGGACGCGTCAGCCGCACTCATCCCGACGCTGGTGCCACCGTCGGTGACGAAGTGCGGCCCGGCGACGACGGGGACGATCGGCTTGACGACGGTGTCGATCAGATCGTCCCGATCATGCGTCCAACGGAATCCGAGGGATTCGTCAAGCAGGGCATCGCGAGCAACATAGATCATCTTCGTCGTATCCAGCCTGGCATCAAACGGGCTCATCCCAATCCACGGTGTGACAGCTGTGGTCTGAAGCCTCCGGTCTCGAGCAGCGATCTGGCGATGTAGTTGGTCAGGTTGCGGAACCCGAGGGCGCTGCCGCGGAGGTGTTCGAGTCGGCCGTTGAGTGCTTCGGTTGGGCCGTTGCTGGTGCCGGGTTGGTCGAAGTAGGCGAGCGCGTCGGCAGCTCTCTTCTTCAGCGTCCGCCCGAGGGCGGTCAGCTCGGTCAGCGTCGTCGGAACGCCGGTGCTGAGGTCGGTGATCAGCTTGTTCATCAGCTCGCGGCCGCGTCGTCGATCCTCTTGCCGGTAGGCGCCGATCATGCGCTGGTAGATGCCCCAGGTCGCCTCGACCTCGACATGCGCGTCGTCGGCGAACAGCGAACGCAGGCGGTCGCACTGCTTGTCGGTGAGCAGGTCGACGCCGGTGTGCAGAGTGCGCCGCGACTTGTGGAGCGGGTCGTCCTTGAACCCGCGGTGGCCATGGATCGCAAGCTGCACCCGGCGTCGGCAGCGATCCAGCGCGTCACCGGCGAGCCGGACGACGTGGAAGGGATCCATGACTGCGACCGCGGCGGGGATCTCCTCTGCAGCGGCGGTCTTGAAGCCGGCGAACCCGTCCATCGCGACCACCTCGACGCCGTCGCGCCAGGCATCGTCGCATTCGGAAAGCCAGGTCTTGAAAGCCTGCTTGGAGCGGCCCTCGACCATGTCGAGCAGCCGTGCCGGGCCGGCGCCGTCGCGGACCGGGGTGAGGTCGATGATCACGGTGACGTACTTGTCGCCGCGCGTGGTGTGACGCCACACGTGCTCGTCGACGCCAATGGTGGTCACGCCGTCGAACCGGCTCTCCTGCTCGATCAAGACCCGCTTGCCTTCGGTCAGCACGGCGTTGTTCGCCGTGTCCCACGCAACGCCAAGGCCTTCGGCGACCCGGGCGACGGTGAGGTGCTGCACCACAATCCCTTCCAGTGCCCACCGCAGCCCGGCTCGCGACAGCTTCGCTCGTGGCTCGGCCGCGGCGGTGGTGTCTTGTCGCCACACGTGTCCGCACTCGCGGCATCGGTAGCGACGGACCGCGACTTCGAGGGTGGTGGGTCGCCAGCCCAGCGGCTCGTGCGCGAGTCGACGGATCACGGTGTCGCGTGCGAGTCCCTCGCCACCGCAGCGTCTACACCACCGGTCCGGGTCGACGACACGACAGGCGAGGACGGCACGGTCGGGTTCGATGCGCTGCCCGATCACAGTCAGGCCGAGGCCATCGAGCCGGGCGAAGGTGGTCAGGTCAGGGCGGCCGAAGCCGGCCGGCGGGGTAGCGTCGGGTACGTCGAGGTCTTCCGGATGGGCAGTGTGAGAACTTCCATCCTCGGGAGACCTCGACGTCTACCCCGGCACCGACGCGCCAGCCCAGCTACACCCTCATCTGGGAAGAGCCGGTTTACGACGCCGACGCAGCCAAGGACCAACTCGGCCACACCTCCAAGACGGTGACCGAGCGGCATTACATCAACCGCCGCCTCGTGGTGCCCGACTACCGGGCAGCGACCGAGCGGCTGGGGCCTCGGAGCGATCCCCCAGACGATTCGACAATCGGGCTCTGAGAGCCCTCCGACCCTTCGAACGGCCCGTGGAGCCGCTTCGCCCTGCGCGGTCGTCCACGGGCCGTTCTATGCGTTGCCAGAGGGTCGCCAAGCTCGCGCCGGAGTGGTCCGAAACTCAAAGTGCGCCCAAAGTGCGCCCTAAGCCCCGATTTTCGAGGTCGGCACCGACACCGCGATTTGCATCACCGCAGGTCAGAGCCGCTTTTCGTCAGCAGAGCGACGCATTCGACGTGATGCGTCATCGGGAACACGTCCATGGGGCTGAGCGTGAGCGTGATCGTTTGCGGTCGACTGTGCCCCTGGTTGGTAAGTGGCCCCTGACCTGCGGTGACGCCGCTTGGAAGATCTGCGAGCGCCAGTCCGCCGTTGCGGGCGTTTGCGATTCAAAGTGAGCCCAATCCGAGCCCTCGAGCTTCCGGGTCGCGACGATCGCAGACGGCGGGAGCTTCATGGATCCAACTCCCCCGCGGTGACGAGCCGACCGAGTGAGGCCTCGGCGGTCGGGATCTCAAGCAGGGTTGCGCGATCCTTCCGAACCGCCGCGACCATCGCGCGCAGCCGCTGGCGGTCCTTCTTCGTAAGTGCTTCGTTGCGGAAGTCGCGAGCCGTGATCAGCCCAGCCAGGATAGCGAAGTCCCGTCGATGGCGGCCAAGGCCGGAGTCGCCCGCATTGCTGAGTGCCGCGGCCTTCCCGACGAGTGCACCGACCAGGTTGGGACGGCGCACGAACCCTGCGCGTCCAGCGACAGTCACGGCCACGGTCTCGCTGCGCTGAAGCGCCTGTGTGCCGCCGGCGGTCGGAAGGGTCGGGCTGCCGGTGACTCCGTGGCGGAGGCTGGCGCGTTCGCCGACTCCATCAGGAAGAAGTACGTCGATCGAGGCATCGCCCCGGACCCAGCGATGCTGGAGGCCCTCGGCCGAGATGCCAGCCGAGGTGAAGCCGAGTTCGGTCAGGACGCCCGTGAAGGTCGCCAACATCGTGGGGTCGGCGCGCACGTCGATCACCGTGTCCGCGTCGTTGGTCGGGCGCACCGGGAACTGGCCCCGCTCGGCACAGTGGAGATGGACGAGTTGTCCACCGATCAGCGTCCAGCCGTTGGAGAGCCGCTCGTGCAGGTCGAGAAGACCCAGCCAGGAGGCGGTCTGCTCGGGCGGCATGGCGGGCAGGACGATCACCGCTACTCCCCCTTCCGCTCCAGCGCGAGCGCGTGCAGCAGTTCTGCCGCCCGCGCCTCCTCGCGCGGCCCGCGATGCTCGGCGAGATCGGCAGCGAGCCGGAGCCGTGAGTTCGGGAACGGATACTGCCCATCGGGAATGACATGGAGTACGACGTTGGCCTCACGGTCGGCATCGACCAGTAGGTAGTCCTTCACCAGGCGGTCGACATCCGACTCAGCGACATATGCCTCGACGTCACCGGAGGCGATGCCACTCGCGCCAAAGTCGACCGGGGATGCCCAGCGCTCGTCAGACCTGAGATCGGCAAGGTCCGCAGGTGCTGCACGCAGCAGCCGCCGCTCAGCGCGATTGCGGAGCATCGATCGTAGCGACACAGCCAGCTCACGCACCGTCTCCTCGCCAATAGAGGGCTCACCGGCAGGTTCGAGTAGACGCGTCAGCTGCATCCGGGCGCGGGCTGACGCTGCAGGCCCACTCGCATGCAGCCGATCGCGATCCCCCTCTGATGCCGCGATCACGGCCCACGCGGACCGGGCCGAAAGCGGGCGACCCGCCTTGCTCCGCTCCTGGATCCGAAGGAGTGAACGTTCGTCGACGACCCACTGGGATCCGATCCGCTCGGCGGCCAGCGAGCCGTCCGCGATCCGCTGATGGATGCGGGGCACGCTGACGCCCAGCCGCTCCGCGGCCTGCGCGACACTCAGGGATACCATGCACACAATCCTAGAAGACATTCAAGGATTGTGAAACAGCCGCCGCCGATGTCGGTGTCGCGCTGTCCACTGACACCGGCAATCACTCTGAGAGGCTGGATGCCATGTCCGGTGACCTGTCGCTGCCGCTCTTCTGGCGCGTCTGCCTGATCAACGGCGTCGTGTTCGGGCTCGCGGTCGTCGTGCTCGCGTTCTCTCCGGCGACCGTGTCCACTCGACCCTTGTGGTCTGAGATCGCCGTCCTCGCCGTGGGCTTTGTGGTGATCTGCCTGCTGAACGGCCTCCTGCTCCGGTCCGTGCTACGGCCGCTGGACCGGTTCACGGCCGTCATGTCGAGCATCGACATGCGCCACCCGGGACGTCGCCTGGAGGCGCCGCGCGGGGGCCCCGCTGGCGAGCTGGTCTCGCGATTCAACGAGATGCTGGCGCGGCTCGAGGAGGAGCGTGCCGCGAGCACGGTGCGGGCTCTGCAGGCCCAGGAGGCCGAGCGTGAGCGGATCGCGAGGGAACTTCATGACGAGATCGGGCAGAGCCTCACGGCGGTCCTGCTGAGCTTGAAGCAGGCGCTCCTGATCGCGCCCGATGATGTGGCCGCGGAGCTCGAGATGGCCCGTGAGACGACGCGCACGAGTCTGGAGGAGGTGCGGCGAATCTCCCAGCGCCTCCGGCCTGGCGTGCTCGCGGATCTGGGCCTGCTGAACTCCCTGTCGAGCCTTGCGAGCGAGTTGACCGCCCGGGCCGGTCTCCGTGTCCAGCGGGGATTCCCGCCCGGCCTGCCGCAGCTCTCCGGGGAGGCGGAGCTCGTGGTCTACCGCGTCGCCCAGGAAGCGCTGACCAACGTTGCGCGCCATGCGAAGGCCAGCGAGGTCGAGCTCGGTCTGACGCGCCGGGGCGACCGGATCGTGCTGCGAGTGGCCGACAACGGGATCGGCCGCGGAGTGTTTCCAGAGGGTGCCGGTATCCAGGGGATGCGCGAGCGGGCGCAGATGGCGGGCGGAGAGTTGCATCTGCACCATCGCGAGGGCGGCGGAACGGTGGTAGAACTCGACCTTCCCGTGGCGGTGGTGACCGCGTGACCATCCGCATCCTGCTGGCTGACGACCACGCGCTCGTCCGCACCGGGATCCGCCGGATTCTCGAGTCCCAACCAGACCTGACCGTGGTGGCCGAGGCCGCTGACGGGGCCGAAGCGGTGCAACTGGCCCGTGCCCACCAGCCGGACCTGGCTGTACTCGACGTCTCCATGCCAACCATGACCGGATTACAGGCCGCGCTCGAGATCAGCAGGCGTGCGCCCTCGGTGCGCACGCTGATGCTCTCGATGCATGACAACGAGCAGTACTTCTTCTCTGCGTTGCAGGCCGGTGCTTGCGGCTACGTGCTGAAGTCCGCCGCGGATGAAGATCTCGTGGCTGCATGTCGGAGTGCGATGCGCGACGAGCCCTTCCTGTACGCCGGCGTGGCCGGGACACTCGTCCGCGACTTCCTGGACCGGATGCGCCGTGGCGAGCGGATCCCGCGCGCCGTGCTCACGGAGCGCGAGGACCAGGTCGTCAAGCTCATCGCAGAAGGTCACTCCTCGAAGGAGATCGCCCAGAAGCTCGTCATCAGCGTCAAGACCGTCGAGCGCCACAGGGCCAACGTTCTCGCCAAGCTGGGGATGCGTGACCGAACCGAACTCACCAGATATGCCATCCGGGCGGGCCTGATCGAGCCCTGATCAATATTGGCGAAGAGGCGCCGAGCGTCGCATATGGGGGGAGGACCCCATACTCCACCGACGGCCCGGCCGGTTGGCTTGAAGCATGCCGCCCCTGTTCGCCCGCCTCCGCCTGGCCGCCGCGCGCCTGTGCGAAGGGGCGGCGCCCGCGGACGGTGGCGCGAGTTATCAGGCCGTCCCGGTCACAGTGCGTGCACTGACCTCGGACGCGGCAGACATGCGACTGCTGCTAGAAGTGCGCGTGGAGGGCGGGGCGCTCGAGGGGCACGACGTCGAGCGCTTCGTGCATGCAGTAGCGGCTCCGGCGACGCGGCGCTGGATCGAGCGCCACGACCTTGCTGGCCTGCAGGCGCAGTTCACGCCGGTGCTCTGCGAGGTAGGTCGAACGATCCACGATCCGCTCGCTGAGCTCGGCCTCACGCTTCTTGACGTTGTGCTGGTCGCAGCCGAGCACGTGTTGACCCCGCCGTCGACGGACCCGGTCGATGGATCCGAGTGACCTCAACCTGGTTCTGCTGGTCGGCACCGGCGTCCTGATCGCAGCAGTGGGCGCCGTGCGGTTGGCGAGCCGCGCAGGTCTGCCGACCCTTCTCATCTACCTCGCCATCGGTGTCGCCTTGGGCGAGTCGGGTTTGGGACTGCACTTCGAGGACGCCGACCTGGTGCAGGTGCTCGGCACCGTCGCCCTGGCCGTGATCCTCGCGGAGGGCGGCTTCACGACGGACTGGAAGATGATCCGTCCGATCGCACCGCTCGCTGGCGTCCTCGCCACAGTAGGCGTCGGGATCTCCGTCGTGCTGACATCGTCTCTGGCCTACTGGCTGCTGGACGTGGACGTTCGCACGGCAATCCTGCTCGGTGCGGTGGCCTCCTCGACGGATGCCGCAGCGGTTTTCGCCGTCCTGCGGCGCCTACCGATCCGCGGCCGGCTCCGCGCCACCGTTGAGGCGGAGTCCGGCTTCAACGATCCACCGGTGATCATCCTCGTGACCGTCGTGACCTCCTCGGCCTGGGCAGACGCCGGAGCAGGCGGGATCATCGGGCAGGTCGCCTACCAGTTGCTGATGGGCATCGCAGTCGGCTTCCTGGTTGCCCGGGCAGGACTGTGGCTACTCACCCGCAGTGCATTGCCCGCATCCGGCCTCTACCCGATCGCCACACTCTCCATCGCCTTCCTCGCTTTCGCCGTCGCCGGAGTTGCCGGCGCGAGCGCCATCATGGCGATCTACGTGGCCGGCCTAACCCTCGGAAACGCTTCCCTGCCCCACCGCGCCACCACCGCCAGCTTTGCCGAAGGCCTGGCTTGGCTCGCCCAGATCGGGCTCTTCATCATGCTCGGACTCCTGGCCAGCCCCTCCAGGCTCTGGGACGCCCTCCCGACCGCTCTGGTCGTGGGCGGCGCACTCACGCTGGTCGCCCGCCCAATCTCCGTGGTCCTGTGCGCCACACCGTTCCGGGTGCCCTGGAGGGATCAGGCCTTCATCAGCTGGGCCGGGCTCCGGGGAGCCGTGCCCATCGTGCTGGCCACGATCCCGATGAGTGTCGGGCTGCCAGGGGCCACTCGAGTGTTCGACGTCGTGTTCCTTCTCGTCGTCCTGTTCACCCTCATCCAGGGGCCGACGCTCCCCTTGGTCGCTCGGCGACTCGGAGCTGCCCAGGGCGAGAACCCGCGCGAGCTCGTCATCGAGTCGGCGCCCCTGGACGAGCTCGGCGGGACGCTCCTGCAGTTGTCCATCCCTGCCGGGTCGCGGCTCTCAGGGGTGGAGATCTCCGAGCTGCGCCTGCCTGAGGGTGCGAGTGTCGCGCTTCTTCTGCGCGAGAAGGAGATCTCGGCGCCGACGCCCACCACCATGCTCCGGCCCGGAGACCACGTCCTCATCGCGGCCCCGCGCTCCCAACGCGAGGACATCGAACGCCGCCTCGCCGAGATCAGCGCGAACGGCCGCCTCGCCCGCTGGTACGCCGCGATCAGCTCCCCGGACAGGAATCAGCTCGCCTCATGATCGTGTCCCTCAGCATCGTGATCTTGCTGATCACCTACATCTTCATCGCCCTCGAACGCATCAGCCCTGCGTTCGGGGCTCACCCTGCAGGCTCAGCCCAATGTGAGCCCATTCCGAGCCCTTGGCCGCCATTCGCGGATCGGGGCTCAGGGCACGAGCGCATCACTGCAGATCACCGTCAGCCCGCACCAATTTGGCAACAACCTCAACATGGGAAGTCATCGGGAAGAGATCGAAGGCCCGCAGCGACGCCAGCCGGTAGCCGTGCCCGGCGAAGAGCGCGAGGTCGCGGGCCAGCGCCGCCGGGTCGCACGCCACGTAGGCGACGGCGCGCGGCGCACGGCGGACCACCTGGTCGACGACCGCCCGTTTCGCTCCCGCGCGCGGCGGGTCGAGGACGACCAGGTCGGCGCGGTCCCACTCCTCCGGGAGTCCGCCGGCGAGCACCTCGCCGACGTCGCCGGCGCGGGCGGTGACGCCCGGGCAGTTCCGCTCCGAGAGCGCCGACGCGGTGCGGTCGCCCTCGACGGCTGCCACCCGGCCGGACGGACCCACGGCCTCCTGCAGGAAGCGGGTGAACAGGCCGACGCCCGCGTAGAGGTCGAGGACGCGCTCGCCCGGCTGCGGCCGCAGCGCGTCGAGGACGGCGTCGACCAGGGCCTCCGGCGCACCGGGGTGCACCTGCCAGAACCCGCCGTCGGCGACCTCGAAGGCCCGCCCGTGCACCTCGTACGACGGCCCGGCGGGCGCCTCCAGCAGGCACTCCTCGACCGGGACCACGTCGTGCGAGCGGTGCTTGCGCATGCCGCGCCCACCGTCGGCGAGCGCGACGTAGCGCTGCCGGGTGCGCCAGCGCAGCCCGGCCTCGTCGCCGGGCACCGGCTCCACCTCGACGTCCACGTCGAGCCGGGCGAGGCGGCGCAGCTGCTCGCGAACGACGTCGGCCTTGAGCCGGCGCTGGGCGGCGAGGTCGACGTGCTGGAAGTCGCATCCGCCGCACAGCCCCGGTCCGGCGTACGGGCACGGCGCGGGCACGCGCTCCGGCGACGCGTCGAGCACCTCGACGGCGTCGGCCCGCCAGAAGGAGTCGCCCTCGGTGCCGTCGGTGACCTCGACGACCACCCGCTCCCCGGGCAGGGCGTGCCGGACGAAGAGCACCCGACTCCCGTCGGCCTCGGGAAGGCGGGCGACGAAGTGGCCGCCGTGCGCGACCGGACCGACCTCGACCTCGAACCGCCGTCCGACGGCCGACGCGCCGCGCGGCTTGCGCGCCCGGGAGCGCCGTCCGCCCTGCCGGCTCACCGGGTGATCTGCCGGTTGCGGTGCTCGTCGTCGACCCGGCCGCGGCGCAGGTCGCCCGGCCGGACGCGGTGCTCCTCGCGCTCCTCCCGCTCCAGCGCGATCTCGGAGGACCGCAGCTGGTAGGGCACGGAGGTGACCATCACGCCGGGCGTGAACAGCAGCCGGCCCTTGAGCCGTAGGGCGGTCTGGTTGTGGAGCAGCTGCTCCCACCAGCGACCGACGACGTACTCCGGGATGTACACCGCCACCACGCCGCGCGGGTTGGCACGGCGGATCGCGGAGGCGTACTCGACGATCGGCTTCACGACCTCGCGGTACGGCGAGTGCAGCACCTTGAGCGGGACGCCGGTGTTGCGGTGGTCCCACTCGTCCAGCAGCTTCGCGGTGTCCTTCTCGTCGACGGAGACGTAGACGCCCTCGAGCGCGTTGGGCCGCGTCGCCTTGGCGAAGGCGAGCGCACGCAGCGTGGGCTTGTGGAGCTTGGAGACGAGGACGATGGCGTGCACCCGCGTCGGCAGCGCCTTGTCGGTCTCGTCCGCGGCGAGCTCGCGCTCGACACCCTCGTAGTGCTTCTTGATGCCCTTCATCACGGAGAAGAAGAAACCCATCGCGAGGATGGTGATCCATGCGCCGGCGAGGAACTTAGTGAGCAGCACGACCACCAGCACGACGGCGGTGAACGACAGGCCGACGGCGTTGATCGCCCGCGAACGGTTCATCCGACGCCGCTCGGCGGCGTCCCGCTCGGTCTCGAGAGCCCGCGTCCAGTGCCGGATCATGCCGAGCTGGCTGAGGTTGAAGGACACGAAGACGCCGACGATGTAGAGCTGGATCAGCTTGGTGGTCTCGGCGTCGAACGCCCAGATCAGGATGATCGCCATGGCGGCGAGGAACACGATGCCGTTGCTGTAGGCGAGCCGGTCGCCGCGCGCGCCGAGGGCGCGCGGCGCCAGCCCGTCCTTGGCGAGGATCGAGCCGAGCACGGGGAAGCCGTTGAACGCGGTGTTGGCGGCGAGCACGAGGATCACGCCGGTCACCGTGACGACGAAGTAGAAGCCGGGGCTGAAGTCGCGGAAGATCGCGTCGGCGATCTGGGCGATCACGGTGTGCTGGTCGTAGCCGTCGGGCAGGGGCTGCCCGTCGCGGGTCAGCCGGTCCAGCTCGTGCGGGTCGACGTACTTCAGGCCGATCTGCCTGGCCAGGACGATGACGCTGATCATCATCGTGATCGCGATCATGCCGAGCAGCAGCAGCGTGGTCGCCGCGTTGCGGCTCTTGGGCCGTTTGAAGGCCGGTACGCCGTTGGAGATCGCCTCGACCCCGGTGAGCGCCGCACAGCCCGACGAGAACGCGCGAGCGAGCAGGATGATCAGGCCGAAGGTCGTGAGCGGCTCCTCCCAGCCCTCCTTGGGGGTGATCTGGAGGTCGGCGCTCTCGGCCATCGGCAGGTCGCCGGCGAGCAGCTGCAGGAACCCGAAGGCGCACATGCCGAGGATGGCGAACATGAAGAGGTAGGTCGGGATGGCGAAGAATGTCCCGGACTCGCGGATGCCGCGCAGGTTCATCGCCGTCAGCAGCAGCACCATCACGATCGCGACCGTCGCCTCGTGTCCCTGGAACGACGGGATGGCCGCCGCGGCGTACTGCGCCCCCGACGAGATCGACACCGCCACGGTCAGCACGTAGTCGACCAGCAGCGCGCTCGCGACCGTCATCCCCGCCGTACGGCCGAGGTTGACCGTCGCGACCTCGTAGTCGCCACCGCCGGACGGGTAGGCGTGAACGGTCTGCCGGTACGACGCGATCACCGCCGCCATCACCAGGCCGACCGCGATCGCGACCTTCCACGACCACACGTACTGCGCCGCGCCGGCGATCGCCAGCATGATGAAGACCTCGTCCGGCGCGTAGGCGACGGACGAGAGCGCGTCGCTGGCGAAGACTGGCAGCGCAATGCGCTTGGGGAGCAGCGTCTCCCCCAACTGTGCGCTGCGAAGCTTGCGTCCCAGGAGGATCCGCTTCGAGACGTCGCCGACACCCACGAGCGACAACGGTAGGGCATGACGGGTGGGATAGCGTTCTCACCGTGCACGTCGTGATCATGGGCTGCGGCCGCGTCGGTTCGACGCTGGCCCGCAGCCTCGAGGACCGCAACCACACCGTGTCGATCATCGACACCGAGCCCGACGCGTTCCGGCGCCTCGGCCCCGGGTTCAACGGGGACAAGATCCCCGGCATCGGCTTCGACCAGGAGGTCCTCGAGAAGGCCGGCATCCGGCGTGCCGACGCGTTCGCGGCGGTCTCGAGCGGTGACAACTCCAACATCATCGCCGCGCGGGTGGCCCGGGAGACCTTCGGGATCCAGCAGGTCGTCGCCCGCATCTACGACCCCGGCCGCGCCGAGGTCTACCAGCGGCTCGGCATCACGACCGTCGCGACGGTGAAGTGGACCGCCGACCAGGTGCTCCGCCGCATCCTGCCGGCCGGCGCCGAGCCGGACTTCCGAGACCCGTCGGGCACCATCCGCGTCGACCACATCCCCGCGCCGGAGATCTGGGTCGGTGCCCGCGTCGGCCAGCTCCAGGAGCAGGGACGGTGCCGGGTGGCGTGGATCGACCGGCTCGGCGAGGGCATGCTGCCCGACCGCGACAGCGTGATCCAGGAGGGCGACATGCTCCACCTGGTGACTCGCGAGCAGACCGCGGACCTGGCCTACGAGGTCCTCGGGCGCGGCCCCGAGCACGGCGACTGACACGGCGACTGAGCAGCCGAGGAGACGAGAACATGCGTGTTGCGATTGCCGGAGCCGGCGCCGTCGGGCGCTCCATCGCCCGGGAGCTGATCGAGAACGGCCACGAGGTCCTGCTCATCGACAAGTCGCCGTCGTCGATCCACCCGGAACGGGTGCCGGACGCCGAGTGGCTGCTTGCCGACTCCTGCGAGCTTTCCTCGCTGGAGGAGGCCCGGCTCGACAAGTGCGACGTCGTCATCGCCGCGACCGGTGACGACAAGGCCAACCTGGTGACCTCGCTCCTCGCCAAGACCGAGTTCGGCGTCCCTCGCACGGTCGGCCGGGTGAACCACCCCAACAACGAGTGGCTGTTCACCGAGGCCTGGGGCGTGGACGTCAACGTCTCGACGCCGCGGATCATGTCGGCCCTGGTCGAGGAGGCCGTGAGCGTCGGCGACCTGGTGCGGCTGTTCACCTTCCGCAAGGGCAACGCCAACCTGGTCGAGATGGTGCTGCCGGCGGACTCGCCCTACGTCGGCAAGGCGTCCGGTCTGATCCCGCTGCCGGAGAACTGCGCCCTGGTCTCGATCCTGCGTGACGGGCAGGTCTACGTGCCCACCCCGGAGCAGCCGGTCGAGTCCGGCGACGAGCTGCTGTTCGTGGTCCCCGCCGAGGCGGAGGACGAGCTCGAGCGGTTGCTGGCCCCGCACTCGCACCCGTAGCGGTCAGGCGGGGTCCGCCGGCGCAGGGGCCTCCAAGGGCGTCGCGTCGCGGGCGAGCAGCCAGATCATCACCGACCAGGACGCGATCCGCAGCGCCCAGCCGAGCCCGGTCCGAAGCCCGAGGATCAGCACCACCGCGAGGTCGGTGTCGATCACCCCGTTGCGTCCCATCAGCCACACCGGGCCCTGGAGGACCACCCCGATCGCGCCGGGCAGGAGCATCACCCAGGTGAGCCGGTTGCACAGCTTCACGACCTGCTTGTCCGCGTGCCAGCCGACCGGGTCGTCGGCGACCGCTCCCAGCATGAAGCCCAGGGCCGGCCACCCGGCCAGGCAGGACCCGCCGAGCACGACGGTGTAGCCGAGGCTGATCAGGATGCCCGGCAGGAAGAAGGCCAGCTTCTGCTCGTCCGCGGTCGCCCCCGAGCTCTCGGCCCAGCGCACGAACACCCAGCCGATGCCGATGCCGAAGATCGCGTTGAAGACGTACTGCATCGAGCTGCGCTGGACGATCCGCAGGAGCAGCGCCACGCCGGCGACGGCGAGGCTGCCGATCATCGCCCAGCGCAGGTTGTCGGTGGTCAGCCAGACGGCCGTGAACACGATGCCGGGCACGGCGGCCTCGACCATGCCGCGCCGGCCACCGAGCGCGGCCGCCAACTGGCGACGTACGAGCGCCTCGACGGTGTCGACCCCGATCGCCTTGCCCGCCTCGGCGGAGAGCGTGTGGCCCTCGTCGTCGTGCGTGCTCACAGCAGCTCGTAGCGGGGGTTGTAGAGGACCCGGGTGCCGTCGTGGTTGCCCACCCGCCCGATGACCTCGATGGCACGGCCCGGCCCGATGCCGGCGATCCGCCGCCGGCCCAGCCAGATCACGGTCACCGTGCCGGTGCCGTCATAGAGCTCGGCCTCGAGGGCCGGGACGCCACCGCGGGGGCGGAGCGTCACCGTGCGCAGGGTTCCGCGCAGGCGAACCTGCTCGCGGTCGGGCGCCTCGTCGATGGACAGCACGCCCTGGCTGGTGAACGTCCGGCGCAGGTCGCGGGCGTCCGCCTCCTCGGGGTTCGCCCACTTGCTGATGGTCCGCCGCAGGCGGCTCTTCGTGGCCACGGCGTACTCAGCTCGCCGGAACGGCCTTCGGCTGCGCGCCGTCGGGCAGGTTGAGCGGCAGCTGCTCGCCGACGGGCATCGCGTGCGCGCCCCGTCGTACGGCGACCTGCGCGATCGCGGACTCCCACTCGGCGGCCGACTCGGGGTCGCGCGCCGGCTCACCGAGGAAGGTGGCGCGCAGCAGCCAGCGCGGGCCGTTGATCCCGATGACGCGGGAGGTCTGGGTGCCGGTCTGGCCGTCGGCCCGGGTCATCCGGACCTCGCACACCAGCTCGGTGCCGAAGCGGCCCTCCCGCTCGGTGGCGGTGCCGCCGCGCCGGGCGGCGTCGGCCGCGATCTGGGGCCGGATGTCGCTCCACAGGTCCCCATTGCGGGGAGCGGCGAACGCCCGGAGCTCGAGCGCGCCCGCCTCGGTGGCGAGCAGCACGGCGCGCACCGCGCCGGACTTCTCGTCGACCTGCACCCGCAGCTCGCGGTCGGCGACCGGGGCGACGAGGAGCGAACCGAGGTCGAGTCGGGCCACGCCGTCGTCGGGCAGGTCGTCGATGTCCCAGGGGCCGTCCTCCGCCGTACCGGCGCCGGCCGCCCCGGGGGTGTCCTCGGCGGCAGCGTCGGGCGCGTCGGCCGCACCCCCGGGGGTTGCCCCGGCGTCAGCCACCGCGGTCTCGTCGGCAGCGGTCTCGTCCGCCGCCTTGCGCCGCAACCTCACGTTGCTCTCCTCCTCGGGATCGGTTCGGGAGTCGGGCCGTCAGGATCCACCGAACCCTCCAGTAGAACCGTAGCCGCCACCGCCACGAACGCTCTCGGGAAGGGTCTCCACTGCCACGAACCGGGCCCGCTCGAAGCGCTGCACCACCAGCTGCGCGACCCGGTCGCCGCGCTTGAGGACGATCTCGTCCGTCGGGTCGTGGTTGATCAGGAGCACCTTGATCTCGCCGCGGTAGCCCGCGTCCACCGTGCCGGGGGTGTTGACGATCGAGAGCCCGTGCCGGGCCGCGAGCCCGGACCGGGGGTGGATCAGCGCGACGTACCCCTCGGGCAGCGCGATCGCGATCCCGGTGGGCACCAGCGCCCGCTCACCGGGCGCGAGCACCAGGTCGACGGTCGTCACCAGGTCGGCGCCGGCGTCGCCCGGGTGGGCGTAGGCCGGGAGGGGCAGGGTCGGGTCGAGCCGCTGCACGGCGATGTCGAGGGCGATGTCGAGGTCGGCGTCGAGGTCGGAGTCGAGGTCGTGGGCCACGGGGAGACCCTAACGATGAAGCGTCGCGGAGCGGATGGGATCATCCTCCGCGTGACCGAGAGTGCCCGTCCTGCCTTCCACGAGCGGCTGGGGGTCCCCCTGCGCTGGTGGGCCCAGGGCACGATGCTCGTCGCCAGCCTCTGGCTCGCCCTCGTCGTGCCGCTGCACGAGCAGGCATGGATCGCGCACGGCGTGACCGCGGCACTGCTCCTGCTGATGGCCGCCTGCCTGCGGGCGTACGGCGACGCGCGGGTCGTGGTCGCCGACGGCTGGCTGCGCGCCGGCCGGGCCCGGATCGAGACCCGGCACCTCGGCACGGCCGAGGCCCTCGACGCGGAGGCGACCCGCCGGGTCTCGGGACCGGAGGCGGACGTCCGGGCCTACCTGCTGCTGCGGCCCTACCTGAAGCGCGCGGTCAAGGTGGAGATCACCGACCCGGCCGACCCCACGCCGTACTGGCTGGTCAGCTCACGGCACCCGAAGGCCCTGGCCGGCGCGATCGACGCAGCGCGTTCCGACTTGTCCTGACCATGTCCTAGGCTCGCTGCATGGCACAGGACAGCTCCAAGGTCTGGTCGGCGTTCTCCCTCGTCGCGGCACTCGGCTCCGCCGCGATCGCGAAGAAGGGACTGGACGGAGGCTGGAAGGCCGCGACCGGGAAGCAGCCGCCGGAGAACCCGGCCGACCCCGACGTCGACATCTGGGAGGCCGTCGCCTGGGCCGCGGCGAGCGGCACGTTCGTCGCGCTGGCGAAGATGTTCGCCCAGCGCCGGGCGGCGGGCTACTACCTCAAGTCGACGGGCCACCTGCCGCCGCCGCTGCGCAAGGACGTCTGAGCGGGCGGGCGCGGCGCGAGGAACGAGCGACCGGAGGCGCAGGGAGGCGCCGTCCCGCGTGCCGACCGTCTTGCCGCCGGGCGGACGCGAGCCCTACTAAGGACAACCGCGACGCGGCAGCGCGGCGCGAGTAACGAGCGACGCGCTATCACCTGTCGGCCAGCGCGGGACGAAGCCGGCCCGGAGCTGGAGGGAGCGAGGAACGAGCGACCGGAGGCGCAGGGAGGCGCCGTCCCGCGTGCCGACCGTCTTGCCGCCGGGCGGACGCGAGCCCTACGAAGGACAACCGCGGCGCGGCAGCGCGGCGCGAGGAACGAGCGACGCGCTCGCGCCATCAAGCACAGTCGTGGCAGATCATCTTCTTGGGGTCGGCGAGCTGGCTGCGGTGGTGGACCAGGAAGCAGCTCATGCAGGTGAACTCGTCGTCCTGCTTGGGCTTCACCTCGACGGCGAGCTCCTCGTGCGACAGGTCGGCGCCGGGGAGCTCGAAGGCTTCGGCGGCCTCGGTCTCGTCCTCGTCGACCTTGCCGGAGTTCTTGTCGTGGCGGCGGGCCTTGAGCTCTTCGATGCTCTCCTCGGACTGCTCGTCCTCGTTCTTGCGTGGTGCGTCGTAGTCGGTCGCCATGACGTCCTCTCTCCCCTCAGAGTGACCGGCCCGCACGACTGTTTCGTGCGGATCGGCGCGGCAGATTGTGCACCATCGGTGTCGGGTGGCGACACCCGGGTGGATGCGAGTCGCCAGAACAGTGACGAAGTCCTCGCTATTCCCGGAGGAATCCGGCTTTCCTGACCGCGTCCAGGAACTCGTCGAAGCCGTGCGCCGGAGCGCACACGAGCGCCTCGCGGCCGGCGGCCCCCGGGGCGAGCAGGGTGCGGGCGCCGGCCAGCCGGGCGATGAGCGCCCCGGCGGCGTGGTCCCAGGTGTTCACGCCCTCCTCGACGTAGCCGTCGAGGGCGCCGGCGGCGACCTTGCACAGGTCGAGCGCGCAGGCGCCGGCACGTCGGATGTCGCGCACGTCACCGAGCAGCCGGGCGGTCGCGGCGGCCTGGACCACGCGCACGGACCGGGTGTAGCTGAACCCGGTGGCGACCAGGCGGTGGGCCAGCGGCGCCGGTGGTCGTACGGCGACGGGGTGGCCGTTGCGCGTCGCCACTCCCCCGGCGTGGCCGGCGTAGACGTCTTCCTTGGCGACGTCGGCGACCACCCCGGCGACCACCTCGCCGTCGACCTCGGCGGCGATGGACACGGCGTAGTCGGGGATGCCGTAGAGGAAGTTGACGGTCCCGTCGATCGGGTCGACGATCCAGCGCACCCCGGAGGTGCCGGCGACGTCGTCGCCCTCTTCGCCGAGGAAGGCGTCGTCGGGACGCTTGCCGAGGATCCGCTCGCGGATCAGCTCCTCGGTGGCGCGGTCGGCGGCGGTGACGACGTCGATGTCGCTGGTCTTGGTGGCGGCGACCTCGACGACTCCGGCTGCGTGCCGGCGGACCAGGTCGGCCGCGTCCGCCGCCACCTCGAGCGCGAGGTCGAGCAGCACCCGGGGGTCGGGCCGCCCTGGGCCGGCGGGACCGGTCACGCCCGGGCCGCCGTACGGTCGCCGAGGCAGCAGCCGACCGGGCAGCGGTCGTGGGACGGGCCGCGGACGCCGAGGGCGGGCCGCTCGACGGCCTCCCCCCGCTCGACGGCGGCGCGCTCGAGGACCAGGTCGCGCAGTGCGCCCACGAAGGCGGGATGGGTGCCGGCGGAGGCAGCGCGCCGTGCGGGCAGACCGAGCTTCTCCGCGGTCGCGAGGGCCTCCGTGTCGAGGTCGTAGACGACCTCCATGTGGTCGGAGACGAACCCGACCGGGATCAGCACGACGGCCGTCGCGCCCTCGCCGGCGAGCTCCTCGAGCCGGTCGTTGACGTCCGGCTCCAGCCACGGGACGTGCGGCGCGCCCGATCGGGAGCAGTAGACCAGCTCGTGGGGGCGCTCCACGCCGGTGGCCTCCGCCACCTGGCCTGCGAGCACCTCTGCCACGTCGAGGTGCTGGGCGACGTACGCACCGCCGTCGGGGCCGCTCCCGGCCGCCATGGTCTCCGGGACGGAGTGGGTGACGAACACGAGCCGGGCCCCGTCCCGGACCTCGTCCGGCAGGTCGGCGAGGGCCGCGAGGATGCCGTCGCGGTTGGCGCCCACGAAGCCCGGGTGGTTGTAGTAGGCGCGGACCTTGTCGACCTGCGGGGCCGCGACGCCGTCGGGCAGGGCGGCGAGGGCGGCGTCGATGTTGTCCCAGTACTGCCGGCAGCCGGACCACGAGGAGTACGCCGACGTGGCGACGCACAGCACCCGGCGCGCCCCGCCGCGGGCCAGCTCCTCGACGGTGTCCGTGAGGTAGGGCGCCCAGTTCCGGTTCCCCCAGTGGACCGGGAGGTCGATCCCGTGCTCGGCGAAGTCGGCTTGGAGCGCGGCGATGAGCGCCCGGTTCTGGTCGTTGATCGGCGACTTCCCGCCGAAGAGGAAGTAGTGCTGGCCGACCTGCTCCAGCCGTTCGCGCGGGATGCCGCGACCACGGGTGACGTTCTCGAGGAAGGGGACGACGTCCTCCGGCTTCTCGGGCCCGCCGAACGACAGCAGCAGCAGGGCGTCGTAGGGAGCAGTCGAGCGGGAGTTCTCCGGATTCGGCACGCCCCCATCGTAGGGAGCAGGATGGCGCCGCCATGTTGCAGACCTATCGCCAGATCTTCACGCGGCCCACCGCGCTCTTCAGCCTGACCGGGCTGGTCGCCCGGCTGCCCATCTCGATGGTCGGCCTGGGCATCGTGCTGCTCGCCGAGCACGAGACCGGCTCCTACGGGTTCGCTGGGTCGGTCTCCGCGGTCGCGCTGATCGCCAACGCGCTGCTGGCGATCCCGCAGGGCCGGCTGATCGACCGGCTCGGCCAGGCCCGGGTGCTGCCCGTCGTGATCACCCTCTGGGGCGTGGGCCTGGCCCTGATGATGGGCTCGCTGGCGTGGGACTGGGCGACGTGGTCGACGTACGTCCTCGGTGCCGTCGCCGGCGCCTCGCTGCCCTCGGTCGGCACCTGCGTCCGGGCCCGCTGGTCGCACACGCTGGCCGACCAGCCGGAGCGGCTGCACACCGCGTTCTCCTTCGAGGCGGTCGCGGACGAGGCGGTCTTCCTCGTCGGGCCGATCGCGGTCACCATGCTCGCCACCGGCCTGCACCCCCTGGCCGGCCTGACGGCGGCCCTCCTCGCCGGGGTCGCCGGGACCTTCGCCTTCGCCGCGCAGCGCGGCACGGAGCCGCCGGTCCACCCGCCCACGGAGTCCGACGGCCTGCGGCCGCCGATGCCGTGGGGCGCGATCGGCCCGCTGACCCTGGTCGGGGCGGCGCTCGGCATCCTCTTCGGTGCCGCCGAGGTGGTCACCGTCGCCTTCGCCGACGAGCAGGGCCACAAGGCGGCGTCCGGGTTCCTGCTGGCGATCTGGGCGCTGGGCAGCCTGCTGGCGGGACTCGCCTCGGGGGCGATCACCTGGCGACGCGGCCCGCTCGTCCGGCTGCGGGTCGGCGCCCTCGGGATGATGCTGGCGATGGTGCCGCTCCCCTTCGTGCCGTCGCTGCCGGTCATGGGGCTGGTGCTGCTCGTCGGCGGCGTCGCAATCTCGCCGACGCTGATCGCGACGATGTCCCTCGCCGAGCAGGAGCTGCCGACGGCCCGGCTGACCGAGGGGATGGCGTTCATCCAGACCGGTCTCGCCGCGGGCCTCGCGCCCGGGGCAGCCATCGCCGGACTGGTCATCGACGCCGAGGGCGCCTCGCCGGCGTACCTCGTCTGCGTCGCCGGCGGCGTCCTCGTGCTGACCGGTGCGCTGCTCACGCGGACCAGCCGGCGCCCGGCTACCGTGCCCACCCATGAGCAGCTGGCGTAACTGGTCGGGCCTCGAGTCGGCGACCGGCCTGGAGGCGGTCGCACCGGCCAGTGCCGACGAGGTCGCCGCGGTGGTACGGCGGGCGCGGGCCGCCGCACGGACCGTCAAGGCCACCGGGACCGGCCACAGCTTCACCCCCATCGCGCGCCCCGGGGACGTCCACTTGCTGCCGGACCGGATGCGCGGGATCGTCGCGGTCGACCGCGACGCGATGACCGTCACGGCCCTGGCCGGCACACAGCTCAAGGTGTTCAACGCCGAGCTCGAGCGGCTCGGGCTGAGCCTGCACAACATGGGCGACATCGCCGAGCAGACCCTGGCCGGCGCGGTGTCGACCGGCACCCACGGCACCGGGGGCCGGGCCGCCGGCCTCGCCGCCCAGGTCGTCGGCTTCGAGCTCGTGACCGGAACCGGCGACGTGCTGCGCGCGTCCGCGACGGAGAACCCGGACGTCCTCGAGCTCGGGCGGGTCGGGCTCGGCGCCCTGGGCGTGCTGGTGACGCTGACCTTCGCGGTCGAGCCGCTCTTCCTCCTCCGCGCCGACGAGCAGCCGATGTCCTGGTCCGACGCCCTCGCCTCCTTCGACGACATGACGGCCGCCCACGACCACGTCGACATGTACTGGTTCCCGCACGCGGACCGGATGCTCACCAAGCGCAACACCCGGATCGGCACCGACCTCGCCGCCGCCGAGCCGCTCCCCCGCTGGCGCCGCTGGCTCGACGACGAGCTGCTGTCGAACACCGTCTTCGGCGCCCAGACCGCGCTGCTCAACCGGGTCCCGCGAGCCACCCCGGCGGCCAACCGCTTCGCGGCCCGGATGCTGGGCTCGCGCAGCTACGCCGACGTCGCGCACCGGGTCTTCACGACCGAGCGCCGCGTGGTCTTCCGCGAGATGGAGTACGCCGTCCCGCGCGAGGCGGGTCTCGCCGCGCTCCGCGAGTGCCGCACCGCCCTCGAGCGCTCCGGCCTGACGGTGTCGTTCCCGGTCGAGGTGCGGGTCGCGCCCGCCGACGACGTCGCGCTGTCGACCTCGTTCGGCCGGGACTCGTTCTACCTCGCCTTCCACACCCACCACGCCGCCGACCACCGGGCCTACTTCGGGCTCATGGAGTCGATCGTGCGCGACCACGACGGCCGGCCGCACTGGGGCAAGCTGCACTCCCTCGACGCCGCCGACCTGGCCGGGCGCTACCCCCGGTTCGGCGACTTCGTCGCGCTGCGCGACCGGCTCGACCCCGACCGGGTCCTCGCCAACCCGCACCTCGACCGGGTGCTCGGCCGGTGACGCGCGGCGCCTGCCCCTGCGGGACCGGCCGGCCGTACGCCGACTGCTGCGGCCCGTTCCACCGCGGGGCCGCCCGCCCGGCGACCGCGGAGGAGCTGATGCGATCGCGCTACTCCGCCTTCGTGGCCGGCGCGGCGGCGTACCTCCTCGAGACGTGGCACCCGGCCACCCGCCCGGCGACCCTCGACCTCGACGACGCGATCCGTTGGACCGGACTCGAGGTGCTGGCGACCGAGGGCGGCGGTCCCGACGAGCGGCGGGGCGTGGTCGAATTCCGCGCGCACCACGTCATGGACGGCGAGCCGGACGTGCTCCACGAGGTCAGCCGGTTCCGCCGGGACGGCGAGGGCTGGCGCTACGTGCGCGGCCGGACCGTCCGGAGCGCCTCCAGCGCCCCGATCGGCCCGGGAAATGTCGACACGTCGCCACACGCCGGGCGCGCAACCGGATCCGGCGTCCCTCCGGGCGTAGGCTCGGGCGGAACGGAGAACCACCGGGAGGAACAGGCGTGACGGAGACGGCGGCGGACGCGATCGACGCGACGGACCCCACCCCGGGCCCGGTCGTCGGCGCCCCGAAGGTCCGGCTCGAGCTCGCCGGCACGACCCGCGACGGTCGGCGCCTGATGCTGGTGGACGACCAGGGCGCGGAGTTCACCCTCGAGATCACGCCCGAACTGCGCGCGGCGGCGCGCGGCGAGACCACCCGTGTCGGCCAGTTGGAGATCAAGATGAGCAGCAGCATCCGTCCCCGCGAGATCCAGACCCGCATCCGGGCCGGCGAGTCCGCCGAGGAGGTCGCCGAGGCCGCCGGGACCACGGTGGACGCGATCATGCCCTACGTCGCCCCCGTCCTCGCCGAGCGCGAGCACGTCGCGGAGCGCGCGCAGAAGGCGTCCGTGCGTCGTACGCCGGGCGAGGGGGCCGCCGCCCACACCCAGAGCCGGGTCCTCGGCGACGCCGTCGCGGCGCACCTGCGCGGCAGCGGCGCCGACCCGTCGACGGTCCGATGGGACGCCTATCGCCGCGAGACCGGCCGCTGGGTGCTGACCGCCGCCTTCGACACACCCGGTCGCAACGGCACCGCCCGGTTCACCTACGACGCGCCCGGCAACTACGTGCTCTCCGACAACGACGAGGCGCGCTGGCTGATCGGCGACGTCGTCGCCGAGGTGGCGACCGCCCGCGACGACCTCCAGCAGGTCCGCGAGCGGCGGCTGGCCTCCGTCCCCGCCGACGAGCTGCCGCTGGGCAACCTGATGGACGGCCCCGCACCCGCCGAGGCGCCCCTGCCCGACCCGATCGACCCGATCGACCCGATCGACCCGATCGACTCGGCGCTCGACCTCGTCGCCGGCGAGGCAGCCGAGGCACTCGTCGACCTGCCCGCCGAGGAGGCGCCGGCCGCCGCGGCGCCCGACCAGCTCGCCCGGCCCGAGGACGACCGGGCCAAGCACCGTCGACCGGCGCAGAAGAAGCGCGGCCGCGCCTCCGTCCCGAGCTGGGACGAGATCATGTTCGGCGGCTCGGACCAAGCCTGATCGAGGCTGAGCGCCCACGGGCCGTACTCGCCAGTACGAAACCCGGAAAAAGCGCGTAGCGTGCGCGCATGGCCTACTTCGTCACCGGCGCCACGGGATTCATCGGTCGCCACCTCGTCCCCGAGCTCATCGCCAACCGTCAAGGTCCGATCTACGTCCTCGTCCGCGGCTCGTCGCAGTGGCGGATGGACGCACTCATCCGGCAGTGGGGCTCCGACCGCGTGCAGACCGTGGTCGGCGACCTGTCCCAGCCCGGCCTCGGCGTGGACGAGGCGTGGGTCGCCGAGCACGCCGGCTCGATCGATCACTTCTTCCATCTCGCCGCGATCTACGACATCACCGCGGACGACGCGACCAACGACGCGATGAACATCGAGGGCACCCGCAACGCCCTCGACCTCGCCGGGCGCCTGCAGGCCGGCTGCTTCCACCAGGTGTCCTCGGTCGCGGCGGCCGGCGACTACCACGGCCGCTTCGACGAGACGATGTTCGAGGAGGGCCAACCGCTGCCGTCGCCGTACCACCGCACGAAGTACGAGTCGGAGAAGATGGTCCGCGAGCAGGCGGCGCTGCCCTGGCGGGTCTACCGGCCGGCGATCGTCGTGGGTCACTCCGAGACCGGGGCGATGGACAAGGTCGACGGCCCCTACTACTTCTTCCCGGTGATCAAGCGGCTGCGCGACTCGCTGCCGGCGTGGCTGCCGCTGGTCGGCATCGACCTGGGCGACACCAACCTGGTGCCCGTCGACTACGTCGCCAAGGCGATGGACCACCTCGCCCACCTCCCCGACCGCGACGGCGAGGCGTTCCACCTGGTCAACCCGGACCCGCAGCCGGTCATCGAGATGATCAACGCGTTCTGCGGCGCCGCCGGCGCCCCACGGTTCGCGACCCCGGTGGACCGCAACGTCACCACCGCCGGCCCGCTGGGCCTGATCCCGCGGCCGCTGCGCCCGATCAACCTGATGAACGCGGTCGTCCGCTCGGCGCCGGCCCAGCTGGTGCTGGACCAGACCGTCGGGCGCCTCGGCATCCCGGCCGAGGTGCTCGCGCACACCTCGTTCCCCTCACAGTTCGACTCCCGGATCACCGAGAGGGCGCTCGCCGGCTCGGGCATCAGCGTCCCGCCGCTGGAGACCTACGTGCGGGCGCTGTGGTCCTACTGGGAGGAGAACCTCGACGACACTGTCGGCCGCGACCCGAAGGCCCGCGCGGCGCTGAAGGACAAGACGGTCGTGATCACCGGCGCCTCCTCGGGGATCGGCAAGGTGGTGGCGCTCAAGGTCGCCCAGGCCGGCGGGATCCCGGTGCTGGTGGCCCGCGGCAAGGAGAAGCTGGAGGAGACCAAGGCCGTCATCGAGGCCCGCGGTGGCCGGGCCCACGTCTTCCCCTGCGACCTGTCCGACCTCGAGGCGATCGACCGGCTGTGCGAACAGCTCGTCTCCGAGCTGCCGAGCGTCGACTACGTCATCAACAACGCCGGCCGGTCGATCCGGCGCTCGCTGAAGCTCTCGCACGACCGCTTCCACGACTTCGAGCGCACCATGCAACTGAACTACTTCGGTGCGATCCGGCTGGTGATGGGTCTGATGCCGCAGCTGCACACGCAGCGCTCCGGGCACATCGTCAACATCTCCTCGATCGGCGTGCAGACGAACCCGCCGCGGTTCTCGGCGTACGTCGCCTCGAAGGCGGCCCTCGACGCGTGGAGCAACGTGGTCTCGTCCGAGGTCGTCGGCCACGGCATCAGCTTCACCAACGTGCACATGCCGCTGGTGCGGACGCCGATGATCGCGCCGACCAAGATCTACGACAAGTTCCCCACGATCTCCCCCGCCCAGGCGGCCGACGTCGTGATCAAGGCGATGGTCGAGAAGCCGCACGAGATCAACACGGCGCTCGGCACGGCCGGGGAGCTGGCGCACACGATCGCGCCGCGCGCGGCCTTCCGGGTGCTGAACCTGGCCTACCAGGTGTTCCCGGACTCGGCGGCCGCCAAGGGGCAGAAGCCCGCCTCCCAGGCGGCAGCCGCGGCCGAGGAGGCGCCGGCGGCGAACCGTCGGGAGACCGAGCAGATGCTGCTGGCCCAGCTGTTCAGGGGCGTGCACTGGTAGCGACGGGCCGGGCCGGGTCGGCCACCCACTCGCTCCAGCTGCCCGGGTAGAGCGCGGCCCGGACCCCGGCGAGCTCGAGGGCGAGCACGTCGTGGGCCGCGGTCACCCCCGACCCGCAGTAGACGGCGACGTCGGCGCCGGGAACGGCGCCGACCTCGGCGTAGGCCTGTGCCAGCGACGCGGCGTCCCGGAACCGGCCGTCCGTCGCGAGGTTGCGCGACGTCGGCACGTTGACCGCGCCGGGCACGTGGCCGGCGACCGGGTCGATCGGCTCCACCTCGCCGCGGTAGCGATCAGCGGCGCGCGCGTCGACGAGGACGTCCACGTCGAGCACCGTCGAGACGTCGACGGCCGGCATCGCCCCCGGGCTGGCGACGAAGTCGCCCCGGGTCGCGGCGGGCGCCGGGGGACCCTGCTCGACGTGCCCGCCGGCGGACTGCCAGGCCGCCCAGCCGCCGTCGAGCACCCGCACGTCGGGGTGGCCGTGGAAGCGCAGCAGCCACCAGCACCGCGCCGCCGCGTGCCCGGACCAGTCGTCGTAGACCACCACCGGGCGGGTCGACCCGACGCCCGCGGCCCGCATCGCCTCCTCGAACGTCGCCACGTCCGGCAGCGGGTGCCGGCCGCGCGGCCCGGGCGGTGCGGCGAGCGCGGTGTCGAGGTCGACGTACGACGCCCCGGGCACGTGGCCGGCGGCGAACTCATCCGGACCGCCCGGCCCGCCCATCCGGTAGCGCACGTCGAGGACGGTGACGTCCCCGAGCCGCGCGGCCAGCTCGTCGACGCCGATCAGCGGTGAGGTCATGGCCGCAACCTACCGAGCCTCAACGACAGGGTCTGTGGAGGAGCGTCCCACGACCCCGCCGGATCGGGCAGGCTCCACCCATGGCGAAGGGCCCCGGAATCCAGGAGCCGCTCCCCTACCTGCTCGAGCGGGTCCTCAGGGGCGCGGTGGTCGAGCACGCCCGCGACGAGCAGCGGCGGGCCTATCCGCCGGTGCTGCACGTCGGGATCCCGGGCGGCGAGGTGCGCCGGTTCGAGGTCCGCCCCGACGACGACCTCGACCTGGCGCTGCGGGTCGAGGTGCTGGAGGCGATGGCGCGCGACAGCCTGGCGAGCTCCGCGGTGCCGCTGGCGTGGCTGACGCGGATGCCTGCCGGCGCCGACGCCGAGGACCTCGCGTGGGCAGCGGCGGCCGGCGCGGCGAGCGCCGAGCTGGGGATCCGGCTCGACCTCGTCGTGGTGACCCGGCGCTCGTGGCACGACCCGAGGTCGGGGACCGGCCGCACCTGGAGTCGGGCCCGGGGCTGACCGCCGTCACCAGGCGTGCACGGGCTCGTTCGCGTGCATCCGGTCGCGGTAGTCGCGCAGCACCGCGCGCAGGTCGTCGTAGCGGTCCTCGCCCGGCTGCTCACGCATCTGCCGCACGAACCAGTCCGCTCCGTTGGTGCCGGTCAGGCAGCGCTGCTCGATGACGTCGAGGTAGCGCGACGCCTCCCCCTCCTCGACGCCCCAGGCGGCGAGTCCCTCGTGCGCCAGGGGCAGCAGGCGGCGTACGACGAGCTCGGCGGCCCGCACCCGGCCGAGCCCCGGCCAGTAGATCTCCGCGTCGATGCCGTACTGGGCCGCGGTGTGGAAGTTCTCCTCGGCGGCACTGAACGACATCTGCGACCACAGCGGGCGCTCGTTCTCGGCGAGCGCGCGGACCAGCCCGAAGTAGAAGGCGGCGTTGGCGACCGTGTCGACGGCCGTCGGCCCGGCGGCGAGCAGCCGGTTCTCGACGCGCAGGTGGGGCAGGCCGGACTTGATGTCATAGACCGGCCGGTTCCACCGGTAGATCGTGCCGTTGTGCAGCCGCAGCTCCGACAGGTTCGGGGTCCCGCCGGCCTCGAGGACCGTGAGCGGGTCCTCCTCGGCGATCACCGGGAGAAGCGCCGGGAAGTAGCGGACGTTCTCCTCGAAGAGGTCGAAGACGGAGGTGATCCAGCGCTCGCCGAACCAGACCCGCGGCCGCACGCCCTGCGCCTTGAGCTCCTCGCTGCGGGTGTCGGTGGCCTGCTCGAACAGCGGGATCCGGGTCTCGGCCCACAGCTGCTTGCCGAGCAGGTACGGCGAGTTCGCCGCCACCGCGAGCTGGACGCCGGCGATCGCCTGCGAGGCGTTCCAGTAGGACGCGAAGCGCTCCGGGCTCACCTGGACGTGGAACTGCGTGCTCGTGCACGCCGCCTCCGGGACGATGGTGTCGACGCTGGTGCGCAGCCGGTCGACGCCCTGGATGTCGATCGTGATGTCCTCGCCGCGGGCGCCGAGGATCTGCTCGCTGAGCAGCTGGTAGCGCGGGTTCGCGCTGATCGCGTCGGCCTGCAGGTGCTCGGGCCGCAGCGTCGGGAGGATCCCGATCATCACCTGGTGCGCACCGACCGCCGCCGCCCGCTCCTCGGCGGCGTTGAGGCTCTCGCGCAGGTGCGCCTCGGAGGCGCTGAGCCCGCCCCCGGACAACGGCCCGGGCGGCAGGTTCAGCTCGATGTTGAACTGCGCGAGCTCGGTCTGGTAGTCGGGGTCGCCGATCGCCTCGAGGACCTCGTCGTTGCGCAGCGCCGGGTCGCCCGCCTCGTCGACGAGGTTCAGCTCGACCTCGACCCCCGTCCACGGGTCGTCGGTGTCGAAGGCGGACTCGCGCAGCATCCGCTCGAACACGTCGAGGCAGCGGCGGACCTTCTCCCGGTACCGCGTGCGGTCGGCCGGCGTGAACTTCTGTGCGGCGACGTCCTCACCCATGGACCGACCCTAGCCACCCGGGCCCCACGTGTCCGGAGGTCTGCGGTGGCTCACCCCGTCGCGGGCAGCCCGAGGGTCCAGTCGAAGTCCTCGTCCCAGAAGTCCGGCGGCACGGCCCGCTCGAGGAGGTCCGCCAGGTGCGCGGCCAGCGGGTGGTCGGGCTCCGCGCGCCGGCACCGGTCGACGGCCACCCAGGCCCGGGCGCCGTCCCCGGCCTGCCACGCCGCCCAACCGAGCAGCACCGCCGGGGCCGCGACCAGCTCCTCGGGCGAGCGGCGCACCACCCCCGTCCAGAACTCGGCGTGCGCGGGGGCGCTGCGCCGGCCGATGAGCGCCAGCGCCGCGTCACGGACCCGCGGCGCCTGCAGCACCCACAGCATCCGCGCGACGACCTCGTCCGACGGGACGTCGCCGGCCAGGCCCTCGGTCACCCGGGCCCGCACCCAGCACCCCTGCTCGTGGATCGTGCGGCCGTCGAGCGGCAGCCCGTCCAGCGCCAGGCCATCCAGCGCCAGGCCGTCCAGCGCCAGGCCGTCGCCTGCCACCCCGTCGCGCAGCAGGGCGTGCACCACCCGCCGGACCTGGTCGCGGTCGGCCTCCACCGACGCGACCAGGTCCTCGCGGCTGCGGTGCGCGAGCCGGCCGGAGACGATGGCCTCGACGATGAACGGGTGGCAGGACACGTCGTACGGCGTCCCGGGTCCGGGCTCCCCGGCCGGCCGGACCCGGTGCCCGTCGGCGACGAGGCCGACCAGGACCCGGATCCCGCTGGCGCGGCAGGCGTCCTCCAGCGCCGCGTGCACGCGGTCGGCCGCCGTCGGGTCGGCGGTGTGGTAGACGAGCACGACGTCGCGGACGCCGTGCTGCCGGGCGGGGCCGAGCAGCAGGTCGCCGAGCGCCGCGAGCACGCCCCCGTCCTGGACCGCCAGCGGGGGCAGGTCGACCCGGGCGTGGAACGGGTGGCTGGCGCCGAAGGTGAGCATCACGACGTCCTCCTCGGGCCAGAACCCGAGCAGGACGGGCAGGGCTGCCAGGAGGTCCTCCGGCCTCCGGGCGGTCAGGGAGATCGGGTCGGGCGAGCTGGGGCGGGCTGGTGTCGCTGGTGTGTCGGTCATGGCACGACGCTCCCGCCGCACCCCGACGTCACGACCGTCCGGCGCCGTCCCCTGTGCACGACGGCCGCCGGGAGCTGCCCTGTGGAGGACTCGTGCCGCTGCCAGGGAGAGGTGAGCACTAACGTGACGGCGTGCGCGACCGGTCCTCCATCCTCCACCTGGACCTGGACGCCTTCTTCGCGGCCGTGGAGCAGCGCGACAAGCCCTCCCTGCGCGGCAAGCCGGTCGTGGTCGGCGGCGTGGGCGGGCGCGGCGTCGTGTCGACCGCGTCCTACGAGGCCCGCGTGTTCGGCGTCCGGTCGGCCATGTCCACCCGGGAGGCCCGGGCCCGCTGCCCGCACGCCGCCTACCTGTCCGGGCGGTTCGAGGCCTACCGGTCCACCAGCGCCGCGGTGATGGGGCTGCTGCGCTCGCGCTCGCCGCTGGTCGAGCCGCTGTCCCTGGACGAGGCGTTCGTCGACCTCGAGCAGGCCGGCCTCCCCGACCTCGAGGTCCCGACCGTGACCGCGTTCGCGGAGGAGCTGCGCGCCGCCGTCCGGGACGTCACCGGCGGGCTCACCGCCTCGGTCGGCGTCGCGTCGTCGAAGTTCCTGGCCAAGATCGCCAGCGACCTGCGCAAGCCCGACGGCCTGGTCGTGGTCGAGCCGGGCACCGAGACCGCGCTGCTGCGACCGATGCACGTCTCGGTCATCCCCGGCGTCGGGCCCGCGACGGTCGACCGGCTGCGCCGTGCCGGGATCCACACCGTGGCCGATCTGGAGAAGGTGGGCGAGGACGAGCTGGTGCGGCTCGTCGGCCGCGCCCACGGGCAGTCGCTGTTCCACCTCGCCCGCGCGGAGGACGACCGCGCCGTCGTACCGGACCGCGAGGCGAAGTCGGTGAGCGTCGAGGGCACCTACGAGAACGACGTGACCGACCCCCGGCAGATGGAGGCGATCGTCACCCGGCAGGCCGGCGAGGTCGCCCGCCGGCTGCGCGCGAACGGCCTGTCCGGGCGCACCGTCTCGCTGAAGGTGCGGCTCTACGACTTCACGACGCTCAGCCGGTCCACCACCTTGCCCGAGCCGATGGACGACGCCGCCACGATCGCCCGGCTCGCCCGAGGCCTGCTGGCCGACCTCGACACCTCGGCCGGCGTCCGGCTGCTCGGGGTGGGCGTGTCCGGCCTGGCCGACTGGGTCCAGGACGACCTGTTCAGCCTCGGCGAGGCCGACGACCCCGCCGGCACTCCGGCCGGCACCGGGGCCGGCAGCACCGGGGCCGGCACCGCGGCGGGCACCGGGGACGGGGCGCTCCCCGAGCCGGAGCAGTCCGGTGCCCGCCCCCGCGGCACGTCGTGGTCGCCCGGCATGGACGTGGTGCACGCCGAGCACGGCCGCGGCTGGGTGTGGGGCGCGGGCCGCGGCGTGGTGACGGTCCGCTTCGAGACGGCCGAGACACCGCCCGGCCCGGTGCGCTCCTTCCCCGCCGACGACCCCGCCCTGGAGCGGTGGCGACCGCCCGCGCCGAAGCAACCAGCGGCGCAGTAGCGTTCGGCGCATGCCCGACGCAGCCCCCGTCCCGCCCCGCGCCGACCAGCGGCCGGTCACCACCACCCTGCACGGTCGCGAGCGCACCGACGAGTACGACTGGCTGCGGGCCAAGGACGACCCGGCCGTGATCGCCCACCTCGAGGCCGAGAACGCCCACACGCAGGCGCGCACGGCGCACCTGGCCGACCTCCGCAGCCGGATCTTCGGCGAGATCAAGGCGCGGACGCTGGAGACCGACCTGTCGGTCCCGACCCGGGTCCGCGGGTTCTGGTACTACGGCCGGTCCTTCGAGGGCCGCCAGTACGGCGCCACCTGCCGCGTCCCCGTGGCCGACCCCGACGACTGGGCTCCCCCGCAGCCCGCGGCCGACGCCCGGCCCGACGAGCCCGCGCTGCCCGGCGAGGAGACCCTGCTCGACCTCGACGCGCTCGCCGAGGGCCACGAGTTCTTCTCCCTCGGCGGCTCCTCGGTCAGTCCCGACGACAAGCTGCTCGCCTACGCCGTCGACGTGGTCGGCGACGAGCGCTACACCGTGCGGGTGCTCGACCTGGCCTCCCGGGACCTGCTCGAGGACGAGCTCACCGACGTCCTCGGCGGCGTCACGTGGGGCGGCGCGGCGGACCACTTCTACTACACGACCGTCGACGAGGCGTGGCGTCCGGACAAGGTCTGGCGGCACCGCCTCGGCACCGCGCAGGCCGACGACGAGCTGGTCTTCCACGAGCCGGACGGGCGCTACTTCGTCGGCGTCGGCCGCACCCGCAGCCGCCGCTACGTGATGATCGCGGCCAGCTCGAAGACCACGTCCGAGTTCCACGTCCTCGACGCCGACGACCCGACCGCCGCACCGCAGTGCTTCGCCACCCGCACCGACGGCGTGGAGTACTCCCTCGAGCACGCGGTCGTCGCCGGCGAGGACCGCTTCCTGGTGCTGCACAACGCCGCCGGACCGGAGTTCGAGCTCGGCATCGCGCCCGCCGCGCCGACCCCGCGCGAGGACTGGCGTCCGCTCCTGGCCCACGACCCCGCCGTACGCCTCGAGGACGTGGACGCCTTCGCCGGCCACCTGGTCGTCCAGCAGCGCAGCGAGGGCACCAGCCGGGTCCGCGTGCTGACCCTCGGCGACGACCCGGACGCCCCGGTCGCCGACGACCGGTTCGTGGAGTTCCCGGGCGAGCTCGCGACCGTCGGAGCCGGCGGCAACCCGTCCTTCGAGCAGCCGCTGATCCGCGTCGGCATGACCAGCCTGACCCGGCCGTCGGCGGTCTACGACCACGACCTGCGCACCCGCGACCTGGTGCTGCGCAAGCAGGCCCCCGTCCTCGGCGGCTACGACCCCGACGACTACGAGGAGCACCGCCTCTGGGCGACGTCGGTCGACGGGGTGCAGGTGCCGATCTCGCTCGTCGTCCGCAAGGGCGTGCGCGGACCGGACGGCACCGCCCCAGTCCCGCTGCACCTCTACGGCTACGGCGCCTACGAGACCTCGATCGACCCCTACTTCGCGGTGAGCCGCCTGTCGGTCCTCGACCGCGGCGCGGCGTTCGCGATCGCCCACGTGCGCGGCGGCGGCGAGATGGGCCGGCGCTGGTACGACGACGGCAAGCTCGAGCACAAGCAGCACACCTTCGACGACTTCATCGCCTGCGCCCACCACCTCGTCGAGGCCGGCTGGACCACCGCCGACCGGATCGTCGGCGAGGGGGCCAGCGCCGGCGGCCTGCTCATCGGCGCGGTCGCCAACCAGGCACCGGACGCGTTCGGCGGCCTGGTCGCCGGGGTGCCGTTCGTCGACACCCTGACCACGATGCTCGACGCGAGCCTGCCCCTGACGGTCCCCGAGTACGACGAGTGGGGCAACCCGTCCGACGACCCGGTCGCCTACGACCGGATCGCCGGCTACGCGCCCTACGAGAACGTGGCCGACCTGCCCTATCCGGCGATCCTCGCCGAGACCTCGCTCAACGACACCCGGGTGCTCTACGTGGAGCCGGCCAAGTGGGTCGCGCGCCTGCGCGAGCGGGCCCCGCACGCCGACGTCCTGCTGCGCACCGAGATGGCGGCCGGGCACGGCGGCGTCTCGGGCCGCTACCGGGCGTGGGAGGACCGCGCGTTCACCCTCGCGTGGGTGCTGGACCGGCTCGGCCTCGCCGACGTTGCGCCTGCGGGAAGTTGAGAACTCCCTGAGATTCCCTCCGACTCGCAACTAACGGCGGCTGCGGGACGTCATTGCGGGTAGACCAGCACCGTCCGGGGAATCCCGGACGCCCGGGACGTGTTGGGAACACATGTGCGGATGTCCGACAGCCGCACGGCAAGGAGGGGACGCCATGGCCACCGCGACGAGGACCAGCACGCGCAGCACCGGACGCGAGATCGAGGGCCGTGACAGCGTCGGCCTCTACCTCGACGAGATCGCCCGCACGCCCCTGCTGGACGCCGCCCGCGAGGTCGAGCTGGCCAAGACGATCGAGGCCGGCCTGTTCGCCGAGCACCTGATCGCCCAGGGCCGCGTCGGCCGCCGCAAGGGCGGGGCACCGAAGCAGGCCACGCTCGCCGAGCTCGAGTGGATCGCCGAGGAGGGCCGCAGGGCCACCCAGGAGTTCATCAACGCGAACCTGCGCCTCGTGGTCTCCATCGCCCGCAAGTTCGGCCGCGCCCAGATGCCCATGCTCGACCTGATCCAGGAGGGCAACACCGGCCTGATCCGCGCGGTCGAGAAGTTCGACTACGCCAAGGGCTACAAGTTCTCGACCTACGCCACGTGGTGGGTGCGGCAGGCCATCACCCGCGGCATCGCCCAGCAGGCGCGGGTCGTCCGGCTGCCCGTCCACGTGGTCGAGGAGCTCAACCAGGTGGGCGGCGCCCGCCGTACCCTCGAGCGCCAGCTGGGCCGCGACCCGGAGCCCGAGGAGATCGCCGCCGAGCTCGGCCTCGAGGTCGACCGGGTCCTGGACCTGATGGCCTGGGGCCGCGAGCACGTCAGCCTCGACACCCCGGTCGACGAGGACGGCGACACCTCGCTCGGCGACCTGATGGCGCAGGAGACGGCGCCCGGTCCGGACCTGACTGTGCTCGACGTGGAGGCGCGCGACCGGCTCAACAACCTCGTCGACCAGCTCGACGAGCGCGCGGCCGACATCATCCGCTCCCGCTACGGTCTCGTCGACGGCCGTCAGCACAAGCTCGCCGACATCGGCGTCAAGCACGGCATCTCCGCCGAGCGGGTGCGCCAGCTCGAGCGCGAGGCCCTGCAGAAGCTGCGCCGCCTGGGCGACCCGGACCTGGCGTCCGGCTCTGCCGCCTGACCCGGCCGCCTGACCCCGGCAGGACCCGTCAGACCGCTGCGTTGCGCAGCTCCGCGAAGACCTCCGTCACCCGGTGGCGGAGGTCTTCGCGCGTCCCGGTGTTGTCGATGACGTAGGTGGCCACCGCCAGCCGCTGCTCGCGGGTCGCCTGGGCCGCGATCCGCGCCCGGGCCTCCTCCTCGGTCATGCCCCGGTCGCGCACCATCCGCTCCACCTGGACGTGGTCCGGGACGTCGACGACGACCACGACGTCGAACTCCTCCGCGCGGCCCGACTCCACCAGGAGCGGGATGTCGTGGACGACGATCCCGCCCACGGGCGCGCTGGCCTCGAGGGCGGCGTACAGCTCGAACACCAGGGGGTGGACGATCGCCTCCAGCTCACGGCGCAGCGCCTCGTCGTTGAACACCAGCGCGCCCATCCGCGGCCGGTCGAGGTGGCCGTCCTCGGTCAGCACCTCGGAGCCGAACGCCTCGACCACCCGGGCCAGGCCCGGGGTCCCTTTCGCGACGACCTCGCGGGCGAGCTGGTCGGCGTCGATCACGACGCAGCCGAGCTCCTTGAGGATGGCGGACACGGTGCTCTTGCCCGAGGCGATGCCCCCGGTCAGTCCGACGCGCATGCGCTGACCCTACTGTGGGCACGTGGAGGTGACCCCCGGCGACCGCGTCGCGCTGCTGGTGCCCGGCTCCCCGGCGTACGTCGACGTGGCGTGGCGGCTGCTGACGGCGGGCGCCTTCCCGATCCCCCTCGACCCGCGGCTGACCGAGGCCGAGCGGGCCCGGATCCTCCGCGGGCTGGACCCGACGCTCGTGGTCACCTCGAGCGGCGACCTCGCGGCGCTGCAGGCCGCGCTCCCCGCGCCGGGCCTGCCGCTGGGGCGCCCGATGCACTGCACCAGCGGGACGACCGGCACCCCGAAGGGCGTGTGGTCCGGCCTGCTGTCCCCCGCCGACGCCGAGGCGCTGTGGGCGGAGGAGCGGGACCTGTGGGGCTTCGGGCCCGACGACGTCAACCTCGTGCTCAGCCCGCTCTACCACTCCGCCCCGCTGCGCTTCGCGCTCGGCACCCTGCTCGCCGGCGGCCGGATCGTGGTCCCCGGACCGTTCGACCCGGCCGCCGTCACGGAGGCGATCGAGCAGGAGCGGCCCACCACGATGTTCTGCGTGCCGACCCACCTGCAGCGCCTCATCGCCCACTGGGACGTCGTCGGGGTGCCGGACCTGTCGTCCTTCCGGCTGGTCGCCCACGCCGGCGCGCCCTGCCCCAACGACGTCAAGCGACGGCTGATCGACCTGTTCCCCGCGGGGTCGACGTGGGAGTTCTACGGCGCCACCGAGGGCCAGTTCACCGCCTGCCGCAGCGAGGAGTGGCTGGAGCGGCCCGGCACCGTAGGCCGCGCCCGCCTCGGCCGAGCCATGACCGCCGACCCGGACGGCACCCTGTGGTGCGCGGTCCCGGACTTCGCGCGGTTCACCTACTACGGCGACCCCGCGAAGACCACCGCCGCGTGGCGCGAGACCACCGACGGCGCGGCCTTCACGGTCGGCGACCTCGGGCACATCGACGACGACGGCTACGTCTACCTCGACGGGCGTCGCGAGGACCTGATCATCAGCGGCGGCGTCAACGTCTATCCCACCGAGGTCGAGCAGGTCATCGGCGAGCACCCGCAGGTCGTCGAGGTCGCCGTGTACGGCGTCCCCGACCCGGACTGGGGCGAGCGGGTCTGCGCCGCCGTGGTCGGCAGCGCCTCCGAGGCCGACCTGGCGTCGTACGCCCGCGACCGCCTCGCCCCGCCCAAGCGGCCGAAGTCCTGGGTGTTCCTCGACGCGCTGCCGCGCACGCTGACCGGCAAGGTGCTCCGATCGACACTCCGGCCACCCGCAGGTGGTTGAGAGTTCAGCGACAACGGGTCTAGCCTGCCCTCAGGCTGCACCGGACGCGGGGAGGGAGACTTCGCGGCGGCTGCAGCGGCTTCGGGGAGTGTGAGCCGTGGTCCTTTCTGCCTGCCGTTTTCTTGCGGCCGCGAGTCTTGTCCTGGTGGGCCTGTCGTGGCCCGCGCCGGTCGCGCAGGCGGAGCCGCTGCCTGCGCCCTACGCCGGGAACACCGACAACGAGATCCTCGGTCTCGACATCGGTCTGTTCGGGTTCAGCTTCACCGACGTCGGGCTGGCGCACACCGACACGACAGTCGACAGCCAGGCCGACCCGCCGAGCAGCGCCCGGGCGTCGAACCTGGCGGCGGCCGTCGGCGGGCTCGGGGTCGGGGTGTCGGAGTCGACGGAGACCGCACCGCCCGACAACGGCGGCCCGACCACGCTCGGGCTGACCGAGGTCGACGTGACCGGGCTGCTCGACACCGGCATCATCACGGGGACCAGCGACGCCCACTGGGCGGGCGACGCCACCTGCCTGCCCGACGGCACCGCGATCAGCTCCTCCACCGTGGAGCTCGCGAGCGCGGTCCTCGGCAACGCGACCGTGGAGGTGCTGGACCTCGGGACCTCGACCACCACGGGCAGCACGGCCCTGGTCAGCAACGGCGGCACCGGCGACGCCCGGTCCGTCGAGTCGACGTCCACGGGCACGATCTCGTCCCTGACCCTGCTCAACGACGCGGTGCAGGTCCTGATCGGCGGCAGCCCGACGCTCACCGCGACCGCGAGCGGCGAGCCGGGCGGCGCGACCGTGACCTACGACCGGCCGACGGTCCAGGTCGTGGCCCTCGGCACGACCACGACGCTGCAGGTCGGGGTCGCGACGACCATCTCGATCCCGCTCGTCGGCAGCGTGACGCTGCAGCTCGGGACGCCCACCGTGACCACCACCGCGGACGGGCAGAACGCCGTCGGCGACGTGTCCCTGCTGACGATCGACGTGACCCTGCTCGGCGGCCTCGGCACGACGAGCATCGAGGTCCTGCCGCTGCACGCCGAGGCGCACGCCCCGGCCGGCGGCGTCCAGTGCGGCCTGCTCGACGCCCCGGCCATCACCTCGCCGACCGACGGCTCGACGACCACCGACACCACGCCGGCCATCACCGGTACCGGCGTCCCCGGCGCGACCATCACCGTGAGCGAGGGCGGCACCGTCCTCGGAACGACGACCGTCGCGCCCGACGGGACGTGGAGCCTGACGCCCGCGGTCCCGCTCGCGCCCGGCGCGCACACGATCTCCGCCACGCAGGTCCTCGGCGACGCGACGTCGGCGCCCTCACCCGAGGTGACCTTCACCGTCGTCGACGAGACACCACCCGACGCACCGGTCATCCAGTCCCCCGCCGACGGATCGGTGACGGGCGACAGCACGCCCACCATCAGCGGCACCGGTGAGCCCGGCGCCACCGTCGAGGTCGTCGTCGACGGCGTCGTGATCGGTACGACGACCGTGGCCGTCGACGGCACGTGGAGCCTCACGCCGACCACTCCCCTCGCCGACGGGCCGCACACGGTCACCGCCACGCAGACCGACCTGGGCGGCAACACCTCGCCCGCCGACAGCAACACGTTCACCGTCGACACCACCGTGCCCGCCGCGCCCGTGATCACCGGGCCCGCGGACGGGTCGGTGGTCGGCGACAGCACGCCGACGATCACCGGGACCGGCGAGCCCGGTGCGACCGTCGAGGTTGTCGTCGACGGCGTCGTCATCGGTACGACGACCGTCGACCCCCTGGGCAACTGGACGATCGACGTCGCCGTCCCCCTCGCGGACGGCCCGCACACGGTGACCGCCACGCAGACGGACCCGGCTGGGAACACCTCGCCGGTCGCGACGTCCGACTTCGTGGTCGACACCACCGCTGCCCCGCCCGTGATCGACCCGGCGCTCGACGGCCTGCTGACCAACGACGACACCCCGACGATCTCGGGGACCGGTGAGCCGGGAGCGACCGTCACGGTCACGACCGGCACCGGGCAGGTGCTCGGCAGCGCGGTCGTCGCCGAGGACGGCACCTGGAGCTTCGACGCCGTGCCGATGGCCGACGGGACGCACACGTTGACTGCGGTCCAGGTCGACGCGGTCGGCAACACCAGCGCCCCGTCGGCGCCGGTGACGATCACGATCGACGCCACGATCGCGCCGCCGGTCATCGACCCGGTGGCCGAACCGGTCACCTCGGACACCACCCCCACCGTGACCGGTACCGCCGAGCCCGGCGCGACCGTCGTGGTGAGCGTCGACGGCGTCGTCGTCGGGCAGACGACGGCCGACGGGACGGGCAGCTGGTCCTTCCCCCTGCCCGCCCAGGAGGACGGGCCGCACGAGGTCACCGCGACCCAGACCGACCTCGCCGGCAACGCCAGTGGGCCGTCGGAGCCGGTGACGATCACGGTCGACACGGTCGCACCAGACGCCCCGACGATCGCCGCGCCCGCGGACGGCAGCGTCACCAGCAACCCACAGCCGCTCGTCACCGGCACGGCCGAGCCGAACACCACGGTGGACGTGATCCTCGACGGGGCGACCTACACGGTGGCCGTCGGCGCGGACGGCGTCTGGGAGGTCACGCCGCTCGCGCCACTGCCCGACGGCACCTACACCGTGTCGGTCACCGCGACCGACGACGCGGGCAACACCTCGGCGCCGACCACCTCGACGTTCGAGGTGGACACGACCGCTCCGGACGCGCCGCTCATCACCGGCCCGGCCGACGGCTCGACGATCGGCACGGACCTGCCCACGATCACCGGGACCGCCGAGCCGGGGAGCACCGTCACGGTGGTGGTCGACGGGACGCCGTACGAGACGACGGCGGACCCGGTGACCGGGGCCTGGTCGGTGACGGTGACCGTCCCGCTGGACGACGGGCCGGTGGACGTCACCGCGACGGCCACCGACGATGCCGGCAACACCGGCCCGGCGGCCGCCAGCTCGTTCGTCGTGGACACCACCGCCGCGGCACCGGTGATCACCAGCCCCGCGACGGGCACGGTCACCAACGACGCCACGATCCCGCTCACGGGCACGGGCGAGCCGGGCGCGACGGTCACCGTCCGGGACGAGAACGGCGACGTCGTCGCGACCGCCGTCGTGGACGGGCTGGGCAACTGGACGGCGGAGACCATCGCGCTCGCGGAGGGCGTGCACACGCTGACCGCGACCCAGGTCGACGGGCTGGGCAACACCAGCCCCGCCTCGTCGCCGGTCCAGGTCACCGTCGACCTGACCGCGGCACCGCCGGTCGTGGACCCGCTGCCCGACGGAGGGCTGACCAGCGACGCGACCCCGACGATCACCGGCACCGGCGAGCCCGGCGCCACGGTCGAGGTGTCCATCGACGGCGTCGTGGTCGGTACGACGACCGTCGGTGAGGACGGCACCTGGTCCTTCACGCCGACCGACCCGCTGGCGGACGGGTCGCACACGGTGACGGCCACCCAGACCGACGGGGCCGGCAACACCAGTGCGGTCTCGGAGCCGGTTACGATCGTGGTCGACACCACGGCACCGGCGGCGCCGGAGATCACCTCGGTCGCCGACGGCGACGTGCTCGACGACCCGACCCCGACGATCAGCGGCACCGGCGAGCCCGGCGCCACGGTCGAGGTGTCCATCGACGGCGTCGTGGTCGGTACGGCGGAGGTCGCCGCGGACGGCACCTGGTCCGTCGACGTCACCTCCCCGCTCGCCGACGGCCCGCACACGGTCGAGGCGACGCAGACCGACGATGCCGGCAACACCAGCGCGCCGACCGCCGTCGACGTCGTCGTCGACACCCCGGTCCCGCCCGCACCCACCGTGGAGGCCCCCGCCACGACCGACGACCGCACCCCGACGATCTCCGGCACCGGCGTCCCGGGATCGACCGTCCAGGTGCTGCTCGACGGCGCGGTGATGGGCCTCGCCGAGGTCGGCCCCGACGGCACCTGGACGTTCACCTTCGACGACCCTCTCTCCTGCGGGACCCACGAGGTGAGCGCGGTCCAGCTCGACACCGCCCAGCGGCGCACCCTGCGCTCGGCGGCCGCCCCGGTGCAGCAGATCACCGTGCTCTGCGCCGCCGGCGGTGGCACCGGCACCGGCACCGGGTTCCTACCCGACACGGGCGCCGCTGCCGGGCTCACCGGCGGGGCGCTGCTCGGTGCACTGCTGGTGGCCGGCGGCGTGGTCCTGCTGAGGAGGCGGGCCTAGCCCAGATCGCGTCCCGCGACCGCCCGGCCCTGGCGGTCGCGGGACGTTGGTCCCGGATGTGACGACCGTCCGGGCCCGGGGCCGCGAAAACGTCCCCGGCCCGCTCCGATCAGGAGCACGATGGAGGGGTGAGACCGGGGGGCAACGTTCACGACCACCTCCACCGCATCCGGTGGGGGCTGCTCGCCGCCCTCATGGTCGTCTCGATCGTCACCCGCGACGAGTGGGGCTGGTGGCTCGTCGCCGTCGGCGTCGCGCTGCTCGCCGGCTTCTGGCTGCCCGGGCTGGCCGCGCTGCGGCACGCCTGGAGCCCATCGGCCTCCCGGGCCCGCCGGGACGAGCGGATCGAGCGGCGGCGCATCGCCGCGGCGCGCCGCGACCTGGCCCGCCAGCGCGGCCTCTTCCACTGAGCCCCCATCCACTGAGGCCGGGCTGGCTCGCGGCCGGGTCACCCCCTCACGGCTGGCCGCACGCGTTGTCCTCGTCGAAGTGCCCGGGCGTCGTCGGGTAGGCGCTGCCCGTGCCGTGCCGCCTGCCGTCGTCCGTCGTGACCAGGGCCAGCTCGTCGTGGGCCGAGGTGCCGGGGACCACCACGTCCGGACCCGACCCGTCGTCGGCCGGCCGGCCCGCGCCGTTGCCCGTCGCCCACTCCTGCAGGAAGGACTGCGTCGAGGGTGACGGGATGCGCAGGTCGTTGAACCCGCCGTAGGCGGCGTTGCAGTGGCTGTAGAGGTTGTAGGTCCCCCACCAGTCGATCAGCCGGTCGCCGCCGTTGGGCCCGTTGCCCGCCACGTCGCCCTGCATCACGTCACGGTCCCAACCGCCGTAGATCCAGTCCACCCCCTGGTGGTGCTGGTTGTCGGCGAGCGTCGCGGGCACCGCGGCGTCGTCGTTGGCCCGGTCCGTCATCTCGAACCACGAGCACGGGTCGGTGGTGCCGTCCTTCTTGGTGGTCGCCGGGACGGTGCCGGTGGTGCACGTGCGCCCGGTGTGGGTCGGTCCCGTCCCGAAGACGCCGCGCGGCCGCCAGTCGATGACGTCGGCGTCCTTCCCGCCGGCGATGTGGTCGATCCACTCGTCCTCCGTGCCGGGGTCGGCGAGGCACTCGGCGTCGGTCACGGCGCAGGACCGGCCGAGGCCGCCCCACAGCACGTCGTCGCCGCGCCCGCCGAACACCGCGTCACCGCCCGCGTCGCCGTTGACGAGGTCGTCGCCCGCGCCGCCGTGGATCGAGTCGTGGCCGTTGCCGCCGCGGATCCGGTCGGCGCCGCCGTAGGTGATCCCGTCCAGGGGCATCGGGGTGCTGGTCGGCCCGCCGACGAACGAGTCGCCGTCGACGTCGTGGAGCAGGTCCGCCTCGCGGCTGACCGACCCGTCCCGGCGGGACACGTAGGTCACGGCCGGCGGCTGGTCCAGCGTCGTCGACGTGGAGCGCGACCCGTCCTCGTAGCGGTCCTGGACGCCGCCGCGGTCACCGAGCACGGCGTCCTCGCCGTCCTCGCCGTGGAGGACGTCGGCGCCGAGCTCGCCGTAGATGTCGTCGTCGTCGGCGCCACCGCGGATCGTGTCGTCGCCGTCCTGTCCGTAGAGCACGTCCTGGCCGGCGCCGCCATCGACGGCGTCGCCGCCGTACGCCCCGTCCGCCTCGCAGGTCGACGTGGCCGACGTCCCGGTCGTCGGGCAGAACCGGGTCGACGTCGCGCCGCCGCCCGCCTCGCGGATCTTCGCGTGGCCGGTCCGCTCGGGGCCGTAGCGCTGGGTGTGGACCCGGTCGGTGGTCCCGTCGTCGACGACGCGGGCGACGGCGCCGTTGTCGCCGACGACGAAGTCGTCGTCGCCGTCACCGTCGATGGTGTCCGCACCGTCCCGGTAGCCCTCGCGGCTCGCTCCGCCCACGAGGTCGTCCTGGCCGGCCACCACGGCGGCGTCGTCCACCGCCGGCGTCGCCCAGGCGGCGGTCTCCGGCGCGACCACGAGCTCGATCGCGGTGAGCGCCACGTCGCCGTGCAGCCGGTCGCCGCCGCCCTCGCCCTCGACGTAGTCGTCGTCGCCACCGCCGCTGATCCGGTCGTTGCCGTCCTGGCCGAGGACCACGTCCGCCCCGCCCTGGCCGGAGATCGCGTCTCCGGACGAGTGCGCCGTGTTCGCGGTCGCCGGCACGGCGCCGTTGAGGTCGAACAGGGCGATCCCCCGCCCCGGTACGAGGCCGGTCCCCGTGACGTTCGCCCGGTCCGTGCGCCAGTCGCGGTCGTCGCCGCCGCGGGTGAGCAGGCCGTTGTCGCCGATCGCGAGGTCGTCCCCGGCGCCGCCCTGGACGTTGTCGGCGCCGTCGGGCTGGCCGATCGCGCCGGCGTCGTTGTCCGACGTCGTCGCCGACGAGCCGCCGGCGAGATCGTCGTCCTCGGCACCGCCGAGCACCAGGTCGGACCCCTGGCCGCCCTCGGCGTAGTCGTCGTGCGTGCCGCCGTCGACCCGGTCGTCGCCGCCCTGGCCGAGCAGTACGTCGTTCTCGGCGCCGCCGTCGATCCGGTCCCCGCCCGAGGCGGCTCCGGCCGGCGTCTCCCCGAGGTCGTACGGCGTCAGGGAGCGCTGCACGCTGACGCGACCCGCGGTGAGGGCGCCCGCCTGCGGGCCGGTCGAGCCGGTGAGCGTGCGGGTGAGCGCCCCGTCGTCACCGAGCAGGACGTCCTCGCCCGAGTCGCCGGACAGGGTGTCCCCGGCGTCACGCTGGCCGGTCGCGGACAGGCCGGACCCGGTGAGCGGGGTGTAGGAGCCGCCGACGACGTCGTCGTCCCCGGCTCCACCGCGCACCGTGTCGGTGCCCGGCCCGCCCTCGCCGTAGTCGGCGTCCGCGTCGAGCGAGATGTCGTCGTCCCCGGCCTGGCCGAAGACCACGTCGGCACCGTCGCCGCCCTCGACGAGGTCGTCGCCGGCGACGCCGGGCGTCGGGTCGGCGGACTCGTCGGCCAGGTCCACGCCGCGCGTCGTCGCGAGGCCGCGGCCGGCCATCACCGGGTGCGCGCCGTCGCGGACGATCCGGGCGTTGTCGCCGGCGATCACGTCCTGGCCCGCACCGCCGTGGAGCAGGTCGCGGCCGTCGGGGCGGCCGGTCTCGGATCCGGTGAACTGGCCCGAGGCCAGCTCGGACGAGCCGCCGACGAGGTCGTCGTCCCCAGCGCCCCCGGCCAGGCGGTCGGTGCCCGGGTTGCCCTCGGCGACGTCGTCGCCCTCACCGCCGTCGACCGTGTCGTTGCCGAGGCCACCGAAGATCCGGTCCCCGTCGTCCCCGCCGCCGAGCCGGTCGTCGCCGCCGAGCGACGCGTCGGAGGAGCCGAGGTCGGTCGGGTACGGCGCCGAGGCGAGGACGTCGGTCTGGGCGTTGTCGCCCACCAGGACGTCCAGGCCACCGGACCCCAGCAGCGTGTCGCCGCCGTCGGCCCGGCCCGGCGCGGACGTCCCGCCGAGGAGCACGTCGTCCGCCGACCCGCCGTCGAGCCAGTCGTTGCCTGCGTTGCCCTGGAGGCGGTCGGGTCCGGTGCCGCCGTAGAGGGCGTCCGGTCCGGCGTTGCCGTAGACCTGGTCGGCGCCGTCCTCTCCGTAGGCCTGGTCGCCGCCGCTGCCGCCGAACACCAGGTCGGCGTCGTCACCGGCGTAGAGGTGGTCGTCGCCCGCGTTGCCGCAGACCCGGTCGGTCCCGCCCGCGGCGTGGACCCAGTCCCCGCCACCGCCGGCGTTCACGACGTCGACGCCCGCGCCGCCGAGGATCAGGTCCACGGCGTCCTGCGCGACCGGGGTCTCCGCCGGCTGCTTGCTCACCGGGTCGGTCTGCACCGGGCAGCCGTCGACGGTGGTGTCGCCGAAGATCGACGACGGCCCGTCCGAGCCGATGATGCGGTCGCTGCCGGTGCCGCCGACCAGCTTCTTGGTGCTGTCGCCGGCACCCGGGAGCACCTCGACATCGCGGGCGCTGCCCAGGACGTCGCTGGCGGAGCCGGGCTCGCCGACGAGCGCCGGTGCCGCGATCACGTAGTCGTCGTCGGGTCCGCCGTAGAGCTCGTCCGTGCCATGGCCACCCGTGATCACGTCGGTCCCGGCGCCGCCGTACACGATGGCCGTCTGGCCCGGTGTCGAGCCGGTCGTGACGAAGTCGGCGGCATTGGAGCCGTGCACGGTGTCCGAGCCCACGCCCGTGTCGACGGTGTTGCGGTCGGAGGCTGCGTCGCCCGAGCCGGTGCCGCTCTCGCCGACGTCGACGTGGCTGCCGGTGTAGACCTTGTCGTCGGCGGAGCCGCTCTTGAGCACGTCGCTGCCGCCACCACCCACGAGCACCGACGGGAGGGCCCGGTAGAGGGCCTCCTCCGCCGCGGAGCCGCCCGGGCTGCCGGCCCGGATCCCCGAGGAGTCGGCGAGCCGGCTGTCGTTGGCGGTGCCGATCGTGTCGGCGCCACCGTTGCCGGACAGCCGCACCTGTCCGAGGCCCGCCGCGATCTGGTCGGGCCCGGAGCCGGCCGGGTCAGGCGCGTAGAGGTCCGCTGCCGCGGGATCGGCAAGGGTGGTCACGTCGATCGCGCCGGCGAGGGACGTGGTCCCGGCCAGCGCCGGTGCGAGGTCGACGGTCCGCGTCGTCGAGCCGACGACCAGGGACCCGTCGCCGGTGACCGTGTCCTTGCCGTTGCCGACCGTGATCGCGTCGCCGCCCGGGCCGCCGGCGACGTGCGCCTCGACGGAGTCCGGGGCCTGCGTCGGGTCGGTGCGGTCGAGGGTGGTGACGGTGTCGGCACCGCCTCCGGAGTCGACCCAGGACGTGCCCTCGCCGGTGCGGATGACGTCGTCACCCGAGCCGGTGAACACGACCGCCCGCTTGGTGAACGGGACGGCCTCGGCGCCCTCGACCGGGGCCGCGCCGCCGGTGAAGGTGACGGTCAGGTTGCCGCCGTAGCCGCGGCCGTCGAGGACGACGGTCCGGATCGTGTCGGAGCCCGGGTCGGGGAACGTCTCGGTGATGCCGAGTCCGCGGACCTCGACGGCGGGGTCGTGGGTGACGCCGTCCTCGGTGTAGCCGGGGACCTGGCGCACGACCCAGGTCTCGTCCTTGTCGTTCGCCGCCCAGGCGCCGTCGCCGCGCGGCCCACCGCCGCCGAACTTGCCGGCGAACACGTAGAGGACGCTGCCGTCGGTGCCGCCGAGCCGCGGGGGCGGCGGGCTGCAGTTCGGTGCGAGGTTGAAGTCGAGCAGCTTGATGTTGACCAGCGTGAAGTCGAAGCTCACCGAGAACGGGCTGATCCCGATCTCGACGAACACCTTGATGTAGAGCGACAGCTCGCCGCCGACGTTGAACAGGCAGATCGGGTTGTTCGCCACTGCTCCCGCGAACTCGAACAACCGGAACTTGCCGTCGTCGTTCGGGTCGTTCCAGTAGAAGCCGACCGTCAGCTTGATGCCGCCGACGACGCCGACCTCGAGGACGCCGAGCGAGATCGAGGCGCCGGCCTCGAGGTAGCCGGTGAACGTGACGACCGGGATCGGGGCGCCGTTCTTGTCCACGGTCTTGAAGTAGAGGCTGTCGAGAACCTGGGCGCCGTCGCCGGTCTCGATGGCGCGCCGGATGCCGTAGGTGTCGAAGCCGGCCGCGATGCGCAGCGTGACCGAGGCGCCGCCGCCGATGACCATCATGACCGGCGGCGGGGCGTAGATCGGGCCGAAGGACTGCTGGAACTGGAAGCCGAGGCTCAGCGGACCGCTGTCGAACTCCACCAGCGGGATGTCGCCGCCGGTGATCAGCCCGAACAGCAGCGTCGGGTCCTCGATGACGGGGATCGAGATCCCGGCCGCGAGCGTCGCACGCGGCTGCACCTTCGTGCCGAGCTGCCCGGACGTGTCCTTGCTGTTGATCTGCTGCGTGGCAGCGGCGTTCGGCTGATAGGTCGCCGGCGCCTTGTCGATCAGCGTCGTCGAGTTGCCCGCGGTGGCCGTCGTCGTCGCGGCCCGGTCCGCGAGCAGGTTGAAGCTGCCGATGTTGACCCCGCACGTGTCACCGTCGCACTTGACGCCGGCGAGCAGCTGACGGACCGTCTTGAGCGCGTCGAGGAACGGCTTGATCTTCGGCCCGCCGGTGAGGGTGTTGAAGGTCTCCGCGAGCGACGCGATCGTGATCGGGTCTCCCCCGGCCGCCTCGGACAGGTCGGAGATCACCGGCATCGGCGTGAAGATCGTGTCGATGACCGGCTGCAGCGGCTTGGCCGCGTCGACGATCTGCTGGAAGTACGGCTTGAGGGCCCTGCCGAAGAACTCCCCCGTGTTCAGGGTGACGTTGTCGAACCTGATGACCAGGCCCGAGGTGTTGCCCGGCTGGGCGGGGCCGCTGCTGGTCCCCCAGCCCCAGGTGAGCTTGAAGTCGGTCCCGATGCCCGGCAGCGCGGCCGACGCCGACGCCTGCAGGTGCCAGTCGATGTCGACCTTCGCCCGGACGCTGACCACGATCGCGTCGGCCACCCGGACGCGCGCGATCTCGGCGAGAGTCAGGGCGTCGTCCGCGTCCTGGATGTCGATGCCGAAGTGGCCGACGAACTCCGGTCGGTCGCTGCGCTTCTTCACGTCGACCTGGATGATCGACAGCTGCGCGGTGAGGTCGGGGCTGCCCTCGCTGGCCGCCTGGTCCAGGCGCAGCGCGGCGCCGACCTCGAACTCGTTGTCGTCGGCGGTGTCGATGTAGAACCCCCGGCTGCGGCTCAAGCCGATCTTGACGTCGAGCGCCCAGCCGACCTTGCCGCTGACCGAGCCGCCCTCACCGGTCTTCAGCGACAGGCCCGGCAGGCCGAGGTCGACGGGGAGCTCGCCGCCCACGCAGTCGCCGCGAGTGGTGCTGTCCTCGCAGCCCTTCGCCGCCGAGACGTCGCCCTGGCCGAGGACCAGGCCGAGCGTGACCCCCTCGACGTCCGTCACCGACTGGTCGTCCGCGCAGGACACGCCGGAGAGCCGGTACGGCGTCGTCGCGGCCGTGTACGGCGCCGCGAGCGTCCCCTCGTCCGTGAAGGTCACCGTCGTCGGGTCGTCGACGTTGCCCACCCGCACGTACGCCGACGTGGTGTCCCCGGACTGGGTGGCGCGCAGCACCTTGTAGCCGGTGGCGGCGTCCACGGGCGCCCAGGTCACGGTGTTGAACTTGGTGGCCGACAGGGTCGCCGCGTTCGCGACGGCCGCGCTGGCCTCGGACGGGAGCGAGTCGTGCACGGTCCCGCCGCTGTCCTCGTAGGTGGAGACCACCTTGTAGACGTACGACGTCGTGTCGGTCGCCGGGTCGGCACCCGTGGCCGCGACCGTCGGTGCGGGCGGCGGCGCGAGGGTGGTGTTGCAGGTGAAGTCGACCTGCACGCCGGTCGGCCCGTTCACGACGACGCCGAGCTTGGTGGCCAGGGTGGTCGTCAGGAGCGTGCGCGCCCCACCGACGGTGGTCGGGTCGCCGTTCTCGGCGAGGAACTCGTCGATCCTGGCGCGGGCCGTCCCCATGAAGTCGGCGCCGGCCTGGAGGTCCTTGCCGATGATCGGCATCTCGCCGCCGTTGGAGGCGGTCCGCAGCGAGGTCTCCGCGTAGAAGAGGTACTGCTGGAGTCCCTCGGCGAGGGTGTCGAACTCGAACGGCGTGCCGTCCAGGATCGCCTGCAGCCCGGTCGGGAGCTCGACCTCGGTGCTGGTGCCGCCGAACACGTCGGCGAGGTCGTCGCCGCTGGCGAGCGTGCTGGTCACCGTGAGGTTGCCGCCCGACACCTTGGTGCCGTTGACGAACACCGGGAAGTCGGCGCACAGGATCGCGGCGGCCTCGGGGCAGGCGTCGCCGTTGGTCAGGGCGACGCCGAAGCCGCTCGTGAAGAAGTCGCCGATCGAGGGCGTCGCGTCGCCCGTCGTACCGGTGATCTCGACGCCGAAGCCGGCGTGGAAGCTGCCCGGTTCGGCCTCGGTGCCGAGCGCCACCGACACCGGTCCGAGGCTGGCGCCGAGGTGGGCGTCGTCCGCCGTGACGTCGAGGCCGAAGTCGATCGACGACGCGTCCTCGTCGACGCGGGTGTTGTCGATCGGGTCGAGCATGGCCTCGGCGGTGAGCGGCAGGAGCAGGCGCAGCGTCACGGTGCCGCTCGCCTCGACGCTGAGCTCGCCGCCGGCCGCGGCGCCGACCAGCTGCTGGTCCCCGAGCTCGATGCTGACGGGGCGGGCGACCCCGTAGGCACGGTGCCAGGTCAGGTCGAGCCGCAGCTGGGCACCGGAGCCGCCGTCGACCAGGCCGAAGTCGATCGTCGAGTCGTGGCCCAGCGCGTCCTGGGCGATCGCGATCGTCTCCTGGAGGGAGTCGGGGGTCAGCGCCTGCAGGCGGTGCGCGGCACCGAGCAGCTCGTTCTCCACGAGGTACGGCGTCCCGTCGGCCGGCAGGCTGGTGAGCTGCGGCGCCAGGACCAGCGTCGCGCCGTCGCGGGCGACCACGGTGGACAGCGTCGAGCCGACGACGACCTGGCGTCCGACGTACGCCGGCCCGAAGCTCTCACCCGGGTCGGTCAGCCAGGTGGTCGCCGGGACGTCGCCCGCGGCGGCGTGCTGGTCGTAGGTGACGCCGTCCGCGCCGCTCGCGCCGGCGCCCAGGAGCTGCGCCACCGAGGCGCCGACGAACGGGATCGGCGTGTTGAGCCCCCCGCCGGTCAGGGAGGTGAGGTCGCTGCCGGCACGCTGGAGCACGGCCTGGACGCCGCCGAAGAGGGACATCGGGTTGTCCGGCTCGAAGTCGAGCGCCTTGAGCAGGGCGGCCCGACCGGCGTCGGCCGCAGCGACCGTGACGTCGCCGTCGTCGATGCCGTCGGCGAGGTCGGCGACGCTCGCGGTCAGCGTCAAGGAGGTCGAGTCCTCGCCGTCGGCGAAGGCGTCGGGCGCGTCGTCGACGCTGACGTCGACCTCGGCCGTCACCGACCCGCCGAGGGTCTGGGTGAAGACGTCGTCGTCGGAGGCCGCGGTCCTGGTGGCCTGCTGCCGGACCAGCTCGACGAACGCCGGGATCGGGATGTCGCCCTCGTCGGTCAGCGCGAGCCGCTGGAGGTGCGCGTCGTCCGGGACGTCCAGCCGGACCTCGCCACCGATCGACAGGGCCAGGAACCCACTGGAGGTGTGGATCTGCACGGGCGAGGTGATGTCGGCGTCGGCGACGAGGACGTCACGGGCCGACTGGCGCAGGAGGATCCGGTCACTGGCCAGCGGCAGGGACGTGATCACCCGCGCGAGGCCGCTGTCGTCGACCTGCTGGAACGGGCAGGGCGCGGTGGCCGCGCTGGGATCGCAGTCCGGCACGGTGTCGCCGGCCTCGTCGACGTAGGTCAGCGGCGCGCTCAGGTCGAGGGCCAACGGGAGGGTCACCACCACGTCGGGCGTGACGGTCGCGGTCGAGAGGTCCGCGTTGGCGACCGCGATCCCGGTGTCCGCCTCCAGGGTGTTCGCGAGCTCCGGGGCACCGGTCTTCGGGTCGGCCGCCTCGATCGAGAAGGCGGTGCCGTCGGCCGGCCGGCCGGCGGACCAGCCGGCGCCGGTGAGGGTGAGCGTGTGGTCGCCGGTGACGGACGCGACGGTCCCCCACGAGGTGCCCGCGGACACCCGGCGCCCGACCAGCTCCGCGCCCTGCGTGTCCTGCGGGCCGTCGAAGTCGACGCCGGTCGCGTTCAGGCCGCCGTCGGTGTAGGTCCCGGTGCCGGTCGTCGGCGCGCCGAGGACGTTGAGCTCGAGGTTCTCGACGCCGCCCCGGGTGGTCCGGACGGTGAAGTCGACGACCTTGCTCGCGGGGTCGAAGGTGGCGGCGTCGTCACCGCCGAGGACGTCGATGGTCCATCCGGCGTCGGCGAAGGCAGCCTCGTCCAGCGCCGCCAGCATGTCCTGCAGGGAGGCGAACTTCGGCTGCCCCGGCGTCTGGTCCTCCGGGTCGGCGTCCGGCACCTGGTCGGCGAGGAACAGCTTGATGCCGCCGACCGCGTCGATGGCATTGCCGATCGAGCCGCGCATCAGCGGCAGGTTGCCGTCCTCGGCGTCCTGCATGCCCAGGATCGCGGAGGCTGCTTGCGACAGGCCCGCAGCGAGGTCGCGCGGCGTCAGCGTCAGGAACGGCTGCGCCTCGTCCGGTACGACGGCGGCCACGCCGGGCGCCTCGAAGCTGTCCGGTGCGGTGGAGCTCAGGTCGACCGTCGCCCCGGTGCTGGGCAGTCCCGCGACCCGGTCGGTCGCGCGGGGCGTGGCGACGAGGTGGCCGGTCAGCGAGCCGCTGCGGGTCGCGGTCACGATGCCGGTGCCGGCGCCGTCGGCCGCCAGCTCGCCATCATCGGCCGCCGGCGTCGAGGGGTCGTCGAACGCGAGGGAGTCCGCCGCGTCGTCGTCGGGGTTCGCCCACGAGGTGGCGACGTCGCTCTCGAGCCGGTAGTCCGCCGTACCGGCCTCGCCGACGACCTTCACGCCGAGGATGCCGAGGCCCGCGTTGAGCTGCTTGCCCTCGGGCAGGTCGGCGGTGGTCTCGATCGCCAGCGACGGGCTGGTGAGGCTGGCGTGGTCGGCCGCGTCGTCGTACACGAGCGTGAAGGAGCCGGTCAGCGTCCCGGTCACGTCGATGCCGTTGCCGGTGGAGAGGCTGAGCGTCCCGTCCGGGTCGCGGATGTCGAGGCCGGCGTCGCTGGTCACGGTGCGGGTGTAGGCGATCGTGACGGAGTGGTCGTCCGGCATCGACGCGTCGAAGGACCACCCGGCGCCGTCCGCGTCGTCGACATAGGTCGTCAGCGCGGCCAGGGTCGGCTGGGTGTCCGCGTCCGCGAGCTGCCCGCCGCCCGCGAGGGCGTCCTCGAACGCGGTCCGCAGGCCGACGGAGCCGGCCGGCGTCACGGCGAGCGTCGGGAGCTGCTGCGACAACGACGAGCTCGACGCCAGCTGAGGCAGGAAGTCCGTGGCCAGCCGGTTGAGCAGCCCGGTCACCGCAGCCGTCGCGGCGTCGGGCGCGGCCGTCGCCCGGGCCGGTGGCGCCACGGCGACGCCGAGGCTGGTCGTCGCGGCCAGGGCCACGAACGGGATGAGTGCCGGACGGATGCGAGCGAGCATGGCCAATCCCTGTCAACGGAAAATGCCCGGCCCCCCAACCGGACGGGCGTCGTCCCGGTGGTCCCGGGTCCGTTTCAACCCGGCCGAGTCTTCACCCGGATCGCGGCCGATGTGGCGGAAACGGAGAAATTGCGACCCTCGGATCCGATGGTCCGACGGCGTGTCCGACCATGTTTCCGACCGTCCCCCGGTGCGGCCGGCGGGATGGCTCCAGTGGGAGCGATGGTCGACGCACGATAGAACGCGTTCTATTCTCGGCGCATGGACCTCGTCGCGATCGAGCAGATCAAGCGCCTCAAGTACCGCTACTTCCGCAGCCTCGACCTCAAGCAGTGGGACGACTTCGCCGACTGCCTCGCCGAGGACGTCACCGCCCGCTACGGCACCCAGGCCATGGGCGAGCCGCTGCACTTCGACAACCGGGGCGACGTCGCCGCCTACATGGAGAAGAACGTCGGGACCGGGATCGTCACGGTCCACATCGCCAATCACCCCGAGATCGACGTCGACGGCGACACGGCGACGGGCTCGTGGGCGTTCGAGGACACCGTCATCGTGTCGGACTTCAAGGTGCAGGTCTGCGGCGCGGGCTACTACGTCGACACCTACCGCAAGGACGCGGACGGCGCCTGGCGGATCGCGTCGACGCAGTACGAGCGCATCTACGAGGCCGTGACCTCCCTCGAGGACACCCCCAGCTTCAAGCTGATCGCCAACCGCTGGGACCCGTCGCTGGCGCACTGAGCACGCCCGGTACGGCGCGCCTGGCGCGGCACGGCGCCACGCCGCTCCAATGGAACCGGCGTCAGCAGGCGAACTGACGCCGGTAGTTCTGCGGGCTGACCCCGCGCACCCGCGTGAAGTGGTGCCGCAGCGTCGCCGCGTTGCCGAAGCCGACCTCGGAGGCGATCCACTCGACCGGCTGGTCGGTGCGCTCGAGCAGCTCCTCGGCGGCCGCCACCCGCTGCCGGGTGATCCAGTGGTGCGGCGTCGTACCGGTCTCGTCGCGGAAGCGCCGGGCGAAGGTCCGCGGCGACATCAGCGCGCGCTTCGCGAGCGACTCGACCGCGTGGTCCTCGCGCAGATTCTCCAGCACCCACGTCAGCAGCGGGCCCAGGGTGTCGGCGTCGCAGTCGGGGACGGCGCGGGCGATGTACTGCGCCTGCCCCCCGTCCCGATAGGGCGGTACGACGGCCCGGCGGGCGACGGTGTTCGCCACGGCCGCGCCGTGCTCCTGGCGCCAGATGTGCAGGGCCGCATCCAGCCCCGCGGCGCTGCCGGCGCCGGTCACGACCTGCCCGGCGTCGACGTACAGCACCTCGGGGATCACCCGGGCCCGGGGGAACTGCGCCTGCAGCCGGGCGGTGTGCATCCAGTGCGTGGTGCATTCGATGCCGTCGAGCAGGCCCGCCTGGCCGAGGATGAACGACCCACTGCACACCGACATCAGGCGTGCACCGCGGTCGTGGGCAGCACGGATCGCCGCGATGACGGCCGGCGACGCCTCCGCCTCCTTGATCGCCGGGATGCCGACGAGGTCGGCCACGGCGATGCGGTCCAGGCCGTGCGCGGCCTGCATCGTGAAGCCCATCGACGTCTGCAGCGGCCGGTCGTCCTCCGCGCACACGGCGAAGTCGATCGGCGGCACACCGTCCTCGGTGCGGTCGATGCCGAAGGCCTCACAGAGGATGCCCAGCTCGAAGGGGGCGACGCCGTTGAAGGCGATCACGGCGACGTTGGTCAGCACCGCACCACTGTCGCACCGCAGTGGCAGAAAATCAACGGCGACCGGCATTTCTGCCACTGGTGGCAGGATCTGGACAGGAGCATGATTTCTGCCATGACCACCGCACTCGTCCTCCTGATCCTGATAGCGATCCTCGGCGTCCTCACCGGCTGGGTCCGACACGACGGCCTGAGCACTCCCCGCCGCGCCGCCTGGTTCGACTGACCCTTTCTGGGCTGGGATTGATGTCGTTTGGTCCCAAACGACATCAATTCGGCCCCAAAACATGTCGTTTGGGACCAAACGACACCACCCCAGCCCCCCAAAAGAGCCAGGAGCCCCGACCGTGACGGTCGGGGCTCCTGTGCTGCTAGCGGCTGATCAGGCGATCAGTTCCCACCGGTGAGCTTCTCGCGGAGCGCCTGCAGCGCCTCGTCGGAAGCGAGCGAGCCGCCCCCGTTGCCGCCGTCCTCGGCCGGAGCGGACGAGTAGGAGCTGGCCTCGCCGGCCTCGATCTCGGCCTGCTTGGCGTCGGCCTGCTGCTTGACGTGGGCCTCCCAGCGAGCGTGCGCCTTGGCGTACTGCTCCTCCCACTTGGCACGCTGCTCGTCGTAGCCCTCGAGCCACTCGCCGGTCTCCGGGTCGAAGCCCTCGGGGTAGACGTAGTTGCCCTGCTCGTCGTAGGTCGCCTCCATGCCGTAGAGCGTGGGGTCGAACTCCTCCACGTCCGCCGCGGCGGTGGTCTCGTTGGCCTGCTTGAGGGACAGCGAGATCCGGCGACGCTCGAGGTCGATGTCGATGATCTTGACCATGACGTCGTCGTTGACCTGGACGACCTGCTCCGGGATCTCGACGTGGCGCTCGGCCAGCTCCGAGATGTGGACCAGGCCCTCGATGCCCTCCTCGACGCGGACGAACGAGCCGAAGGGCACCAGCTTGGTGACCTTGCCCGGCACGATCTGGCCGATCTGGTGGGTGCGGGCGAAGTGCTGCCACGGGTCCTCCTGGGTCGCCTTCAGCGACAGGGAGACACGCTCGCGGTCCATGTCCACGTCGAGGACCTCGACGGTGACCTCGTCACCGACGGTGACGACCTCGGACGGGTGGTCGATGTGCTTCCACGACAGCTCCGAGACGTGCACGAGGCCGTCGACGCCACCGAGGTCCACGAAGGCACCGAAGTTGACGATCGAGGACACGACACCCTTGCGGATCTGGCCCTTCTGGAGCTGGGTCAGGAAGCCGTGGCGAACCTCGGACTGGGTCTGCTCGAGCCAGGCACGGCGCGACAGGACCACGTTGTTGCGGTTCTTGTCGAGCTCGATGATCTTGGCCTCGAGGGTCTGGCCGACGTACGGCTGCAGGTCGCGGACGCGACGCATCTCGACGAGGGAGGCGGGGAGGAAGCCACGCAGGCCGATGTCCAGGATGAGACCACCCTTGACGACCTCGATGACCGCGCCCTCGACGACGCCGTCCTCCTCCTTGACCTGCTCGATCGTGCCCCAGGCGCGCTCGTACTGCGCGCGCTTCTTGGACAGGATCAGGCGGCCTTCCTTGTCCTCCTTCTGGAGCACCAGGGCCTCGACCTTGTCGCCGACCTCGACAACCTCGGACGGGTCGACGTCGTGCTTGATCGAGAGCTCGCGCGACGGGATGACACCTTCGGTCTTGTAACCGATGTCGAGCAGGACCTCGT
>DATMHM010000020.1:0-11025 GCA_035554935.1 Nocardioides sp. | reverse complement strand
CAGCAGGTCTTCGTCGGCGAGCCCTCGGTCGAGGACACCATCCAGATCCTGCGCGGCATCCAGGAGAAGTACGAGGCGCACCACGGCGTGCGGATCACCGACGCCGCGCTGGTCGCCGCCGCGACCCTCTCCGACCGCTACATCTCCGGCCGGCAGCTGCCCGACAAGGCGATCGACCTCGTCGACGAGGCCGCGTCCCGGCTGCGGATGGAGATCGAGTCCTCGCCGGAGGAGATCGACCAGCTGCGTCGCCAGGTCGACCGGCTCCGGATGGAGGAGTTCGCGCTCGCCAAGGAGTCGGACGACGCCTCGCGCGAGCGGCTCGAGGTGCTGCGCGCCGACCTCGCCGACAAGGAGGAGGAGCTGCGCGCGCTCGAGGTCCGCTGGGAGCGGGAGAAGTCCGAGCTCGAGGGAGAGGGTGCGCTCCGCCGCCAGCTCGACCAGCTGCGCGTCGAGGCCGAGAAGCTGCAGCGCGAGGGCGACTTCGAGAAGGCCAGCGAGATCCTCTACGGCCGCATCCCCGCGCTGGAGAAGCAGATCGAGGCCGCGGCCGCCGCCGAGGACGAGATCACCGACAAGCTCGTCGGCGAGGAGGTCGGCGCCGGCCAGATCGCCGAGGTCGTCGAGGCCTGGACCGGCATCCCCACCGGCCGGCTGCTGCAGGGCGAGACCGCCAAGCTGCTCGAGATGGAGCAGGTCATCGGGGCCCGCCTGATCGGGCAGCACGAGGCCGTGCGCGCGGTCAGCGACGCCGTACGACGGGCGCGGGCGGGCATCTCCGACCCGAACCGTCCCACCGGCTCGTTCCTGTTCCTCGGCCCGACCGGCGTCGGCAAGACCGAGCTGGCCAAGTCACTGGCGGACTTCCTCTTCGACGACGAGCGCGCGATCGTGCGGATCGACATGAGCGAGTACGCCGAGAAGCACTCCGTCGCGCGGCTCGTCGGTGCCCCTCCGGGCTACGTCGGCTACGACGAGGGCGGCCAGCTCACCGAGGCGGTGCGCCGGCGCCCCTACTCCGTCGTGCTGCTCGACGAGGTCGAGAAGGCGCACCCCGAGGTCTTCGACATCCTGCTGCAGGTGCTCGACGACGGTCGCCTCACCGACGGCCAGGGCCGCACGGTCGACTTCCGCAACACGATCCTGATCCTCACCTCCAACCTCGGCTCCCAGTTCCTCGTGGACCCCACGATCGAGCCTGAGGCGCAGAAGGAGGCGGTGCTGGGGGTGGTGCGCCAGTCGTTCAAGCCGGAGTTCCTCAACCGGCTCGACGAGATCGTCACCTTCGACGCGCTCACCCGGGACGACCTGTCGCACATCGTCGAGCTGCTGCTGCGCTCGCTCGAGTCGCGGCTCGCCGCCCGGCGGATCTCGCTGGAGGTCACCCCCGAGGCGCGGGCCTGGCTCGCCGAGACCGGCTACGACCCGGCGTACGGCGCCCGGCCGCTGCGCCGCCTCATCCAGACCGCCATCGGCGACCCCCTCGCCCGGCTGCTCATCTCCGGGGACGTCACCGACGGCGGCTCCGTGAAGGTGGAGCGGGGCGAGGACGGGCTGGTGCTCGCGGGCTGAGTCCGGCGGGTGCATGAATCCCCGGATGTCCGGGGATTCATGCGCTTGTCGGGGGTTGCAACCCCTGACAAGCGCATGAGCTGCGTCGCCGGTGGGGCGCGTGGGACGGTCTGGTGGAATGGAGCCATGAGCGACAAGCAGCAACCGCGGCCGGGCCAGGCGACGCTGGCGGGGGTGCTGATCATCGGCGGCTCGATCGTCGTCGTGCTCTCCGCCTGGCAGCGCATCGCGTCGCTGCACACCATCGAGGTGCAGGAGGAGCTCCAGCGGATGCTCGCCGGCCAGTCCGGCGACATGGGGATGACCGTCGACGGGCTCGCGACGACCATCCGGGTGCTCTGCCTCGTCGGGGCCGGCGCCGCGACGGCCGCCACGATCCTGGGCTTCCAGGTGTTCCAGCGCTCGATGAGCGCCCGGATCGCCCTGACCGTCCTCTCGCCGCTGCTCCTCGTCGGTGGCCTGGCCACGGCGAGCTTCCTCGCGCCGATGGTGCTGGCGGGGATCGCGCTGCTGTGGCTGCAGCCGACGCGTGACTGGTACGCCGGCCGGCCGTGGGTCCAGGCCTACGAGCAGCGCCGCGCCGAGCGGCTGGCGCGGATGCAGCCCCCGCGCACCCCGTCGCCCCCGTCGGAAGCGCCCGCGAGCGACGCCTCCGCACCGGTCCCGCCCGCGCCGGTGGCTGCCCCGCCGGTGCCTGCCCCGCCGGTGCCTGCCCCGCCGCATGCGCACGTGGCGCGGCACCGGCCGGACGCCGTACGACGTCCCGGCGGGCTCACCGCCGTGTGCGTGATGACGTGGGTCCTCTCCGCGCTCGTGGTCGTCGTGATGGGCCTGGTCTCCGCCACCGCAGTCGCCCAGGGTGACGCGATGCTGGCCGACCTGCGCGAGCAGCAGCCCGAGCTCTTCGAGGGCACCGAGATCACCGAGGCGACCCTGGTCGCGTCGGTGCTGGTCTTCGGCGGCATCTTCATCCTGTGGGCCCTGGCCGCCATCGTGCTGGCGGGCCTCGCGTTCGCCGGGCAGAACTGGGCGCGGATCACGCTGGCCGTCTCCAGCGTCGTCGCCGGCCTGACCACCCTCGCGCTCTCGCTCGCGGCGCCGCCGCTCGTGGTGCTGCCGCTCGTCTTCGCGGTGAGCACGTGGCTGCTGCTGCGGCCCGACGTCGCGCAGTGGTACCAGCAGCGCCGGCTCTCCCGCTGACCGGCGCTGACCGGGATCAGGCGGTGAGGTCCGCGGCCCCCAGCCGTCGTACCGCCTCGCCGATCACCTCCGGCCGCTTGCAGAAGGCCCAGCGCACCAGGTGCCGTCCCGCGCCGGGCGCGTCCGGGTCGTCGTAGAACACCTCCGCCGGGATCGCCACCACCCCGGCCCGCTCAGGCAGCGCCCGGCAGAAGTCGCCGCCGCTGGCCCAGCCGCGGGCGCTGACGTCGGTGGTCGCGAAGTAGGTCCCCTCCGGGACGTACGTCGTCAGGCCGGCCGCGCGCAGCCCGTCGACGAGCTGGTCCCGCTGGGCCTCGAGGTCGCGGGCGAGTGCGGCGGGGAAGCCGTCGCCGGCGTCCAGCGCGGCCGCCACCGCGGGCTGCAGGGGAGCGCCGGAGGTGAACGTGAGCCACTGCTTGGCGCCCGTCACGGCGGCGACCAGCTCGGCCGGCCCGGTCGCCCAGCCGACCTTCCAGCCGGTCACCGACCACGACTTCCCGGCGCTGCTCAGGGTGAGCGTCCGCTCCGCCATGCCCGGCAGGGTGGCGACCGGGACGTGCTGGCGGCCGTCGAACGTGAGGTGCTCGTAGACCTCGTCGGTCACCACCAGCAGGTCGTGCTGCTGGGCGACCCGCGCCACGGCGGCCAGCTCGTCGGCGTCGAGGACCCGGCCGGTCGGGTTGTGGGGCGTGTTGAGCAGGACCAGCTTGGTCCGCGCCGACACCGCCGCCTCGAGCTCGGCCGGGTCGAGCCGGAAGTCCGGCGCGCGCAGGGTCACCGGACGTCGTACGCCGCCGGCGAACTCGATCATCGCCGTGTAGGAGTCGTAGTACGGCTCCAGCACGACCACCTCGTCGCCCGGGTCGACCAGGCCGAGCAGCGCCCCGGCGATCGCCTCGGTGCAGCCGGTCGTCACCACGACCTCGCGGTCGGGGTCGAGGTCGAGCCCGTAGCGCCGCTGCTGGTGCCGGGCGATCGCCCGCCGCAGGGCGGGGATGCCCGGACCGGGGGCGTACTGGTTGGCGCCGCCCCTCAGCGCCGCGACGGCGGCGTCGATGACCTGCGGCGGACCGTCGGTGTCGGGGAATCCCTGGCCGAGGTTGACGGCGCCGGTCCGGGCCGCGAGCGCGGACATCTCGGCGAAGATCGTCTCGCCCATTCCGGCGACGCGGCGGGCTGCGGGAGGCACGGCTGCTCGGGGCACGGGACCGACGATAGATAACCTTCGGGCGTGACGACCACGGACACCGCCCTCGCCGCCGACATCGACGCCACCTGCCGCCTGACGGGTGAGTTCACCCTGCGCTCCGGCCAGGTGAGCAACGAGTACTTCGACAAGTACCTCTTCGAGGCCGAGCCGCAGCTCCTCGCGCGCGTGGCCCGCGAGGTCGCGCAGCTGTTGCCCGCGGAGGTCGACCTGCTCGGCGCCCTCGAGATGGGCGGCATCCCGATCGCCACCGCGGTGAGCCAGCTCGTCGGCATCCCCGTCGTGTTCGTCCGCAAGAAGGCGAAGGAGTATGGCACCGCCAAGCTCGCCGAGGGCCCGGCCTTCGACGGCAGGAAGGTCGTGCTGATCGAGGACGTCATCACCACGGGCGGCGCCGTGCGGGACGCGACGAACGCGCTCCGCGCCGGCGGCGCCGTGGTCGAGACCGTTGTCTGTGCCATCGACCGCAGCCCGGCCGGTGAGAACCCCCTCGCGGACGTCGACCTCGAGGTGCGTTCGGTGCTGACCAAGGCCGAGCTCGACGCCGCCCGCGCGGCCGCGCGGGCCTGATCCTCAGTCGCGGCTCCCAGCCCCCGCCGTCGGTGGGAGCTGTTGTGGAGCCGCCGGGCGATAGTCCCTGACCAAAAGCACCGAGATACGTCCGATCCCGGTGCTTTTCGTCCGGGACTATCGCGAGCAGTGCAGTTACTCCCCCTCGTGCCTGTGGAGATCGACACTCCTCCACAGGGAGGAGGCCAGCCGTCCCTGACCGTCGTACGACGGCCGCAGGATCCACGGCATGGACGAGCTGCGACAGGGCCTGGTGCTGCCAGTGCGGATCGACCCGACGGGCAGGCTGGGGCCCACGCGCAGCCAGGCACGCAACCCGAGGCACTGGGAGCGGACCAGCCACGGCTACTACCGGCCGCCGGGCGCATTCGAGGGCGCGGTTCCCGTGGAGCAACGGATCGTCGATGCATCGGTGGTCGTTCCGCCCGGGGGTGCGATCACGGGTTGGGCCGCACTGCGCTGGCTGGCGAACGGGTGGTTCGACGGCACCGATGCCTCCGGCGCTCAGCTGCCCGTGCCGATCTTGATCAGCACCCACGACGTCCGGCCGCAGCCCGGGATCGCGGTGAGTGGAGAGGGGACGGGGCCGGACGAGATCGTGGTCGTCGACGGCCTCCGGGTGACGTCGCCGGCGTGGTCGACGTCTTTCGTGATGCGCCACGCCCGCAGCGTGCAGGACGCGGTGATCGCCCTCGACATGGCGGCGTACTCCGACCTGGTCTCGATCAAGGAGGTTGCCGACCTCGTCGCCGGACAGTCCTCGTGGACGGGAGTGCCGCAGGCGCGCGGGGCGGTGGCGCTCGGCAGCGAGAACGCCTGGTCGCCGGCAGAGGTCAGGATGCGCCTGCTGTGGCAGGCAGCCTTCGAAGGCGCGCGCCCTGTGGCGAACCTGCCACTGTTCGACCTCCACGGACGACACCTCGGGACGCCGGACCTGGTCGACGTCGCGGCCGGCGTGCTGGGGGAGTACGACAGCGTGCTGCACCTCGACAGCGACCGTCGCCGGGCCGACCGGTCGAAGGACGAGCTGTACGCCGAGCACGGCCTCCAGGTGGTCCGCTGGCTGTCGGGCGACCACCCGGGCGACGTACTTGCGCATCTGCATGCCGCCCACGTCCGTGCAGCGCGGTGGAACGGCCCGCGGTCGTGGACGGCCGACCCGCCGCCGGGCTGGACATCCACGGCGACGGTGGCCGCGCGTCGCGCCCTCACGGCCGAGCAGCGGTCCCGGTTCCTGCGCTACCGGATCGCCTGACCCGGGCAGTCACAACCGCCACACCTGCACCAAGGCGGGATAGTCCCTGACGAAAAGCACCGAAATCACGCCGATCTCGGTGCTTTTCGTCAGGGACTATCCCGCCCGCGGACGATGAGCAGGCCCAGCAGGCCCAGCAGGCCCAGCAGGCCCAGCAGGCTCAGCCCTCGGCGGGGGCGCCCGCGATGTTGACCAGCCAGTCCACGCCGTACCGGTCGGTGAGCATGCCGAAGGTGTCGCCCCAGGGCGCCTTCTCGAGCGGCACGTTGACGTTGGCGCCCGCGGAGAGGCCCTCCCACCAGGAGCGGAGGGTGGCCTCGTCCTCGGCCGGGCCGCTCAGGCTGACCTGCTGGGTCTGCGGCTCGCCGGGCACGTGGGAGGGGTGGTCGGCGCCCATGAGGAGCACCGAGTCGGAGACCGAGAGCGCGGAGTGCATCACCCAGTCGACCTCGCCCGCGGCGACGCCCATGGCTTCGCCGCCCATGTCGGCGAAGGTCATCACGTTCAGCTCGCCACCGAGCACGGACTGGTAGAACTCCATCGCCTCGCGGGCCTGACCACGCCAGTTGATGTAGGGGTTGAGGTTGATAGCCACAGTGCGCTCCTGGGTCGAGTGGGCCGCCGGGGCCGGCGGACGCTGCCGAACTAGCGACCGGTGCCGACACCGGGATTCATCGGCGCGCCCGGGACGGGATCAGTCCGCGGTCGCCTCGTGGTGCGTGGTGTCCTCGCCGAGGATGTCGCGGTCCGGCACGCCGTCGTGGTCGTTGTCGTCGGCCTCCGGCCCGGACGTACGGCGGTGCCGCCACCACTCCCACACGAGCGGGACCGCGGAGAAGGCGATGATCAGCAGGATCGCGTAGTCGATGTTCTCCTCGAGGAACGGGCCCAGCACGGGGACCCGGCCGAGGAAGTACCCGAGCAGCAGGATCGACGCGACCCACAGCACGGCGCCCACGGCGCTCCACTTGAAGAACCGGCCGCGGTCCATCCGGGTGACCCCGGCGACGACGGTGACGTAGGTGCGCACGAACGGCACGAACCGGCCGATGACGAGCGCCTTGTTGCCGTGCTTGTCGAAGAACGCGCTGGTCTGGTCGAAGTACTTGCGCTTGAGGATCCTGCCGTCGCGCTGGTAGAGCGGCGGGCCGATCGCGCGCCCGATCTCGTAGCCGGCGACGTTGCCGAGGAACGCGGCGATCGCGAGCAGGGCCAGGGCGATGGCCAACTCGAGCGCGCGCGGACCGGGGAACAGGTCGATCTTCTCGGTCGCGATGAAGATGCCGAGGGCGAAGAGCAGGGTGTCGCCGGGCAGGAACGGGAAGAACAGCCCGCACTCGACGAAGATGATCAGCACGCTGAGCCAGAACAGCTCGGACCCGAACTGGGCCAGGAGCCAGTCCGGCTCCATCCACTTCATCCCGAGCAGCATCGGCACCAGGAAAGGCGTGGCGACCAGCGAGTTCACGGGCTCACGCTACCTTGCGGATCCCAATGGCGTGCCGGTTAGGGTGCGATCCGTGGAACCCCCAGTCGAGCCGGTCGCCGAGGAGGAGCAGCGGGCGCCGTACGACCCCATGCCGCACGGGCAGCCGGAGGTCGGCGTCGGACCCTGGCCGGGGCGGTGGCCGGAGGGCCCCGGCAGCGAGGTGTACGACGAGCAGCTGCTCCGCGACGGCGACCGGCGCAACGTCGTCGACCGCTACCGCTACTGGCGCCTCGAGGCGATCGTCGCCGACCTCGACCGCCGCCGCCACGGGTTCCACGTGGCCATCGAGAACTGGCAGCACGACTTCAACATCGGCACGATCGTGCGCTCCGCCAACGCCTTCCTCGCGGCCGAGGTGCACATCGTCGGCAACCGGCGCTGGAACCGGCGCGGCGCGATGGTGACCGACCGCTACCAGCACGTGCGGCACCACCCCACGGTCGGCGACCTGCACGCCTACCTGCAGGAGTACGACGACGGCCCGGTGCCGTTGCTCGGCATCGACAACCTGCCGGGCTCGGCGCACCTGGAGACGATGCACGTCCCGGAGCGGGTCTGCTTCCTGTTCGGCCAGGAGGGCCCGGGGCTCTCCGACGCCGCCCGCGACGCCTGCGACGGCACCTTCTCGATCGCCCAGTTCGGCTCGACCCGCTCGATCAACGCCTCGGCCGCCGCGGCCATCGCCATGCACGCCTGGGTGCGCCAGCACGCCGACCTGACGGGCGACGAGGCCTGGCGGGGCTGACCCGCCGGGCCTCGTCGGTCCCCGATCAGCGGTCACCAGCGGCGGGCACACTCCTTGAGGTCGACCCGGACCTGCTGGCCGCGCTCGACGACCAGCGGCACGCTCTCTAGGACCTCGCCGGCCTTCTCGCAGGTCAGCGTCCAGGACTCCACCAGGCCGGGCGTCTGCTGCTCGGTGGCGTCGAACAGCTCCGCGGTCAGGGTGTAGGTCGGCGCCGCCGACGCGTAGTTGGCGACCACGAGGACGTAGCTGCCCGGCTGCGGGTCGGCGACCGTCGCGGCCTCCTTCTCACCCGGCAGGTTGCCGGACGAGGCCACCTGCGTGCGGCTGCCGTCGGCGTTGACCCGGTGGACCTCCAGGTCGAGGTCGTCGGGGGTCGGCCAGTCGAGGGTGACCCGCAGCGCGTCCATGCCGGTCTCGGTCACCACGAACTCGTGCTCGGTGGTCCCGCCGCCCGGCGTGCCGGGCGTGCCGGTGAAGGTCTGCGTCCGCGTCGGCTCCCCGTCGAGCAGTTTGATCAGCCGCGACTGGACGATCGGTCGGGTGGACGGGTTGACGTCCCACGTGAACCCGTTGCCGGTGACGACCATCGAGCTCTCGACCGAGTCCTCGTAGTCCGTCGCCGCGTTCCAGGTCGGCGTGGTGAACGTCTTGCTCAGCCGCAGCGTCGCACCCTTCGGTGCCTTGCCCGTGATCACCGAGTGGTGCGCCCGGTCGACGGCGTTCTCGAACGCGATCAGGTAGGCCTCGCGGTTGCCCTTGCCGAGGTACGCACCCGCGCCGACGTACTCGTTGACCACCTCCGGGAACGGCGGGTGGAACTCGTCGGGGCCGATCTCGAAGGTGTAGCCGTAGCCGCCGGTGTTGTTGTAGGACCAGTCCTCCGTCGTGCCCGTGGTGTCGTAGAGCTGCCAGCCGTGCTGGTTGCTGTAGCCGTTCTGGGCCGTCATCCGCGCGCCCAGCTCCGCCATCGCCTGCTCGTCCGCGGCGTCGCCGACGGGGAGGCCGTCGGGGCCGATCGTCGTCGGGGCGACGCCGTTGGGCCGCAGCACCAGGTTGGAGAAGGTGTGGTTGGAGATCATCATCGTCACCTGGCGGCTGCCGATGAGCTCCTGGACGTTGCGCGTCTCCGGCTCCGAGGCCGGGCCGGCCCCGCGGTACGTCGGGTCGGCGAAGAGATCCGACGCGCCCGGGCCGCCCCACAGGCCGCCGTAGTTGCGGTTGAGGTCGACGCCGGCGAGGTAGCCGCCGTTGGCCGTGGCGCTGAAGGCGGCGCAGGTGCCGTCGGGGGTGTCCTCCCCGTCGACCACGCGGCAGTTCTTGCGCTTGTAGGCGTTGCCGGGCGTCCCGAGGATCGCGACCGTCCCCTCCTGCTCGAGGGTGTCGTCGACCTCGCGGAGGTCGATCAGCTGGCCGTCGGTGTAGGAGAGGTGGAAGCCGTCCGCGTTCACCACCGGTACGACGACCATCCGCCCCCGCGTGAGGAGGTCGGTGATCCGCGGGTCGCCGGCGCGCTTGCCCTTCACCAGGTCCACCGCGAACTCCATCGCGTGCTCGCCGGAGGGCCACTCGCGGGCGTGGTGCAGGCCGAACATGGCGAAGGTCGGCCGACCGTCCTTCGCCGCCACGTTCGTCGCGATCTCGACGCCGTGGACGGTGCGGCCGTCGAGGGTCTTCTCGGGCAACGTGAAGAGCCGGACCAGTCCCGGGTTGTCCGCCGCAAGCGCCTTCAGGTCCGCCTCGTAGTCGGCCAGGCTCCGGTAGGTGTCGCGGCCGGACGGCAGCGCCGAGCGGAGCGTCACCGCCGCATAGCGGTCGTTGGCCGCGTTGATCTCGGCCTCCCTCTGCACGAGGTCGGGGATCCGGACGTCGTAGGTGAAGCCAGCGCCGACCAGCCGGGTGAGGTCGCCGGCGTCGTGCAGCACGACCTCGACGTAGTCGTGGCCCGCGTGCTCGGTCAGGTCGAGGCCGAGCTCCTGCAGGCGCGCCTTCGCTGCCCGGTCCGGCGTGTCGACCGTCACGAGCTGCGGCGTGAAGGTGTCGGTGGTGGTGTCGCTGCCGTCCGCCTGCGAGGGGCTGCCGGGTGCCGCGACGGCGGCCACGGCGAGTCCGAGGGCGAGGCCGGTGGTGGCGAGGAAACGATGGTGACGAGGGAGACGACGCACCCTGGGCTCCTTCCGAGTGCGGGCCGAGATGCCCGGTGGCACTCCAACGGGAGGAGTGTGTCCCGGGTCACGGTCCGCCGTGGCGCACCGCGGTCAGGACGGCGGGGGATCCGCAGGCCGACGCCGATCGGTCGTCACGGTAGGTTGAGGAGAGTCGACCCGCACCCGCACTGCCGCAGGAGCCCACCAGCATGCCCATCGCCACCCCCGAGAAGTACGCCGAGATGCTCGACGCCGCCAAGGCCGGCGCCTTCGCGTTCCCCGCGATCAACGTCTCCTCGTCCCAGACGCTCAACGCCGCACTCAAGGGCTTCGCCGACGCGGGCTCGGACGGCATCATCCAGGTCTCGACCGGCGGCGCGGAGTACCTCTCCGGCCCGACGGTGAAGGACATGGTCACCGGCTCGGTCGCGTTCGCCGCCTACGCCGCGGAGGTCGCGAAGAACTACCCGGTCAACATCGCGCTGCACACCGACCACTGCCCCAAGGACAAGCTCGACGGCTTCGTCCGGCCGCTGCTCGACCTCTCGATCGAGCGCGTGAAGAACGGCCAGGAGCCGCTGTTCCAGTCGCACATGTGGGACGGCTCGGCGGTGCCGCTGGCCGAGAACCTCGAGATCGCCCAGGAGCTGCTCGAGAAGGCCGCCGCCGCCAAGGTCATCCTCGAGATCGAGGTGGGCGTCGTCGGTGGCGAGGAGGACGGTGTCGTCGGCGCGATCGACGAGAAGCTCTACACCACCCCCGAGGACGCGCTCGCGACCGTGCGCGCGCTCGGTGTGGGCGAGAAGGGCCGCTACCTGACCGCGCTCACCTTCGGCAACG